>NZ_JBCIYT010000015.1:0-139599 GCF_050455485.1 Neorhizobium sp. BT27B | reverse complement strand
GCACCGTCGAAAACACCAACAGACGAGCGCGAAAATGGCTTTCGAGAGAGGTCGATCCAATGTCCGTGACCGACGCCGACCTGATTGAGATCTGCAACAGACTAAACGGAACGCCACGCAAATGCCTCGGCTATCGAACGCTGGCAGAGGTCTTTCGCAAGAAACTGCTCGCCCGGATGCGCTATGCCGGTTAGCTTGATCAAGCCCGCAAGTCGCGCTTCAGCGTGAACTCACAGTTTGCCAAGACGTTGTCACTTACTAGGCGACAGGTTGCGGAAATAGAAGTCGCAAACCCAACACTCGAAACATTGGAAAAGATAGGCCAGTTATTCGGATTGCGAGTTGGTTTCGTGGCCAAATGGTTCTTCGCGGCGTGAAACGCGGGCAACACGGACCTTGGGAAGCTCTGATTTTCAAGAGCTGCGTTGTGGGCGTCAGACAGGAATTTGTCGCGCAGTTTTCAATTTAGACCGCAGGACTAATCTTTTCATCGTCATGACGCCGCGCGTGCCACTTGATCGTGCGGTCGCGTGCTGACCGGCACAACCCCCCTACCGCCTTGTTTCTCCATCCTCTGCGCTCTAAGTATCTTAGAAAGTCCGGAGGAATTATGGATCGTGTACTCAGCAGTAAGGCCGAAACTGGTGTCCAGGGACTGGACGACGTTTTATCCGGCGGCTTTACACGCAGACATGTTTTTCTGCTTGAAGGCTCTCCCGGCACTGGCAAGACGACGATTGCCCTGCAGTTTCTGATCGAGGGCGAAAAGCTCGGTGAGCGCTGTCTTTACATCAGCCTGTCGGAATCCGACGAAGAGCTTCGCGACTGCGCGCAATCGCATGGTATGGAAATCGGCGATGGGATCGAGATTTTCGAGCTCGTGCCGCCGGAAAGTCTTCTCGATGCCGATCAGCAGCAAAGCCTGCTCTATTCGTCGGACCTAGAGCTTGGTGAAACGACAAAATTGATTTTCGAGGCATTCGAGCGGCTGAAGCCACAGCGCGTCGTCATCGACAGCCTGTCGGAAATCCGCCTTTTGGCGCAGAGTTCACTGCGTTATCGGCGGCAAATCCTTGCATTGAAACATTTCTTCTCGCGCTCGGATGCCACCGTCCTTCTTCTCGACGACATGACATCGGAGAATTTCGACAAGACGGTGCATAGCGTTGTTCACGGCGTCATTCACCTCGAGCAGCTTGTGCCCGATTACGGCTCCGAGCGCCGCAGGCTGAGGGTCATCAAATATCGTGGCCAGTCGTTCCGCGGTGGCTATCACGACTTCATCATCAAGACCGGCGGCGTTAAAGTGTTCCCACGTCTTCGGGCGATCGAGCACAGGACCAGCTTTGAACGCATCACGCTTTCCAGCGGCCTACCGGAATTCGATGGTCTGCTTGGGGGCGGCATTGAGCGCGGATCCAGCACATTGCTGATTGGTCCTGCCGGGACCGGTAAAAGCCTTTTCGCCCTGCAGTTCGTCAATGCCGCGGTTCAGCGCGGGGAAAAAGCGGCCATCTTCGTATTCGACGAAGAACTCGGCCTGCTTTATGCCCGCACCAAGTCGATGGGTATCGATCTGGAAAAGCTGCATGACGCCGGGCTTATCCACATCGAGCAGCTCGATGCAGCCGAGTTGTCGCCGGGAGAGTTTGCCCAGCGCGTACGCGATCGCGTTTCAACCTATGACGCCAAGACGGTCGTCATCGACAGTATCAATGGTTATCAGGCATCCATGCCGGAAGAGAATGCGTTGATCCTGCACATGCATGAGCTCCTGCAATATCTGAACCGGCAGGGTGCCAATACCTTCTTGACGGTGGCGCAGCATGGGCTGGTCGGCGACATGAAGTCACCGGTCGATGTGACCTATCTCGCCGACAGCGTGATCCTGCTGCGCTACTTCGAAGCGCTGGGCAAGGTCCGGCGTGCTGTGTCCGTTATCAAGAAGCGTACCGGCCCTCACGAAGACACCATTAGAGAGTTCAAGATTTCCGGCAAGGGCCTTACGCTGGGTGAGCCGCTTTCCGGCTTCCAGGGTGTGCTGCGTGGCGTTCCAAACTTCGTTGGAGAACGGCAGCCGCTTCTTCCCCTGACCGATGAGGACGGCGACCATTCCTAACAGCGACGCAAGCGGCCTGATCTACGCTCCAATCGGCCGCGATGCACAGATTGCAGCGTCGCTCCTGAAAGAAGCGGGCATCAACTCGGCGGCGGCAGCGGATATCCCGTCATTCGTTGCAAGCCTCGGCGATCACATCGCGTTCGCTATCGTCACAGAGGAAGCGTTTCGATCTGCCGATTTACGAGCCATTTCCACATGGATCGCGGCCCAGCCCAGCTGGTCGGATCTGCCGTTCATCATCCTGACCAACCGCGGTGGCGGCCCGGAACGCAATCCGGCAGCGGCAAGATTGTCCGAGGTCTTGGGAAACGTGAGTTTTGTAGAGCGACCGTTTCACGCAACGACATTCATCAGTGTTGCCCGATCCGCCATGCGCGGCCGGCGCCGGCAGTTTGACGCCCGAGCCAGAATAGAAGATTTGGATGAAGGCGAGCGTCGCCTCCAGACGGCTCTCAGCGCAGGCCGGCTTGGAGCCTGGGAGCTTGACCTCGCCACCAATGAACTCACCACGTCGAAAACCTGCAAGTCGATTTTCGGACACGGTCCTGATGACAGGTTTTCCTATGAAGATCTGTTGTCGGCGATCCATCTCGACGACGTTGACCGCATGCAATCTGCCGTCAGAGCGACGATCGATACCGGCGTCGACTATGCAATAGAATATCGAACCATCTGGAAGGATGGATCTGTTCATTGGGCGGAGGTTCGCGCGCAGCTTTACAGAGATAGGTCCGGCAAAGCCATCAAGCTGGTCGGTGTCTCTGCCGACATCACGGCGCGACTGGAAGCAGAAGAACAGCAGCGACGGTTGAACGAGGTTCTGGAGCAGCGCGTTGCAGAGCGAACACGTGAACTGGAGTTTGCTCATGCCGCTGTCATGGATGAGGTCGGGCATAGGGAGCGTGCCGAACAGCAACTGCGCCAAAGCCAGAAGATGGAAGCCATCGGTCAGCTGACCGGCGGCGTGGCGCACGACTTCAACAACCTTCTGATGGCGGTCCTTGGCAATCTCGAACTCCTGCGCAAATACGCTGGAGACGATCCCAAGGTGATCCGCCTGATTGACGGCGCGCAGCAAGGCGCAAAGCGCGGCGCGTCCCTTACCCAGCGGCTTCTCGCCTTTTCGCGCCGGCAGGATCTTCGCATCGACCCGGTGGATATGCGAGCGCTCGTGTTCGGGATGGAGGATCTCCTGAAACGATCGGTCGGTTCGACGATCGTGATCGAAACGAATGTGCCGGACCAGCTTCCCCTCGTGTCTGCCGATGCAAACCAGGTGGAACTCGCCCTTCTCAATCTCGCCGTCAATGCGCGAGACGCAATGCCGGACGGCGGAACAATCCACCTCGGCCTGGAAGAGGTCGTGCAGCCTTCGCAGGTCGGCGAGCTGGTCGCCGGTCGTTACGTCGTCCTCTCGGTCACCGATCAGGGCTGCGGCATGGACAATGAGACGCTGCAGAAAGCCATTGAGCCCTTCTTCTCGACCAAGGAACTGGGCAAGGGAACCGGACTGGGTCTTTCCATGATCCATGGTCTGGCCTCCCAGCTGAACGGCGACCTCAAGCTGACCAGCGAGGTGGGCAAAGGAACGAAGGCCGAATTGTGGATCCCAGTCTCGACGGCACTTGTGACCGTAGACAAGCAAGCAGGAAGCGCATTGGCTGCGCCTGCAACGACGTGGGCTGGTCCGAAACGGATCTTGCTGGTCGACGACGATATGCTGATCGCCATGAGCTCCGCTGACATGCTGATGGATCTTGGACATGACGTCGTTGAAGCGCATTCGGGCCTTGAGGCTTTGGAATGTTTCGGGGACGGATCGGGCTTCGATCTTGTCATCACGGACTTCTCGATGCCCGGTATGAACGGTGGAGACCTAGCCATGGCTGTCCGTGCAATCGCTCCTAATACGCCAATACTTATCGCATCCGGCTATGCGGAACTTCCAGCAGACCTCAACCTCGACGTCGCGAGGCTGGGTAAGCCCTATACTCAGGAGCAATTGATCCAGGAGATTGGCAAGCTCACATCCGGACCTTAGGCATCCCGTATTGGTGGTCACGTTTCTGACTCGGCAAGCGACAGCTGGTGGTCGGCAGCCTTCAACACGCACGAAATCCCGATCGGGAGAGATAACAGGCCCGCCTATCGGACATATGTGCACGTGTCCCTTAAGGGCAACGAAGCGTCCAATCGCGGGATACTTCTGTCGGTTGGAGCAGTGCAGGCATCAATCCGCATAAAAGCATCGAGCTATTACAACGACGCGACACGGCGGAGTGGGCGGGCGGCACGGCTGCTGAATTGATTGTCGTCTTTCAGTGGAAATGCTTCAAAGGCGAAGACACTCGTTCTCGTCGGCAATGAAGGATCGATAGATGGCGACCAAGACGACCCTCAACGCCAAAAATCTCGAAACGCTCGGTGCTCCACGTCTGGCAGAACTTCTTATCGAAATCGCCACCGGCAATGCGGCGCACAAGCGTCGCCTGCGCCTGGAGCTTGCCGGCGACCATTCGAGTGCGGAGGTTGCTCGCGCGGTGCGCAAGCGCCTTGGCAGTATCGCGCGTGCCCGAACCTTCATCGACTGGAAAAAGATCAAGGCAACCAGACTGGATCTTGAAACACAGCGCAGGATGATCGTGGAGACCGTTGCGACGGATGATGCCTCTGAGGGTTACGAACTCATCTGGCAGTTTCTGAACCTGGCGGATTCGATTTTTTCCCGCTCGAACGATAGCAGCGGTTCGCTGATGCAAATCTTTCATCAGGGGTGTGTTGATGCCGGTGTCGTCGCTGCACGCGCGGCGATCGCATCCGACGTGCTTGCGGAAAAAATCATCAAGGCCATACAGGGCAATAACTACGGCCAGTTCGACCCGCTGATTGGCGTCATGGCGGATGCCCTCGGCCATGAGGGGATGGAACGCCTGAAAACACTTTTGTTGGAATGGTCGAACGAACCTCAGGAGACACCATCCGAGATGGAACGCGATATCCTCGGTTGGAGCGGAGCGGGACCGCTTTACGAGGACGAGGTTTTCGGGCGTCACCGGGATCGCACGATCCGCTATGCCTTGCAGGAGATCGCCGATCAGCAAAACGATGTGGATGCCTATATCGCCTTGCAGCCGCAAGAGACGTGTGCTGCACCAATGGTCGCCGCCGATATCGCCAACCGTCTCACGGCGGCAGGGCGTGCCGCCGAAGCGCTTGATATTCTCGATCGGGTCGATGACCGCGGCCGTGGCAGCCTACCGTTCGAGTGGCAAATCGCACGTATCGACGCACTGGAGGCGCTCAAGAGGCCGAATGACGCTCAGGCATTCCGGTGGCAGTGTTTTGAACAGTCTCTGAATGAAGAGCACCTGCGGGCCTATGTTCGCAGGTTGCCTGATTTCGACGATCTGGAAGCGGAGGAGAAAGCTTTCGATTACGTCCGGAATTTCCCCGAGGTTCATCAGGCGCTGTCTTTCTTTATGAGATGGCCCTCCCCGGCGGACGCCGCGAAACTGGTAATGAAGCGTGTCGGCGAACTGGATGGTGATTTCTACGAACTGATGAACGATGCCGCCGACATGCTCGGCGAGAAACATCCGCTGGCAGCAATGATGGTCTTGCGCGCCATGATTGACTTCACCCTGGAAAATGGACGATCCAGCCGATACAAGCACGCCGCACGGCATCTGACGGAATGCCTGTCACTTGCAAGCCAGATAGAGGACTATAGCGGTATCGAAGCTCACGAGGACTATGTCGCTCGGCTGATGCGCGAGCATGGACGTAAATCGGGCTTCTGGAACCAGGCAACATGAACGTTCTATGCAAACACGCATAACGACCATTTTGTGCATAGGTGCGAACGTCACGGCTTATACCTTCGACCTTGCATGTCTCCGTCAGCATCGCCACCTTCGCCATGACTGCAAATCTGGACGGGGCCAAAAGCCATGTCCTCCCATCGTCTGCCACATAGGCGCATCGCATGTTTCATCTTATATTCGGTCTGCCATGGCTGATTGTCGTTCTGCGTTTCATAGAGCCGATGCCTTGGTCACTTCCGGTGAAGATCGTCGTGGCCGCATTTCTCCTGATTGCATCCCAATATCATCTCATAAGCCGTCTTTCTTCCGGATCCGTCCTGTCGCCGGAGTTTCCGCGACCGCTGATCATCGGCTTTAATGTGCTTTTCGGTGCGATCGTGTTTCTGGGCATATTCCAGATCGCGCTGGATATTATCTCGTTGATGCTTGCCGTTGCGCGTTGGAGGTTTCCAGACGTGCCTGTCGAGGTCCGCTATGGGATCGGGCTCCTCTCCCTCGGTCTGGCAGCATACGGAGTCGGGCAGGCGATAAAGATACCACCTCTAAAGGAGGTGGTGGTCGAGATAGCTGGGCTACCGAAAGCTTTCGAAGGATACAGGCTTCTCCAGCTTACAGATCTGCATGTCAGCAGGCTTTTTACGAGGGGTTGGTCACAAGAGATCGTTGCGCGATCGAATGCACTCGACGTTGATCTGATTGTTATTACTGGAGACTTCATCGACGGAAAGCTCGATGCGCGTCGCAACGATATCGCTCCGCTCGCGGACTTGCGCGCCCGTGACGGTGTACTGGCGATACCAGGCAACCACGAATATTATTTCGGGTATGATCAGTGGATGAAGCATGATGCGCAACTGGGCATCCGCATGCTTCTCAACGAGCACGCCGTGATAAGAAAAGACGGCGATGAAGTGGTTGTTGCGGGCGTTACCGATCTTGAGGCGCTCAGTGGTACCAATCCGGCGCCCGATCTGGACGCTGCGCTTGCAGGCACTCCCAGCGACGCGCCGGTTATATTGCTCGCGCATCAGCCCAAGATGGCACCGCGCGCGGCGGCGGCTGGTGTGGCCTTACAGCTTTCGGGCCATACGCATGGCGGCATGGTTCGCGGGCTGGACCTGTTGGTCGCCCGCGGCAATAACGGCTATGTTTCCGGCATGTATCAGGTCGGTGGCCTGCAACTGTATGTCAACAACGGAACTGCTCTTTGGCCAGGCTTCGCAATCCGCCTCGGCGTCCCTTCCGAGCTGACTTTGATCAGGCTCAAGGCAAAGTCCTGATATCTCGGTAGGTTTCCGACGATTCATCGGCAGCAAACCATCGTTAAGCTCGACTGGGAAGATGAACATCGCCGGAGCATGGTTGGCCTGGAACAGGCCAGCTGCCTACACCATCACTATTGAGCTGCCGTCAGGCAAGCATGAATGGCACTTCGCTCTTATTGCTCGGAACCACGATCATCTGACAGATAATATTGTCGCTGCCAGCGATCTCATTCGCGAGCCGCACAATTTTCGCGAGCTCACGGCTGGATGGAACGCTACCGTCCAATACGATGAAGGAGCCGCTTTCTTCGACGCGAACGTCGCTGCAATTGACGTTTTCCAGATATCTCAATTCAGCCTCGATCGCCGGCTTGCCGCAAGACGTGCCTGGCTCGCGCGAAAAGCTGAAAGCAGCGCCAGCATTGAAAGTGTTGAGAAACATCGGATACTCCATCGGAACATGAACGTCAGATGAATAGAACATTTAGGTGGCGTTTAAGTTCCATAGATAGTCCGGCTGGGAACGGTTACCCATTGAGATTGCCACGTCGACGATGAAGGCGCGCAGTCCTAGCGGATACTGAACGGAAAATACTTCGCATTGATCCCGTCATAGGTCCCATCGTCCTGGATTTTCGCAAGCGCCTGGTCCAATCGCTGGAGAAGTGCGGCGTCATCCGGTCGCACAGCTATGCCTGCGCCTTCTCCGAAATATTTAGGGTCTTTCACGTCATCACCACGAAACTCGCAGCAGCTTCCGGCCTTGGTGTTCGTCAGCCAATCATAGATCGCGAGCTTGTCTTCAAGGATCACATCGACCTCCTCGGCTTCCAGCGCCTTGTAGAGATCGGGCGAGGAAGGATAAACGACACGCTCGATATTGCTGTAGCGATCGTCGGCGAAGCTGGCCTGGGCAGTCGAGAACGTGACACCGAGCTTTTTGCCCAACAGTTCGTCAGCCTGCATCCGTTTCAGCGGAGAGGCTTTTTGAACGACAAATACCGAAGGGCTGTCATAGTAACGGGCAGTGAATCTGACCCTTTCCTTTCGCTCCGCGCTCATGGACATCGACGATATAATCGTGTCGTATTTGCCGGCCAGGAGATTGGGGATCATGCCATCCCAGTCCTGAACGACAAACTCACATTTCAGCTGGGCTGCAGTGCAGATCGCGTTTGCGATATCAATATCAAACCCCTGAAGTACATTGTTGGAATCCCTGTAGTTGAATGGAGGAAAAATACCTTCGACGGCAACTGTGACCGAAGCCTCTTCCCCGTGGGATGTTGCGGTACCGAGAGATCCCAATGCCGAAAGCGCCATTGCGAAACGTAATAATAGGCTCGTCCACTTGCCTCTGATATACATCGTTCGTCCCCAGCCCACCCCGTTGTGGCGCAGTCATTCAGCCACACAGATGTTAATTTATGTTATTGAGAGAATTGCAATTTAAATTCGCCTTTATAAGCGTTTAGCAATCTTTTTGCTGAATTCTGTCCCAAAATATGGGGGCGGAAGTGCTTGAACATCTCACCGGCGCAATAACAAAGAGCTTTTTTCGCCGCAGGAACTCTCGCTTAATCTTTGTTCCAATAGTTACCATCGGCATTGCCGCAACCTTGCTGGCCGTGCTGGCAACCATTTGGGCTGGCGCAGAGAGCGATATAGCGGCCCTCGAACGCCAGAAGGCGCTGGTCACAGCCAAGCTCGCGGATCAAGTCAATCAGATGGCCAGAGACGTGGCGATGGTCGCTGCGGGCTATGCCTCTCTTCTTCCGGACAATACATCTGACGGCGCCCGAGCCGACCGCCGAGAGGCGCAGGTGTTTGGCGAAACCGTTACAGAGGTGTTTGATTTCGAACAGCTGCTCCTTGTCGACGACGATGGAAAGCTGCTGTTTGATGGCGATCCTGCTACCGCTCGCCGCTACCAATGGGTAAGGCCCCTCCTCGCCAATCTTTTCAGCAAGGTGCGCGACGGACGATATCAGGCAGCGATGCGTGGAGAACTATCTCCATCGATCAGCGCCGAGATGTTGCGCCTGGAAGGTCGGGCATCCATCGTCGCCATATCATCGGTCATCTTCGACGGCGAAAGAGGCGAACCGGGGGCGATGCCAACGCCGCAAGCCCCCCATTATCTTATCGGGTTTCGCTTTCTGGACGGAACGATCCTTGACGATCTTAGCCGCGAAATGGGTCTCAAGGGCGCACGGTACGCTCGAACTACCGATGCTGAAGATGGGGAGGTTGCCTTCCAGGTGGAAGCGAGCGCAAATGGTGATCCGATAGGTGTGATCATCTGGTCTCCGGACCTTCCCGGTTCCAAGGTCATTGAGAGGCTCACGCCATACCTCTGCGCTGCCATCGCAGTGATTGGCGGACTTTTCTGGCTTCTGGTGCTGCGCCTTAACCGGAGCTGGAAGGAGCTGCATCGTAGCGAGCAGCACGCCAGGGAACTCGCCCTGCAGGACGTCCTTACGCACCTTCCGAACCGCGACCTTTTCAGCAGGCGGCTCAAAGAATGTTTCGCATCGACATTGTCAGATGCCAGCATTGTCGTCGGTTTCGTCGACCTCGATCGCTTCAAGGCCGTCAATGACTCCTTTGGTCACGCCGCCGGCGATGAGTTGATCATCAAGGCCGCAGAACGCATGAACGAGGTTCTCGGCGGACGCGGAACTCTTGCACGACTGGGCGGCGACGAGTTTGCAATCCTGCTTCCTGTGCGTCGATACGAGCTCGCCGCACAGATCGGTATTTTCGAATCTATAGTCTCGGCAATTGATCGACCCTTCGCGCTGAGGCAGGGAGAGGTGACAGCGCATATTGGCTGCTCGATAGGCATTGCGTTCAGCACCCATCATGATTGCCTGCCAGAGGAACTTCTTCGCCGGGCCGATGTCGCCGTCTATCAGGCAAAGGCAAAAGGACGCGGCCGCCATGTCGTCTATGACGCCGAGATCGAGACGGGGCAGCGTGAGCGTGAGCGACTGATCGACGAATTGCGGACAGAGCTTGAACAGATCGAGGCTGCCTCCCTGTCCGGTCGCATTGCAGACGCGTCGTACCATTCCGCCCTCGAAGTCCATTTTCAGACGATCCATCGGGCTGGTGAGGAGCACCATGTTACCGGCGCTGAAGCGCTTGTTCGTTGGCGTCACCCGCGGCTTGGCCTGCTATCGCCGGACAAGTTTATACCGCTTGCCGAAAGCACAGGCCTGATAGCCCCGCTGGGCGACTACATTCTAGAGCAGGCGTGCTGGATCGGATTGACGAGACTTCGTGATAAAACAATCGCCGTGAATATCTCTCCAATGCAGCTGCGGCATGACGGCTTCGCCGACAGAGTGCTGACCACATTGCAGAGAACTGGCTTTCCTTCATCCTGTCTTGAATTGGAGCTTACCGAAACGGCGCTGGTAGACAATCCGCAGCAGGTCAAGGAAATTTTGGGGCGACTGCGAAACGCAGGGATAAAGATTGCGCTTGATGATTTCGGCACGGGATATTCGTCGTTGAGCCATCTCATCCATTTCGGCATAGACCGCATCAAGATCGACCGCTCTTTTGTGCGGCTCCTTGATACGCAGAGCAATGGCGCAGCTATCGCTGCGGCGGTCACGAGCCTTGCCCGCAACCTCGGCATGGAAACGACGGCGGAGGGTGTGGAGACACAAGGACAACGGGATTTTCTTATCGCCATCGGCTGCACCGATTTGCAGGGTTATCTGTTCTCACGGCCTGTCGCCGCTGACGATTTGATGATTGGCGATTCTGATTGTCCGCAACACGCTTTGCGGTCCAGTGCAAGCTGATCCACCACTTACGTCAACATAAAGTAAGGTCTGCCCGCACCTCCGTTTGATTGCCGATGAATGAAAGTGACAATCCATGACCAATGATCATCAAGAAACCTCAGTTGGCTTATTTCGATCCGTTCGTTGAACCGACTCTCATCAACGAGCCGGAACAAGGCGATGCGCGTTATGTTTACATATGTGTGCGTTCTCAGGGCACCCGCGATATCGAGCGTGAACGTTATCTAAGCTCACGCGCGGCGGGACCGATGCCTTGAGACGGTCCGGTCGCGAATGCATGGCAATCGGACAGATCGAATAGGCTGGAGAGCATGGTCTCAGCCTCGGGCCAGCGCGCTTTTGACAGCGGCGAGACCACGACGCAGGAACGGGTCCGAATGGACGTAGAAGAACTGTACACCCTTGGCTCGCCAATGCGGGATCTCGTCGAGCGTGGCGAGTGTTCCGGGGATCTTTCCGGCAGCGCGAATCTTGTCGACCGCAACTGCAACCTTGCCCATGACGACATCCGGACGCGGATCGCCGAATGGCGGAGCCGGCGGGTAGCCCATGTCCTGCGACAGGTCACCCGGGCCGATGAAGAACACATCGATACCCTCTACCTTCACGATCTCGTCGATAGCATCGACTGTCTCGATCATGGCGATCACCAGACGCTTTTCGTAGTCCGCCGGAATGGCGTAACGGACAGCATCCACGACCGCGCGTGCCTCGTCGGCGTTGCTGATCATCGGCACCATGATTCCGTCGGCGCCCGCGTTCAGATAGCGGATGATCAACGGCCGTTCGTGCGACTGAGGACGCACAATGGCGGCAGGCGGCGTAAGCGATCATTCGCCGACGCGTTGGCCGCTAGTAAAATTAGACTGGTGCCATTCATCGACTGGAGCGTGATTTGCGCTTTGGATGTCTGGGACATGCTGGGCGTGCGCTTCGTTGAGGCGACAATGTGCAGGTGATAATGACTGGTCAGGTTGCAGACACCGGACGATGATGCCATCAGATTCAATGAAGACCTGCCGGAGTCCAACGTCGCGTTCGGCTGCCGCTCTTAGGTGTTGCCGTTATTGCGTCATCTTGTCGACTAAACCCGCGGAGCGGTTGGCGACCATCTGCTCCAGCGTCATTGTGTCCAGCACCGCGGAAATGGCGTCCCTGACTTGTGTCATCGCATGCCGAACCTGACACTGGTCAGGATGGTCGCAGTCGTCACAGGATTCGAATGCATTTTTGCTGGCGCACCGGATCGGCGCCAGCGGCCCATCGAGAATACGGACCGCTTGGCCGATGGAAATCTCCGATGCTGGCCTGGACAATGCGTAGCCACCGCCTGGCCCCTTTTTCGATCGCAAAATCCCGCCTTTGCGCAACTCCAGCAGAATAGCGTCGAGAAATTTCTTGGAGATATTGTTCTGTTCAGCGATGTCGCTAATGAATGCCGTTTTCCCGGGTTCGATTTGCGCCAGGTGAATCAGCGCCTTAAGCCCGTATTTGCCTTTTTTTGTCAGCATCGAGGTCAACGTATCCGTCATTGTGTCGGCAGGCTGTGGCTCGTCGGATACACCAAGGCCGGAGACGGTTCAACCAAAGTTAACGCGAAGCCATGATCTACGCTCGCACAGCGTGTTGCGTCCTTGTCCTCTCGCGTCTGCGGAAGGCCGCAAGAGGTTCGATTTTTTCGTAGGGTTTTCGCGACCGATAACGCGCACATCAAGTCGATGGTCATTTGCCAAAGACAGGTTTCGGCAAACGTGTCGCGGCCAATCAAGGTCTCCCGGCGTTACCCTATTGAACGCCGTCCACTCAACATAATTTTCCCCGCAAGGCTCGAATTATAGCATGCCGTTCCGGGACCATAGTGGGAGGTTTTGTCTAGTATCCTATATCTACTAAATCCATAGACATAGGCGCCTAAAATGAACCCGAAGCTCTCTCGACGCAACGCTCTCAAGCTTGGAGCGGGAGCGATCCTCGCATCGCCACTTGGGGCCAACGCAGCCTTCGCGCAGTCCTCGACTGATTTTCCGAAAGAGCTGAGGCTCGACTGGGGCTTCTATTCATCTCACACGCTTTTGATCAAGAATAAAGGCTGGCTTGAGGAAGCGTTCAACGACGTCGGTACCAAAATCACTTGGGTGCAGTCTCGCGGCAGCAATAATTCCCTTGAATTCCTCAAGGTCGGCTCGACGGATTTTGCGGGTTCTGCGGCCCTCTCCGCCTTCCTGTCGCGGGCCAATGGCGTGCCTTTGAAGGTGATTTATGTGGCGAGCTGGGGCGGTTCATCGATCATCCAGGTTAAACAAGATTCGCCGTTGCAGTCCGTGGCGGATCTGAAAGGCAAGACGATTGCCGTGACCAAGGGTACTGCACCCTATTTCACGCTGGTGCGCGCGCTTGCCAAGTCAGATCTGACCATCAATGACCTCAAGGTCGTCAATCTCCAACACCCGGAAGGCTTTGCAGCCCTGCGGCAGGGGCAGGTCGATGCCTGGGTGGGGATCGATCCGCAGACGGCTCAGGCCGAAATTGCCGGTGACCGAGCAATCTTCAACGACCGTAGCTGGCGCGAAGGCAGCGTTTTCAGCGTTTCGGAAGAGTTCCTCGGCAAACACCCGCAGGCGGTTGAACGCGTGCTGGGTGTCTGGGTGCAAACCCAGAAATGGATACGCGAAAACAAGGAGGAATTCATCGCTTTCGTTACGGAGCAAGCCGGTGGCGACCCGCAGGTCACGAAGCTGACCGTCGAGCGGCGCGATTGGACCGATCCTGTCCCCGGGGAAGAACTGCTTGCATCGATCAAGACGGCAACACCACTTCTCGGACCCGAAGTCCTGCGGCCCGGCACCAATGTCGATGACGTACTTGGCCAGTTGCTTGACCCGGCACCAGCCAAAAAAGTGCTTGGCGCATGACGATCTCGACCCATGAGTTCAGGGGCGAGACACAGGCCGAAACAACCAAGTCGCGACCGCCGGGAATAGTCTCCCGGTTCGGCGCGAGGATAACATCCATCGATCTGCGCGGCGCCATCATTCCGGTCGGCTCCTTGTTTCTTCTCGAACTGTTCGTCCGCATGGGTTGGGTCAGTCCCTATGTTCTGCCTCCACCGTCCGATCTTTACGAAACGTTTCTTTATCTGGCCGAAGGACCGCTCTGGACAAATATTGCGGCCAGCGCGTCGCGGGTGCTGATCGGTTTCACTGTCGGTTCGCTTCTCGCCATTGTCGTCGGCTCGGTTGTCGGTCTGTGGTATTCGGCAGAACGTTATTTGGAGCCGAGTTTCCAGGCTCTGCGGGCTGTTCCGAGCCTCGCCTGGGTGCCGCTCCTGATGATCTGGTTCGGCATTGGTGAAACCTCGAAAATCGTGCTGATCGCAAAGAGTGCGTTTTTTCCGGTTTACCTCAGCCTGTTTTCCGGCATCCGCAATGTCGACCGAAAACTGGTGGAAGTTGGCGAAATGTACCGCCAGCCTTTGCCGGTGCTCGTCTGGCGCATCCTCATTCCGGCATCCCTTCCGCATCTCTTCACCGGTCTGCGTTACGGCCTGTCGCTCGCATGGTTGAGTGTTGTCGCCGCAGAACTGCTCGCTGCCTCCGAAGGCATTGGCTACATGTTGTCGGATGGTCGTGAACTGTCTCGACCAGATCTCGTGCTTATTGCCATCATCTGTCTCGCGATACTCGGAAAGATCTCAGACAGCCTGTTCAAACTGGTCGAGGACCGTTGTCTGTCATGGCGTGACAGCTATTCGACCTCGATCGGAGGACGGCCGGCATGAGCCTCCTGGACATAGACGTACGCGAAAAAGCTTTCGGCAGCACGGTCGTCCTGCATGACATCAAGTTGAGCCTGGACAATGGCGAGGCGGCCGTTCTGCTCGGGCCGAGCGGTTGCGGCAAGAGCACACTCCTCAGGATCGCAGCCGGTCTCGATAAACGGTTTTCCGGCAGCGTATCCGTCAGGGCGGGCCAGCACGGAACAACGTCAACGACGCCACCGGTCGCATTCGTGTTTCAGGAACCCCGATTGATGCCGTGGTTGACCGTCGCACAGAATATCGGTTTTGCGGACGGCACGAAATTCGATTCCACACGTGTTGCCGGCCTCATCGCCGATGTCGGATTGACCGGCCACGCCTCGACACTGCCGAAAGCGCTTTCAGGTGGCATGGCACAGCGTGTAGCCATCGCCCGTGCGCTCTACACGGAACCACGCATTCTGCTGCTTGACGAACCGTTCAGTGCCGTCGATGCCTTCACTCGGATGAAACTGCAGGACCTCGTTCTCAGGCTGGTGGAACAACGGGGCATCTCATTCCTGCTGGTTACGCATGACATCGACGAGGCTCTGTATCTCGGTGATCGCATCTACATGATGGGGGCCGGCGACGGTGGCATCCAGCATGATCTTTCCGTCGATGTTGCCCGTCCCCGCGATCGTCGCGCCGCGCGGCTGGCCGAACTCAAGAGCGACGTGCTGACGGCATTGCAGGCAGCCCACGTCATTTAAGCGGACGACCTTTTGTCCGCTCCTCCCCTTTCATCCAAAAGATTAGATGCACAATGACCCAGCAATCAGAATTTCTCTGGTACATCCCCAATCAGGTTGTCGCCGGCCATCGTGGCGAACCAGTCCGCGATGATCATAACAGCCTCGACACGCTGACAAGTCACGCCAAGGCTCTTGAAGAGCATGGATGGAAGGGCGCCTTACTCGGCGCCGGCTGGGGGCGGCCGGACACATTTACTGTCGCCACAGCGCTGGCGGCGAGGACCAAGACATTCGAACCGCTGATTGCCATCCGGCCAGGCTATTGGAAGCCAGCCAATCTCGCCGCCTCCATCGCCACGCTCGATCATCTGTCCGGTGGGCGCGTACGCATCAATATCGTTTCCGGCCAAGATAGCATTGCCGCTTATGGCGACCAGGAAGGGGACCAAGCGGAACGTTACGGCAGAACCCAGGAGTTCATGCGGTTGATCCGCCGGCTGTGGAGTGAGGACAACGTGACTTTCAAGGGCCAGCATTATTGGCTCGACAACTCCACGGTGACACCAAGGATTGCCGCAAGGCCGGACCGGCCGACCCCAAAGCTCTATTTCGGCGGAGCCTCCGCCGCGGCAGAGCGCGTGTCGGCAAGCGAGGCCGATATCCAGCTTTTCTGGGGTGAGCCGCTGGAGGGCATCGCCGCGCGCATCGACCGTCTCAAACAATTGAGCAAAAACCAGGACCGTGACCTGCCACCACTGGAGTTCGGCCTGCGCATCACCACTTTCGTGCGCGACACCACCGAGCAGGCTTGGGCAGAGGCGGAAGCCAAAGTGGCAGAAATGGCGAAAGCCGGCAAAAACGACTGGGTCGACGAGCGTCGCCCGAAGGCGGTGGGCCAACAACGCCTGTATGATCTCCAGAACCAGGGGGATGTGCTGGACGAAAACCTTTATACCGCGCCGGGCAAGTTTGGGGGTGGTGGCGCCGGCACCACGTGGCTGGTGGGCTCGCCTGCAGATGTGGCGCGTTCGTTGAAACGCTACCGCGATTTGGGCATCACGCATTTCGTGCTTTCCGACACGCCATATCTGCGTGAACTTTCCCGGCAGGGCGATCAACTCCTGCCCTTGCTGCGCGAGCAGGCATGACGACCGCGGCGCTACAGAAGGACATTTCTGGCAAGCCTTCCGCCATGCCGCCCAGACTCGGTGAAGATGAACACAAAGCCCCGGTGGTTCTTATCATCGGCGGCGGTTATTCGGGCGCCGCGTTGGCTATACGTCTGCTTGAGCGTCGAAAGCGATTGCTGCGGGTCGTCATCGCTGAACCGCGACGCTCTCTCGGTCATGGACAGGCCTACAGCAGCACTGACACCGCGCAGTTGATGAATGGCCCGGCCGGCAATTTTTCCATTCATCCCGAGAACCTGGGACACCTTGCCGACTGGGTCGAGCGCAATGCTGCGCGAAACAACATCGATCCTCCGCACGATGGTGCACATGGTCTGTTCATACCGCGTGGCGTGTTCGGACAATATGTCGAGGAAGTACTCAAGCAATCGATCGGGACCGCGGGCGATACCGTTGTTCTCGAACATTGGCAAACCCAGGTTATCCGCCTCAACCGGCAAGGCGGCGGTGGTCTGGTGGCCGAATTTGCCGACGGTCGCCGGCTGCATGCCGATCTCGTGGTACTGGCAACGGGCGTGTTTCCCATTGGTCCCGATCCTGCCCTTGTATCGCTTGCGAGCGACCCGCGCCTCGCAACGCCATGGAATGCCGAAACGCTCGATCACCTGAGCAAGGCGCGAGAGATACTCATCGTCGGTGCGAGCCTGAGCATGGTCGACACGGTCGCGAGCCTCGAAGCGCGGGGCTTTGCCGGCCGCTACAGGATCATATCGCGCCGCGGGCACTTGATCGAACCCGTGCGTCCATCCAGCGAAGCCATGCAGATTATCGATCCCGACATGATGCCGCGTACGACCCGCGAATTGCTGGCACTGGTAATCAGGGCACGCCGAACACTCATGGCGGAGGGGCGTGACTGGCAAGTTATTCCGTTCAGCCTGCGGCCCTTCATTCTTCCCCTGTGGCAGAGCGCGACGATTACCGAGCGGTTGCGGTTCACGCGCCACCTGCGCTCCTTGTGGGACGTCTCGGCACATCGAGCCGCTCCGCCATCCTATGCGGCCGTCGAGCGGGCGATACGAGCGGGCAGGTTCAAGGCACAGGCAGCGCGGCTGGTATCTGCTTCGCCCGGCGATCCGCAGATCGAAGTCGTGTTACGACCTCGTGGCAAAGCCGATTGCATCACGATCAGTGTCGACGGTATCGTCGACGCTCGCGGCCATCAGGAGCATGACTGGGGCCGGATTAGGTCACCGCTTGTCGAGCACCTTCTCAAGAGCCGTCTCGTCACGCGCCACGACACCGGTTTCGGCATAGATGCGACACTGAATGGGCATGTGCTTGATCACGCTGGAATTGCGCATGGCGATTTTTTCGCCATCGGCCACCCTTTGCGCGGCGTCGCCTGGGAGTCCAGTTCACTGACCGAATTGCGAGGGCAAGCTCAGGCGCTGGCCCAGGTACTGGCGGAGAAACTCGATGCCGTCCTCCCTGATGCCTCTTCCTCGAGGTCGATAAACGGGTAACCTGATCATTGGGAAAAGGCCATTGGCCGAGGGCATCATTCAGGCCCCTATTCCATCATCTTGCTGAAGCGACGGTGACGTTTCTCACAAACGTGAGAACGTTGGCGAGCAATCCAGAAAACAATGGAGATCTGCAATTTAGCCGATCGTCCTATGTAAATAGCCTAGATCAGCAACGTAAATCCGGCAACGAACGAAATAGAGGCTGCCACGGCGCAACGCCCTGCCCATAGGCTGAGCACATCCAATTTGATGTGCTGCCGGGATGGATGTGAGGAACCAAATGCAAGGGAAGCGAACGCCTTGATCATGGATCGCCCTCAGTAGACGGGATACATGCCCCAGAGAAAAATTTCCGGGTGAACTTCATAAACTTCACGCTCGGCTTTTTCCGTGTGTGACTGCGGTTTCTCAACAATCTTTGAACTGTCTGCGCGTTGGCCGGATGTGCGCCGGGCGAGGCCAAAAAGGTCGAATCCAAATATGGAAAAGGCGCTGCTGGTCATTGTCCGCTCTCCGGTTGATCTCCGTGGAGTTTGCGGCAAATCAAGGCATCAGTCAATTTAGTACACAATTTCTATATACTAAATTTCAATCATGAAATGAGAAAACAGTCCTCGTAGTTCGCGTTATCTGAAATATTTGTCCAATCGATATTGGGCTATTCCTTCCACGACGCAACAATCAACCAATCAACACTATCGTTTTTCCGAGCGGCGTCAGCGCTGATTGACGATCAAGGTCGACTGTTCGCCCGACGGCGACCTTGCCGCAATAACGTTCCTCTTCAGTATGTAAATAGTATATAATATTTGTAGCTTATTGCTCGTTCGGTCTCTTATTATCAACCCGTCACGGATGCCGGGCGCGCTTTCGTACGTCTGATCTGATTGCCTCGTGACGCCTCTCTAACCCAGCGATGACGTTGCCGGAACATTTCTCAACAGAGGTATCCCGGCTCGTGCGAGCGCTCTTGCCTGCGAGTTTCATGCATGACGATCTCAACGACCACACATAATAACACTATCCATCCGGCCATTCCCGACCTCATCAAAAGTTATCATCCCGAACTGACAGCTATCCGGCACGACCTGCACGCGCATCCTGAAATCGGGTTCGAAGAAGTCCGAACGTCCGGTATCGTCGCCGATAAACTTGCGTCCTGGGGTATCGAGGTCCATCGCAACATCGGCAAGACCGGTGTGGTCGGCAGGCTGCAAGGGCGGTTTCCCGGCAATCGGTCCATCGGCTTGCGCGCCGACATGGATGCACTGCCGATGCCGGAAGAAACCGGCTTGCCATTTGCTTCCGTTCATCCCGGCCGTTTTCACGGATGCGGCCATGATGTGCACACGACCATCCTTCTTGGCACCGCCCGTTATCTGGCTGAAACGCGCAATTTCGGCGGCACCGTCACCTTCATCTTCCAGCCGGCCGAAGAAGGTCTCGGCGGCGCCCGCGCCATGATCGCCGACGGATTGTTCGAGCGCTTTCCGGTGGACGAAATATACGGCCTGCACAATTCCACGCAGTCACCGCCGAACCACCTGCATGTCAGCGCCGGGTCCGTTCTGGCCGGAGCCGATTTCTTCGACGTGACATTCCGCGGCAAGGGCGCGCATGGAGCACATCCGGATGTGGCGCACGATCCGATCCCGGCTATCACCGAACTGGTGCAAGCTTTGCAGACCATTGTCAGCCGCAACGTCCCGCCGACGGAGCCAGCTGTGCTGTCCGTCACCCAGATCGCCGGCGGCTCCGCCTATAATGTCATTCCGGAAACGGCAAGCGTCGGAGGAACGATCCGTGCCTTCTCCGATGACGTGCGCAAACTCATCCGCAAACGCTTGACGACGATCGCGCAGAACATTGCGGCCGCCCATGATCTGACCGCCGACATCGATATCCGTGACATCTTTTCGGTCCTGACCAACCATGCGGATCACGTCGAAATCGTCGCAGACATCGGCCGCAAGGTTCTTGGCCAGGATCAGGTTTCCACTGCACCCAAACGCGCGATGGGCAGCGAGGATTTTGCCGATTTCCTGCAGCACGCGCCCGGCGCTTTCTTCACGCTTGGCCATACCGGCACTGTGCCTGCCCACAATCCGGGCTTCATCGTCGATGACGACATTCTTCCGGTCGGCGCAACGCTGTTTGCCCGTCTCGTGGAAAGCCGCCTGAAGGCAGCCTGACCAATTCTCTCCCGATCCATTCTACAGAGGTAACGACATGCGCTTTTCAAGACGACAGGCCTTGCAACTCTCGGCGGCTTTCGGTGCCAGCCTTCTTCCCCTCGGGCAGGCATCGGCGCAATCCGCCGCGACGCCAAAAACCGGCGGTGTGCTGACCACTATCGCTGTCGGCGAACCGACGACACTGGTGCCGTTGCTGGATTCCAACACGCGAACACGTGCCATTTCCACAAAAATCCTCGAGGGTCTCGTCAGTTTCGACGACACGTTCAAGCCGCGTCCGGTGCTGGCGGAATCCTGGACGATTTCGCAGGACGGACTGCGTTATACGTTCAACCTGCGCCGCGGCGTCAAATGGCATGACGGCAAGGATTTCACGTCCGCCGACGTCCGTTTCTCGCTGCTGGCTTTCAAAAAGGCCGGGCCACGCGGCCGCATCACTTTCCAGAACGTTACCGAGGTCGAAACACCGGATGCCAACACCGCAATTGTGGTCCTGTCGAAACCGACGCCATTCCTGTTGCGCGCGCTTACCGGTGGCGAAACGCCCATCCTTGCCGCCCATACCTATCCGACCGAGGATTTTGCTGCGAGCCGCAATGGCAACAACCCGATCGGAACAGGCCCGTTCAAATTCGAGGAATGGGCACGCGGCAGCCATGTGTCGCTCTCCCGCAATCCGGATTACTGGCAAAAGGGCCTGCCTCATCTCGACAGCGTCGTCGCGCGTTTCGTCGGGGACGCAGCGTCGGCCACCATCGCGATCGAAACCGGCGAAGCTCATCTGACGACGGACGCATCGCTGGTCGATGTCGAACGGCTGAAACAGAATCCACAGATCGCGGTGGATACCTATACGGATGCCTATCTCAACAACGCTCAGGTGTTCGAATTCAATCTCGAAAACCCCATCCTTGCCAAAGCCGAGGTGCGCCATGCCCTGGCGCATGCCATCGACCGACAATTCATCATCGATGCCATCTATTTCGGCACCGCCAAGGCGGCGGGCTCTACCATTCCGGCGGTGTTTACAAATTACAACGATGAAGCGCCATTCCAATACCCGTTCGACCAGAACAAGGCGGCCGAACTGCTGGACAAGGCGGGATATGAAAAGAAGGGCGACGGGTTCCGTTTCAGCCTGAAGCTTGCGTTCATGCCCGGAGACGCATTCCGTAAAACGGCAGAATATTTCCGCTCTGCCTTCGCCAAGGTCGGCGTGAAGGTGGAGGTTCTGGATGGCGATCTCGCCACCTATATCAAACGCGTCTACACCGAGCGCGGCTTCGACCTGAACCTCAACGGCATCAGCCGGCTGTTCGATCCAACGACCGGCGTTCAGCGCCTGTACTGGTCGGACGGCATCAAGAATATTGCGCCCTACGTTAACGCCGCGCATTACAACAACCCACTGGTGGATGATCTTTTCCGGGCCGCTGCGGTCGAGCAAGATGACGAAAAACGAGGTGAACTGTTCAAGAAAATCCAGTTGATCGCCGGCGCCGACCTGCCGAATTTTGCCGTGATCGCACTACCCACCGTCATAACCCGGTCGGCAGCCGCCAAAAATGTCGTGACAACCATCGACGTTGGATCGAGCGACTTTGCACAGGCGTGGCTCGATCAGTGACATCATGCAAAAAGGGCCGGTGAAAACCGGCCCTCCTCAAACGGTTACGGCGACAGCCGGTTAGAAAACCCGGCCTTCGAGCAGGTGGGTCGTCGTACCGTTCAAGAGATAATCGCCAACGACGCGGGCCTTGTGGTTCAGCGGATTATGGCTGAGCACGGTGCGGATATTGCGCCAGTGACGATCGAGGTTTCTGTGGCGCGCTGTCGCCGAACCACCACCCAACTCGAACAGCCGCTCTGCGCTACGCGGACCAAGTTGTCCGAGCAGAAGCTGCGTTCGGGCCGTCGCCATCGAACTTTCCAGCAACGACTCCTCGATTGCGGAGGAATTGCCGGCACCGAATGCCGCAACGGTGCGATCCAGTGCTGCTGCGGCGGCCGCGACGACGGCATCGATGGCAAAGGAATTGGCCGCGATCTCTCCGACGACCTGCTGCACGAACGGATCCTGATTGGCGGTTTCCGCGGCACTATGTGCAGCGGAGCGCGCCTGATTGCGTACATAATCGAGACCATCGGCAAGCACGTTTCGCACGGATCCGGCGGCGCTCGCTGCCAGATGCAACTGCCGCAAGGTGGAACAATGCCGCCCGACCTGGCCATCCAGCCCACGGTGGGCAAATTCGTGCGAAAACACCTCGACATTTTCCAGAAGCACGCCGCCGCTTGCCGTCAGCCGCTGCCCCATCCCGTCCCAGTCATCGAGAATGCGGATGCCGGCCCTATCCACAGGCAGCAGCGCCCTGACGATCTGCCCCTCCTCATCCAAAGCGCTGAAAGAGGCGAAGTCGGAAAAGGCGGTGCCTGTCGCATACCATTTGCGTCCATTGAGACGGTAACTTTCACCATCACGAACAATCGTCGTTGTCACCTCTCCCGGCCGAGCGGTATTCTGTTCCGTATGGGCGCCGCCAAACAGCCTGCCCGCCAGAATATGGTCGATTGCGCCGGAATCCCGCGCGTCTGGACCACTGAGGATGGTGTTTTCCACATAGTTGAAATGCGATCGCAGAGCATGAGCGACATTGGAATCTGCCGATCCGATCGCTGCGATCAGTTCGATATAGTCGGAAACCGTCCCGCCGGGCCCGCCGAGTGAGACCGGCACGCGCAACGCACCAAGCCCGAGTTCCCGGAACAGGTGAAAGGCTTCGAAAGGCAGTTCGCGATTAATCTCGCGCTCCACCGCGCCTTTTTTCACTTCCGCCACAAAAGCCGGAATACGGGCGATCAGTTCGGCGCGATCCGGCCGCTCTGCTTCAGTTTTCAATCTTATCAGGCTCAAATCTCTGCCCTCCCCGCAATATCAGTTGGTTTTTCATCATGCTGATCCTACGGTTCGAGATAGATGTCGGCGCCGTTGGACCACAGGTGCTCGACCCCGACCTTCAGGTTTTTCACCCGTTTGTCATAGACGGTGACCGATGCGGGCGTGACGATGTCGAGCGTCGGCAGATCCTTCACCACCAGCGTCTGGAATTCGTTGAACAGTTCGAGGCGCTTTTTCGGATCGATCTCGACGGCCGCCGTTTCCAGCAGACGGTCGACGTCCGGGTTTGAGTATTTCGAGCCGTTGGTGAAAGGCACGCCCGGCTTGAAGTTCTTCGACCAGTAAAGCCGCTGGATGCCGACGGTCGGATCGTAAAGATTGCTCATGCCTTCGATGGCAATATCGAAATCGCGGTCGGTGAAAATGCGTTTTACGAAGGTGGCGAAATCCTGCGTGCGCAGTTCCACCTTGATGCCTACTTTGGAGAGCGCCTGCGCAAAATATTCCGCGGTCTGCTTGGGCGGGCCGGACGGCTGGGTTGGATCGATGAACAGCTTGAAGCGGAAACCGTCGGCCCCACGGGCATAACCGGCCTCATCCAGAAGCGTGTTCGCCTTGGCCGGATCGAAAGCATATTTTGGTACGTCGGGATAATAGAATTTTGCCAGATCCGGGCTGACCGGACCATCCAGCCGTGTCGCATACCCGAGATAGATCGTATCGACGATAAAATCCTTGTCGATGGCATGCGCGATCGCATGGCGGACGCGGATGTCCGCGAGATACTTGTTTTCGAGGTTGAACTCGGCACGGGCAATGCTCGGCGAATAGGGCGCCGGTGCCGTATCGACGACGAGATTGGGGTTTGCCTTCAACCGTTCCAGATCGGTGAGTGGCAGGTTGGCGGTCGAGACCTGAACCTCGCCCGCCTCAATGGCGGCAACGGCGGCCGCAGGATCGATGATGAAGCGGAAGATGATCTGGTCGAGATGCGGTTTTGGTGCGCCCCAATAGTCTTCATTGCGCTCGAACAGCGCGTGGCTGCCGCGCACCCATTCGACAAATTTGTAAGGGCCGGTGCCGACCGGCGCGACATTGTGCGGGTTCTCGGCGATCTTGGTGCCTTCATAGAGATGTTTTGGCACGATCGGGGATTCGAAACTTGCGAAGGCCGAAAGCAGATAGGGGGCCGGCTTCGACAGGATCAGTTCTACCTCGTGTAGCCCCAGAACATTGGCCTTCTGTACCGAGGCGAAGGTAGCGCGGCCGCGTGGATGGTTTTCCTTCAGCGCGATGATCGAGAAAGCGACGTCTTCGGCGGTGAAATCCTTGCCGTCATGCCAGCGCACCCCTTGGCGCAGCTTGAACCAGTAACGCAACCCGTCTTCGCTGACCTTCCATTCCGTGGCGAGCAGCGGTTTCGGATTGAAATCAGCGTCATAGGTAAGAAGGCTCTCGGTCGATTTGCTGCTGATGTAATAAGCAGCCCCCGCGCTATGCGCGATGAGCACCAGAACCGGTGGCTCCGTGCCAATATTGATGGCGACGCTACCGCCGCGCGGGGTTTCCTCTGCGGCAAACGGCGTGGACGGCAGCGATGTGGCCGCCACCAGTGCGGCAGAAGACAACAGGAACGCGCGTCGTGTGGGCGAAAGCGCCCGGGTGGCATAGGTGGTCATCGATATCCCCCTGCAGGCTCGTCAGCGAGCCGCGTGTTTGATCTGCCGCTTTCCCAAAGCCGGCTTGCCTCCAAGATGCCGGCCCGGCACGTGGCCGGACCAACAAAGTCTGTTCAATGAAGCCGTGGCTCAGGCGACGCGCTGCGTGCGGGAAAGCGGAATAATTTCCGCCGACGCCGCCACTGAACGTGGCACCCTGCCCTCGACCGGATGACCCGGATCGGTAAAGCCCGGCGTCGAAGGATGGCCGGTCGCCACCAGCCGGTCGACAAGCGCCTCGTCTTCCGCATCAATCCCGATGTTGAGCGCGCGCAGATAACCGTCCCACTGTTCTTCGGTGCGCGGGCCGCCGATGGCAGACGTGATAAGGCGGTTGTTCAGCACCCAGGCGAGTGCGAAATAGGCAGGCGCAATGCCCTTGGCCTCCGCATGGGCGGCAATCTGCTTGGCGATCGCAATCGACTCCTCGCGGAATTCGACGTCGTGCATGCGCTTGTCACCACGGCCGGCGCGGGTGTCGGCAGACGGAGCTTCGCCGACATTGTACTTGCCGGTCAGCACGCCGCGTGCCAGCGGGCTGTAGGAAACAACACCCAGACCGTAGGCTGCCGCTGCCGGCAGCTGTTCGGCTTCTGCCGTGCGGTTGACGATATTGTAGAGCGGCTGGCTGGCAACCGGCCGATCGATGCCGAACTGGTCGGCCAGATGGGCGACCTCGGCAATGCGCCATCCGCGGAAGTTCGAGACGCCAAAGTAGCGCAGCTTGCCTTCCTTGATGAGGTCGGCAATAGCCCGCACCGCCTCATCGAGCGGCGCATCGAACACGGCGCGATGGAAATACAGGATATCGATATAATCCGTATCGAGATTGCGCAGCGAGTTTTCGACGGTCTGGTAGATCCACTTGCGCGAATAGCCGCCGTTGTTCGGCCGCTGGGCGCGGGAATTGACGAATTTCGTAGCCACCACCCAGTCGTCACGGTTCTTCTTGATGCCGCGACCAACCACCTGTTCGGATTTTCCGTCGTGATAGACGTCGGCGGTATCGATGAAATTGATGCCCTGTTCGTGTGCCTTGTCGATGATGCGGAAGGCGACATCGTCGGGCGTCTGGTTTCCGAACATCATCGCGCCCAGTGTCAGCGGTGACACCTTGAGGGCGCTGCGGCCCAGATAACGGTATTCGACCATGGTCTTTCTCTCCTTGGACTTTCAGTTGATGCGGTCGGCAAAATGGCAGGCCACGTCATGGCCCTGCGCGATCCTGCGAAATTCGGGTTCTTCGGCGCGACAGAGATCCGTCGCGATCGGACAGCGGGTATGAAAACGGCAACCAGATGGGATGTCGCTGGGGCTCGGCAGATCGCCGCCGAGCGGTGCGGCCTGACGCGGACGCGATGGATCGGGCACGGCATCCATCAGCGCACGCGTATAGGGGTGGCGGGCGTCGGACCACAGCGTCGCATTGTCAGCGCTTTCGACGATCCGGCCTAGATACATGACCATGACCCGGTCGGCAAAATACCGGACGACGGACAAGTCGTGGCTGATGAACAGGTAGGAAAGGCCGAACTCCTTCTTCATCGCCACCAGAAGATTGAGGATCTGCGCCTGGATGGAGAGGTCGAGCGCAGACACTGGTTCGTCGCAGACGATCAGTTCGGGATTGAGCAGCAGCGCGCGGGCAATGCCGATGCGCTGGCGCTGCCCGCCGGAAAACTCGTGCGGATACCGATTGACGGCATCGGCCGGCAGGCCGACCTTGGCGACGATCTCGGCAATGGTCTCTCGGCGTTTCTTGCGGTCGCCGACCTTGTGGACGACAAGCGGCGCCTCAAGAATTTCGCCGATCGTCTGGCGCGGATTGAGGGATGCGAACGGATCCTGAAAGATCATCTGCACCGAACGGCGCACGCGCTGCATCTGCCGGGGGCCAAGGGTGGTGATATCCTCGGCGCCGAATTCGATGCGGCCGGAGGTCGGATCGACCAGCCGCAGCAACGTCTTGCCGAGGGTGGATTTTCCGCATCCGCTTTCACCGACCAGTCCGACCGTTTCGCCACGTTCTACGACAAGATCGACGCCATCGACGGCACGCAGCAGGCCATCCGCGGTCTTATAGTGGGTTTTGAGGTCAGTGACTGACAAGAGCGGCATGGGGTACGGCCTTTACGGGCAAGGTGAAGGGGCAGGCAACGAGGCGATCGGGAGCGGGAACGGTCAGCGGCGGAACCTGATAACCGCAGGCAGCCCGCGCCTGCGGACATCGCGGCCGGAAGGGACAGCCCTTCTCCCCGGTCGCAGAAACGATCGACCCCGGAATTTCGGTGAGCGCGCCATCGCGATAATGGAAATCGCTTTTCAGGCGCGGCGATGCGGCTAGAAGACCTTGCGTATAGGGGTGCAAAGGCGCGTTGAAGAGATCGTCGGGCAGCGCCTGCTCGACCTTGCGGCCGGCATACATGACGACGACCTTGTCGGCCCATTGCGACACGACACCGAGATCATGGGTGATCAGCACGACGGCCATCTGCAACTCGCGCCGCAGCGTGTCGAGAAGATCGAGAACCTGCGCCTGAATGGTGACATCGAGCGCCGTAGTCGGTTCGTCGGCAATCAGCAGCTTTGGCTTGCAGGCCACCGCGATGGCGATCATCACGCGTTGGCGCATGCCGCCCGACAATTGATGCGGATATTCATCGACACGTTTTTCCGCCGCCGGAATACGCACGAGTTTCAACAGATCGATGGCGCGCTGACGCGCCTGCCGGCTGGAAATCTTCTCGTGAACCTTCAGCACTTCGGCAATCTGCTTGCCGATGGTCATGACCGGGTTGAGACTTGTCATCGGCTCCTGAAAGATCATCGCTATATCGCGGCCGCGGCGATGGCGCATTTCCCGGCGATCGAGACGCACGAGATCGGTTCCGTTGAACAATATCTGACCAGTCGGCGTAGTAGCCGAGCGCGGCAAAAGCTGCATCAGGGCAAGTGCGGTCAGCGATTTCCCCGACCCGGATTCGCCGACAATTGCCAGCGTCTGCCCCTGTTCGACCTCGAAGGAGAGGTTATGCACAGGCGTCGCGCGCGGAAAGGCGATAGTGAGGTTTTTGACCGTGAGAAGCGGCGCCATGGCTATCGATCCTGAGAAAAGCGGGGATTGAGAGCATCGTTCAGGCCGTCACCGATAAGGTTGAGGGCAAGAACGGTAAAGACGATGGCAAGGCCCGGCAGCGCTGTCAGATACCAGGCGGTGCGCACCAGTTCACGGCCGGTGCCGATCATCGAACCCCAGCTGACGACATTGGGATCGCCAAGCCCCATGAAGGACAGCGCCGATTCCATCAGGATCGCGCCCGCAACCATGACCGAAGAGGTGACGATGATCGGTGGAAGCGCGTTGGGCAGGATCTCGCGACAGATGATGCGGGCATGGCCGAAACCGAGGCTGCGGGCGGCGACCACGAAATCCTTTTCGCGAATGGCGCGGAACTCTGCACGCGTGAGCCGTGCAACCGTCGGCCAGGAGATAATCGCGATGGCCAGTGTGACGGTGGTGGCTGACGGCTGGGCGATCGCTACCAGCACGACCAGCAGCACGAAATTCGGCAGGGTCTGAAAGATCTCGATGATGCGGACCAGAACGTCATCGACCCAGCCGCCGAAATAGCCTGCAAGTGCGCCGATCAGCACCCCGAATGTCAGCCCCAGCGCGGTCGCCGCAAGTCCGACGAACAGTGAAATGCGCGAGCCGTGCAGAATGCCTGCCATGACATCACGGCCGAGGGAATCGGTTCCGAGCGGATAGTCCGGGTTCTGGCCCGGCCAGAGAAACGGTCTGGCGACCATGGAGAGCGGATCGTCCGGATAGATGAATGGCGCCAGGAATGCGATGGCGACGACCAAGGCCAGAAAGGCGCTGCCGACCAGAGCATTCGGGTTGGATAGAAACACTTTCAGTGCACGCCGGCCGTTGGTGACGGAAACCGTGGCATTGGCCTGGGCGCGTGCATCCGGCGCCTTCATGTTGGACCAGGCATCCTTTTCCGCCGTTGGCGGCCCTACCTTGCTGTCGGTTGCCGCCGCCTTTTGCGCGGCGACGCGGCCAAAAACCTCGATATCGGTGGTGGACATCAATGCGCTCCAATCCGGGGGTCGAGCCAGGCGTGCAGAAGGTCCACGACGGCATTTGCGAAAATGACGAGAAGGGAGGAGAGAAGCAGGATGCCGAGCAGGACGGTAAAATCGCGCCCCATCACCGCTTCGAAGGCAAGCCGGCCAAGCCCCGGCCAGCTATAAACCGTCTCGACGACGACAGCCCCGCCGAGAATGCCGCCGATATGCATGCCGGCCATGGTGGTGATCGGGATCAGCGCATTGCGCAGGATGTGTCGCGCCGTCACGCCGAAGGTCGTCAGCCCCTTGGCGTAGGCGGTGCGCACGAAATCCTGGTTTTTCACTTCCAGCATGGCGGCACGCGTCAGCCGCGCATAAATCGCCACATAAAACAGCGCCAGCGAGGTTGCCGGCAGCACCATGTAGCGTGCCTTGTCGATCAGGGCGGGAAAACCGATTAAACGCGAGCCGATCGTGCCGGACCCGCCGCTTGGCAGCCAGCCGAGCTTCACCGAAAACAGCACGATCAGCATCAGGCCGATCCAGAAGCTCGGGATCGAATAGAACAGCAGAGAAAACACGGACAGAAGTCGATCGGGAATACGACCGGCAAAGGCTGCCATGACCGAACCGAGTATGACGCCGAGGATGATGGCGATGCCGAGCGCCACGACCATCAGGGTCAAGGTGCCCGGCAGGCGCTGGCCGATCAGTTCGGCGACCGGCATGCCGTAACGCGGTGAAAAGCCGAGGCTGAAATGGGCGAGATTGTTGAGATAATCGCCCAGCTGCACGAGAACCGGATTATCCAACCCGAAGCGCGAGCGAATGGCCGCCATGCTTTCTTCGGTTGCCGATCCCGCCTCCCCGGCCAGCACGTCGGCGGCATCGCCCGGCGCAAGCTGGAGGAGAAAAAAGTTCAGAATAACGATTCCGAGAATGGTCGGGATGGCCTGCAGCAATGTTCGTCGCAGGGTGCGCCCTATTCGCAAGAGTGCCGGCATGAACTCCGCCTGTCTGGATTGGAACGATCGGGGCGAATGGTGTCGATCAATCGCACTGTGATTTTGATAGTTGACTAAATCTATAGGCTTTGTCAAACATCAATTAGCAAACAAAACTCACGAATGAACGTTTTTAGAAATGAACGTTTCAAAATTTCTTCTTTTCTGCCGATAATGAGCACTGGATACTCAAAATGCCGAAGAACAAGGCAAGTTTCATTGCGCAGGGCAGGCCCGCCGCGAAATGCAATTCCGCCATATCCATTCCCGGGAGAATTCAATGACGCCTGAACGAAACGCCATTTCCGAGATCTGGTACACCCGCTGTCCGGTGCCGACGCCGGTGGGTCTGGCGACCCAGTTGGGCCTGCTGCAGGGTGCTTTCGCCAGGCAGGGCGTCACGCTGAATTCCATTATCGACAGCAAGGACCGCGCCGTCCGCTCCAGCCATTTCGATCATCATCTGGCTTATTCCTTCCGCCATGGCGGCAATGTTCCGCCAATTCGCGCCCGCTCCGAAGGCAACCCGACACGGCTGGTCGGCATTACCTGGACGGACGAGTTTCAGGCGATCATCACCCTGCCAGGTTCCGGCATACGCACCACGCGCGATCTCGTCGGCCGCCGTTTCGGCATTGCCAGACGACCGCCCGGCATTGTCGATTTCATGGCGGCCACCGCCCTCAAGGGACTGGTTTCGGCGCTCTCGCTCGAGGGACTGTCACACAAGGATGTCGAGATCGTCGATATCCCGCTTGCCGATTCCGTTCTCGATGGCCGCGAAGGGCCGCAGCTTTACGGACTGCGCAACCGGCTGGCATACGGCCCGGAGATCGCTGCCCTTCTCAAGGGCGAGGTCGATGCGATCTATGTGAAGGGCACGCCCGGCATCAACGTCGCCAATCTTTTCGCCACCCACACGGTCAGCGAATTCGGCTTTCATCCCGATCCGAAAATCAGGATCAATTCCGGCTCCCCACGCATCCTGACGGTGGACGAACGGCTGGCGGAAGACCGGCCGGATCTGGTCGCGACGCTGATTGAGACGTTGCACGAGGCGGGACGCTGGGCGGAAGAACACCCTGACGAGGTGCGCCGTTTCGTGGCCCGCGAAGTCGGCGCTTCCGAAGAGGTTGTCGCGGCGGCGAATGGCCCGGACCTGCACCGCCATCTCGGCATCGGACTGGAACCTGAATTGATCGAGGCTATCGGTCACTACAAGGATTTTCTGTTCGAATGGGGCTTTCTGGCCAGTGATTTCGATGTGGATCAGTGGGTCGATCGCCGCGCCTGGGTACGCATCGATACCGCCCGCCGTGGCGTGAGGACCGGGTCATGACTGCTTCTCTCCATCATTCCGAGGAACGGGCCTCTGCCGTGCAGAAGGCCGCCGCGCTCGGCCGAACGTTTGCCGAAACTGCTGGCGCACACGACCGCTCGGGCGACTTTCCCTTCGCCAATTTTGACGCGCTGCATGCGGTGGGCCTTCTTGGCCTCGTCACGGCGCCGGAGCATGGCGGGCTTGGCGGCGGGTTGACGGACGCACTCGGCGTGATCTCGGCAATCGCCCGTGGTGATCCGTCAACCGCGCTGGTTCTTTCCATGCACTACAATCAGCATTACGCCATTCGCGCATCCGGCAGCTGGCCGGAGCACCTCGTCAAGCGCGTCACGCAGGCCAACCGTGAGGGTGTCGCGCTTCTGAACGCCGCGCAGGTCGAGCCGCGCGTAGGGTCGCCATCGCATGGAGCACCGCCCGAAACGGTGGCCCGCAAGGTTGGCAATGAATGGCAGATCAGCGGCCACAAGAATTATGCGACCGGCATACCCTTGCTGCGCTGGGTGTCGGTTCTTGCGGTCACTGATGAAGCCGAACCGCGGCTCGGCTCGTTTCTCGTGCCAACCGATGCCGCCGGCATCACCGTCGAAAAGACCTGGAACGCCACCGGCATGCGCGCCACCGGCAGCGATGACATCATCCTGAAGGACGTTGCCGTGCCGCTGGAAGACGTCATCGATCTTGCCCCGGCAAGCGAAGGTCTGAAGCGGGATCCGAAGCTTGGCGCCTGGTATTTCACGCTGGTTCCGGCCGTCTATGACGGTGCGGCAAGAGCTGCGCGCGATTGGCTGCTGGATTTCGTCACCAGTCGCGTGCCGGCGAGCCTCGGGGCACCGCTTGCCACCGTGCCGCGCATTCTCGATGGTCTTGGCCAGATCGAGGTGCTGCTCGCCACCAACCAGCGGCTGCTCCGCTCGATTGCCGAGGATTTCGATGCCGACCGGCCGTTCGGACCCGATGCGGCAGTCGTCAAACATATCGTTATCGAAAACGCCGTGACGGTGACGATGCTGGCACTCGATCTCGGCGGCAATCCCGGCATCAGCCGCGACAATCCGCTCGAGCGCCACCATCGCGACGCGCTGGCGGGACGCGTGCATGCACCGCAGAACAACCTGTTGCGCACCATGCTAGCCCGTCAGGCGGTGGCGCAGCTTGGTGCTGCTGCAAGTGTGCCGCACCCTCGCAAGAATGAGGAAGCCCCTCGCCTTACCGTCGTCAAAGCCAGCTAGGAGGCCCGCATGCCCACCGCGCCCACATCCATCTGGTACACGCGCTGCCCCGCCCCGACACCCTTGTCGATTGCCTATCAGCTCGGCTGGATCGACCAACGGTTTGCCGCCTCCGGCATCGAGGTGGCGTCGATCCGAGACAATCCTGACCCTGCCGTGCGCCAAAGCCATTTCACCCACGCGCTCGATTTTTCGTTTCGTCAGGGCGGCAATATCCCGCCCATCTGGGCGCGCGCCGGAGGCCGCGAGACACGGGTTGTCGGCATTACCACGACCGATGAATTCCAGGCTGTCATCACCTTTCCGGGCACCGGCATCAAAACCGCAAGCGATCTCAAGGGACGCCGCATCGGGGTGCCTCGCGATTCCGAGGCTGTGATCGACTTTCAGCGCGCGACAGCATTAAAGGGCATTGTTTCCGCGCTGTCTCTGGCCGATCTTTCCGCCAGCGATGTGGACCTGCACTATCTCGATACGACGCAAACCAGCCTGCTTGGAGAGCGCGGCCAATCATCCCTGCACGGACTGAAACGGCGTTACCCCTATGGGCGCGAACTGCTGGCGCTGGCAGCCGGCGAGATTAACGCGTTTTTCGTGAAGGGTGCGGAGGGCCTCGTGCTGGCCAACCAGATCGGTGCCGTGATCGTGTCCGAATTCGGCTTCCATCCCGACGCCAGAATCCGCATCAACAATGGAACACCGAGACCACTGACGGTCGACGCCCGGTTTCTTGACGAGCATTTCGATCTCGTGGTGGCGCTCGTCTCGACTGTCGGCAGGGTTGCTGACTGGGCAGAAGCCAATCCGGGCGATACGGTTCGCTTCATCGCCAATGAGATCGGCGTCGGTGAGGATGCGATCCGGGCCGCCAACGGGCCGGACGTGCACCGCAACCTGAAGCTCGCGCTCGAAGAAGAGCAGATCACCGCCTTCGCACATTTCCAGCGTTTTCTACGCGAGTGGGGCTTTATCGCCCAGGAATTCGACGTGTCGGGCTGGATTGATGTCCGCCCCCTTGAGGCGGTGGCCGGCAGGTCGGCAGCATGACGGCGGCACCCATTCTTGTGACCGGCGCCACCGGCAGGCTGGGCAGGCTGATCGTCGAAAGGTTATTGGCTCGCGGCCAGCCAGTGCGGGTTTACGCGCGACGGCCCGAAGTCGCTAAAGCGCTTTTCGGTCAGCGGGTGCAAATGGCGGCCGGTGCATTCGAAAACACGGACGCGCTCGAGAAGGCGCTTTGCGGCGTCGAACACTTGCTGCTTCTGTCGCCGATCAGCGCAGAGCTGGCCAGCCAGCAGATTGCCGTGGCAGACCGTGCCGTCGCTGCCGGTGTCAAACGGATCGTGAAAATTTCGGGATCCAACTGGACAATCGGCACCGGTGGACGTTCCATCTCGGGCGACGCCCATGCGGCCATCGAAACCCATCTGCAAAGCCTTGCCATCCCGTCGGTGTCGCTTCGTCCGAATGCCTGGATGCAGGTGTCGCTCGCCAACACGATCCGGCGTGTTCTGGCGCATCAGCCGATCCTGGCTGCCAATGCGGATGCCGGTATCGGCTATATCGATGCGCGCGACATCGCCGATCTTGCTGCGCAGCAACTCTCGGCCGAAACCGTGTCAGGACCGGTGCTTGATCTCAGCGGTCCAGCCAGCGTGACACCACATCGGATCGCCGCTCTCCTGTCCGAAAGGATCGGCCGGCCAGTGCCGATCACGCCGCCTCCAGCGTTTTCTGCGTCTTCCGATTTCGAACATCGCGCCATCGGCGAATTCGCGGCACTCATCGCAGAAGGCCGGGCCGCCTACACTACCCCGACCATATCCGATCTTCTGGGCCACTCCCCGCGCAGCGTCGAAAACTTCATCTCGGAAACAGTTACCGACGCCGCCCTTGCGGAAGGATAGGCCGCTTAACACTGCTGCCGCCAGAAAACGGTGCCGGCAATCGATCTTCAATAAGGACATGACCAACGATGACTGCTGCCGCACGCACGCTCAATCTCAATGTCGGGATCAACACGACCGGCTATCTGGCGAATGCCTGGAAATATCGCCGCGGCGATCGCCACGACATCAACGATCCAGACTATTATCTGCGGCTGACCAAGCTTGCCCATCGCGGCCTGTTCGACGCGGTGTTTTTCTCCGACCATCCGGCGCTGATGACCGATCCGAACAGCCGACCGTTCCACACGATCGATCCGCTCATCCTCTGTACAGCACTGGCGGCGCAGGTACCCGATATCGGTTTTGTCGCCACCATGTCCTCCACCTATAATTCGCCGTTCAATCTGGCGCGGCGCACCCAGTCGACCGACATCATTTCCGGCGGTCGCCTGATCGTGAACATCGTCTCGTCATTCAACCCGAACGTGGCGGCAAATTTCGGCTCCGACCCGCTGCCGCCGCGCAGCGAACGGTATGCAAAGGCCTCCGAATTTCTCGATGTTGCCAAGAAACTGTGGGCAAGCTGGGACCCGGCCCGCGAAGGGGATGTGCCGGATGACCGTTTCTGGGATCCGACGGCCGCCCACACGATCGACCATGTCGGCGACTTCTTTACCGTCAAGGGCCCGCTCAACACGCCGCGTGGCCCGCAAGGGCATCCGGTGATTGCGCAGGCCGGAGCCTCCGAAGGCGGCATCAACCTCGCCGCCCGACATGGTGAGATCATCTATTGCAACATTCTCTCGCGCGGGGCGGGGCAGGCGTTTGGCAAGAAGGTGAAGGACCGTGCTGTCGCGCTCGGCCGCGATCCGGCCGGCATTCGCATCGTGCCGGGCCTCGTCACCATTCTCGGAGAGACCCGCCAAGAGGCGCTGCGCAAGCACGAACTGTTCAGCGGCGCCGGCTCGGAAGATGGTCTGATTGCCCGTTTCATCAAGGAACACGGGATCGACCCGGACGGGTTCGACCCGGACGCGGTGCTTGACGCCGAACGTTTCATTCCTGATCCGAACCGCTTGCAGGCTGTCGGCATGGGGCTTGGCCTGTCCGATCTTCTGTCCCACGAAAAACTGACGGCGCGGCAGGCGGTGCGGCGGGCAGAAGGCAATCACCGGCTTCTTCTCGGCACACCGGAAGAGGTGGCTGACGGCATAATAGACCTGTGGGCCGATGGCACGGTCGATGGCTACACGCTGCAGCCGCCGCGCGCGCCTGACGACATCGAGGAATTCGTCGAAAAGGTCGTGCCGATCCTGCAGGATCGCGGCGTCTACCGCACGTATTACGAAGCCGGAACCGTGCGCGAACGCTACGGCCTGCCCTTTCCCATCGCCCACTGAGAAATCCTGAAAACGAAAGGCCCCGGGATGGTTTCCCATCCGGGGCCTTTTTCAACTGTGCGGTCCGCCTCGCAACAGCTGTGGTTTGAAAGCAGAGGGCGACTCAGGCCACTTCGCTGCTTGGCCCATACGGGCTGATGATTTTTCGATAACCGACAGCAACAGGCCTTTTGCCCGATACCGCAAACTCGCCGACCACACGGTCGTGATAGATGCGCGGATTGTGCGAGCTGATGGTGCGGGCGTTGCGCCAGTGCCGGTCCAGTGCCTGCGCACGTTTTGCGGCCGAGGCACCCAGCGCATCGAACAGCACCGTCGTTGCCTCCAGTATCAGTTTCGAAACGACCGTCACCGACTGACTGGTTTCGATCTCGACCACAAGATGCACATTGTTTTCGAGCGGATCGACACCCTCGAGATTGGCCTCATAGGAGCGTTGCAGCGCTTCGGCAACATTGATGACGATGGCACCGGCCGCATAGGCCGGACCGCGTACCCGGCCGACCACTTCCAGCACTTGGGGATCTTCGGCGCTGGTCTTGCCGTTTCCGCGCGGATAACTGCGCGAACGGGATGCCACATGGCGTGCAAGCTCGTCTGCAGCCGCCCGGCCAATGCCGGCAAGGCTTGCCAGATGCACCAGCTGGAAGAAGGACGGCGTATAGGGAAAGCGGCCATAATCCGGCTTGACGTGAAACTCTTCCAGCCGCACTGCCTTGAAACGCGCCGTGCCGCTGCCACTCAGCGCCTGTCCAAAGCCGTCCCAGTCATCGAGGATCTCGACGCCTTCCGCTTTGGTCGGCACAAGCGCCGCGATCGGGCCACCGGTCACATCGACGGCGGCGAGATTGATCCAGTCCGCATAGATCGAACCCGTCGTATAGAATTTTTCGCCGTCCAGCTTGTACCCCTTGCCATCCCGCACGATGCGCGTCGCATAATCGCCCGGACCCGAGCCACCGAGTTCGGAAAAACCGCTGCCGATCATCTCGCCACGCCCGACACGCCCCAGCCATTCGCGACGCCAGTCGTTGTCGGGTGCGTTGAGCAGATCCTCGGTAAAGCCCTGATGGCTGCGGAAGATGTTAGTGATGTTGGGATCGGCGGCCGAGAGTTCGATCAAAAGACCGAACAGTTCTGGCAGCGTCACACCGCTGCCGCCGTAGTCTTGCGGCACGCGCAAAGTGCCAAAACCGGCATCCCGCAGCAGGCGCACCTCTTCGTAAGGCAAACGCCGCTGTTGGTCACGGTCGATGGCGCCTGCGGCGATCTGGTCGAAGATGGGGCGAAATCGCGCCGCGATCTCCTCATAGCGGGCCGTAGGCGCCCTGCCCCATGCCTGATCGGTTTTTGTCATGGAAAATCCTCCAATGGTGTTGTCGGAAACAGCCGGCTCAGGAGACCCCGAGCCAGCCGAGCAATTGTGTGCGCAGGGCGTCGAAATCCGCGCCGCCGGCGGTGCGGGGCCGTGGCAGGTTGATGATCGCCTCATGGGCGATCGTGCCATCGCGCATCACCAGGATGCGATCGGCGAGCAGCAGCGCTTCTTCCACATCGTGGGTTACAAGCAGCACGGCCTGGCGATGTTTTTGCCAGAGGGCGGCCACCAGCGCCTGTGCCTTGAGACGCGTCAGCGCGTCGAGCGCGCCAAAGGGTTCATCGAGCAGAAGAAGGTCGGGATTGCGCACCAGAGCACGCGCCAGCGAGGCCCGTTGCGCCTCGCCGCCGGACAGATCCTTTGGCCAGGCATCGCCACGATGCGACAAGCCAACCTCGGCAAGCGCCGCCTCGGCGCCTTTCCGGCCGGTCTTCAAACCGGCGACAACATTGCTCCAGACGCGTTTCCACGGAAACAGTCGCGGCGACTGGAAGGCGACACCGCGTCGCGGCGAGACGAAGACGTCGCCTTCGATCTCCTCATCAAGGCTGGCGAGAATGCGCAAAAGCGTGCTCTTGCCGCAGCCGCTGGCCCCGAGAAGAACGACGAACTCGCCGCGCCGGATATCCAGATCGAGTTTCTCGATGACCGTGCGTCCGGCAAAGCTGCGTTTCAGGCCGCGCACGCGCACCGCCGGTGCGGCCAGATCGTTGGGATGGATCGTCATGGCTCACACTCCATCGAAATTCTGCCGCCAGCGCAGCAGGACGCGCTCCAGCAGGCGCACGACAAGATCGGCGCTTAGGCCCAGAAAGGCGTAGATGATCAGGCACAGGATGATAATATCGACCCGGTAGACCTCGCGGGCATGGGTGATCAGATATCCGAGCCCGCCCTGCGCATTGACCGTTTCGGCAAACACCAGCGCCAGCCAGGCAGACCCCAGCGAATAGCGCAGGCCAACCAGCAGGTTCGGCAACGCACCCGGAAGAATGACCTGAAAGATCAGCGCTGCCCGCGAGAAGGACAAGGTCTTTGCCACCTCGACCAGCGTGCGGTCGACATTGCGGATGCCGGCAAAGGTGTTGATGTAGAGCGGAAAGGTGACGGCAAAGGCGACGAGCGTGATCTTTGGTGTTTCGTCGATGCCGAGCCAGATGATCAAGAGCGGCACGAGACCAGCCCATGGCAGGGTGCGGGCCATCTGCATCGGCGCGTCGATAAAATCCTCACCGATTCGCAACAGACCGGACACCAGCGCAAGGCCGATACCGATCACGAAGCCGAAACTGAAACCCGTCGCCACGCGATAAAGCGACAGCGACACGGCTTCAGCAAATTCGCCGCTGGCAATCAGTTCGCCAAAGGTGATCCAGAGAGCGTGTGGTCCCGGCAGCAAGTCTTCGGAAATCCATCCGAAATGGGTTGAGCTCCACCAGAGGAAGGCCAGAACTGCCGGCCCGAGCGCCTTTCCGACGCCCGGCGGCAGGCGCGATTGGCCCCGCCCACTGGACGGCACCAGCCTGACGAGGTCCGGATGGCCTCCTTCGTGACTGACCGGCTCCGCGCGGTCGATCTCCGGAAAGCTTGAAACCGCGGCCATCAGTTGGTCTTCGCCAGCTTCTTGTTTTCCGCCTCGATGACCTCACCAAAGTCCCTGGCGACATAATCCTCGACCTTGAAGTCCTTGCGGAACTGGCCACCCTCATGGAAATAGGTCACCTGCTTCTGCCAGCCGGCAAGCGCCTGCGGATCGGTGGCCGGCGCATGCTCGACGCGCGAACGGCTGGCCTGCAGATGGGCGGCCTCGAGCGAGATTTTCGACAGTTTCGACACCTGCTGCGCCCATTCGGCCGGATGCGCGTTCACCCAGGCCTGCGCGCGCACGATGCGGGCGGTGATATCCTTGAGTGCCGCCTTGCGAGCCGGATCCTCCAGCGAGGAGGTCGGCACGTAAACGACACCGGCGGTATCGATCACCCTGCCGAGCGGCTGCAGAATGCGCGCGCCATGCTGCTGCTGCGCGATGGCGGTGTTGGGATCCCAGACAACAAAAGCATCGACCTGGCTGTTGACCAGTGCCGAAAGACCATCGGTGGTGTTGAGATTGAGGATCAGCTTGGGATCGAACGGCAGGCCGGCCTGCTGCAAGGCCGTGGCGAACTGATAATGTTGCTTGGTAAAGTAAGGAAGCGCGACCTTGCGGCCCTTCAGGTCAGCCACCGTCTTAAGGTCGGAATCGCCGCGCACCAGAACGGCGCTGCCGCTTTCCTTGCGCTCCCAGGTGGCGGCGACGATCGTCACCTTGACGCCGTTGGCGATCGCTGCCAGCACGCCGGTATCGCCGCCAGCGGCGATGTCGACATGGCCGGCGCGCAGCGCTTCGACCAGCGGCGGAGTGGAATCGAAATCCGCCCAGTTGATCTTGTAGGGAAGATTATCGACTTCTCCGGCGGCAATCAGCTGGCGGTGAAGGCCGGTCTTGTTGGGGGTGCCGACGGTCAATGTCACGCCACTGAGATCCGGTGTATCCTGTGCCTTCGCGCCGGATGTGGCGGCAATGGCAAAGCTGGAGGCCAGCGTCAGTGCCAGGCCAAATTTTTTCGCCGCTTGGCTGAAATCGCGCAATATCGTCATGCTAAGCTCCAGTGCTTGAAGGGGAGCAAGACCGGGGCTCACCCGCGCATCTCGCTGACAGACAGCCTAGGAAAACGCCGAATTGCGGTTAAGCAAGAATAGTCTATTATGTTTATGTATTTTAAAAACACCTTCCCCACTCGTGCCACATGGTGAGCCGCCTGCGCCTTCGATGAACACCCCGCCTGCCCTAGGCTCAGGTGGTCAACTCACGAAGAGGAACCTCACCATGAGCACGAAGACCATCTCAATCGAGACTTTCCGCACCTGGCTGGCCGATGGGCAGGAACTGGCCGTTCTCGATATCCGCCAGCCCGAAGAGGTCGGTTACGCCTCCCCGCTGTTCGCTACCAACCTGCCGGCGGCGAAGGTCAAGGGCGACATCGGGCGTTTCGTGCCGCGGCCGGTCACCCGCACCGTTCTTCTGGATGGTGGTGACGGACAGGCGCAACGGCTGGCGAGCGAACTGGCGGCGCAGGGACGCGGACAGGTGTTTGCGGTGGAAGGCGGCATCCCGGCATGGACGGCGCAAGGCGAACCCGAAAGCCTGCCGACCTTCGATATACCCGGCCGCGATTTCACGCTCGCCGTCAGGGACGAGCGCAACACGCCCGTCATTTCCGCCGAGGAATTGAAGGCACTGAAAGACAAGGGCGAGGACGTCATCGTCATTGACACGCGTACGGTGGAAGAGTTTGCCCGTGATCATGTGCCGGATGCGATCGGCATTCCGGGCGCCGAACTGCTCCTGCGCTTCAAGGACGTCGTTCCCTCGGAAAAGACGAAGGTCGTCGTCTCCTGCGCCGGAATTCCGCGCGCCATTCTCGGCGCCCAGACGCTGATCGATGCCGGCATTGCCAATGACGTTTCCTATCTCGACGACGGAACCAAGGGCTGGACCCGCGCCGGTCTTCAACTCGAAACCGGCAAGACCCGCACCTATGACGAACCAAGCGATGCCGCCCGCGACTTCGCGCGGGTACATCTCTCCCGTTTGACCCGTGACGACAGCTTTCCGGAAATCGACCTCTCAACCGCCCGGTCCTGGGCCGCCGATGCCGATCGCACCACCTATCTTCTTGACGTCAGGACGCCGGAGGAATTCGCGGCGGGCCATCTGCCCGACACGTTGTCGTCCGAGGGCGGACAGCTGCTTGGCGTGACCTATCGCACCATCGCGGTTCGTGGCGCACGGGTCGTGCTGATCGACGACCGGCTCGGCGTGCGGGCACGCACCGTCGCGCACTGGCTGCAAAGGCGCGGTTTCGAGATCGCCATCCTGCTTGCCGATTTCGACCGGGAAGAATTGAGTCGCGTCGCCTGACAGGCGCCTGATCCGGTTCGCCGCAGTTATCGCCCTGGCGGACCGGACACCCTCTGCGGCGAGATGGATATTTCCTGACAAAGCGCAAATTCGAAACACCGTTTCCTTGTCCGATGCGCCATCACCAATCTACTGTTTTTGTATATTTTGAGAGCACCCGCAAATCACGGGGGCCTCGCACCTCATGGGGGCTCATATGCCGATCCTTTCCCGCCGCCACCTGCTTGCGCGCTCCGCGCTTCTGCTGGCGGCAACGTCCTCGTCCGGTCTCGCCGTTGCCGGCCCGCCCGCCGCTGCCGACAGTGCCGAGCCGCAACGGGGTGGCACTCTGGTGGTCATGACGGCCGTGCAGCCGCCGCAGCTCGTTCCCTTTTCTCCGGACGGTTCGCGCAGCATCGGCCCCAAAATCATCGAAGGCCTGCTGCGTTACGATTTCGACCTGACACCGAAACCGGCGCTCGCGACCGAATGGACCGTTGCACCTGACGGACTGACCTACACGTTCAAGCTCCGCAAGGGTGTGAAGTGGCATGACGGCCAACCGTTCACCGCCGCCGACGCGGCATTTTCGATCGGACTATTGAAGCAGATCCATACGCGTGGCCGCGCAACATTCGCCAATGTCGAGAAGCTGGAAACCCCGGATGAGCACACTCTGGTGCTGCGCCTGTCAAAGCCAGCTCCGTATCTGCTGAACGCCCTGGTCGCAAGCGAGTCACCGATCGTTGCCAAGCACATTTATGAGGGCAAGGATGCGGCGGCCAACGGTGCCAACAACCGACCGATTGGAACCGGACCGTTCCGCTTCGTCGAACTGGTCCATAGCAGCCACCTCGTGCTCGAGCGAAACCCAGATTACTGGGATGCCGGCAAGCCTTACCTCGACAGCCTGATCATCCGCTTCATTTCCGATGCCGGCGCCCGCGCCATCGCGATCGAAACGAAGGAAGTCGACATTGCCGGCGGCACATTGATCCCGTTGAGCGAAGTCGAGCGCATCAAGGCACTGCCGCATATCGTGATCGACGACCGCGGCTCCGTCTTCGATTCCGGCGTCAAGCGTATCGAGTTCAACCTCGACAATCCCTATTTCAAGGACCTGCGGGTTCGGCGCGCCATTGCCCATGCACTGGACAAGACGGTAATCCGGAACGTCATCTGGTACGGGTTCGGGCAGATCGTCGCCGGCCCGATCAGTCCCGATCTTGCGCCGTTCCGCACGGAAGGCCTGCCCACCTACCCGTTTGACCTGAAAGCCGCCGAGGGGTTGCTCGACGAGGCCGGTTTTCCGCGCAAGACCGGCGGCATCCGTTTCTCGGTCATTCACGATTACCGGCCATCGACCGAAGGCGACAAGCGCACGGCGGAATACGTCAAGCAGGCGCTGGCCAAGATCGGCATCGACGTCACCGTGCGCAGTCAGGATTTCGCAAGCTACGTCAAACGCGTTTATACCGACCGCGACTTTGCCTTCACCACCAATTCGATGACCAATACATTCGACCCGACCGTTGGCGTCCAGCGGCTTTACTGGTCGAACAATTTCAAGCCGGGCGTGCCTTTCTCTAACGGCGCGCACTACGTCAACCGCGAGGTCGACGCGCTTCTGGAAAGTGCCGCCATCGAGATCGACGCCGGTCGTCGCAAAAAACTCTGGGACGAGATCCAGACCAAGGTCGTGACCGACCTGCCGGACATCAACCTCCTGTCGGATTTCGATTTCACCTATCTCAACCGCCGTGTCGTCAACGCCATCACCGATGCCTCCGGCATTTCCGGTGATTTCGCCACGACCTGGGTGAAACAGTGAAAGATGCTGCCATGACCACCGCAACCCTGACCAGACAGATCTATTACACCCGTTGTCCTGCCCCGACCGCGACAGGCGTGGGTGCCGGACTTGGCGTCCTGCAGAAAGCACTTGAGGCCAGCGGCTTTGCGCCAAGCGCACTTCAGGACGTCACCGACCCGGAGATCAGGCGCCACCATTTCGAACATGGCATCGCCAACCTGATACGCGAGGGCGGCAATATCCCGGCGATCTGGCCGAAAAGCCGCGGCGCGCGCACCCGTCTTCTCGGCATCACCTGGCTGGACGAGATCCAGGCGATCGTCGTGCGGCCCAATTCCGGTTTCCAGAGCATCAGGGATCTGGCAAGTGCCCGGTTTGCCGTGCCGGTCTCGGCCGGTGACCGGCTCGACGTTGCCGGGATTTCGGCTTTCCGCGGAATAGATCAGGCGCTCGGCACCATCGGCCGGCAGCTGTCAGATGTGAACCTTGTCGAGGTCGCGCATCGGCCGACACCACCCGGCGAACGCGGTGGCGAACATTTCGATGATGAACTCGAGGCGCTCGAGAATGGCCGTGTGGACGCGGTCTGGCTGAAAAGTGCTGTCGGCGCAGCGGCGATCATTTCCGGTCGTGTTCGGCCCGTCCTGCGGCTCGATCACGTCGTTAATCCGCTCGTCAGGGTCAACAACGGCACACCGCGCACGCTGACCTTCCATGAGGATTTCATTGCCGACCATCCGCAGGCGGTGCGCGCTGTGCTTTCGGCCGTAACGGAAGCCGTGCACGCGATCGGCGAGGATCGCCAGAAACTCTGGGCGATCCTCGCCGGAGAAACAGGACAATCGGCGGCCGATGCGGAGATCGCCTTCGGCAGCTTTTCGACCGCCAACCTGCTGCCGACGCTTGCGGAAAACAGGCTGGAAGCGCTGCAGCATCAGGCCGATTTCCTTTTCCGGCAGGGGTTTATTCCCAACGACGTCGATGTTCGCCAATGGGCGCTGCATCAGGACGATAACGCATGATTGGTCGCACGGCGGGTTATCCCTGCGCCGCCTGGTGCACCCCAGTCAGCAAGATCGCTAGCACTCCGCCCAAAGTGAGGATGCAATGACGAGACCGCGCCGCGACAACCAGCAACAGGCCAGCCTGGACCAGATCGATCGGGAGATACTGGGGATTCTCCAGAAGGATTCGACAGTCACAGTTTCCGACATCGGCGAGTTCGTCGGGGTTTCTGCCACGCCCTCCTGGCGGCGCATACAACGGATGGAGGACCGGGGCATTATTCGCCGTCGCGTTGCCATTCTTGATGCCGACAAGGTTGGGGCCGGCGTCACCATTTTCGTTTCGATCTGCGCCGCCACCCACTCCGAAGACTGGCGACGACGTTTCGTGGAAGCGATCGAGCACATACCCGAGGTAACCGAGGTCTATCGAACGAGCGGCAACACCGACTACGTCCTCAAACTGGCAGTGCCTGATCTGCCGGCCTACGACGCGTTCTGCAGAAAGCTGGCATCCCGAGTGGAGCTGAGGTCGGTCTCTTCGATGTTCGCCATGGACCGGATCAAACAGACCACGGAACTGCCACTCGGATATGTCGTGCCAGCGCAGCGTGGGCGATGAGGCATGGCACGCCGCTTTTCAGCGATGGTCATCAGAGTTTTTTCAGGAATGCAATCAGCGCATTGCGTTCGTCTTCCGTGAGCACGAACGGCGCCAGCAATGGCGACACGGACGCCATATTGCGCGCAACCGGATCGGCCTCCTCGGCCTGATCACGAACCCAGGGCGAGCCGCCGCCACGCTCGTAAAGGCGGATGACCATATCCAGATCCGCAAAGGCGCCATTGTGCATGTAAGGGGCCGTGCTTGCCACCGCGCGCAGGCTTGGCGTGCGAAACCGGCCGGCATCCGACGGATCGCCCGTGACTGAGAACCGTCCAGTATCGGCGGCCGCTTCACCGGGCATGGCGAGGCCGGTATTGTGAAACGCTTCGTCGGTGAGCGCTGGTCCCGCGTGGCACATGCCGCAACCGGCCTTACCTGAAAATATCCGCCGTCCGGCCAATTGCTGCGACGTCAGGCTTGGCTTTTCGGCCGCAGCTGCATGGCGGGAGGCTTCATCGATATCGCGAATGTAGGCTGCAAGTGCTTCCCCGATGCGCGTCAGGGTTATCTCCGGCGATCCGAAAGCCCGAGCGAAATCGCTTTCGTAGTCCTCCGCCAAGCGAATGCGGACGACCAAAGCGTCTGCGGAAACATTGCCCATTTCATCCGGGTCGAACAGCGGTCTCTGCACCGCGGCTTGAAATTCGGCCTCCGCTCCATCCCAGAAATAGGTGGCGCGGCGCGATACCGACAGCAATGTCGGCGTGTTGCGCCGCGTTTGTATTCCGCTATCGCCAATCGATCTCGCGCGACCATCCGTAAAGGACCGCGATGGCATGTGACAACTCGAACAGGCCGTCTTGCCACCTTTGGAGAGGGAGGGATCGGTGAACAGGCGCGCACCCAGTGCGGCAAGCGAGATTTTTTCCGGCGGAGTTCGGCTCTCTACCGCATCCCGTGCCACGATCGGAGTGACGCCGATCAACAGAATTAAAGTGGCAAGCCGTGATCCAAGCAATCGCCTCTTCGGCATGATGTCAGCGAACGGCAATCAGATCGCGGATTTTTCGAAACTGCGATTCCTGATGCTCGCCATAAGCGACCTTGTCGAAAAACCGGCCATGCCGGTCCATCAGGAAAATCAGCGCTGTATGGTCCATCGTATAGTTTCCGCCGCTGGTCGGCACCTTTCTGTAGGTGGCCTTGAAGGCCCGCGCCATGACGGCCACCTCTTCCACCGTGCCGGAAAGCCCGACGATGCGTTCATCGAACCAGCCCAGATATTCCTTGAGGCGTTCCGGCGTATCGCGCTCGGGATCCACGGTGACGAAAACCACCCTGAAATCCTCGGCAACGGTTCCGAGTTCGGACAGGCTCACCGAGATTTCGCCAAGCGTGGTCGGGCAGACTTCCGGGCAATGGGTGAAGCCGAAAAACAGCGCATAGGGACGACCGGCCAGATCCTTTTCCGTAAAGGTCCGGCCATCCTGGGCCTTCAGCGTAAACGGCCCGCCGAGATCCACGTCCTGCGCCTTTACTACCCCGGCAAGCGCGACCAACATTATGGCGCCCCAAAGGCCGATGACAACTCTTTTAACGGTCAGCCGTGACAATCCGGAGCCTCCTGATCGAGATAGACTTCGAAGGCGACATTGGCGGCCCAGCGGCCAATGCGGGTCTTCCACCCTTCCTTCGTATTGAAGCCGGCCACAGCCTGCCCAACTGCATTCGCCAGCGCCTCCGGCACCTGTGGCGAGACCGTGACGGCCAGAGTGGCTGGCGCTTCAGGCGGCAAGGTGGCCGAAAATTTCTGCCAGTTCTTTTCCGCAAACAGCTTGTCCAGCACGGGCTGTTCATGAATGGCTGCATCGCAGTCACCGGTGCGGACCCGCATCATGGACCGCGCCGGCGCCCGCTCTTCGCGCACCTTGGCGCCGAGATCTTGCGCCAGTTTTCTCGACCGCTCGTTTGCCTCCGCAATGCATACGGTTTTGCCGCGCAGATTTCCCCATTGGCGAATGCTGGTATCGCTGCGCATCGCAACGCTCAGTCCGGCCGTCGCACCGGCCGCAAAGGTTTTCTGGTTTTCAGCTGGCGGGCCGGTTTCGCTGCCGATTGTCAGATCCACAAGCCCCTCCGCCAGCGCTTGTTGGCGATCGCCGGCAGCAACGCGGACGAACTCGACTTCGCGCACCAACCTTTTGCCGATCTCCCGGCCAAGATCGATCTCGAAACCTTCCTCCGTATAAAGCCGCGTGTCGGTGACACGCGGTGTCGGAGGAATATAAGAAACGCCGATCTTCAGGACTTGCCCGGCGCTGGCATGTGTGCCCGTCAAAAGCGGGGTCGCGACCACCAGCATGGCAAGAATACGGCTGACCGAGGCGCCTGAGCCAATCGCAATACGCGGCATTTGCTCTGCCGCGGGCAAGGGATTTCTGTTTGTCATCCGCCGATCCTAACGTCAGGCGAAGGGCATCTAAGAGAATTATTCTTCCAGCATGACAAAGAATAAATTTGTTCGGGCGCTCGTATTCGAACAGATGCGCGCGACGATGGTGACCATTCCAAAATACGGATCACATCCGAAATGATCCGCCTCATGCAACCCTGACGAATAGCAAAATAATTCATCGACTTTTTTCGTCGATGGTTGCGCGTCTGCCGTGAAGATTGACCATCCCGAATGCAGCCAACACTCTCCGCGCCATTGAATAGCCAATGGATCAGGAGAAACCACATGTCTCGCAGCAAATTTTCCTTACGCTTCCGTGCCGCCGCGCTGGGTGCCGCAAGCCTTGTCGCAATCGCGTTCGCCCTGCCTTCCGAAAGGGCAAGCGCGGAAACGGAGAAGCTGACGCAGATCAATCTGCAACTGCGCCCATGGACAGTCGTGGCGGAAAAAAAGGGGTTTCTGAAGGAGGAATTCGACAAGGTCGGCGTACCGAGCGTCAACCTTATCGCATCAGGCACGGCCGAACTGATCGGCGCTGAAGCCGCCGCCGTCAACAATGGCGGCATCGCGATTGCCCAGCGCATGATCTATCCGGCCACGGTGCATCGCGCCAATGGCCTCGACGCGGTGATCATCTGGGAATCGGAGCCCTCCGACAAGTTCCGCACGCCGATCCTTGCCCGCGTTAACGACGACAGCATCAAGGACGTGAAGGATCTGGAAGGCAAGAAATTCGCCTCCAGCCGTGTCAGCTGCTATTTCACGTCGCCATTCGAGATATTCAACAAGGCCGGCATTCCGCTCGACAGTCGCCTGAAGGTGGGCAAGGTGCGTTATCAGTCGATCGACAATTCCGCCGCCACCAACGCCGCCCTTTTGAGCGGTGCGATTGACGCCACGGCCGCGCATCTGGCTGTCAACAGTGCTGCAGCACTCTATCTGTCCGGCGAGGTCAAGGTCGTCGGCCGTTCACCCGATGATGGTGTTTATGTCAATGGCGCGGGTCGCGTCTCCTATTTCGCCAAGCGCGATTTCGTCGACAAATATCCGGAAGCGGTAAAGGCGTTCCTGATTGCCCATGAACGCACCAAGGAATGGATTGCCGCCAATATCGACGAGTCGGCGGAAATCATTGCGGAAGGCACGCGTGTGCCGGTGCACATCGCCAAATTCCAGATCACCGATCCGTCCACCTACGAATTCATGAAGGGTGAGCACAGCGCCGATAATGCCCGCAAGAGCATCCGTGATTTCCAGGCCTGGTATGTCGCCAACGGCGACGACATCTTGACCGAGCGCGCGCTGAGCAATGAACAGATCCACGCATTCGTCGATGAGCGTTTCTTCGCCGGCGGCTCGCATTCCATCTACGAGTGATCGACAGGCGCGGCGCCATCAGGTGCCGCGCCTTGCCCTTCCCCAAGGGTAGAGCGAGTTTTCGCCGCCCGGATCGAAATCGACCGAGGACAAAATGACGAATTTGAGTATTGCGACGGATCTTCAGGCCGAGCTCGTCGGAGCCGAGCGGCGGCGCCCGAACTATTTTGGCTTTCTTTCCCATTTTAATGGCATTGGCCTCATCCTCCCGGCCATCGTTCTCGGCTTCTGGCAAGCGTCGGCCAGTTTCGGCTGGGTACCGCCGGTTTTTCTGCCGGCCCCGCTCACCGTCGTCAACGCGTTCTGGACCATGCTCACGCGCCAGAACCTGCATATCGACTTCATCGAATCCATTTCGATCGTATCGCAATCCTTCATCTATGGAGCGCTGGTCGCGGTCGCGCTGGGCGTCGCCGCCGGTCTTTCCAGCAAGGTCGAGCGGTTTTTCGGGCCGACCTTTGATACGATCCGCCACATTCCCGGCATTGCATGGCTGCCGCTGATCGTGCTGTGGCTCGGCATCGGCGCGCCCGCAAAAATTCTCGTCATTGGCAAATCGGTGTTCTTCCCGGTGTTTCTCAACACGCTGCAGGGCATCCGCAATGTCGACAAGAACCATATCGAACTGGCACGCGTGCTGACGCTGACGCGCTGGCAGTTGATCCGCAAGGTCGTGCTTCCCGCTGCCGTTCCCAGCATCATGGTGTCGTTGCGCTATTCGGCCGGCCTTGCCTGGGCTCTGGTTGTAGTGGCCGAAGGCCTAAGCGGCTTGCACGGCATCGGTTTCCTGATCTTCCGGGCGCAAGGCCTGCTTCTGACAGACCAGCTGGTGGTCTGCATGATCATCATCGGCCTTGTCGGGTTTGCGATCGACCGCGGCATGTACGCGCTGCAAAAACGGGTGCTGCGCTGGAAACAGGGTTTTGACGGCTGAGCCGTCAGGACCAACCCTCATTTCGAACGCAGCAGGAGATAATAATGGCCGATCAAGGCAATCTTGAAATCCGCAATATCGACAAGACCTATCTCGTCGACCAAAAGCCCTTTCGCGTGCTGTCGAATGTCAGTCTCGACGCACCAGCCGGCAGTTTCGTTACCATTGTCGGGCCGTCCGGCTGCGGCAAGTCGACACTTCTGCGACTGATCATCGGGCTCGATGACGGTTACGATGGCGAAATCCATCTCGATGGCAAAAAAGTGTCCGGCACCAGCCTGTCGAGGGGGATCGTCTTTCAGGATCACCGGCTTTTGCCGTGGCTGACGCTGGAGCAGAACATTGCGCTCAGTCTGGAAAACTCGACATGGAGCGCGGAGAAGAAAAAGAAGGCGATCGATGACCATATCGCTCTCGTCGGTCTGCAGGGTTTTGAAACAAGTTATCCGCACCAACTGTCCGGCGGCATGGCGCAGCGCGCGGCGATTGCACGAGGACTGGTCAATCACCCGGAAGTGCTGCTTTTGGACGAACCGCTCGGCGCCTTGGACGCATTGACACGGCAGAGGCTGCAAGGCGAGCTGGAACGGATATGGAAGGCGGAAGGCGTCACCATGATCCTTGTCACCCACGATGTCGACGAGGCCATCTATCTCAGCGACCGGGTGGTGGTGATGGCTGCAAATCCCGGCCGGGTGGTCAAGGATTTCGTGGTGGATATTCCAAAACCGCGCGACCGCGCCAGCCATGCGTTTGCCGATCTCAAACAGCAGATCCTCTCCGCCATGGGCGAAGGTGCGCAATTTGCCGAGGCTGCGGAATGAGGTCTGGTTATCGTCGGCTTGCGTCGGTTCTCGCCATTGTCGGCACCATGATGATCGCGCCTGTTGCGGGCGCGGTCGATACGCCGCCGAGCACGGACCTTCCCGATCTTTCCGCAATTCGCGCCAAGATCTATGCCGACCGCTATCAGGACGCCATCGTTGATCTCGAAGCTTTGACCACCAGCGTCAAGCATGCCGACCTCTACAACCTGCTCGGTTTTGCCAACCGCAAGCTCAAACGCTACGACGAAGCGGCAAAATGGTACAAGGAAGCCCTGTATTATGCACCGGATCACCGTCCGGCGCTCGAATATCAGGGCGAACTCTTTATCGCTCTCGGAGACCGCGATGCCGCTCAGGCCAATCTCGATCTGCTGGCCTTGTTTTGCCCGCAGGGCTGCATTGAAAAAGACACCCTTGCCAAGGCCATTGCCGCCGCGGGCGAGCACCAGCACTAAGGTCGCCAACTCAGGTCTCCATCCAAGGTGGTGGCGCGTCTTTTTTGATGGCAGGAATTTCCGCGCCAGAGACACCGGACGATATCAACCGCCTGTTGAAAAGGCCGCTGCTGGAATGCCGATCTAAATCTCTGGCGGATAATGGGCGCTCGTTGGAAAAATATTGCCATCGCACCGATTAATATACAAAATAACTGGATTATTTTTCTGGCGATGAACTCGCCTGGGCAAGGAGGTTAGGCCATGACGACCACCGATCTGCTGGCTGCCGCACGCGGACGGCAGCGCCTGCGACTGCCCACCCTGTCACGCCTTCCACCGCTGACGGCGTTGCGGGCTTTCGTTGCAGCCGCCCGTCATGAGAGTTTTTCCCGCGCCGCCGAGGAACTGCACGTTTCCACGGCCGCCATCGGCCAGCAGGTGCGTATTCTGGAAACGCATGTCGGACAGACATTGTTCAGCCGTCAGCGTGGCGAACTCGCGCTGACCGATGCGGGGGCTGCCCTTTATCCCGGCCTCGCCGATGCCTTCGAATCCATGATCGACAGCCTGTCCGGCCTTATTCTGTGCAGCGCACGGCCGTCACTGGACCTGCTGGTCGATTCCGCCTTCCTTGCCCGCGTTCTCGCGCCGCGTCTGGGGCATCTGCGCGGTGGGCTGGCGGATGTCGACATGACCATCTCGACCCGGGATTGCGGAAAATTCGATCCGGGCCGTTTCGACGCCGACGTCGCCATCCTGCCGCTGCTGGAGCCGGTGCCCGGTTTCATCTGCGAGCCGCTGTTCAGCGATGCGGTTGTTGCGGTCTGCACGCCACAATTTGCCGAGCGACATGGCCTGGAAAACGCACCCGAGCGCCTGCGCGACAGCTCCATCGAAATCCTTGCCGACGGTGGCAATGATCCTGCTTTCGACTGGTCTCACTGGCTGCGCGCCTGTGGTTTTGCCATTCGCTCGTCCAGGGCCGCTTTCCGCCTTTCCCAGCAGACCGCTCTCATCGAGACCACGCTTGCCGGGCACGGCATTGCACTGGTTCGCCAATCGCTGGTGATCGAGGAACTGGCGAGCGGACGGTTGACCTGTCCGTTCGGCTCACCGCAACCGACCCGCAGCCGCTACCATCTCATCACTAGCCCGGAACGACGCCGGCAGCCGGAAATGGCCTTTCTGCTCGCCTTCCTGCGCGGTACGGATACCCCGAATATGGCAGTCGCCTGAAACGACAGGGCCGGCATCGAAAACGCCGGCCCCTCTTGCGGTCTCAGGCGATGTTCTGCAACGCCTCTTCGCCGGCATAGAGGCTCTGCGGCCGCGGCAATCCATAGTGATCGCGCAGCGTATTGCCCTCGTAATCCTCCCGGAACAGGCCCCGCTTGCGCAGGATCGGCACAACTTCGTCGACAAACGCATCGAAACCGCCCGTCAGCCACGGCGGCATGATGTTGAAACCGTCCGCCGCATGCTGGTTGAACCATGTGGCGATCCAGTCTGCCACCTGTTCCGGCGTGCCGGCAATCACCTTGTGGCCGCGCCCGCCGGCAAGCCGGTGCAGGAGCTGCCGAATGGTCGGGTTTTCGCGGTCGATGACATCAAGCACCAGCTGATGACGGCTGCTTGCCGCGCCGGATCGTGTTTCCTCCACCATGTGAGGCGGGATCGGTTGGTCGATATCGGCACCATCCAGATCGATGCCGGTCATCCGCCGTAGCTGATTGAGCGAGAACGACGTCTGGATGAGATCGTTGAATTCCGCCTCCAGCCGTTTCGCCTCTTCCTCCGTGCCGCCGATAAACGGACTGATACCCGGCAGAACCTTGATGTGCTGCGGATTGCGCCCGAGAGCGGCGGCCCGTGTCTTGATATCGCGATAGAAGGACTGCGCGCTTTCCAGTGTCTGATGCGCAGTAAATATCGCCTCTGCATAACGGGCGGCAAAATCGCGGCCGTCTTCAGAAGACCCCGCCTGCACATAGACCGGCCTTCCCTGCGGCGAACGGGACACGTTCAGCGGCCCTTGAACGGAGAAGAATTCGCCCTTGTGCGCGATCGCATGGATGCGATCCGTCTCGGCGAACAGGCCGCTCTCTTTGTCGGCGACGATGGCGTCGTCTTCCCAGCTGTCCCAGAGTTTCGTGACGACATCGACAAATTCGGCGCCACGTCTATACCGCTCCGCATGGGCGGGATGGTGGTCAAGGCCAAAATTCGGCGCCGCATTGGCAGCCGAGGTGGTGACGATGTTCCAGCCGACACGCCCGCCGGAAATATGATCGACGGAGGCGAACAGGCGCGCCAGATTATAGGGCTCGTAATAGGTGGTCGAGGCCGTGGCGATGAAGCCGATCTTTTCGGTGACGGCTGCAAGTGCCGCAAACGTGGTGATCGGCTCCAGCCGGTGGCGTGCCGAATAGCGGATATTGCCATCAAGGGCGGGTGCATCGGCGAAGAACAGCGCATCCAGTTTGGCCGCCTCGGCGCGCTTCGCGATCTCCTGATAGAGACGGATATCGGTCACGCGTTCCGGCTCTGAATCCTTGTAGCGCCACGCGGCCTCATGATGACCACCCGGGTAGATGAAGGCGTTGAGGACAAGCTTCTCGGAATTCCTGCTCATGGCGTTTCCCTTTCCTATCGTGTTGGCGCAATGAATGCGCATCGCCGCAGCGAGACGGACCGAGGCGATGCCGCTTGATCAGCTGGTTTCTGCGAGCCATGCGCGGGCAAGATTGCTGCTGAGCCCCTCGGCCCCGAGCGCGTAATCCTTCACGCGGGCGCTGCCGACGACCGGCTGGATGGGCGATGCAAGATTGATGACGGGAAGGTCTTTCGCGACGATGACCTGAAAGTCCTTGAACAGCTGCGCCCGTTTTTCGACATCCGGCTCCACCGACGCCGCTTCGAGCAGACGGTCGACCTCGGGGTTCTCGTAATGGCTGGCATTGGAGAACGGCAGGCCGATCTTGAAATTCTTGCTCCAGTAGACGCGCTGCACGCCGGCTGTCGGATCGAATGTATTGGACAGCGATTCAACCGAAAGATCCCAGGCGCGGTCGGTGTAGACGATCTTCACATAGGTGCCAAAATCGAACTTTTCGATTTCCGCATCGATGCCGACCTTGATCAGAGCGCGGGCGATGAAATCCGAATAGGTCTGCGGGTTGAACGGGTTTGTGGTGACGCGCAGCTTGAAGCGCTTGCCGCCCTCCTTGCGCGGGAAACCGGCCTCGTCGAGCAGCTTTTCCGCAAGCGCGGTATCGAACTTGGCAAAACCGATGTCGGGATTGTGGAATTTCGCAAGGCCCGGGCTGATCGCGGTCGGCGACGGGATCGCGTAACCGAACAACACGATATTGATCAACGCCGGTACATCGATGGCATGCGCGATGGCCTGACGAACCTTCAGCTCCTTGAGGTAGCTGTTCTCGAGGTTGATCACCAACTGGTTCTGCTGGCCGGCATAGGCATAGATGCGATCGTCGACGCGCAAGGTCGAGGACGCCTTGAAACGCTCGAGATCGGCGAGCGGCACCGGATTGGGGCCGATATCCCCCTCGCCCGTTTCCAGTGCCGCCGCCCGCGCGCCGGCATCGTTGATGAGGCGCACGATGACGCGTTCCAGATAGGGGCGCGGGGCATCCCAGTAATCCGGGTTACGCTCCAGCAGGATATGGCTGCCGGGTACCCATTCCTTCAGTACGAAAGGACCGCTGCCGATGATCTGCTCGGTTTTCGGATTGTCGACCGGCTTGAAGGTCTCGAAGACGCGTTTGGGCACGATCGGCGATTCCGAACCGGCCAACGCCGTGATCAGCGCCGGCGATGGCTTGGCGAGTTTCAGTTTCGCCACCAGCGGATCGGACGTATCAATCGCCTCGACCTGCGAGAAGATGGCACGGCCACGCGGATGCGCCTCCTTGAGGCGCAGGATAGAGAAGGCAACATCGGCAGACGTAACCGGTTTTCCATCGTGGAACTTTGCCTTGGGCTGCAGATGGAAGACATATTCCAGCCCGTCGGCGGAAATGCTCCATTCGCGCGCCAGATTGGGTTTCGGGTTGAGGTCGTAGTCGTAGCTCAGCAAGCCATCGAAAATTTTCGAGCCGATGAATTGCGGACCACCGGCGCTCGTGTTGATGGCAACGAGCTGGGTCGGCTCGGGAAAGTAGACGATCTTCAGCGTGCCGCCGGAAACCGGCTCCTCGGCTGCGGCAAAGCCACCACCTGGGAGCGAGACGAAAGCGCCGGCAGCGAGCGCGATCTTGTGAAACTGGCGTCGGGAAAGAGACATGGAGGCTCCGGTCGTTGGCGGTTCAATGCAGTTGCGGAAAACCATGACGCTCTGCGAGCAGCGCCAGGATGTGTTTGGTGTCGGAAACGAAGCGCACGCCATCGTGTTCGCCGGCATCGTCCGGCACTTGGCCTTCGCCCGACAGGACGAGCAGTGGAAGGCCCTGGTTTTCCGCGCCAACGGCGGCGATGACCGCCTCACGCGGGCGCGCAAAAGGCACGCGGCGAACATCGAGCCGGCTGGCAAGATCCGGGAAACTGGCCAGCAGTCCCTCGACCTGATTGCAATAGGGGCAGACGAACTGCGTGCCGGGGCGCTTCGGGTCCTCGAAACCCGGAGCGATCAGAAAAAGTGTATCCTTGGCCATGGTCTCCAACATGCTTGGAGGAGCGTTTCCGCTCCGGGAGACAGACCTTGCCGAGCGTCGGGAGCCCGCGCCAGAAAGCTATTTTTGCAGCGGCAGCAAGAAAATATTTGTGCTGTGATTGGCGTGAAACAATGTTTTTCCGTGGATTTGCAGAGGCAACGGGAATTGCGCGCCATGGGGTGGCAGCGCAATCAGGTTTCGCGGAACTGCGATCACACGATATGGCGGCAAACCGGGCATGCCGTTGAACAAAAGCAAAAAATCCCGGCAGATGGGCCGGGATTTTTTCAAGGATAGCGATGCCGCCACGCCTCGCGGCAATGTCCTGTCACAATCTCAAACCGGCCTGTTTCATCAGGGGCAGGATGCGCTCCGCGAAATAATCGAGATCCTCGCGGAAGTCATAGAAGTTCAGCTGCACGCCATCGATGCCGGTCTTCTTCAAAGCCGCGAACTGCTCCACAACCTGTTCAGGCGTGCCGATGATTTCAATATTGCCGCCCAGATTGCGGCCCTGCTTGTGACGTGCATCGCCACGCCCGCGCCAGGCATGAGCATCACTGTCGTAATTGTTGGTGGCAAAGGCCCGCGTCGTCGGGTTGGGCTTGCCGGCCTCGATCGCATCGGCAAAGGCAAGCGCCTCCTTTTCCGTATCGCGCGCGACGACGATGGGATTGATGATCGTCTTGATCTGCCGCCCGTGGAAAGCCGCTCGCGCCTTCAACGTTGCTATATGATCCGGCAGGGTTTCCAGCGCGCTATCGATATGGGCGCCACCGGGTGACGTCACGAAAACCAGATCGGAATACCGCGCGGCAAAATCGAAGCCGGCAGGAGACCCCGTCGCCGTGACAAGGTTGGGACGACCATAGTGCGGTTTCGGTGTTATCCAGCCATTGCTGATGGCCCAAGGGTTGAGCTTGCCCTCGTAGGAGAAATTCTCGTCCGCCGTCCACAGCGTGTGCAGCACCTCGAACAGTTCCGCCGCCATCTCGTAACGTTTGTCGTGGTCGATGCGCTGCCAGCCGAACATCTCGTGTTCGACAGCCCGATGCCCCGTGACGATGTTGATGCCCCAGCGCCCCTTGGCAATATGGTCCAGCGTTGCACCATATTTGGCGAGATGAAGCGGGTGCAAAGGGCCGTACAACACGTGAATGGTGGAGATCAGCAGGATGTTTTTGGTAATCGCCGCCATCGCCCCGAGCGTGATGAAACTGTCGAGTGATGATGCGCCATCGTACCCGCCTTTCGGCAGCCATTGCGTACGGCTGAACGCGATTTCAAATCCCAACTCGTCGGCTCTCTTCACCAGCTCGGCATTGTAATCAAAGGTCCAGCTGTTGCTTGTCGGTACGCTGGAGAAATTGATGTCCTGCAAATTGAGAAACAGGCCGAGCATCAGCGGTTGCTTCGCGGCACGGCTGAGGGGGCTATCTTCGAAATCGAATGGTCCGCTGCGGGATTGAAGGCGATCACTTTGGGCGGCCAATGCCATGTTGGTATCTCCTCATTCGGGTGCTGTGAGACCGACATCACCATCCGGTGTCGGGAATTTTTTCGCTGCCGCAAAGCCGGCTGCAGATTGCCACAAGGCATTGGAACCAGAGCACGGCCATCGTGCGAGAAGGCTAGGACAATCGCCAAATAAGCTGCAGTTATTATATACTATTATCGGTCCGGAAGAGCGCTGAATATTGCGGGGCAAGTACGACATCGGGAATGATGATGCTGTCGGCGCCATCCTTCGAACACCCGATTTCCGCGCCGGCAGACTGCGGCTGGGACAACAGAAAGCGGTCCCTGCAATTATTTTCTACTCTTTTGATAGATAATTGAAACGCCGTTTTCCAACCGCTCCATTAGACGCACGTCAGCTCTTTGAACGCCACTCTCATCTCGGCGACACTGCACAGCGATCCGCATACGCACACCGTGACGCGGACAAGAACGAGCATTTTTGAAAAAAATGGGGGAGTTGAAGCGCATGTCCGAGCGTCTGCAAGTGATCGACATCCATACGCATCTCTGGCCACCGGCATGGGCACCGGGAGGCGCGCGCGCCAAATCGCACTTCAATTTCCCGAAGGAAACCCTTGACCGCATCACAAGCCCGCAGATCATGATCGATGAATTCCGGCAGGCAGGTGTTGAACTGGCTGTTGTGACCGCCACGATCGAGAGCCTCTACGGCCATGAAGGCCCTGTCGATTTCGCGGGCGTGCGGGAAGCCAATGACTGGCTGGCAAAGTTGCAGCAGGACTATGACGGCATTGTCGCATTCGGCGTCACCGATGCCTTTGTCGGCGACGAAGGCGCACGCGAAGCCGAGCGAGCGATCACCGAACTCGGCCTCTCCGGTCTGGTGCTCGATTCAGCGCGCGATGGCCGGTTTATCGGCGACACTGCCGTGAGGCCGACACTGGAGGTCGCCGCCCGCCACCGCGTTCCGGTATTCGTCCATCCGGTCTCGCATCCACAGGCAGATGTTCTGATCAAGGGTGCGGGAACGCTTGGCAATTCGGCGGGGCGCGGGCTGATCAACAGCGTCGCCTTCCTGTCGGTCATCCAGTCCACGTTGCTCGATGATCTCCCCGATCTGCATCTGGTTTTCGCGACGCTTGGCCTCGGCGGTATCGTGCAGGCATCCCGTGGCGGCCGCTACAGCCGTGCGCAACGGCAAGCAAACATCCGCCCGAACATCTATTTCGATACAATGGGCGATGATCCGGCGATCATCCGCACGCTTGTCGATTTCTTCGGCGCCGAGCGCGTGCTGGCCGGCACCGATTGGCCGATCCTGCCAGCCTTGCGACATGACAATCTGCAAGCCAGCCTGCAGGAAGCCGGATTGAACGAGGCGCAACAGCGGCTCGTTGCTGGCGGCAATGCCCGGCGGCTTCTTGATCTGCATTTGCAAATGGCGGTGGCTGCTGCAGAATGATGTCGCGTCCCCTTCCTATTGGAAGGCCCATCTGGCAGCGCAGTGAAACCATATTGATCACCTTGAAATTTTGGTAGGAAAAATGTCCATCGCCCACTCCCCGATTGCCGACAAAACAGACCCTGCCCACACGCTTCTGCATCGGCGATACGGAACAGACCAGCCGTTTGAACCAGACGCGTGGAACGACAGCCTTGAAACCATCCTCTCGCACAGGACCGTCAGGACCTACCTGCCGAAACCCGTGCCGGATGAAATCGTCCGACTGGCGGTGTCGGCGGCACAATCTGCACCCACGTCATCCAATCTGCAGGCGTGGAGCGTGGTTGCGGTCAGGGATCCGCAACGTCGTGCAGCACTCGCCGATCTTGCCGCACCAAACCCGCAGATCCTGTCGGCTCCGCTGTTTCTCCTCTGGATCGCCGACCTGTCACGATTGCGCAAAATCACCGTACAACATGGCAACTCCGGTGAAGGGCTCGATTATCTCGAAAGTTTTCTGCTGGCATCGGTCGATGCGGCACTCGCTGCCCAGAATGCATTGGTGGCGTTTGAATCACTGGGTCTCGGCACCTGTTACATCGGCGGTATGCGCAACCATCCGGCCGAAGTCGGCAAGCTTTTGAACCTGCCGCCGGAAGCTTTCGCTGTGTTCGGCATGACTGTCGGTTATCCCGATCCGGGTGTCGAAACGGATATCAAGCCACGGCTGCCGCAATCCGCAGTGCTGCACCATGAGCAATATGGTGAAACCTCTGCCAAAGATGCGCTGTCAGGCTATGACGACACCCTGCGCGCCTTCCAGAAAGGCCAGGGCATGGCCGTGCGCGGCTGGAGCGAGGTCGTCGCAGCCCGCGTTGCCGATAAAGCTGCCTTGAAAGGCCGCGACCTCCTAACCGGCATCGCTCGTCAGATGGGCTTCAAGATCAGGTAACAATCGTATCCGCCCCCGCACCGATCGGGTTGGGGGCGGCACAGTTTTGCGCGATGTGTTTTAAAGATTGCCGACGCCACCATCGACCAGCAATTCGGTGCCGACGACGAAGGATGATTCATCCGAAGCCAGAAAGACGGCGGCTTTTGCCAGTTCCAGCGGCGTTCCCAGCCGCCCGATCGGCACCAGTTGTCGGATTTCTTCCTTCAGTGCCTTTTCGGCTTCATCTTCCAGCCCAAGCTTGCCAAGGGCCGGCGTTTCGGTCGGGCCGGGGCTCAGACCGTTGACCCGAATGCCGCGCTCCTTCAACTCTCCGGACAAGGTACGTGCCAGCGAAAGAAGCCCCGATTTGCTCGCCGCATAGGCACTCGACTGCGGCAGGCCGATGTGAGCCGAAACCGAGCCGCACAGGATGACCGACGACGGATTGGCAAAGAGCGGCAGAAGGGCTCGGATGAGAAAGAAGGGCCCCTTGAGATTGGTCGCCATCAGCGCGTCGAACGCTGCTTCATCCCAGTCCGCCAAAGGCCGATGTGTGACATCACCTGCATTGACGAACAGGACATCGATGGTCTTCCAGCGGTCGCTCAATGCGTCCGCCAGCTGTTCTTGCGACTGTATGTTTCCGGCCTCGCTTTCGAGAGCCAGAATATCGTCTCCGAATTCACGCCTGACAGCGGCAAGACCACTGGCCGATCGGCCGGTGACGGCGACCTGCGCACCTTCAGCCACAAATTGCCGGGCGGTTTCAAGACCTATCCCGCTGGTGCCGCCGGTGATCAGCGCGCGTTTTCCTTCAAGCCGTCCCATATTATCCCTCGTGTTGATGATGATGGAGGGATTGTCATGCCTATTGTATCATTTGTATAGTAAGCACCAAATTGATACTAAAGGACTTTCATGAAAAAACTTTCGGAAAATGCCACACTGCCGGAACGCTGCCCGATGGTTGATTTCGTCAACCTGATCTCTGGCAAGTGGGCTATTCCCATTCTCTACCGCCTGATTGTCGAAAACCGGCCAGTGCGCTTCGGCACGCTGCAGCGTGCGGCCAGTCCGATCACCCAGAAGGAGTTGACGCGCCATCTGCGCCTGTTCGAGCAACAGGGCCTGGTGTCCCGATCGGTCTATCCGCAAATGCCGCCGCGCGTCGAATACGAGATCACCGCGCTTGGCCGGACCTTGCGGCCAACCCTCGATTCACTCGCCGGCTGGATGACGACACATGGCACAGCGATCCGTGAGAAAATGCCGGAACAAGAACAGGCCGGCAGCAATGGTCGCTAAACCACATCGCCGTCCGACAGCCGCGCACGCGCGACGTCGACGATCGCATCGATTGCGACGCGCAAACGCGGCAGCATCACGGGTGATGCCGGCCACACGGCATGGACGGGAAGATGACCGGCAACATGCCGACCGAGCACGACGACAAGCTCGCCGCTTGCAATCTCGTCGCGCACCAGCCAATGCGGCAGAAGCCCGATCCCTTGTCCGGCGCGCACAGCAGACAGTGTCAGCAAACTCCCATCAAGCAGTATCCGTGCTTTTGGAAGCAAACTGACGATGGCACCATCGCTCTGCCGGAAATGCCAGGGGCGCGATCTGCCACTGGTAGACTGGGCAATCATCTCGTGATCCGAAAGGTCCTCGATCGTTTGCGGCAGCCCCCGGTCACCGGCATAGGCACGCGATGCACACAGTACGACACGCTGGGTGCCGAGAGGGCGGGCAACCATTCCGCTCACATCCGGTAATTCTCCGATCCTGACAGCCAGGTCGATGCCCGCGGCCGCCATGTCGACAGCCGATACACTCGTTGAAATATCCAGATCGATTTCTGGCCAACGGCGGCAGAGGCAATAAAGGGCAGGCGCCACGACATGAACACCGAATAGCGGTGGCAGGCTGACACGAAGTCGCCCGGCCGGCTCACGGGCCAGACGGAAAAGCGCCGTTTCGACGCGCTCGACATTTTGCCGCGCCTCCACACAGACATCCCTGTAGACCACACCTTCCGGCGTCAGGTTCAAACGTCTTGTGGTGCGCTGAAACAGCCGCACGCCTAGCCGGCTTTCGAGACGGGAAATCGCCTTGGCGACGGCAGAAGCGGAAAGCGCCAGCCGCGTCGATGCTGAAACAAAGCTGCCGGCTGCACAGACGGCCAGAAACACCCCGATATCGTCGCCCTGTTGATGTTGCATGACCTTAATTAACGATTTTAAATCCGCAATTGAAGGAATTTTATGCGTTTTACCGAACTTGTATTACCGCAGTAGATTTCACGCATGAGCACATATCGCACCTATGCAATTATCGGGGGAACGTCCGGCATCGGCTTTGCCCTCGCCCGCAAACTTGTCGATCGCGGTGACCATGTCGTGGTCGGCGGACGTTCGGCGGAACGCCTGGAGCAGGTGTTGGGCAAGCTGGGAGCCCGCGCCTGCGGCAAAACGGTCGACATCACGGATCGCCAATCGCTTGCCGCATTCTTTTCCGGTACCTCAGCTTTGTCCGGCCTGTTCACACCGGCGGCGACATATAAGACAGCTGCCTTCTCGGATGGTGACCTCGAAAGCAGCGAGGGGTTGTTCAAGGCGAAGTTCTGGGGACAGTATTGGGCGGTTCATGCCGCCTTGCCGTATCTGACGGCCGATGCCGGCGTCGTTTTGATGTCCGGCGCGGCCTCTGCCCGTCCGCTCGGCGCACCGGCTTACGCCGCGTGCAATTCCGCAATTGAAGGCCTTGCGCGTGGACTGGCATTCGAGCTTCGACCGATAAGGGTCAATTGCCTGTCTCCCGGAACGACAGACAGCGACCTGTGGCGCAATCGCCCCGACAGCGTCAGGGAACCGGCTTATCAGGCCTGGCAATCGCTGTGTCTTGTCGGCCGGCCGGCAAGCTCCGAAGAGCAAGCCGATGCGGCACTGTTTCTGCTGGACAACGGAAACATGACCGGCAGCACGCTGTTCTGTGACGGCGGCTACACATTTCGATAGGCAGCGACCGCGGTGCCGCCGCCAATTGCGATGCCATCAGCCGCCATCTAAGCCCGCGTACCAATTCGAGCCGGGCACTATCGGGCAAGCCTCTTCGGCAGAGCGATCTGTCCCTCCAGGACCGGCAGTTCCAGATTGGAGCGGAAGTCGTCGCCGACATAATCCGTATCGATGATCTGGCGGCGCCGCAGTTCCGGCAGGAGCCCGTTGACCAGCAGATCCTCCTGATCGGGATTGCCAAAGCCGTGAAGCGAAAGCACGTCGAGAATATCGGCCCGGTAGCGTTCCTCGATAGCATCGACAAGCTGTTCCGGGGTTCCAGCAACGGACCAGTGTCCGGTCTCCTGCGCCTGAACGATCAGTTCGCGCAGGGTGAGGCCTTCCTTGGCATAACGGCGGAAAACCTCCACCCGCCCACGTCGACGATTGATGCTCGTCACCTCCGGAAGCAGAGTGTCCGGCAAAGCTTGGTCGAGCGGCAGATCGGACAGATCCACACCGCCGCCGAGCATGTCCGCCAGTTTCAGGCGGCCCTGCTCGTAATCGATCTTCTCATGCTTCTCCTTCAGCCGGCGCGCAACATCGGCGTCGCTTTCGCCGATCAGCGCATGGAAGGAATTCATGATGAAGGGCAGAGCTGCGGCACGGCCAAAACTCACCGCCTGACGGCGCAGTTCGGTGGCAAAAGCGATGGCATCGTCCAGCCGCGGCTGCGAAGTATAGACCACCTCGGCGTAACGTGCGCCGACAGTGACGCCCGCGTCCGACTGGCCCGCCTGGAACAGTACGGCTCTTCTTTGCGGCAAAGGCGGCACGTTGAGCGGCCCCTGCACATCGAAGTGCCGTCCCTTGTAGTTGATCGGGTGGAATTTTGTGTGGTCCACCGCAACGGCGCCGGAAGCACGACGCTGCACGGCATCCCGCTCATTGGCGTCGTAAAGCGCATTGACGATCTCGATGAACTCGGCCGCACGCGCGTAGCGTTCTTCCGGGCTCGGCAAAGTCTCGCCAAAATTTTCCTCGCCAACCGACGAAGTGACCGCATTCCAGCCGGCTCGACCGCCGCTCAAATGATCGAGTGTGCCGATCTGACGGGCGAGATTGTAAGGGTGATGGAAGGTGGTGGAAATCGTCGCGATGAGGCCGATCTGCGATGTCGCCTGGCTGAGCGCCGCAAGGGTGACGATCGGCTCCTGAATACCGGCCGTACCGGCAAGTCCGGCGGGGTCGATATGCAGGAGATCGGCAGTAAACAGGCCGGTGATCTTTTCCGCTTCTGCTTTTCTCGCCAGTTCGACGGCACGCGTGATGCCGGTTTTTGGCGCAAGATCGTTGGATGCCGCAATCACGCTGCTGGCACCGGTGAGCGTTTTCAGACGTCGAGGGCGGTTGAGCGCCATGATCGGTTCCTTCACAATGGATATGATTTCGTCAGTCATGCCGGATGATCATCATCCGGCTCGTATCAGGCGAGTGCGGGTACAGCGTCGATCAGGGCGCGGGTGTAGCCGTGCCGGGGTGCCGAAAACACCTGGGCCACATCGCCGCTTTCGACTATTCGCCCGTCCTTCATCACCAGCACGCGGTCGGTCAGATGGTGCACGACGCCCAGATCGTGGGAAATGAACAGGAGCGATGTGCCGGATGCCGCCTGCAACTCAGCGAGCAGATCAAGGACCTGCGCCTGCACCGAGACATCCAGTGCACTCACCGGCTCATCGGCAATCAACAGCCGGGGACGTGGTGCAAAGGCGCGCGCAATGGCGACACGCTGACGCTGGCCGCCTGAAAGCTCGCGCGGATAACGGCTGAGAAAATCACCGCTAAGCCGCACCGCTTCGAGCACTTCGACCACCCGTCCGCGCCGCTCAGGCCCGTAAAGGCCTGCAACATCGAGGCTTTCGCCGACGATCTTTTCCACGGTGTAACGCGGGTCGAACGAGCTGAACGCATCCTGGGCGATCAGTTGCATGATGCTGCGGCGAGGCCGGCGAACACTTTCGGCGACATTGCTCCACAGCTGCCCATCGATGAACACGGCCCCCTCATCGGGGTCGACAAGCCCCAGCACCATTTTGGCGACGGTGGTTTTGCCCGAGCCGGATTCGCCGACGATACCGAGTGCCTCTCCGGCAGACAGATCGAAGGAGACATCGTTGACCACAGGCGCGCTATCGCCACCGCCATAATGCTTGACGAGATTGCGGACAGACAGGACGTGATTGCCGGCATGAACAGTTCTGGCCGGCAGTGGCAGACGCGCGGCAGCACTCGCCGGCACAGCCCCGGCGCCATTGCCGACGGGCGGTGATACCGCGGCCGAAAGCCGAAAACCTTTCGACCCGGCCGATGGCACAGCATCGAGAAGCTGGCGGGTGTAAGGGTGGCGCGGGTTTCGCAACAGCTCGTCCGTCGGCCCTTCTTCGACAATGCGGCCTTCGTTCATGACAAGCACACGATTGGCAAGGCGGGAAACGACAGCCAGATCGTGGCTGATCAGCAGCAGCGTGTGCCCGGCATCGCGACGCTGCGCCAAAAGATCGAGGATCTGCTTCTGCACGGTGGCATCCAGCGCCGTCGTCGGCTCATCGGCAATCAGCAGCGAGGGATTGCGGGCGATTGCCGTTGCGATCAGCGCTCGCTGGCGCAGGCCGCCGGAAAGCTGATGTGGATATTGCTGCAGGCGCCGATCCGGGTCGGGAATGCCGACCGATTGCAACAGCGCGCGGCCATCGAAACCCGGCGGCGTGCGGGCAAACAGTTTTCGCCGGCCTGTCGCATCCGAAAGTTGCCGGGCGATCCGGCGCAGCGGATCGAGCGAGACCAGCGCATCCTGGAGAACGAAACCGATTTCCTGTTGGCGCAACCGGCGCCAGTCGGCTTCGCGAAAGGAAAGGACGTTTGCTCCAGCCACATCGAACCTGTCGGCGCTGACCGCGGCCGTCAACCCGGCAAGGCCGATCAGCGAGCGGGCTGTCACCGACTTTCCCGATCCGGACTCGCCGACAAGAGCAACGGTTTCGCCACGATGAATGGTGAGGTCGATGCCATGCACAACGGTGTTTTCCACCCCGCCGCACGGAAAACCGATCTTCAGATTGCGAACCTCGATCAATGGGGTCATGCCTGTCTCCTGCCCTCGAATGCCAGCTGCCAGCGTTTGCCCAGCACGCTGATGGCGATGACCGTGAGGGTGATCGCCACGCCCGGCCAGACGCCGATCCACCACGCGACGCGCAGATAATTGCGCGCTTCCGCCAGCATGGCGCCCCATTCGGGTATCGGCGGCTGCGGCCCCATGCCGAGAAAGCTCAGGCCCGCGGCCTGTATGATGGTTGAGCCGAGGCCGATCGTCGCCAGAATGGGTACCTGTGCAATCGCGTGCGGCAGGATGTGGCGAATGATAAGTGTGTTGCGGGTTAGTCCAAACGTTTTCGCCTGTTCCACATAACCGCTCTTGGCGATGACGAAAGTTTGCGCACGCACGACGCGGGCAAAACGCGGCACCGATGCGACACCCAGCGCGAAGATCAGATTGACGGTGCCGGGTCCGGTGAAAGAGATCAGAACCAGCGCAAGCAGAAGGTCCGGAAAGGACGATACGACATCGAGGAAACGCGAGATGACCTCGTCGACCACACCCCGCGCCAGCCCTGCCACGAGGCCGAGAAAGGTCCCGGCCAGGGCAGCAATGGCGATCGCGCTGACACCGATGAGGATCGAATACCGTGCACCGTAAACCACGCGGGCAAAAACGTCGCGACCCAGATGGTCTGTTCCGAACCAGTGTTCCGCGGATGGCGGCAGCTGCGATTTTATTGGGTCGGCGAGAAGCGGGTTGTCGCCGGTGACGAGCTGCGGCCAGAAGGTGGCGGTCGCTACGATCAGCAGGAACACGGATGACAGAAGGACACCCGGCCGGCCCAGAATTGCGCCAAGGATCTTGCGTGAACGACCGCTCTGCGCGAGTGAATTGTCAAAGGAAACGCTCATGCCGGCTGCCTCCCGCCTTCATCGCGCAATCGCGGATCAAGCATCAGATAGAGGATATCCACCAGCGTGCTCATCGCCACGTAAATGAGCGCGGACAGAATGGCGACGGCCAGCACGACCGGCATGTCATGCGCAAGCACGGCATCGACGGTGATGCGTCCTAGTCCCGGTCGCCCGAACACGGCTTCGGTGATAACGGCGCCGGACAATAGGTTGCCCACCAGCCAGCCGGCAAGCGTGACAGCAGGCAGCGCCGCATGCCGCAAGCCGTGACGCAGTCGCAAAACCAAATCGCTGGTGCCCCAGCTGCGCACCGTCAGCGCAAATGGTTCTTCCAGGGCCCGCTCAAGGCCTTCGCGCAGAACCTGCCCCAGGACCGCTCCCAATGACAGACCCAGCGACAATGCAGGCAGCACGAGCGCTGACAGGTTCCTATCTCCCGACACCGGAAAGATCTTGAGGGTGAAGGAGAACACATAGAGCAACAGGATGCCGAGCCAGAAGCTCGGAGTGGAGATCAGCGTCAGTTCGAGACCACCGGCAATGCTGCGCGGAATGCGTTTGCCGGCGGTAAGGATGGCGCTTGCCACGGCGAAGATGATGGCCACAACGAGGGCAGCAGCCGTCAGCTTCAGTGTCGGCAGGATCTGCGATGCCACAAGTCCCGAAATATCGGTCTGCAGGATATAGGACCTTCCCAAATCGCCATGCCGCAGCTTTGAAAGATAGGCCAGATACTGCTCGAACAATGACTGATCCAGACCCCATTCGGCCCGGATCGCCGCTTCCACTTCCGGCGTGCGGATCTGCTCGCCGATCAGCAGGCTGACGATATCGCCGGGCGCAAGCTGTATGCTGATGAAACTCAGCGTCACTGCCGCCCACAGGACGAGGATGCCCGAGCCGATGCGGCCGACGACCTGAAGTGGCAGGCCGCCCCGCCGCAGCACGCGCCTGCGGCGGTAAATGGCCACGGGTGCCTGGCCAAGGCTTGTCACATTGTCAGCGGTCATGCCGTCCACTCCTGAGTTGATGCCTCAGCTTGCGCTAAGTTGGATGCCGGTGGTCCGGAACTATTCGCTTTTCCAGATATCGTAGGCGCTTTCAGGCAGCTGCTTGAACGGCCGGAAACTGATGCCTTTCACGTTGCTTGCAGCTGCAACCTGATCTTCGGGCTCGTAAAGCGGGATGGCATAGGCCTGATCGACAATCGCGAAGCGTTGCAACTTGGCGTAGATCTCGAAGCGTTTGCTGGTGTCGAGGGTCGAGGCCGCTTCGTTCAGCCACTTCGCCAGTTCAGGCGCCGCTGCACGGCTGTAGTTGATCGTGCCACCCTTATCGAGTGGCAGGTAGTGGAACTCGATATCGATCGCATCGGTTGGCGTGTTGGAATTGGCGATCGAACCGAACTGGCCGGTCTTGCGGCGCTCGGTATAGGTGCCCGCATCGACGTAATTGATGGCCAGATCGATGCCTGCCACCTGCCGCGCCTGTGCCTGCAAGGCCTGTAGCAGCACGTCACGCTGGTCGCGCACCGTCGCCTGCGCCTGCACGACCTCGATTGTCAGGCGCTTGCCGTCCTTGGTGCGAAACCCTTCCGCATCCTTGGCGCTCCAGCCGGCTTCGTCCAGCAGGCCATTGGCGACTTCGGCATCGGCACCAAAACTGTTCTCGATGCTCTTGTCGTAGAATTGCGGGTCGATCGGCGAGGTGATGCCCCAGGCCCGTGTGCGTTCGCCGCGATAGACAGCCTGCAGAACCTTGTCGACATCAAGCGAGGCAAGCAGCGCCTTGCGTACCTTGACGTCCTGTGTCGGGCCCCAGGTGACGTTGAGGAACAGCGAATAGGGCGTGCCGGTGTTGAGTGCCGTCTGGTAGGTGAAGTCCGGGTTGTCCTTGAACAACGCCGCATCATTGCCCGAGATGCCCTCGATCACATCGAGCTGACCGGAGGTCAGGGCGCCTGTTCGCACCGAGGATTCCGGCAGGAAACGGTAGGTCACCTGGTCGAGATAGGCCGGCCCCTGGTGGGCAGCGGTCGATGGAGCCCAGGCATAGGCCGGGTTCTTCTCGAACTGGATTTCCTGTCCCTTGACGTAGCGCTTGAGGATAAAAGGCCCTGTACCGGCAATTTCCGGCCCGCCGGACTTCAACTGCGACGAGGCGAATGCTGCCGGCGACAGGATTTCGAGACCCGCAACGTAATCGAGGAAAGGTGCGTAGATAGCCTTGAGCGTGAAGGACACCGTATGGTCATCGACGGCCTTCAACTCGGCGATGCGCGACACCGGACCAGCGCTGACACTTGTCGAATAGGCAGGATCCTTGAGCTTTTCGAAATTGGCAACGACCGCTTTCGCATCGAACGTCTGGCCGTCCGTGAAGGTCACGTCAGGACGCAGCTTGAACGTATAGGTCTTGCCGTCCTGCGAAATCTCATAAGCAGTGGCAAGCCACGGCACATATCCGCCATCGGCCGTGCGCGCCAGCAGCGACTCATAGGCATTGCGCAGAAGAAGCTTGGTCTTGTCCTGACCGTTGAGCTGCGGGTTGAGTGTCGCCGGATCGGTTTCCACACCCCAACTCAGCGAACCGCCGCTGACCGGTTTTGCGTCCTGTGCCAGGGAAGCGATCGGGAGGACTGAGAGAGCCAGCATCGCTGTGCCGGCGAGAATGAATTGTCTGCGATCGAACATGCGTAAACTCCGTGAGAGAAATTGGACCACAGGCGGCTCAGGCGTTTTGCTGAAGCCAGATGTCATAGGCGTTTTCGGGAAGACGTTTGAATGGCCGGAAGCCGACGCCCTTGACGTCGATACTGGCGGCTATCTGGTCATCGGGCACGTAGAGCGGCAGGCCGAGCGCCTGCTCCAGCAGGGCGTAGCGCTGCAGCTTGGCGTAGATTTCAAACCGTTTTTTGGGGTCGAGTGTCGATGCTGCCTCGTCCAGCCAGACGGAGACTTCCGGGGCTTCGGTGCGGCTGTAATTGATCGACCCGCCCTTGTTGCGCGGCAGATAGTGGAAATAGATCGTGACGCCGTTTTCCTGCGTCGTCGTGGAGTTCGGGATGATACCGTACTGCCCGTCCTTCTGGCGGGTGGAATAGGTGCCGGCGTCGACATACTGGAGGGCGACATCGATGCCGGCATGCTGACGCGCCTGCGCCTGTACTGCCTGCAGAAGGATATCGCGCTGGTCGCGCACAGTCGCCTGCGACTGCACGACTTCGATGGTCAGCTTCTTGCCGTCCTTGACGCGAAAGCCTTCGCTATCGCGAGCGCTCCAGCCGGCGTCATCCAGCAGGCGGTTGGCCAGTTTGGGATCGAAACCGTAGGCGCCTTCAATGCTCTTGTCGTAGAAATCGGTATCGGCCGGGGTGAGGATGCCCCAGGCGCGCTGGCGTTCGCCGCGATAGACCGACTGCAGAATCTGATCGACATCGACCGAGGCCTGAAACGCCTTGCGTATCGCCACGTCCGCCGTCAGGGGGTGGTTGATGTTCAGATAGAGCGTGTAGGGCGTGCCGGTATTGATCGCCGTCTGGTAGGAAAATTCCGGATCGTCGCGGAAGAGACCGGCGTCGTTGCCCGGAATCCCTTCGATGACCTGCACCTGTCCTGAAGACAAGGCACCACTGCGCACCGCCGATTCCGGCAGGAAACGATAGATCACCTCATCCAGATAGGCCGGCCCCTGGTGACCGGCATTTTCCGGTGCCCAGTCATAGCCTGGGTTCTTGATGAAGCGGATTTCCTGGCCCTTGACGTAGCGGTCGATAATGAAGGGACCGGTACCGGCGATTTCCGGCCCGCCGGACTTCAATTGCGTCGAGGAATAGGATTTCGGCGAGAGAATTTCGATCGCGGAAGCGCCGTCGAGGAAGGGCGAATAGACACGCGCGAGCTTGATCAACACCGTATGTTCGTCGACAGCCACGACCTCTTTGACATGCGACAGATGGCCGGAACTGTTGCCGGTCGAATAGGTCGGGTCCTTCACCCGCGTCAGATTGAACGCCACCGCGGCAGCATTGAACTTCTCGCCGTCGCTGAACGTCACGTTGTCGCGCAGGACGAACGTGTACTCCAGCCCGTCACCGGAGATGGAATAGCTCTTGGCAAGCCACGGCACGTAACCGCCCTCAGGTGTGCGTGCCAACAACGACTCGTAAGCGTTGCGCAGGATCAGTTTTGCCTTGGCCTGCCCGTTCAGATGCGGGTTGAGCGTGCTCGGCTCCGTTTCTACTGCCCAACTCAGCGAACCGCCGCTGACGGGAGCGTCACCCGCATCTTCAGCGCCGATCGCAATGCCTGTTGATGCCAACAGCGCCGTCGCGCCGGTTGCGAGAATGAAATGACGTCTGGTTACCATGCCCAACCCCTTGGATAGCCTGTGTTCTGAAATTACGCGGCAAGCGCGCGGCTGGCCGCTGCCAGATGTTCGATTGCCTTGAAACGATGCGCGCCTTCTGAGACCGGGCAATCGACGATGAATTCATCGACGCCATGCAGGCGATGAAGATGCTGCAACTGCGCCTGAACCCTGGAAGGAGAACCTCGGAGGATCAGCGGTGAGCGTTCCTCGATGCGATAGCTGGTGGCACCGGTCTGCCGCACATATTCCAGCGCCTGCTTTTCGCTGCCGACATTGACACCCTGCCCGCCCTCGATCTCGACGCGGAAGCGCCGACCCTCGACATCGAGCGCATCGGCCGCCTGATCCGTCTCGGCCACCACGACGGCAGCAGCGAGAACTGCATAGGCGCCGCCTGCATCCCGGTACGCCGCCAGCGCCTTCGAGACCGCAGCCTCGTCGCCGTTGATGTGGCCGGCATACACGAAGTTCCAGCCCAGACTGGCGGCAAGCCTGCCGCTTTCTGGGCTGGCACCGAGCAGAAACCGGTTTGGCGGTGTTGGCGGTGTTGGATAGGCCGCGAGTTTGTCTTCCTCTGAAGCCACAGCTCCCTCGTCGCGGATAAAGCGATCGAGATCGGCAATCTGCCGATCGAATGACGGTTTGCGGGACGGATCGTAGGCACCTTGAAGCGCATGCGTCGAAAGTGGCATGCCGCCGGGCGCCTTGCCGATACCGAGGTCTACGCGTCCGGGTGCCAGAGACGCCAGGAGATTGAAATTCTCCGCAACCTTGTAGGCGCTGTAATGCTGCAGCATGACTCCGCCGGAGCCGATGCTGATCCGCTTTGTCTGCGCCAACAGGAAACCGATCAGCACTTCCGGAGACGAGCTGGCCAGCTTCGCCGAGTTATGATGCTCGGCAACCCAGAAGCGTTTGAAGCCGTGGCTTTCGGCCTTTTGGGCCAGTGCTACGGTTCTCTGAAGGGCAGCAGCAGCGCCCTCTTCTTCGTGGATCGGAGACTTGTCGAGAAAGCTCAAACCAAATGTCATCGATACTCCCTGCAGGCGGATCGGTTGAATTGATGAAAGCTATATTTTTTGTAGACTACTAATCGAGCAATGATGTTTCCTTATTCACCTGCACAATAAAACATCGTGCCGCGCCAAACCTTGCTTCCATGCTCCATGCTTTACGCGCGGCTGGGGTGAGCCCGGAGGTTCGAACAGAAGCTCGGGACAACATCATCTGGACAGCTGGCTATCGCCCTCTACGAGGAAAGCCATGCCCGACATCATTATCCGGTCTACCCTTCATGATCCTTCGACACAGCCGCTGATCGAGGGGCTGATCAGCGAATACGATGGCCGGTACGGCGCCGATAGCCGGCCCGGAGGAGCACGCACCGAGCTGTTCCGGTACCCCGACGGCATCAATACGCCGCCGCTGGGGGATTTCCTTCTGCTTCAACGTGAAGGGAAAACCATCGCCGGTGGCGCCTTCATGAGCCATGACGACGAAACCGCCGAGATCAAGCGCATCTGGACCGACCCATCGCTGCGACGCCAGGGCCTTGCCCGCCGCATCATGAGCGCCCTTGAGGAAAGCGCCGTCAGTCTCGGTTACACACGCGCCTATCTTTCGACCGGCTTTCGTCAGCCGGAAGCCGTAGCCCTCTATCTGAGCCTGGGCTACCGACCACTCTTTGATATCGACGCGAACCCCTCGTTATACCGCTCGCTTCCCTTCGAGAAACATATCGGCGCAAAGGCCGGACACACGCCTGCAACACCCGTCTATCCGCCTGCTGCCTCGTTCGAAGCTGCGACGCAGCGCGTAAAGGACCTAAAGGCCACGCAGGAGGCAAAAATCCTCGAACGGCTGACGCGCCATCGTTCGCGTTCGGCGGCATGACCGTCTGCCAGCCGTCGTCGCTCTCCCCTTCCATTTCATTATTTGCGAGTTGCCATGCCGCTCTCCCACATCTCCCGTTTTTCCTTCCTCGTTCCTGGAAACTATGATGACGACAACCCCGCCAAGGGCATCGAGGAAACGCTTAGGCTGATAGAGCTCGGCGAAAGGCTCGGTTATTCCGGCGCGCTGGTGCGCCAGCGCCATCTGGAGCGCGGGATTTCCTCAGCTGCCACCTTTCTGGCGGCGGCATCGCAGCGCACAAAGACGATCACCCTTGGCACCGCGGTCATCCAGCTCGGTTATGAAAATCCGTTTCGGCTCGCCGAGGACCTTGCAACGGTGGATATCCTTTCCGGCGGGCGCCTCAATGTCGGAGTATCGGTCGGCGCGCCACCGTTTGCCGATCTGATTGCCGATTATGTCGATGACGCGCCGCAGGCCGACTACAGCCACAACCGGGCAGAAAAACTGGCGCTCGCGCTGCAGTCGCTTCCGCTCTCCGACAGGCAGGTTTCGGGCAATGCGGCGGGTGTCCAGACGCCACGATTGCGTCCGATCGCCAGCGGCCTTGTCGACAGGCTCTGGTATGGTGGCGGTTCGCAGAATTCGGCGCGATGGGCCGGGCAGGCCGGTTTCAATCTTCTCACCGGCAATATCGTCAGCGGTGAAGGCACGGATGACTTTCTGACGGCCCAGGCTGCCTTGATCAATCGCTTCAGACAGGAATGGGCTCATCCACGTCCGCCACGCGTCGCACTCGGCCGCGTCATACTGCCAACGGACAGCGCCAGTCCGGCCACGCGCCGAAAATACGCCGATTTCGTCGCCGCCCGTACGGAACGCACCAAGACCGCTCACGGCCCGCGCCGGACCCTCTTCCTGCCCGACATTATCGGCACGACCGACGAAATCCTCGACCAGCTTTCGCGCGATCCAGTCTTGTCGCTGATCTCCGAGTTCAGGCTGGAACTGCCTTATGAATTCTCAGCCGAGGATTACGGCCAGATCATCGAGGATTTCACGCGTCTTTTTCCGGGAGCCCACGAGGTAAATCGCGGCCTGCGCAATGCCGGCTGACGCGCCCAATTCCACCCGAACCCTATTCATACGGAGTGCAACATGACGACGACGGGTATTCAAATCAGTGTCGGCCTCGATGCCGGATCCCGCAATCTTTTCCGCGACGATGTCGGACCGAATAATCTGTTGGAGAAGCTTGATGTTGAAGCCGACATCCTTGTTCTGGAAGACCGATATGCGCGGCCCGATGGCGACGGGATGGATGCCGTTTTGTTTGCAAACTGGCTCGGCGCCAGAACCCGTAACGCAGGGATTTTGGCAGGCGCGCCGGTAAACGTCCTCGAACCCTTCCATGTCTCGACCGCAATCGCGACACTCGACTATGTTACGGACGGACGCGCCGGACTTCTGGCGCAGTCGCTTGAGGGCGAACATGCCGCGTCGGCCAGACGCGCGACAGGTCCGCTGAACGGTTATCCTGCGGATGACCGCCACGCGCTTGAGCGGGATTTCGATGAGGCGATCGACGTCATCCGCCGGTTGTGGGACAGTTGGGAGGATGACGCGGTCATCCGCGACCGGGAAAGCCAGCGTTTCGTTGACGGAGCAAAGCTGCGTTATGTCGATTTTAAGGGCTCGAATTTCAGCGTGCTCGGCCCGTCCATTACCCCGCGTCCGCCGCAGGGCCAGCCGGTCATTGCCGCAAGTATCGCCGCGGCAAATGATGCTGCCGGTAAAGCCAATGTGGATCTGATTTTCCTGCGCGCGGGCATAAACGACGTACCCTCACTGCTGAAAGCGTCATCAACCGCCCGTTCCGACCTGCGTTATTTTGCCGATATCGAAATTGGCTCGGCTGTTGAAGCAAAGAAGACGGCGCGGCACTGGCAGGACGAATCCGAGCGCATAGCCGCGCGGGTGCGGGAATGGGCCGCTTTCGGACTTGCGGGCATCCGTCTCCTGCCCCGGCAACCAAAAAGCGATTTGCTTTCGCTTGTCGATCACCTCCTGCCGGCGTTGCGGGCTGCGGGAATCGGACAGGCGCGTCAGGAAACGACCCTGCGCGAACGCCTCGCACTGCCTGCCGCAGCCAATCGCTATGTCCACGCCGCCTGACGAAACCCGGAGCCGAACCATGTCGAAGAAACAAGTCATCCTTGGAGCCCAGTTTCCGGGCGTCAACAATTTCACCGTCTGGAGCGACCCTGCAGCAGGCAGCCAGATCGCGTTTTCCTCGTTTCGGCATTTTGCCGAAACCGTCGAGAGGGGAAAATTCGATTTCATCTTCCTCGCCGAAGGTCTGCGCGTGCGCGAGCAGAAGGGCCGTTTCCACGAACTCGACGTCGTCGGACGTCCCAATACGCTTTCGATCCTGACTGCATTATCCGCCATTACCCGCAATATAGGCCTGATCGGCACACTGACCACGACCTTCAACGAGCCCTATGCGCTGGCCCGTCAGCTTGCGACGCTCGATATATTGTCTGAAGGTCGCGCTGGGTGGAATGTCGTGACCTCACCTGGCGCCTTTACCGGCGCGAATTTCCGCCGAGGCGATCACCTGCCTTTTGCCGAGCGTTATGAACGGGCAAGGGAGTTTATCGATGCCGCCCGCGCGATCTGGGAAGGTGGCGATTTCGCCGTCCAGTCGAAACATTTCGATATTGCCGGCCGAACCGATCTGCCGAATTCGCCCCAAGGCGGACCGGTCATTGCGCAAGCCGGCGATTCTGACACCGGACGTGAACTGGCGGCAAGCCATGCCGACCTTATTTATTCGCGCCACGGCACGCTGGAGGAAGGGCAGGCCTTCTACCGGGATACGAAGGGCAGGCTTGCCCGTTACGATCGAGGCGAGAACGACCTGAAGATCCTCCCGGGCGCCGCCTTCGCGCTGGGCGACACACAGGAAGATGCCGAGGAGAACCTGCGAGCGATCCGCCTTCAGCAGGTCAGCCCGAAGAATGCCATCGTATTTCTGGAACAGGTCTGGAATCGAGATCTTTCCGCCTATGATCCCGAAGGGCCGCTGCCGGACATTGATCCCGAAGTCGCCTCGCCGACGCTTGCGCAGGGTCGCGCAAATCGTTTTGACGACCGGCTCGAAACAGCCCGGAAATGGCGGGAAATTGCCGAGCATGAGAAACTCAGCATCCGCCAGCTGGTGATCAAGGTCACCGCACGCCAGCATTTTGTCGGAACGCCGGAAGCCGTGGCGCGAGAAATCAACCGTTATGTGCAGGAAGACGCCGCCGACGGTTTTGTCTTCGCTCCGCACCTGACGCCCACCGGTTTTGACGAGTTCGTCGAAAAGGTCATTCCGCATCTGCAGGAATGGGGCGTTTACCGCAAGGATTATCGGCAAGGCACACTGAAGGGGAATCTCGGCCTCAGACAAGCTGCTTGACCCCGGCGGTGTCTGTTCACAAGCGTCAGTGCTCCTCTGTCTGTTCAAGAATGCTTGTCGCATCAGGAATGGGCAGACGCGTAAACAATCTCTAATTACTGCAAAATCGCAAAGGATTTTTCTGTCGGCGACAATTATCTACTGATTAAATGGCTTTTAGAATTTAGACATAACGCAGCGGAAGCCGCAAAACAGTTGAAGCTGCCAATTGATGGAGACATGATGAGCACCCTAGCCGCGTCCTTGGCAGTTGAGCCGACATTACATCTCGCAGCGCCGTCCTCCGAGGACCTTAAAGCGGTCATGCGGCACGTCGCGGGCACGGTATCGGTTGTGACCGCAGGCGACAGGGAAGACAGAACGGGAGCCACCGTAACCTCGGCAACGGCACTGTCAGTTGATCCGCCAACAATGATTGTCAACATCAACCGATCTTCGTCCACGTGGCCGGTGATCGCCAGACACGGCCATTTCTGCGTCAACATTCTCGATATCGAGGATCAGGTTGTCGCCGAGCGTTTTTCCGGCAAGGACGGGTTGAAGGGCGGCCAGCGTTACGGTGGGGCCGAATGGACCACGCTGGTGACTGGCGCCGCAGCTCTGGTCGGTTCGCTCGCATCCATTGACTGCGAGGTCGAAGAGGTCATCGAAAGGCACAGCCACGCCATCATCATCGGTCGCGTTGTGGCCGTGAGATCTCGCGGCGGATCGCCGCTGGTTTATAGCCATGGCAAATACGGGTCTGTTTTGTCCTGAATACGGGGCCTAATCCGGTCGACCAGTGGCGCGGTATCGAGTGGCTCGTCGCACTCGGCTGGACCGAAGAAGCGATTGCCGTCGCGCTGGCTCTCCCAGTCCGCCAGATCCGCAAGCGTAGCGAGCTGGCCCGGGAAGAGTTGATCGCCGAGCTCGGAAGTTGCTTTTAATGAGCCGATCTCGGGATCGAACTCGAACTCGAACTCCGGCCGGACCATGCCGCTTACCTTCAATCCTGGCCATCGGTGCTGGGCTGAGGACAACCGGGCGATCTTTCAGGCGGCTGCCCATGCGCAACGCGCGGTCATATTCCCACATAGCCTTGAGACCACCCTATCCGAGATCAAGGATGCAGCCTGATCGACTATTTGAGGAGATGCATCAAGAACGGTCGCCAGTGACGATGGCGGCCGGTTCATCCGTCCGGGCCACCTCTGGCAAGTGATCATCGGCCATCCGCAGGTCCAACGAACCCCAGATCGACGGCTTTTGAGCGCCGGTCTTCACTTTCCGGGACTGCTTGATTTCGATGATGAATGTTTTCGTCTGCTTTGCCATAAATCCTCCAGGCGACGAATCGCCCGGCAACTCTACTGAGAAGGATTGGGGCTGCAAGCCGCGTCGGCGAGGAGATTGCGAATATGAGGTGCCTTGATGGTGAACTCCGCTATCTCGCCGATCCGATACGCCGTTAAATCGGAGTATGGTGTTGCCCGCCGTCATTGCCAACTTCCTTTCCCTTGACGACAGGGCTCCATTCGCGGGCTCGATGAGGCATGTCTGGCCGCAGAACGGCTTCGCCTCAATCGTACTCCCGCAACGGCGCTCCGAGACTTTCATCCCCTGCCGGAACCCACCCCGCTCGACAGGTCGAGCGGGGACCCCAGGTCGCCATCATTCCTCGCGAAGCAAGAAAGTCTCTTCACGCCGCCCTTCACGATGTTTCGGCCTCAAGGCCCACCCCATTGCGCAGGCGCAATGGGGACCCCGGGGGGGTGCGGTCCGATCGTCACCGGCCTTTGCGACTGCCATCGAGGCCGCAATGGAGCGTCCCGAAACAGCGAAAAGGAATAGGACAATGGCTACCATCGGCACCTTCACCTACACCGAGAACGGCTTCACCGGCCAAATCCGCACTCTCGCCCTCAACGTAAAGGTCCGCATGGCCCGCATCGAAAATCCCTCCGACAAGGGACCGCAGTTCCGCATCTTCGCGGGCGCCGTGGAACTCGGCGCCGCATGGCAGAAGCGCTCGGAGCAAACCGACCGCGACTATCTCTCGGTCAAGCTTGATGACCCGAGCTTCCCCGCTCCGATCTACGCGACGCTTGCCGAGGTCGAAGGTGAAGATGGCTACCAGCTGATCTGGTCCCGCCCGAACCGGGACTGAGAAGCCGGCCCCGCCCGAAAGGGCGGGGTCATTTTCTCAATGAATACAGCATTGCTGTAATTGCCGGATTTTACAGCATCATGATCGTATGAACCGATCGACGACCCACAAGGAGTAAGAGATGCCCAGCCGAAACAGATCCTACACGACGGGCGATCTTTTGCGGAAGTCCAGGGACATCATCGCCGAGGCGCTCCGCCACCCTGTGACGATTACTCAGCACAGCAAACCTCGCCTCGTCATTTTGAACATAGATGATTACGAGCGGTTGATGAGACGCGCGGATGCCAGATCCGTCTGGACGATTAATACCATGTCCAATGGACTGGTCGCAGACATGGAACGCGCTGTCGATCAATATGCTGACGATGACGAGGTTGGGCGCTGAGCGTGTTCGACGACATAAAGACCGCGGCCGTCATTCGCTATCCTTATCTTTTGAACCGGGAAGCCGGGAAGGGAGAGACAGAGGGGCGCAAGGAGGGGCACATCGCGGTCGGAGTAAGGATCGCCCGCGCTGACCGAGACCTGATACTGTTCTTCCCTTGCCTATCACCACGAAACAGCCAGAGCGCAGCCGGTTCGCTTTCGAGATCCCGGCAATCAAAAAAAGTCGAGCCGGTCTTGATACTGACCGTCAGGTCTGGATCATCATGGGTGAGTTCAACGGCGACGTGATCGGCAACTCTTTCCATATCGAGCAGAGCCTCGATCGGTCAGTTCAGCAAGGCGTTTTTCCTGCCGATTCTGCGTGAATTCTATGCACGACATCAATCGTTCTCCGAGGTCGCCCTCCATCGCTGAGGTGACAGCTTTGATTTATCAAGACCCTGAAACGCATCGAGCCGTTCATGGATACTCGCGACCCAATTCTTCCTGAAAAGAACCATAGGGCTGATCGCGGGTCTGTACGGAACGGTTTTGCCGGGGGCGGTCGGTCCCGCCTTCCGCTGCGCGTCGCTTTGCTAAGGCTCCTGCGGCAGCCCCTGTTCCGGTCAAAACCGTGTCGAGAATTCCCGCTTTCACGCCCGTACCGGGCGTCGCTATGCTGAAAGCTCCGATACTCTTCATTATTTGCCCCGGATCTTCACCTGATGTCTTTCGATCCGGCGGCGCATCCGCGCTGTGATGATCTCGGTGACCGGTTTGCGATAGGGAGAGGTTGGGTCTGCTCTGATGCTCCCAGTTTAGCGCTGCAAGCAGCCGGCATCAAGTATGCGCGGTCCCCCGATTTTGCGAGACAGGTGATACTCGACCCACAATTTCGGCTCCCCCACTCCCCCACTCCCCCACTCCCCGGCTCTGCCGGTCGCATGCGCGATCGCTGACCCCGTCCGCTTTACGCGCTGCAGGCTCTCGTCTTTCGAAACTCAAGGAGAACGGAACGATGACGATTTCACGCGAAACACTGATTGAAGAACTGCGCGCCGACTTGTCGAATACGTGGGATCCGGCCGAGCGTCGGCTGCTGATTGCTGAGCTCGATCGCCATGGCCGAGCTTCAAGTCCTTATTTCAGACCTGTCCGGCCCACATGATACCGAGCTACCTTGTCGAAAGGCGGCAATCAAACTGAAGACATCCGGGAAGTATTCGAAGCGCAAGGCGGACTATAGCAATCGGCAGGCAACAGGCAGCTGGTGGGAGATCTTACCTGAAAAGCTTCTGATTTCGCCGTTTCTTGGTGTCGAGCCGCAGAGCGAATGTCCTGAGCGAAATCGCCTCTTGAGTGCTGCGTCCGTCTGCCGAAAACGGCTTGGTCTGAATGCCGTCTGCCGAAGGGACATCCGACCCGGTCTGAGGATGGGCAGTGGTGCCTTCCCGAAGTTCTAAAATCATGCTCACGAGGCCCATACGCAAAACCGCCTTTCCATCATGGAGCTGAAGCCTAACATGCTATTCATGACGACGGAATAGTGCCGTGCCTTCTGCCGGAATTCATACTGATCGCGTGAGCTGCAAGCCCGTTGACTTCAATGCGGTTGATCCATCGCAGTTTCCATATCGCGCAACCAGAAATAATAGCTGCAACGAATATGGCGCATGAATTTGACAAGGGTAGCACTATCGGCTTTCGTACCGATCGATCAGTTTGCGCAATTGCGCATTTTGGAGCTTCAGCTTTACGGCAAGCTGTTTGCGAAGCTCCTCGATGTCTCGATCAAGGTCGACCATCTCATCCGAGTGCGACTTGAAGCCGGTGGCCGCTTCTTGCACCGGATCGACAGCCGGAAGAGTGATTTTTTCGTCTTCCCGCGCGACGACAGGGCGCTTGGCTTTGACAGGTGATGGCGCTTTCACGACCCGCCGACGTGCCACAGGTTTGTCGGGCTCTTCGCTCGCTTTCAACGGAGAAGCCAACTCCGCCTTTTTCTCGAAGGGCACCAGCTCATCGACGGGTGTGGTCGCCGTTACAGTTCCGGCATCATCGACTGTTGCCGGGTTCATGGCGACATCGGGTTCGGAAGCAATTTCCGGTACAGACGACGCGGCGACAGCGTCTTCGACATCCGCAGGACTGGCGTCGGCGCTTGCCACGATCTTGTTCGCGTCGGCTACAGGCGGCGTTGCCTTGTCGGCACTAGCCTTGGGTTCAGTCTCGGTTTCGTCTTTGGATGATTTTCCCGACACCAGGTCCGCAAGCATTTTCCACGGTGTTCTCATCGCACTTCAACCTCGGTCTAAAGACGGGATGGCTCCCGTATCAATAAATGCCGGACCTCCAGAAAAGGTCCGGCCATATGTTCGGTCCCGATCGTGAATGTACGGCCGCGATCGAGTGGGGAAATCAGACCTTGCCCAGCTTCTTCTTGAGATCGGTGTTTTCGGCGCGCAACTTGTCGCCAAGTTCCTTGCGAAGAAGCCTGTTTTCTTCTTCGAGCTTCAGCAGGTCGGAAAACTCGTCGGATGCAGGGGCAGCAACAATTGGTGCGGGGGCGGCTGTGACGGGCTTGGTGACGGCGGCGGCACGCGGCGCCTTGGTTGCCTTTTCGGCTTTGGCGGCCTTCACCAGCTGTGCTGCAGCGACTTTTTCGCCGCGCTTTGCACGGGTCTTCTTGGCAGGTTCTTCCGCCGTGGTCGTTGTAGTAACCGCTTCGGCAGCAGGCTTTTTGCGATTCGGACCACGGGTCTTTTTCGCGACCGGCGTGGGAGTGGCAGGTTCCGGCGTAGCAGTTTCGGCGTTGACGCCAGTATTCATCTCATCAGCCATCAGTAATCTCCTTGCTGGGCAGGCCTCTCATTGATGGACATGCGCGCAGAGTCAACATGTGAAGGCAATGCGACATGTCCAGATGCTTTTTGCGGGGTTAATACTTTTTGGTCAATTGGATGCCGCTTCGTGTGCTTAGGAAAAGCGATCAATTTGCGAATATTCTTTGATCGCCAACCTATCTGGTGACATGTATGCATAGCGTTCCGGCTCTGCTGTTTCCGCTACCCGAAAAGGACCATTCGCTGCTCCTGCGTTCGATTCTACTGGGACTGCACGAGTGCCTTCTGCAGGCGTTTTATTTCTTGCCTTGGCAGGAGGCGCGATGGTTTGGTCAGAATGCTGCGTGCGGATGCCGTCGAGTTGCTGGAAACTCGCATTCGAGACGTTAGCGTCCTGCTCTTGTCACGGACTTGAACAACCATGCTGGTGTATGGTTTATGACGCGGCATGAGCTCTGATTCCAAAATCTTTGTCGGCCTGAAGCCAATCCGCAAGAAAGCCGCCCCCGCGCTGGATGTTAAAGGTCCACGATGCCAGTGGGATGGATGCAGCAAGACGGGTACGCATCGTGCGCCGGTCGGGCGCGATGCCGAAGGGCTTTATCTGCTTTTCTGTCTTGAGCATGTGAAGCTCTACAATGCCGGGTACAGTGCCACTGGGCAATCCGAAGGCCAGACCGCCCGCTATCAGAAGGAAGCGGTCTCGGGGGCACGCGCGACGCAAGGACAGGTCGCGCGCGAAGCTGAGGAAATCCCCCTCCCCTCGACGCAGCGTTCAGGCTCGGCCAAGTCATTGAACGCGCGCAGGAGTGCGGCGGAGCGTCAGGCCCAGAAGGCTGAACTCCAAAAACGGAAGCTGAAAGTGCTCGAAGCGCGCGCCTTCGAAATCCTGGGCCTGACTGAGGACGCAAGTGCAGACGAGATCCGTCTTCGCTACAAGGAAAAGCTCAAGATGCATCATCCTGACGCCAACCAAGGTGAGCGGGACACTGAGGGCCAACTTCAGGCATCGATCGAGGCGTACAGGATCCTCAAACTGAACGGTTTCTGCTGACCTTGTCGATAAGCAGTGCGCGGCTTCTGGTGTGAGCGCCGACGGTGCGTCATGCGGGCAAGCCAACTGCAGAGAATTGGTCGAAGGGCCGATTGCTTCGGCTTCCATCAACGCCACTTGTGAGATCGAAGGAAAGCAGTCATCAGCATGGTAGGCATCTCGAACTTGCAGCCCGGTTTTTCCTTGGCTGTGATTGCAAGTCGGGTCGGCATGATAACTGATCGTGGTACGGCTCGGACCGTGATGGCAGCGACCAATGCGGCTAATACGTTATCTGGTGAAGCAGACTGTACTGTTGGGTCCGCGTTTTCGCCTGAGATGAACGACTTCCAGCCTGCGGCGTCCCTTTCCCGCTTTTGCTAGTTCTCCTTAGGTGGGCTCGATGAGGCAGGTCTGACCGGCAACCGGCTTTGCCTCGATCGTCTTCCCGCAACGGCAGTCACGAGATTTGTTGCCCCGGACAGCTTTGCCGCCCTCCGCTCCATCCAACAAATCTCCTGTCCTGCCGCCCTCCATTGCATTGCGGCCCTTTGGGTGCGGTCCGATCGTTACCGGTCTTTTCGACTGCTATCGAGGCCGCAATGGAGCGGCTAGATACAGCAAAAGGAACCACGACAATGGCTACCATCGGCACATTCACCTCTGAAAAGAACGGCTTCACCGGCTCGATCCGTACACTCGCTCTCAACGTCAAGGCCCGCATCACCCGCGTCGAAAACCCTTCCGAAAAGGGACCGCTGTTACGCGTCTACGCCGGCCCGATCGAGCTCGGTGCCGCCTGGCAGAAGACGTCCGGAGAAGGTCGCGATTACCTCTCTCTCAAGCTTGACGATCCGAGCTTCCCGGCCCCGATCTATGCGACGCTGACGGAAGTTGAAGGCGAAGACGACCTCCAGCTCATCTGGTCCCGCCCGAACCGCGACTGACACCGGCCCTCGGCCCCGCCCAAGGCGGGGCCGAACCGCTTTGAAAGGCTGGCAGAAGTGATGGCAGCATCCGCCCCGCTCGACCAGTCTTTGGGCGCGATGAACGGAGCGCCAGATATTGTTCGAAGGTGAATGTTGTAGGCAATGAAGTTTGATATTTGGGTAGGGATCAGTGCGTAGGCGCTGATCCGCGTTTCGTAGGGGAATACCCTCGGCTTCGCTTAAGGCGTGTCAGGTCGAGAAACAGGATCACCGCTTCTTTTTCGTTCACGAAATAATGGGCCAGTTCCTGCCCTTGCGTTCCAATCCGACCCCAGCGGCGTCGCAGGCAGATTTCTCCGAACAGCGTGCGCTCAATGGCAAGGGTATAAAACCGCGCCATGTTCTTCCGTCGGTCGGTTCGCTCGATATAAATCCGGTAGGGTTGCGTGATCATGGCCGAGATTCGCGCATCTCGAATCTGCGGTCCAACGAGACTTTTGAATCGGTCAGGTGACATCGATTCATTCGCGTGAAGTTTTTTGCGGACTTGGCCCCGACGATGCGAAAGGCACTCTGCACTTTTGTCGGCTTCACACGCCAAGCGCAGGATAAGGTCAACCGATCGCGTTGTTCTGCTCAGCGGAGCGTCCGGAAGGCAATCGAATAGATCAACGCACTCGCAAGAGCGATGAGGGCGAACAGCAAAAACATTGCCGGACCTCCAAACGCTGCAAGTGTCAAACCGCCGATGATCGCTCCAAAGAAGTTTCCGGCATGGCTTATGGCATGCGCACCGAAGTAGCTGCCGCTCCTTGGACCGGAAACCAGTGTGTCCACCAGCACAAGTTCTGCGAGAACGACCAGAACCTCGGCAATGGACAGAAGAACCATGGACGCCATCAAAGCCGGCAAGGCGGTCGAGATGGCGAAACCGATCTGGCTTGCACATAGCATGATACAACCTGCCAAGAGTCCGGACAGGCCCCCAATGCGCGCAATCATCCGCCGGACGATCGGATTGGCCAGGAGCACAACAATACCGTTGACCGAGATCAGGATCGCATATGTTTGTGGGCCGTCTGCTGTCGTGGACATGAGGTAGGGACCCATGGTCGCAGACCAGTGACTATAGACCGAAAGCGCGAGCGCACTGCCGCAGATCAGACTGAACAAGCGCCTGTCCTTGAGTGCGTCCCAGATGATGGCGACTATCCGCGCACTCGGCGGCTGCCGCCAGACCGTTTACTTACCGCTTATGCGCTACCTCGCCGCCATCGCTGTTGCGCGATCGGGTGACCGCACCTTGCTTGATGATCTACGAAATGATGAAGGGCCGTCGCTCTGGGGGCATCGTGTTCTGCGACCAGCTGATGCGGATCCCTTTGCCGAAATGGAGCGCTGGACCACAGTCGAGAACCTGTTGGCAGCATATTCCGAGATGCCGCTGATCTTGGTGAGTGGTGATCTGGCCAGTTTTACCGGCGATACGATCTGGGGGAGCATGTCCAGTTCTTTGAATTCCGGAACAATCGGACCGGCCTCTGTGGAATGGGCGTGGTCGGGGTTCGCGTAATGAAAGCTGTCAGCGCAATAAAACGCTTGATTCCTATTGCGGCACGATCACTCCTCCGGGACAGCTTCGGCGGACGATGCAACTTTATCTGTTGCGCCGCGACCAGCTTTTGCGGCGGTCAATTCCAGAAGTGCGACAGGGCGAAGGTTGCGGGCATCGACTCCCACATCGAACTGGCGTGGCAGCGGTTTCAACCGTCCGTGTGAATGACCATGAAGATTGATCGACTTCTTTCCCATCTGGTTCCACGTCCGAAAAGCATAATGACACAGTATCAGATGACGTCCCTCTACAAGCAACTCCGTATAATTATGAACGCTTGACCATTGCCGGGCGCTGGTTGTGCTTGGAGGATCGTTGTTGCCGATAATGAGATGTTTGCGCCCGTTGAGACGGGCAAGCAAGAGGTCGCAATCGCCGGCGCGCGGCGACAGGACATCACCCAGATGCCAGACGTCGTCGTCGCGGCCGACAACGTCATTCCAGTTGGCAATCAGCGCTTCATCATGTTCCTTGATCGATGAGAACGGGCGACGATCGATGCGCAGAACACGGTTGTCCCCGAAATGCGTATCGCTTGTGAAATAGATCATATCTAGAGCCCGGAAATCATCGCATCTCGATCGTGCCGTTTTCCTCGCCGTCCCAGTACTGAACGCGATCGGCTCGCACTTTGATCAAAACCAGCCCTGGTGTTTCGGGGCCATCCGAAAACCAGCGATCGAGCGCTCTCATCCAGTGATGTGCAAATTTGGCTTTGTCGGGGATCAATTCCGCCTGGCCTTCAATGGAAATGAAGATGCCGGGTTTGCCCAAGAGGCCCGGCGGTTCGGCAAACGACAGTGTCACGCCTGGATCGCGGCCGATGTCAGCGACCTTGCGCGTGTCCTCATAGGAGAAAAACCAGCTGTCACCATCATAGTCAACATCACCGTTATTGCTCATCGGCCGGTTGGAGATTTCTCGGGTTAAGCCTTTCGTCGACATCATGCAGAAGTCGATTTTCTTAAGTTTCGCGGCGATTTCATCCATCGTTTTTTTGCTCATGCCGTCCTCGCTTTTTTGGGGGGCGACGGTAATCGCCCCCATTTTCATTGGGGAACTGCCGTGTTCACGAGATTTTCCGCAATATGCCGTCAGCGTTCAGACAGATCTGGCGTCGTCGTCAGGCAACCTGCCGTCCGGTGTCAGCTCATCCACGGTGCGTGGAAGGTCCTTGCTCAATCGCGACAGTATCTCGTCGCGTGACAGACCCGTTTTTGTGGCAAGCTCATCGAGGACATCGGGACCGATTGCCTGTGCGAGCTGATCGGTATTGATGTCCTCGTTGGTGCCGGGCTGGACCCATGATTCCGCTTTTGCCCCTTGCCCGTTCTGCTGGAACGTCTTGAGAAGGTCGCTCAGGCCTCCATTGAGGATGCCGCCGGAGGTCAGCCCGCCGAGCAGGCCGCCCAGGCCGCCGGATCCGCTCGCGCCCGTCAGCTTGCCGAGCAGATCATCCAGGCCGCCACCGCTTTGGCGAGGCGATGGCCCAGATCCCGTTTGCGCGCCGCCGGTCCCCGCTCCTTGCGGCTCGGATTTTTGCAGTCCGCGCAAAAGTTCGGCGATTTTGTCGCGGTTTTGATAGCCCGCGACGGCGAGCACGCCCAACAATGCCTTCAATTGACCACTTACCATGACACTCTCCCTGATGTCGGTGTTTGTGATCATCCAAACGATGGCATCTCACGAACGTTCCGAGAAAATCAGGAACGCGCGCCGGGTGTGGCGTGTTTGTGTGATGAGGCCGTGGTGTGCCAATCGGACATGACGGAGACGGTGAACGCAGCGGTTTTTCCGATTTCTCGCTGCGGGCAACGAAATGCCAGGCGAGCACCTTTACCTACCCGCCGCGGTCTCATCCATAAACAGGCACACCGGAGCACACTGAGTTGCCACCGTTTAATCTGCGCGCGGTGTTCCGTGACCGGTGATGTCGAGAACGCCGCCGTCGAAGCTTAAAAGCTGCCGGCTTGACGATCTCGCCCGCAGCTGCGCGATCGAGGCATACGCGGACGCTCATTCCAACATTGACTGGAAGCGCGCGCCGTCGACTGATGCCAACTTTTTACCTTATGCTTTTGCTTGGTCTAGGCCACGCGCCCATGTGCTGGCGCGTCGGGCGGCGGTGCCAATATTGTCCGCAACGGTCAGACCCGTTTTCGCTTTTCTTGGCTTGAAGTCGTGATCGCCGTCCTCAAGCCAGTTCAATTCGATAGAGCCTGAAAGATCGTAGGACTGAACTTCCTCTTTCGATCCGAACGCGTCGCGCGTGCCTTGGCAGATGAGGGTTGGCGTCCGTAAATCTGTAAGATGAGCGGTCCGCAGTGTTTCCGGCTTGCCGATCGGGTGGAACGGATAGCCGAGGCACACCAGCCCGGCGATCGCGCCCTTGTCCAGCAGATCGTCGGCGATCATGCTGGCCACGCGACCACCGATCGACTTGCCGCCAATCAGCAGGTTTGCTCGGCTGCCAAACTCTTCAACAACTGTCATGAATTCGTCCTGCAGGCGCTCGGCGCGCGGAGGCGGGCTACGCTTGCCGGTGGTGCGGTGCGCGGCCATGTATTCGAATTCGAACCGCACCACCTGAAAGCCGTTCTGCATTAGCGCGGCCGACATGTCCTCCATCCATCGGCTGTCCATGGCACCTCCGGCTCCGTGGGCGAGCAGGATTGTAGCGGCCGCATGCTCTGGACCCGTTACGAGTTTTTTGTGGTTCATCGTCCCTCCCTGTGACCTTCTGTCATCGGCCATCGCGCCACAAGACACACCGCGGTAGCTGATACGAGTTTTCTGGTGCCCGGAGGGGCAAGGCCGCGCCGCCGATACTAAATCGGAACTACCAGGACAACGTAAGCTGAAAAGGCCCGGCTCCCTCCCAAGATGCCGGGCCGACGCTCTGGAAGGCCGAGGCCGCATCAGAACTGGCCGGACGATATTGTTTATATTAGCAGAGTCAATGGATCATTCTACGCAATCGGGTCCGGCATCGTCTGATGCCGGACCCGAATATCTCTTCGAGGGGGATGAAGAGTTTGACCGGAAGCATAAAGGGCGGGGGACGGGGCGCTTCCGGTTACCTATTGAACGCTGAAGCCGGCCGATTGTTCCCATCAATCGCAGTGGTCGCCGAACTAGGCTTTGTCTCGCTGGCGACAGGCCGCATGGCTGCCATGCATGAACACGCATTGCTGATCCCCGGCGGGTTCGGTTACGAAGGATTATCGAGATCGACACTCCTCCTCCCAGTCGGTCCCGGTCGGACGGGCAGCACTCCTCCTCCCAGCTGCACGTCACTTTTCGAAACCCGCCGCACCTCCTCCCGCGGCGGGTTTTCGCGTTTTGCAGCTTTAATGGTCGCGTCATGCCGCACTTAGGGTTCGGAAGCTTGCAAGCCTGCGCTACTTCGCATGCGCCTTCTTTGGTCCGAAAATGCCAAGGGCAAGCACGATCAGAGCGCCCACCGCAATGCCGAGGACCGCTTGCAGGAACGAGGTGGCGATCCAGCCAACCACTGCGGGGATGGCACCGACCGCTTGCTGCACGACTGTCGCGACATGTTCAATGAAATGTTCCGGGCCATGAAGTCCGAACTCGGCCAAGCCGTGAATGATGATGCTACCTCCGACCCAGAGCATCGCGGCCGTACCGATGACGGTGAGTGCCTGCAGCAAAACCGGTGTGCCTTTGACGAGACCACGGCCGAACGATCGTGTCGGACCCGATCCCGTCTCGGCGAGGTGCAGTCCGATATCGTCTGCCTTCACGATCAGAGCCACCACGCCATAAACCACGACCGTGATCAGGATGCCGACTGCGGCAAGGACAGCTGCCTGTGTCACGAGGTTCGAGGCCGATACGCCCGCGAGCGTAAGGGCTATGATTTCGGCCGAAAGGATGACGTCCGTGCGGATTGCGCCGGACACTTTCTGGTCTTCCAGTTGCTTCGGGTCCTTGGCGGTCTCGCCGACGCTGTCGTCGTGGGCCGCATGGGGGCTGATCGCCTCATGAAGCTTTTCGACACCTTCGAAGCACAGATAAGCACCGCCGATCATCAGGAGTGGGGTGATCAGCCAGGGCGCAAAATACCCGAGAAGCAGGCAGATCGGCAGCAGGAAAACCAGCTTGTTCCTGAGTGAGCCGAGCGCGATCCGTCCGATGATGGGCAACTCGCGGCTGGGTGACAGCCCAACGACATAGGTTGGTGTCACGGCGGTGTCGTCGATAACGACGCCGGCGGCCTTAACGCTGGCCTTGGCAGTCTGGGCAGCGACATCGTCCAGTGAAGAAGCAGCCAGTTTAGCAATGGCTGCAACGTCGTCCAAAAGTGCAATCAACCCTGTCGCCACGCGTCATTCCTTATGAAGATTTCCGCATCGTATCTAGTTGGGTAATTGGTTTTTGCTAGGTAGTGAACGGTCGCACCTGTGCGAAATCCGCTGCGCAGCACACTGTTTGCCACGGGGCGATTTGCGTGCGGTGAGATACAATGGTGGCCGCTTTGTGAAGTTGGTCTTCTGCTTTGCGCCGATACTGTTGAAAAAGGCTGGCTCAGCCCGTCCTTTCAACGATTTAAGTCTTCGTTTGTGCTCAGTGCATTCTCAAGGAAGGTAGCCGCACCTTCAAGGGCTTGCATACCCTCCGGCAGAATGGCCGCGAACATATGCCAGACATGGAACATACCGGGCCAGACCTCAAGAGAAACGCGGACCCGGTTTTCGGCGAGATGCGTGGCGAGTCGCATCGCATCACTGAGCATCACTTCGCTTTCACCGATCTGGACCATGATCGGCGGCAGTCCGCGCACGTCCGCAAACACGGGTGACGCATCAGGATTGTTTTTCAGAGCGCCGTTCAGAAAGGCCTTTGCCATCAATTCGAGGCCGGTAAGACTGACCGTCGGATCAATCCCGTCGCGCGTCCTCATCGAAGACCCCGAATGATCGAGATTGGCCCAGGGAGAGATGGCAACGCCCGCAGATGGGAGCGCAAGCCCGGCATTGCGGGCAGCGACCATCACCGACACGACCATCGCGCCACCAGCTGAATCTCCGGAAAATGCGATCGATTTGGGTTCATGCCCATTGTCGAGCAGCCATTTGTATGATGCCAGAGTATCGTCGATGGCGGCTGGGAAGGGATGTTCCGGCGCAAGACGATAATCGGGCATGTAGACCACGGCTTTCAGAAGCTTTGCGTAATGCCCGGCCAGACCATGATAGGCCGAAGGACTTCCAGCGATGTAACCGCCGCCATGGATGTAAAGCAGGGCCCTGCCCTCTTCGGCTTCCTCGGGCGTAACCACTGTGGCTGCGACGCCGCCCATATCGATCTTGCTGATCGACACGCCGTCCGGCGTCGGGTGCTGGGCGAGCACTTCGACATATTTTTCTCTTTCGACAGCCCAGTCCCCAGGCTGCCCCATCAACAGGGGCCCAAAAGACGATGACGCTGCATTCCAGGCGTCGATGCGTTGCTGGACGGCGGGAGTGATTGGCATTGGGGACCTCATTCTGGCTACATTCCTGGCGTCACCTTGACGCGGGATCATAATTCACATTATCTCATTGATTGGGGAATGAATTTCCCGTCTCTGGCGACGGGCTACAGCGGTCATCGGAAGCTTGCGCAAAAATCTGGATGAGATGTTCGCGTTCATCGCCGTTGTCGATGCGGGAAGCTTCAGCGGCGGCGGACAGGCGATCGGCCTGACACGCTCGGCCGTCGGCAAGGCAGTCACGCGGCTGGAAACACGTCTCGGGGTCCGTCTTCTCTATCGAACGACACGCAAGCTGAGTGTCACGGACGATGGCCGTGTGTTTTACGAGCACTGCTCGCGCGTCGTCAGCCTGCTGGAAGAAACAGAAGCCAGCGTCGGGCAAAAAAGCGCCATACCCACGGGCCTGCTACGTCTGACCGTGCCCGAAGGGTTCGGCCGCACGCATGTCCTGCCTTTGCTGCAGCGATACATGCAAGAATGGCTGGATCTGCAGGTCGACGTGAACTTCAGCGATCGGGTTGCCGATATGGTTGAAGACGGTTTTGATCTGGCCGTTCGGATCGGGACCAGCGGAACGGACACGCGGCTGATTTCGCGGGTCGTCGCCGAACACCGTAGCATCATATGTGCCTCACCTGCCTATCTCGACAGGCGCGGCCGGGCAGAAGTTCCTGACGACCTGGCATCGCACGACTGCCTGTCTTTCAAAAGCGGATCACGCAAACAGCCATGGCGGTTGCGGGAGATGGATGGCACCTGGTCCACGGTTGGCGGCCGCGGCCGGCTCCGCCTCGATAGCGGTGAGGCGATCCGCGATGCCGCGATTGCCGGGATGGGGGTGGCCTATCTTCCCAGCTTTCTGGTCAACGATGCCATCGCTGACAGACGGCTTGAACAGGTCCTGACATCGTTCGAAACGCAAACGATCCCGATTATCGTCGTCTATCCAAGCAAGCGTTACCTCTCGGCGAAAGTTCGACGTTTGATCGACCTGATGGTGGAGGAATGGGCTTCTACGCGGATCGCGTTGGGTGCTGTCGAAGATTAGCCGGAGGCTCGTTGCAAAACACGATAACCGCTTCGGGCCGGTTGCAGGCTTCTGGTTTGCACCACAAACGGACGTCACACTCTGGCGTGAAGCCTTGTTCTATCGATTGAACTCCCATGCTCCGCCGACACCGAGCGCGCGTTCGAACGGCTCCTTTCCCGGTCCACTCAGCCAAGATTTCAGCGATTGCTGCTCCGGATTGATCTCACGCAAGGCATCCAGATCGGCATGGCCTGCCAAACGCCCATTGTCAAACAACTGTGTCAGTTTGTTCAGAAACGGATTGGCGGCAAGGACTTCGTCAGAAAAACGTGCATAACTGATCGGCCGGCCGGCGGCCTCCGAAAAAAGAAGCTGCAGGTCGCAGCCCGTCACCACATCGCTTGCGATCTCGAATGTCTGCCCTCCGAACCGCGCAGGGTCCGCAAAGGTCGCCGCAACAATCTTTCCGATATCGTCGGCGGCCAGAACCTGCATGTGTTGATCCGGCTTTACGAAGAAACTGTAGCGGCCTTCATCAAGGCCAAAGCCCGGCATGACCAGAAGCTCCATGAATGTCGCCGGCCGGATGATCGTATGGACAATCGGCAATGTCCGGATATGTCTCTCGATCTCGGCCTTGGTGTCGTAATGGGCGACGCCTGTCGGCTGATCGCCCGCCGCGCTACCCGATGTGTAGACAAGGTGCCTCACCCCTTGCGAGACAGCGATATCGGCGATCGACTTACCGTAGCGCACTTCGTCCTCGTCCGTCACGAAACCGCCCGGTGAACTCGGCTGAACGCTGAAGACGCCATATGCGCCCTTCATTGCAGCACGCATTGCATCGGCATCATCAAACGTTCCTGCAACAAGCTGAATGCCAGCCTCGGAAAGCGCGATCGATTTGGGTGAGGCCGGATCACGAACCATAGCCCGCACTGGCCAGCCCTTCTTCAGAAGTGCCACTGCAACCGATCCGCCTTGTTGGCCTGTTGCACCGAAGACCAGAATTGGCGGCTTGTCATACTGCATTGTGTCACCCTCGTTTCGGACTTGAGTTACCTATATATACCTTTGGGAGGCAGGCAGAAGACGGCACATTTTTTAGCCTCAGGCACAGGGATGATACAATTGGCAAAGCTGGTTCACGGGCGACCCTATGATGAGAAGAACGACAAGCCTTATTTCAGGCCTTGCGCCCCGAACGCGGTTCTTGCACGCCTCGGCGATAAATGGACGATCCTCGTCATGTCGCATCTGGCACTGGCGAACGGGCACCAGATGCGGTTCAGCGAGCTGAAGAACGGCATAGAAGGATTAACACAGCGCATGCTCACGCTGACGCTGCGCAACCTGGAACGCGATGGACTGCTGATCCGCCACTACTTCCCGGAAGTGCCACCCCGCGTCGAGTATCAGTTGACCAAGATGGGATCGAGCATGCTGCCCGCCTTGGAAGGGTTCACGTCCTGGATTAGGGAGAACTGGCCTGAAATAGAGAAATGCAGAACGCAGTATGATTTGAGGTGAGTGGCCGCTGTGGGCCAAAGGCCGTCATGGCGCAGAAACGCCAGATATAGCCATTCAAGCTCTGGCATTCCGTTTTCCCCCCTGTCGGTGTATTCGTCAAGTCAATGCAAAATATGGGCGAAAACGAAAGATGACAGGTGACGATGCCAGTTCTGAGCAAGGAGATGCGCTGGCTCTGGCCGAAAAACTTCGCCAAACGCTGGGGAAATTTGTTCGCGGCATTCGATTGCAAGCAGATACGCCGACGACGTCACAGTCCGAGACGCTCGCCCTTCTGGATCGGAATGGTCCTTTGAGCGTGGCCAAACTGGCAGGCCTGCGCAACGTCAGACACCAGAGCATGCGCCTTGTCGTTGGCCAATTGGAAGCGGATGAGCTGGTCGGCAAAGTTCCAAACCCTGCCGACGGGCGGAGTCAACTCCTGTCCATTACCGCCAAAGGCCGGGAGCAACTATCCCGATCAAGGGAAGTCAGGACGTTGAAGATCGCGTCTCTGATTAAAGAGAGGCTATCCGATCAGGAACGGGAAACACTGCGGGCAGCCATCGCCGTCATAGAGCGGCTTTCCTGATGGCCAAATCATCCCTTCGCCAATGCAGCAAGGACGCTGGATAGGGTATTGAGCCCCCAATGCTCTGCATACTTACCGTCCTCGACCCGTACGATATCGATGACGCTGATGAGGACATCCTTGCCCGTCGCCGGAACTCCCATCAATACACCCGAATGAATGCCGCTGATCGTCTTGCGGGTCGTCACCTTGTTTCCTTCTGCGATCTGATCATGGATGGTCACCTTCATTTCAGACAAGGCGGGACGGAGGATGTTTTGGAAGGTGTTCCACATGCTTTACGGCCCGTTCGGGACTCCGGACGGGGCGGCGTGGTTGACGAAGTCCGGTGCCATCAAAGCGTGGAATTCGTCCTCATTGCCGTTTTGGATGACTTCGATATTGAAGCGGCGGACCACTTCCTTGTTTTCAGCGGACATGATCGACCTCTCGCGTGAAATCCAGATATATACAGGTAAACTGTATATATCCAAGTAGGCCTAGCGCGGCTTTGTTGCAAGTGGCGAAGAGCGTCGTCCGTCTCGGGGTGCTATCTCAAGCAGCAGCTCCGCTTAAGGTCGACTGCCGTCATGTCGCGGAAGCGCCAATACCTGCCTTCACATGGCTGCGCGGATGCCCGGTCATAACCGCCATTGGGATCAGACCTGCGCCCAGCCACCGTCCACGGTCAGTTCAACGCCGGTGATGAACTCCGAATCGTCCGACGCCAGAAACAGAACCGTCTTGGCAATATCGTGGCCGGTCCCCTTGCGGCCGAGCGGTGTGAGGTCAATCGCTTGGCGGTTCATCTCGCGGATCATCTCCTCGCTCAGCCCCGTCTTGCGCATGATATCGGTGTCGATATAGCCCGGAGCCATGGCATTGATCCGGATCCCCTTGGCGCCGTATTCGGCCGTCAGCGAACGCGCCAGCGAGCGCAGGGCGGCTTTGGTGGCGGAATAGACGGACAGACCTGCCGTACCGCGCACACCCTGGATCGACGTATTGAGAATGATGGAACCACCCGAGCCCATCAGGCCGACGAGCTTCTGGATCGTGAAGAACGTGCCTTTGAAATTCGTGTTTGCCGTAAAATCGAAGTCCTCGGCGCTCACGTCCTCAAACAGTCCCGGCCGCGCGCCGCCTGCGTTCGCGAACAGGATATCGAGGCGACCGTATCGGCTTTCGACATGAGCCCGCAGAGCATCGAGATCCTCCAGTTTCGCAATGTCCCCACGAAATCCGTCAGCCCCCGAGCCGATATCTTGGACCGCAGCCTCCAGCGTTGGCTGATCCCGGCCTGTGACGACAACCTGCGCGCCCTCCTGAACGAAGAGCTTTGCGGTTGCCAGGCCCATCCCGGCGCTGCCACCCGTAATGACGGCGATCTTTCCATCCAGCTTATTCATCGACATGGTCCTTCCACTTGAAGCCGCACTGATGCGGCGATGGAAGGGAACCTAGGCAGTGATGAAACGCGATCCCAGACAGGTCGATCGACTAGGATCTATTCCAGGCAGGAATGATGCTAAGGCGAAGCACGCAGGCCAGGTTCTTCGGCGCATATCTCGGCGAGAAAATCGATGACGACCCGAAAACGTTGCGGCATCTTCCGGCCGCTGGCGCATATCACATTGATCGGCGATGGTTCGGCCGCGAACTCTTCGAGGATCGGGACGACGGTGTTGGCTTTCAGATCTGCGGAGAACATCGCAAGCCCTGCATATCCTATGCCAAGACCCATCAGGACCGCTGCGCGCTGATCCTCAATATCGTTCGATCTGATATTGCCTTCTGGCTGCATGAGGATAGGGCCATCGGGGCTGTTGAACCTCCATGGCTGTGTCGCTCCCCGCGTTTGCCCGGCAATGAGATTGTGCGACCGCAGATCGGCTGGAATGCGCGGCGTGCCAAACTTCCGAAGATAAGCGGGAGCCGCGAGGATCCCCATGTGCAGATCGCCGATCTTGCGGGCGATCAGCGTCGAATCCGCCAATGCCCCGACACGCAGGGCAATATCGATCCCGTCGATGATGAGATCGACACGGCGCTCCGCAACTGAAATATCCAGCGTGATGTCCGGGTATTTCTCGAAAAAGGCGGGCAGCCGAGGAATGATGAACATTCGGCCGAAGGCAGGCGGTGTGGCCAGTCGCACCACACCGCTCGGTCTGATGTTCTTCTGGCCGATGCGGATTTCGGCCTCGTCAAGATCGCCAAGGATGCGGATAGCAGTTTCGTAGAGGTCGAGGCCTGCTGCGGTTGGCTGTAAGCCACGCGATGTTCTGCTGAGGAGTTGTGTCCCCAGATGCTGTTCAAGGGCGGCGATCTGCTTGCTGACCGCAGGCTGTCCGATGCCGAGTTCACGGCCGACATGGGTGAAGCTGCCGCGCTCGACAACGCGGATATACACTCTGAGCGATGAGAAGCGGTCCATGAGCTATTCCTGTTTGGGAATAGCGGTGGCATGTCCATCGCCTGACCGCAAGCATTCCGGAGCAATGCTGTGGGGCCGGTCATGGCCGAGTGTTTCGGCAGGATGCCTGGGAGAAACTCCTGACCGTCGCGATGGGCAGTCGTGCGTGGGGGGAGCTGAGGGTGCTCTGGATAGGACGGCAGCTCCGCGGCTTTGCGCCAGATACGGCCCTCTCTCCATTGGGTTCTAACGTTCAGCCGAAGCAACGCGATATGCCATTCCCAGCGATCTCGGAGCCGTCTCTTTGAAGCCGAATTTTTCGTAGAGCTTGTTCGCCGGAACGTCGGCGATCAGGCTGACATACGCCGATGCTGGCAGCTCTCGCGAGACATACGCCATGATTGCCTCCATGATGGTTTTTCCCAGTCCTCGTCCCTGATGGTCGGGATGAACAGCGATGTCGACAACCTGGAAAAAGCAGCCTCCGTCGCCGATCAGCCGTCCCATGCCGATTGCCACGCCTTGATGTGTGACAACGACCGAATAAACCGTCCCCTTCAGTCCTGACTGTGCGGCATCCTGTGAAAATGCACTTAGTCCGGCAACAGACCGAAGATGCAGGTATTCTTCCACTGTCGGCAACCGGGATGTCGTGATGTATTCCAAGTGTTCCATCCTCATCATGCGTTTTCAAATTCAGCGAATGAAGTCGTTAGCCTTTGCCATTCCAAACGAGGCCATTGTCAATGGCCATTCAGGACCGGCAGTAGCTTTGGTTCGACGTCGGCTTTGCGCCGATACCGTTGAAAAAGGCGCGTGCTAATCTTGCTCGGAGGCTTCCGTTGTCGGGGCGTGTCGAGATGTCTTTCCCGTCACGCCGGTTTTGGCATTGGTGGCGGGATCAGCTTTGCGAGTTTCCGGAGGTTTTGGGCTGCTGCTGCGAGGTGGAACTCATCACGCGCTCCGTTCGGCCCTCGTAATCGCAAACGATCCAGTCTGAAGATGCGTTTGAGGTGGGCAAAAAGCATCTCGACCTTTTTCCTCTGATGCCTCGACGTAACATAGGCTTTGGTCTTGGCGATATCACGCGCCATATCGCGAGCGCCTTCATGGATGGAGCGTGGTATCTTGCGCGCCGGAGCGTTCGGGCAGCATCTTGGTTTCAGGGCGCAGGCATCGCAGTCGAGTTTGCTGGCCCGATAGCGTACCATGCCATCTTCATCCACGAGAGGACGCTCATTCTTGTAGGTGATTTGCCGCGAGCGTAACTCCTTGCCGCCAGGGCAGGTATAGAGATCGTGCTTGTGGTCGTAAGTAAAGTCGGCACGCTCGAATGTGCCGTCACGCCGTTCGGATTTGTCGAAGACTGGGATATGCGGCTCTATCCCGCGCTCGTGCACCAGCCAGCCCAGCATCTCTGCCGAACCATAGGCACTGTCGGCGGCCAATCGCTCCGGGTAGAGGCCGAAGCTTTCCTGAGTGCGCTCAATCATGGTGCGTGCCGCGCCGACTTCGGCCTGCCGGATCGCACGGCTCGCCTCGACATCAACGATGACGGCATTATCCAGATCAATCAGATAGTTGGTAGCGTACGCGAAGAAGGCATGGCCTTTCATCGCTCCGGTCCACTGCGCCGCCGGGTCCGATCTCGATACGAACTTCGGCTTTGCTTCGCTGGCCGCACCCCATGCCGCGTCATCGAGCGTGTCGAGATATTCCTGAACCGAGCGACGGGTCTCGGCCATAGCTTCCCAGTCGACAGCCTCTGCCCCCTCTGCCGAGCGTTGCTTGTTGGCATCCGCCTTGATCAGGCTCGCATCGACGGCGAAGCCTTCGCCACCGACGAGTCCCTCTTCGATGCAACGCCTGACCGTCGTCTCGAACAGCTCGCGCAGCAGATCGCTATCACGGAAACGGCCATGTCGGTTCTTTGAGAAAGTCGAATGGTCCGGAACATCGCCTTCAAGGCCAAGCCTGCAAAACCAGCGATAGGCGAGGTTCAGATGAACCTCTTCACATAGCCGACGCTCCGAACGGATGCCGAAGCAATAACCGACGATCAGCATGCGGATCATCAGCTCCGGATCAATCGAGGGCCGCCCGATCTCGCTGTAGAAAGGACGCAAGTGAGACCGAAGGCCAGACAGGTCGACAAAGCGGTCGATAGACCGCAGAAGATGGCTTGCCGGGACATGACGCTCGATGCTGAACCCGTAAAACAGCGCTTCCTGCGCCACCGTCCGCTCGCCCATCATCGGCACATCCTCCTAAATCCCTGGAAGGAGTGAATCAGAACTTCGCACTGACAGCAACGCCCACTTTTTCAACGGTATCCGCCAAAAGCAGCCGTACCGCCTAGCCGGGCGAAAATCGCGTTAATGCCGCCCAGCGCTGTTACTACAGCGCCGACCCCACCGTTGCCTTGGAAACAGCCATTGGCATCGCGCCCGGCCGCGCGTGTTTTGCGCTCGACGCCTCCTGAGTGAACGGCGACGCTTGGATCACTCCTGTCGAGGCCGAGTTCTTCCCAGAGCTTGCGCACTTCAGGGGTGAGAAAGTGCTCTTCGATACCGATCAGCTTCATGGAGATTTCTCCCTGTTCAATCGATCCGGTCACCAGGGGACCGCCTTGCCCATGCGATCGAGATATTCAAGGCCGGGTTTGCTCTGCTTTTCAAGAAGCGTATCGACCACTTGGGGAACCGCTTCCTCGACGGCAAGCGGCGCAGCCGCACCTCCAAGTTCGGTCTTGATCCAGCCCGGCGCGATCAGAACGAGGGCGCGGGCGCCACCGGCGTTCCTCGCGGCATAGCTTCGCATATACTGGTTCAGCGCCGCCTTCGTGCCACGGTAGACTTCGTGGCCACCTTTCTCGTTGTTGGTGACGCTGCCCTGGCCGGAAGACATGATCCCGATAAGGCCGGCAGGCTTTACGACATCCTGAAGGTTTTCGACGGCCCGCATCGGGCTCAAGGCGTTGGTGACCATGACGCGAACGAATTCTTCGGTGGAAACGTCGGCAATTGTTTCGTCCTGATTCCTGTTCGCGGTTCCAGCATTGACGAACAACATGTCGAAGCTGCGGCTGACCAGTCGAGCCCGAAGCGCACCGATCTGCTCGGGTTGCGTTATGTCCACCGTCTCGATCTCGATACGGCCCGCGTATTTTCGGGCGAGATCATGGAGAGCGGACGGCTGGCCACGGTCGCGCACGGTCGCGACGACGATCCAGTTTCGTTTCGCGAATTCAGCGGTGATCGCAAGACCCAGCCCGCGTGATGCGCCTACAAGCAAAAGCGAGGGACGGGAATGGTCGCTGTCAGAAATAGTCATGATGGCATTGCTTCCACTGTTGCATACGTCCCTAATCTAAGGCTCAAGAGAGATTGCGCCAGACGCGCGAAAGGCAAACAAAGTGTGCGTTGAACGCCTTCCCAACAATGACGTCCGCTATATATCCTGCCTATGCAGAGCGTTGATCTGAACCTTTTACTGGCATTGGATGTCCTACTTTCCGAGAGGAGTGTGACAAAAGCGGCGCGCCGTTTGCGGCTGAGCCCATCGGCAATGAGCCGCACGCTCGCCCGATTGCGCAAATCCACGGGTGACCCGTTGTTGGTGCAGGCAGGGAGGACGCTGACGCCTACGCCCTATGCGGAAAGTTTGGTCGAGAGGGTTCACACTCTCGCCCGTGACACGCAAGCCGTGCTCCAGCCGTCGGTGGTGTCTTTGGACCTGAGCACGCTGGACCGAACATTTGTCCTGCGCGCAAGCGAGGGGTTCGTTCAGGCACTTGCCGGGCCACTCGTCATGGCCGCAATCAAGCATGCTCCGAAAGTTCGGTTTCACTTCGTCCCGAAGCCCGACAAGGACGCACAGCCGCTCCGTGATGGCCTGATCGATCTCGAAGTTGGCGTTTTCGGAACGACCGCGCCGGAACTGCGCCAACAGCTTCTATTCAGAGATCGGTTTGTAGGCGTCTGCCGTGCAGACCATCCGCTTTTGAAAGAGGAAGTCACCGCCGAGCGATATGCTGCTTGCCGTCATGTCGTGGTGACGCGGAAAGGCATAACGGCCGGTCCTGTCGATGTTGCTCTCCAACAACGGGGACTTCACAGAGAGGTTACGCTCACCGTTCCGTCCCACCCCGAGGCCGTCTGGATCGCCAGGAACTCCGATCTCGTTGCGCTGGTCCCAAGGACCTGTCTCGGCAACGCGATCATCGGCGACTACACGACTGATCTTGGTGTCACGGCGTTTACGCTCCCGGTCCAGACGGAAGAGATAAGCGTTTGCGCCATCTGGCATCCACGTCTCGAAGTAGACCCCGCTCATCGTTGGTTGCGCGAAACTCTTTCGGCGGTGTGCAGGACGGCATATCCAACAAAACGCGGATCTGACGAAGAGTAATATTTCTATCTGGGCGTGAATACGGCGCCGCCGGATATGGCCTAAATGACTCTAACGATACCGCGCGCGAAGCAGAGACTGCTCGTGCTTGTTCCAATTGGCGCTGGGTTTGCCGGTATTTTGACCATGGCATCACATTCCGTAGAATAATCTTTCGGTTACACTGAAGTCGGATAACGGCCGGAGGTGGTCCTCGAAGCTTCGACACCGTCAGGATAAGGCGCCGAGCTCGGCAGTTGCTTCCTCTGCGCCAATCTCGGCATCACGCCGGAGCTCGAGCCTCGACCGGATCACGCATCTTACCTGCAGTCGTGGCTTTCGGTGCTGGCCCATGACAAGCGGGAGATCTTCCATGCAGCCGGAGGCGGAGTTGAAAGCTGCGGCCTGACGCTGAATTGCGGTCGGCACCACCGGTGGCGGCCGCGTGATCCACAATGCGAGGTTCCCCATCCTGCTGATCCTGGAGACCTTTTGCGATGGCAGCATCCAGCCTTCCCCAGATCGAGGGTTTTGCAGCATCTGGCCTTGGTATAGCGCGGCAATCAGGATGAGACGCGTGCGACAATCTGGATGAGATTCTTAGGTCGCGGTCGGGATCAAGTTATCACGCTGATTGTCGCTGACAAGTTCTTCGTCGTTTTCTGATTGCCGCTCCGCGACAGCTAGCGCTGAGGTTCTGGTTGTCGCGAAGGACGCGGGGCGGCCTCGCTGGCGTTTTTCCTCAAGCGCAGTTCTGCGGCGATAGCTTTCGACGTTCATCTCGAAGATCGTGGCATGGTGTACAAGCCGGTCGACTGCTGCGAGTGTCATGGCGGGATCAGGAAATACCCGGTTCCACTCTCCGAACGGCTGATTGGCGGTGATCAGGATCGACCTGTGCTCGTATCGGGCCGAGATCAGCTCGAAGAGCACACTTGTTTCCGCCTGGTCCTTGGTGACGTAGGCGAGGTCATCGAGGATGAGTAGGTCGTATTTGTTGAGTTTATCGATGGCAGATTCAAGCTGGAGTTCCCTTCGGGCAACCTGAAGCTTCTGCACAAGATCGGTGGTCCGGGTGAACAGGACCCGCCATCCGTTCTCGATCAGCGCAAGACCGATAGCAGCAGCAAGATGGCTCTTTCCTCCGCCGGGCGGACCGAACATGAGGATGTTAGCTCCCTTGGCTAGCCAACTGTCACCGGCGGTAATTGCCATGACCTGCGCCTTCGAGATCATGGGGACAGCGTCAAAGGCGAAGCTGTCCAAGGTCTTTCCGGGCGGCAGGTGCGCTTCGGCGAGATGCCGTTCAATCCTGCGATTGGCACGCTCTGCCAGCTCGTGCTCGGCAATAGCCGACAGGAAGCGAGCTGCTGGCCATCCTTCTCGGTCTGCCTGCTCGGCAAATTGCGGCCACAGCGTTTTGATTGTCGGCAACCGAAGTTCGTTGAGCATGATACCGAGCCGTGCTTCATCGATGACGTGTGCGTTCTTCATGCGGCTTCTCCCGTCCCGATCAGGGCCTCATAACCGTTAAGCGATGCAAGCTGCACATGAACGGTAGGTAGCTTGGCTGGATCCGGGCCGAAGAGCGTTCGCATGGCGACCAGATCCGGTAAATCGCCGGCGTCCAGGGTCCTGGCCAATTCCTCCGCAAGTTCGCGCTCGCAACCGCGGTCATGGGCCAGCGCCAGAAGCTCGACGGTGATCTTGCACGCCTGCTTGTCGGGAAGATGCTCGATGAGAGCTTCGAATGCCTTGCGATATTCCTCGCGCGGGAAGAGCTTGTCGCGATAAACGAGGCCACGGAGCGCCATCGGCTTTTTACGCAGGGAATGGATGACGTGGTGGTAGTTGACGACCTGGTCGTGTCGCCCGTCAGCGTGGCCACGTCCCCGGCGCAACGTCATCAGATGCGTACCGCCAACGAAGACATCCAGCCGATCGTCGAACAGGCGAACTCGTAACCTGTGGCCGATCAGGCGGGATGGCACGGTGTAGAAGACCTTGCGCAAGGTGAAGCCGCCCGTCCGGGACACCGTAACAACAATCTCTTCGAAGTCCGTGGTCCGGCGCTCTGGCAGCGCCTGCAGATGGGATCGCTCTGCATCAATGCGCCTGCCATGGGCAGCGTTGCGACGGCTGACGATCTCGTCGACAAAGGCGCGGTAAGAACTGAGGTCGTCGAATTCCTTGGTCCCCCGCATCAGCAGGGCATCATGAACAGCGTTCTTGAGATGGCCATGCGAGCTTTCGATCGAGCCGTTCTCATGCGCGACGCCTTTGTTGTTACGCGTCGGCGTCATTCGATAATGGGAGCAAAGCTGATCGTATCGGCGGGTGAGATCGACCTTGGCATCGGCGTCAAGGTTGCGGAATGCCGCCGACAGGCTGTCGCTGCGATGATAAAGCGGCGTACCACCCACGGACCACAGCGCATTTTGAAGTCCTTCGGCCAGCGCAACGAAGCTTTCCCCGCCGAGAATGACATGGGCGTGTTCGAAGCCTGACCAGACAAGCCGGAAGTGATAGAACAGGTGATCAAGCGGCTGGCCGGCGATCGTTACACCAAGGCCGCTGGCGTCGGTAAAATCCGAAAGGCCCAGTCGGCCTGGCTCGTGCGTCTGGCGGAAGATGACCTCCTGCGCTTCGCCATTGACAGCACGCCACGAACGGATGCGTCGTTCAAGCGTGCGGCGGATACCTTCAGAGAGTTCTGGATGTCGGCGCAGCATCTCGTTGTAGACAGCGACGGCACGGATGCCGGGGGCGGCCTTCAGCAGCGGGACGACTTCAGTCTCGAATATTGGCTCCAAGGGATCAGGGCGGCGGCGTCCACGCGGCGCTTTGCTCTGAGATGGTAGTTGTACCTCCTTGTCGAGGCGGTACGCAGTGGCTCGGCTGATCGACGCTTTTGCTGCGGCGACCTCGACGGAATGCGTTTGTCGATACTTCATGAAGAGTCTCATCTGATGATCGGTTACATGGCGACCCGGCACAAACTGGTTCTCCAATCCAGAAAACCGCAAATGTACCGAACCGACCGCGATTTTGAGACGCCGAAAATCTGCGCCACGCCGGGGTATGACTACGATCGGGCTAAGCCCTCACTTCGTCACACCCCGGCGCGAGTCTCATCCTGATTGACGCTGAATCTCACCTAGATTGCCGCTATGCACCTTGGTTTCCGGGATGACTTTCGTTCGACTGTGAACGGCTTGGTCTGCTGGCGCGTAGTCTCTCCAGTTTGCGACTCGAATTGCAACGATATCGCATGGGGCATCGTGGACAAGGCCGCCAATATTCGTGGGGGGAGCAGCCGCCGCCAATTGAAGCTTGCAGCAACGACGGTGCAAGTCTGGGGTGGTGTAGGATGCCATTCGCGCCCCCAAGGCAAATGCGGCGTAACGCCATCGCCATTTCCTTGACGTCAGAGTTTCCGGCAACCCATCTGCGGGCTCGATGTGGCATGTCTGACCGGAGACCGGCTTCGCCTCGATCGTCTTCCCGCAACGACAATGTTCAGATTTCTTACCCCGGAAGGCTGCGCCCTCCTCCTCTCCCACTAACAAATCTGCACCTTGCCGCCCTCCATTTTATTGCGGCCTTATAAGGTGCGGGCCGATCGTCACCGGTCTTTGCGACTGCCATCGAGGCCGCGATAGGCGCGGCCCGAAACACAGAAAAGGAATAGGACAATGGCAACCATCGGCACCTTCACCTCCACCGAAAACGGCTTCACCGGCTCCATTCGTACTCTCGCCCTCAACGTCAAGGCGCGCATCGCCCGGGTCGAAAACCCCTCCGATAAAGGCCCGCAGTTCCGCGTCTACGCCGGAAGCGTTGAACTCGGCGCAGCCTGGCAGAAGACCTCTGAGCAGGGCCGCGACTACCTATCGGTCAAGCTCGACGATCCTTCCTTCCCGGCCCCGATCTACGCAACGCTTGCTGAGGTCGAAGGCGAGGATGGCCTTCAGCTTATCTGGTCTCGCTCGAACCGGGACTGATTGACATCACGAGGCTCCGCCACAGGCGGGGCCTTCCCCTCTTCCGAGAGGTCAAAGCCGGACCTGGCGTCGAGCCAGTTTCGGCTTTCGTGGTGCCATACGGTGGGCGGGGAAGTTGCTCATAATGCGGAATGGTACCAAATGAGCAGGACGGCCTCAAGGATGAGCGGTTCCCCCAATTTACTCGACCCGCCCGATGGGCAGCGTCCGCAAATCGGCTCCCCCACTCCCCGGTTCCGCCGGTCGCGGTCGCGATCCCTGACCCCGCCATACCCTTCTTGGAGCCAGTGGTCATCTTTCGCAAACGTCAAGGAGACGAAGATGACCTAATCTCTCGAATTCCTCATCGAAGAACTGCGTGCCGAGCTATACGAGCTTTCAGCATCTATCGACCAGAACGAGCGCCGGGAGATCGCGGCGGAGCTGGAAAGTGCCAAGGCAAAGTTAGCTATCGAGAAGGCAGCGTTCCAACAGTGCTAATTCGCGATAAACCACGTGTTGGTTTGAAGGGGTCGGTTGCTGCCGACAAGCTTTCGTTTGGAAAGGTAAACCCATCCCGCCCCGCGTCGGGCGGCTCACTTCTCTGGAGAGTATCGTGATCGTGCCTACAGCCGCCGGCGAAATTCACTCGGGCTCATTCCCACAATCCTGCGGAAGCTCGCTGCGAAGGATGAGGGCGTCTGATAGCCGACGTAAAGCCCGATTTCGGTCACCGGCAAGTCCCGATCTACGAGCAATTCCTGTGCGCGTGCGATGCGCATCATCGTCAGCATTTCGTGTGGGTTGCGCCCGGTCGCCTTCTTGAATGCCGTGCAGAAATGGAAGCGGCTGAGATGCATGAGGGCAGCGAGCTCATCGAGGCCGATCTCTTCCTCCATTCGGCTGCGCATGTAGGCAATGACGCGCTTGACCTGCCACTCGGCGAGCCCGCCACGCCTTGCCGCAGGATCGTGAAGCGCCGCGAAGCTCGAATGACCGCGCACAAGCTGGGTGCAGAGGAGGTCAAGTCCTTGTTCGACGAACAGGCGCGAACTGGGCCCCGCGGCCATCGCTTCGTTGCTGAGCATCGTGATCAGGTGGACGACCGTCGGGTCTTCGAAGGCTACACGATGCAGCAGGTCGAAGTTGCGGCCATTCGTCAGTTCCTCGACAGTGGAGAGCAGGCGCTCGTGGGTCAGATAGACGTGGCTGACATCCGAGGTGCCTTCAATATCCCAGCGGCCCTCCTGCGCCTTAGGTATGATGACGATCGTGCCCCGACGCGAACGTGCACGAAAGTTGACGCCGGCCGAACCGCGTAAGCTCATGTCGCCGTCGCCTCCGTGATGCGCAACGATCACGTGCGCGGGGAGTGCACCGAGCGTGTTATGGACAGGGCCGTGCTGCCAGCGTCCGGTAATCAAAGTGTCGCCGCGCCGCCCATCGGAAATGGTAACCGATGGCCTGGCGAGGATTCGTGCCATCCCGTCGAGCGCGTACTCGGAATCCTTGATGTGCATTGCTGGCGCTGGTGCCCGTGTCACCCGTGTTCGCCCCCTCACAAGCAGCCCGACCAATCGATATGCAGAATTTTCTAGCACGGAGGCACCGCGACCGCAATTTCGGAACAGTTGCCGCAAGCCGCAGACGGCGGGCCACAGAGGAAGAGGCTATCTCCAACACGTCGGACGTAACGTCGCGCCGACACTCAAAAATCGAAGGAGATCAGACATGACCCATCAAAAAACCATCCTCGTCACCGGTGCCGGTTCGGGCTTTGGAAAGGCGGCCGCCATCGGTATGGCCAAGAACGGCCACCACATCATCGCAACGGCACAGGTGTCGTCGCAGGTCACCCCGCTTCGCGAAGAGGTAAAGGCGCTGGGGCTGTCCGAAAAAATCCGCATCGAACGCCTTGATCTGACCGATCCCTATGACATCAAGCAGGCCCAGGGCTGGGACATCGACATCCTGTGGAATAATGCCGGCATGGGCGAAGCCGGTCCGGTATGGGAAATCCCGCTCGATCTGGTTCGCAAGAACTACGAGATCAACGTCTTTCTGCCACTCCAGCTGACGCAGGGTGTCGTGCAGCGCTGGATCCGTGAAGCCAATGCGGCCGGCAAGAAGGTCGTCTTTACCTCATCCATGGGCGGGCTCTTCACTCCCGCGAACTGGGGAACTTATGTGTCGACCAAGCATGCGCTCGAATCTTTTGCAGAGGCGATGCAGCAGGAGCTGGCAAGCTATGGCGTCAAGGTGCAGACGATCAATCCGGGTGCATACTACACCGGCTATAACGAAACGATGGCAGACAACCCGTTCCGCTGGCTCGACGATGCCAAGAACTTCACCAAACGCGCCGATCTGCGCAAGGGGTTCGACGATTTCTTTGCCACCCCCGAAGGCAAGATGGATCCGACCGAGATGATCGACCGCATGATCGAGGTCGTTCCCGCCGACGAAGGCAAGTTCCGCAATGTCATGCCCAAGGCAATCGAGGACATGCTGAAGCAGCACCAGCTCGACGCCTGGGAGAACCGGATCTGACCCCTTGTAGCACCGGCCGCGGCACCTCGCCGCGGCCAGTTCTTTCCTTTTAGAGGATTTTCAAGATGAGCATTACCCAGACCCAGGCCGATACCGTCATCGCCGCCGCCCGGAAGGTGGCCGAGCAGATAGGGGTGCCTATGAACATTGCCGTCTATGACGACGGGGCTAATCTGAAGGCGTTTTTCCGCATGGATGGAGCCTTCTTAGGCTCAGCCGATATCGCGCTCAACAAGGCGCGCACCGCAGCGCTGTTTGGCTTCAATACCGAGGCGCTCTACGACTTCGTAAAGCCGGGCGGCACGTCGCCAGGCTTCGATCGCACCAACGGCGGGTTGATCGTCTTTCCAGGCGGCGTGCCTGTGAAGGATAGTGGCGGCCGGTTGATCGGCGCTGTCGGCGTGTCGGGCGGCATGGTCGAACAGGATTTCGAAGTGGCGAACGCAGCGGTCGCGGCCCTGATGGCCAAAGCTCGGACAAGCGAAGCCTAAAATCAACCTTGCGACGATTGAAAGCGATAGCTCCTTGTTTGGCCCTGCCCTGTGAACCTTATGGCGTGCTCACAGAGGATTTCGGCATCATGCGTTCGGCTTTGGGCTGAAATCTGAATCATCCACCGAATGCCGGCTTTGAGTATCACGTTCATCAAGCCGAACGACCGACTTTCAGGCGCGAATTTGCGCCTTCTCGTTCGGTCAGCGATTACCGCCGCCATGTTCTGAGGACGAAGGCTTGAACAACTGGCAAAGATGACGCGGTGGAACACCGTTCACCTTTAGTCAAAACCTAAAGTAGTTTGCTTTGGAAGAGCAAAGAGCGCGGCCAATAAGGACGTTACCATCCCGAGAATGAATGCTGCAATTTCGTAAAGCGGCGGCAGGAACAGGCCGTTAAAAATGAACGCAAATGCGCCGCCTGACAGAGATACGAGAAACACATGCTTTGTGCATTGCCTCAATTGTAGAGTTGCGTAGACGACCGCCAGCATGAGAGACGGCACTCCGAAAAAAACCATTGCACACACAGAGACCCAGAGGGTCATCCCTAAATAGGTTGGAAGCCAATAGTACCATTCAAGAGTTCCCATGAACCTTGGCGGGTCGAGGAAAAGTATGATCACACTGATAATTGGCGCAGGAATGATGGGGCATAGTGTGAAGCAAGCAATAACTTTTATCGTCGGGTAATTCATGGAATGTTGACTGCCGAGCCTGTGAGGTGAACCGCACCGGGTTTGCCGGATATCGTTTCGTTGAGTTATGTGGACATGGTTGGTGCGTCCAGCTTAGCGTATACTGGTCCTCGGCTTCTTTGGGTCGAAGGCCGTCATGTCGCAGATGCGCTGATACTGTTGAAAAGGCTGGCTCAGCCCGTTCAAGCAAGTTTTCGGCGAAACTGCAGGAATGAAATTCCTGTATCCTGCTCGACCTCAGATGAAATTGGCTTAACCCGTCGCCGAAAATCCCGCTGTCGCAAATCGATTTCAAAACGCTCCATGTCGGGATGAGGGCGAGGACTTTTTCCACAGTATCGGCCGTCTGCTGCCTTCCGCTTAGAATCCAACAAGAGCAATTTTTAACCACTGTTTTGATTGCTTTCTTTCAGGCAACGCCCTATCAGCGAGTCGATATGGCGAAGTCGTTATCGCGTATCGCAGTACCGGTGACGCCACTTGCGCGCCTGAGCAAAAACTTTTTTAGAACCCTTTGGCCCATCCAGGTTGGTATCGCATGAAAACAGCAAACACGATGTTCATCCTCAGCCTCGCCCTCTCGGTGTATGGCTCTGGCGCACTGGCATATGAAAGCACCGCTCAGGTCATCAAACGTCAGGCGCCCACAGGCATTAGCAATGTGTTCTATGGATGCGTTGAAAAGGCGGAATCAGACAACATCGCTCTCTCTGCATGTCAATCTGCGGAGACAAAACGACAAGACGCGCGATTGAACGCTGCTTATAAATCACTGCTCAGTCAGCAGCGTGGCGCGGCCAAGGACAATCTGATCCGCGCCGAGCGCGCCTGGCTCGATTTCCACAACACCAGCAAAACCGTTGAGTCGTCGCTCTATGGCAGCGAAACGGTGAGTAGTTTTCAAGTCATGCAGAAAGAACTTTTTCGTCTCTGCGAGCGCGCCAATGTTCTGGAAGAATATTTGTCGATCGCAAACGATCAGTAGCAGCAATAGGGCGGCTCGGTCGTAGGCTCCCGCGTTAGCACGCGAAAGCCTATGCCGCCCGCCGTCATTTTCAATAACGAAGACGTCGCCCACCCGGTTGTGACGATCAGGTCAGATGGCGATTGTCCGCGCGTCAAACGACCGCATAGGGCTGAGTAGCGACGAGCTGTGCAATAATCGGTCGGCCTGATGGAGGCGACGCCGTGGGAGGAGTGGCGGATGCTTCGACATGGACACCGCCGTACTGCGTAATCGTTTCCCATGGAACAAGGGAAAATGGTCGGACAGAAGCGACTTCTGCAACCCAAAAACGTTTGGTCGATCCGCGTCAGGCTCGAAATGAGCGGGGCGACCCGAGAGGTGGCGCTGTTAAACCTCGCCATCGACAGCAAGCTCCGTGCTTGCGACCTGGTCAAGCTGAGGGTGGAGGACCTATGGTCGGGTCGTCCGATTCGGGATCGAGCCGCCATCATCCAGAAGAAGACGAGGCGACGCGTGCAGTTTGAGGTGACCGAGCAGACGAAGACTGCGCTCGTGGCATGGCTTCCCTTCGTTCGAAGGGACGGCGGCAGATATCTATTTCCAAGCCGTCGGAAGACGTCACATCATTTGTCCACGAGGCAATACGCTCGGATTGTCCACCGTTGGGTCGCGTGTATCGGACTTGATACTCGCGCCCACGGCACCCACTCCATGGGGCGAACCAAGGCAGCGCAGATTTAAAATAAGACAGGCAACCTCCGGGCCGTCCAGATTCTGCTTGGTCATACGAAGCTGGAAAGCACCGTTCGCTATCTCGGCGTCGAGGTGGATGACGCCCTTAGAATTGCTGAGCAGATCGAGCTGTAGGTTCTTGACCCTCGGCGACAGCGGGTGGTCTCTCTCGCGCCAAATGCGGTCGTTGGCCGCATGCACCTTGATGATGTCTTCGATCCCTGTTGGCTGCTCGGCGCGGTGGGCGGCTTGGCATGCTCTGTCTGGCGTGCAATGGTGGCACGCAAAGCGAGTTCAGACGAAGGATGGGTCTCATGCGCCTCGACAAGCTTTCGCCTAAAGATAAGCCCTACAAAATTGATGGTTTACCTACGCTCTACGGCGGCAAGGGGGCTTGGTTCACAGCGCTACCAATGCCTTTGACTTCAACGTTTCAACACTCGCTTGTCGCTCTACCCCATCCCGGACGTGGCAACGCCGAGTTCGCTGAGCCGGGAGAAGTGCCGGCAATCTTGGAGAACGACGACGGTACGGGTGACGTGCCCAGTTCAAACATGATCGCAGCAGCGCGATGGCTGATCGATAACGACGCAGAAGTGGAACAGGCGATAATCACTACTATTCGATCCTCGCTTGATGAGCTTATCAACATTCAGAAGGGGATTGACGGCGTGACCGACGAGGTCGTTAATGAGACATGGGAAGAAGCACAGTTGCGCCCGAGAGTCCGCCTTCTCCACATCACGCTACCAGACGTGGTAGGAAATCCTCCTTATTTTGGTGTCGAGCTTGCCTGCAATTGGGACGCGGAGAACGGCTATGGTATAATGCTCCACGGCACGGATGTCGTGAAGTGGGGCGCTGGAGACGTGCCAAACCTGCCCTGGATTGCCCTTCGCCATGCCGAAGGGCGGAGTTAGCTTTGAACGTACAGCATGGGGATGCGGACTAAAATTTGGACCACCAGGAGGTAGTCCATGTATTCCCATGCAGACAGAATTCGCGCAGTCGAGCTGTATATTAAGCTCGGCAGGCGGGTTAAGGCGACGATCCGCCAATTAGGTTATCCCATGAAGAATGCGCTGAGGAACTGGTATCGAGAGTACCAGCAGCATCAAGACCTGCGCGTCCGTAGTGCGGCTCGCGCACGGAAGTTTTCTGAGGCGCAGAAGCAGGTAGCGCTTGAGCACTACCGTACTCACGATCGCTGTATCTCTGTGACGATGAGGGCGCTGGGTTATCCAGGTCGCGGGACTTTGACAGCATGGGTTCGAGAGGCGTTTCCACAGACGAGAACTTCGATGGCAGGAAGATCCTGGCGTCGGGCTTATCCTGAAGCGTTGAAGCAGGTCGCTGTCCTAGATCTTTGCAGTGGAGAGGAAAGTGCCCAGCAGGTAGCCGACCGGATAGGCGTATGCCGGCCGACGTTGTACGCTTGGAGGAATGAGTTACTCGGTCATGAGGCTGCCTCATCGATGAAACGCCGCAAAACCTCCGCGCCGGCACCTGAGCGTGAAGAACTCGAGCGACAGCTTGAAGCCCTCCAGCGCGATGTCCGACAATTGCAGCTCGAGCATGATCTGCTGAAGAAGGCCAATGAACTGCTAAAAAAGGCCTGGGCGTCGATCTGCAACTCCTGAGTAATCGAGAGAAGACACAGCTGGTTGACGCCCTCAAAGATACCTATCGATTGCCGGAACTGCTTGTGCAGTTGGGGATTGCGCGAAGTTCGTACTTCTACCACCGCGCCCGAGCAAACCTGGAAGACAAGTATGTCGCCATCCGTCGAGACCTGACGGAAATCTTCGAAAGCAACCATCGCTGCTACGGCTATCGCAGACTGCAGGCGTCTCTGGCCAGGCAGAGTGTGACAATCTCGGAAAAGGTTGTGCAGCGATTGATGAAACAGGAGCGTCTGGTCGCCGCCAGACCACGGCGACGGCGTTTTGGCTCTTACTTGGGAGAAATCAGTCCTGCGCCTGAGAACCTCATCAACCGCGACTTCCATGCCAAAACACCGAACGAGAAGTGGCTCACGGACATTACCGAATTCCAGATCCCAGCCGGCAAAGTGTATCTCTCGCCCATCATAGATTGCTTCGACGGGATGGTGATCAGCTGGTCGATCGGAACGCAACCTGATGCGGGCCTGGTCAACACGATGCTGGACGCCGCCATTGAAACTGTCACCGACGGCGAAGGCGGGACAATTGTCCATTCCGATCGCGGAGCGCATTATCGTTGGCCCGGCTGGCTCTCTCGGATTAACGATGCGAAATTGGTTCGCTCGATGTCCCGCAAGGGCTGTTCCCAAGATAACGCCGCGTGCGAAGGCTTCTTTGGACGGTTGAAAACGGAACTCTTCTATCCACGAGACTGGAAGACCATCACGATCGAGCAATTTGTTCGCGAGGTTGATGGCTACATCCGATGGTACAATGAGAAGCGCATCAAAATATCATTGGGGTCGCTCAGCCCGATCGAGTATCGCAGAAGTCTCGGCCATAACGTCTAAATCAGTCCAAGTTTTTATCCGCATCCCCCGCCGGGTCAGCTCTCAGTGGAAATCAACACGCCGAGCTTGCGAAGAGCGCGCCTTACAGCGGCGGGTGGATTGTGAGGTGTTGGCATTTGTCGCCTTCGCACTACAAATATCGCCGATATGTAGCACGAAGATTACAATTTATCCAGATGACCGGCGCGGGAAGCTCTTATTTTCTTATCGCTTGGATCACGCCTTACAAAAAGCCCTGCCGCCAGGCAGGGCCATGCACGTTGAGAAACGTGGCGGCGCGCAAGTCGCGCCTGTTATTTGTTCAGGGTGTCTTTCAGGGCTTTCGCTGGCTGGAAGGCGAGCTTCCTTGCCGCCGCGACCTTGATCGTGGCGCCGGTGGAAGGGTTGCGGCCGTCACGTTCCGGCGTATCCTTTACCTTGAATTTGCCGAAGCCAGGGATCGAGGTTTCCGCCCCGGACGTCGCGGCATCGGTAATTGCGGCAAAGACGGCTTCGACGATCGTCTTGCCCTGAACCTTGGTCAGCCCGTGCTCGGACGCGATCTTGTCTGCGATTTCATTGGTCGTGGTCATGATTTTTTCCTCGTTGCTGTCCGAACCGTTCCATCGAAACGTGATTCTGTCACGTCGTCACCGCGCTGCTTCGTGGGATCCGGAGGGTTCTCCACACGAAATCGCGTATGCGCAGGCAGTAAATCCCCCTTCCACCTTGCTTGCGCTCCTTCCTGTTTATGCAGGCACTTTGACGCTTGCAGCCGCGATGTCGATCCGGATGAGGTCGTCTTCAGGCCCGGACTGTATGCTTGCATCTGCGGTTTGCGCGCTGGTACGACCCTCACCTGAAATGGAGCAAGGAAAACATGCGCATCAAATCAATCTTGGCTGCTACCACGGCAATCGCCGCTTCCCTTATCGGCAGCGCGACCGCAACTGTGGCTCAGGAACCGACAGCCTGCCAAACCGTGCGGTTTTCTGAAGTCGGCTGGAGCGATATCTCGGCGACGACAGCAACCGCCTCGGTTGTCCTTGAGGCGTTGGGTTACAAGGCGCAAATCAAGCTCTTGTCTGTGCCGGTGACCTACTCGTCGTTGAAGAGCAAGGAAATCGATGTCTTTCTCGGGAACTGGATGCCTACAATGGAAGCGGATATCCGCCCCTATATCGAGGATAAAAGCGTCGAGACGCTCGGCGCCAATCTCGTTGGAGCCAAATACACGCTCGCCACCAACGCAAAAGGCGCCGAGCTCGGCATCAAGGACTTCAAGGACATTGTTACGCACGCCGACGCGCTTGGCGGCAAGATCTATGCGATCGAGCCAGGCAATGACGGCAACCGTCTGATCCTCGGCATGATCAAGAAGAACCATTTCGGGCTCGGGGCACTCGATATCGTCGAGTCTTCGGAGCAGGCCATGCTGGCTCAGGTCATGCGCGCCGACAGGGCGGGTGACGCGATCGTTTTTCTCGGATGGGAACCGCATCCGATGAATGCCGCGTTCAAGCTGACCTATCTGACTGGTGGCGATGATGTCTTTGGTCCCAATTTCGGGGGCGCCGAAGTGCGCACCAATGTACGCGCCGGCTATTTGCAGGAATGCCCGAACGTCGGTGCTTTCCTCAAGAACCTGAAATTTTCCCTGCCGATGGAAAACGAGATCATGGGTAGCATCCTCAATGACGGTGAAGACGCCGAAGACGCAGCCACAACCTGGTTGAAGGCGAACGGCGCAGCGATCGAACCGTGGCTTGCGGGCGTAACCACAGCAGATGGCAAGCCCGGACTTGAAGCCGTCAAGTCTGAACTGGGCCTCTGACCCAGTCGACTGAAGGAAGCAGCATCGCTGGCTTCCTTCAGTCGCTACGTCACAAGAGGCCGGTTGGCTTCGTATGGTCGGCCTGCTGATCTGTGTGAAACCTGTTTTGGCTGACGCAGGGTCTCATGTCTGCGCGACGAAACCAGATGGCGCGGCCGCATCTCAGCGGCGGGTTGCCGGCGGTGAATACGATCTGTTCGTCGGTGCGCATCAGCAAAACTTCATGCGGCTGGATCAGCGGTCGCGCTGCCAGCTGCTTTGACCGCGTTCGCGACGATCCCCGCGACTGAAAACTGCGGCTGACTTGGTCGACCTCGACCGTCGTCATGCCGCAGCGGCGTGAAATGTAATCGGCGGTTTCGGGGTCGTTGATGGCAGAAAACGAGATCCAGCTGGCGCTTTCAAACCATTTGCTCGACGCGTCACGCCCGCCATAGGTTTCCCGCAGCTGGCCAATCGACTGATAAATCACCGTTAGGGTAACGCCATACTTGCGACCGGCGTCCCGTGCCGTCTCCAGAATGCGCATGTAGCCCAGCCGTGCCGCTTCATCGAGTACGAACAGCGCCCTCCCCTTGATCGCGCCGTCCCGGTTGTAAATTGCATTCAAAAACGACCCTATGAGGACGCGCGCGAGCCCCACGTGGGTCTCCAAGGTCTTGAGGTCGATATTGATGAAAACGTCGGTCTCGCCATCCGCCAGTGCATCCGTGGAGAAGCTCGACCCCGACACCAGTGCACCGTAGTTCGTATAGCTCAGCCAGTGCGTCTCCTTGATCGCGCTGGCGTAGACACCGCTGAATGTTTCCGGTGTCATGTTGACGAAGGCGGCGACATTCTCCTTCACGAAGTCGGACGCGGAATTATCGTAGATCTCTTGCAGGCGTGCGCGAAGCTTCGGCTCAGGCTCCGACAGATTGGCGCGGACCTGGCGCAAAGTCTGGTGCTTCGCGTCTGTATGCCCGGAAAGGCAGACGTCGGCGATCATCGCCGTCAGAAGCTGCAAACCAGATGCACGGAAGAAGTCATCGCGGACGCCGGTCGCGCGACCGCTGTCGCTCATGATCCATGACGCCACTGCGGCGATATCCTCTTCCTTTGTGCCGCCATGGCGACCGATCCAGTCGAGCGCATTGAAGCCAGAACCAGCTTTCTTCGGGTCGAGGACAATGACGCGCCGCCCCGCCTTGCGTCGGTGCTCCGTCACCATCGGCGCGACCTCGTTGGACGGATCGAGCACGATGAGCGAGCCGCCCCATTTGAGAGCGGTGGGGACGGTCACAGACGTCGTCTTGAAACCACCCGAACCGGCGAAGACGATCCCGTGCGACGAGCCGAACGAGCCGTCGAAACACAACAGCGGCGCGGAGCCACCCTTGCCCCAGGTTGTCGGCTCACCCGGTCGAAACGCCGTCGCCGCCGGATCGTCCCGGTCGACACGATAACGCTCGCCGATGACGATACCGCCCGTTTCCGCGAAGAGCTTCTCCGCCTCCTGCATCCGCATCCAGTCCGCCTCCCCGTGCAGGGCGCGCTTGCCACGGATGCGACGCGGCTCGCTTCGCGAAAAGGCCGCATTGCCCATCCTGGCGACGCGCAGCGCGAAGAATGTGGTTAGCAGTGCTGCGCCCGCTCCTACGATGGTCGAAGGATCGGCATAGGAGAGCAGCGTCCTTTCCGTGGGGACTTGCTCGGCAAACGCAAACAGGCGTGAGCCCTCCCTGATTGCTGCGACGATGACCACGCCGAAGCCGCCCGCGGCGACGCTCCAACCGGCCGCCTTAACGTTGATTGAGCCCCTGGTTCCGAAGAGAAACAGGAGACCGCAGGCGCCGGCGAGCACATAGGGCAATGCAAGCCCGATCCGCCCGAGCATCAGCCTTGCCTGATCGGTCGTACCGAACGCTGAGAGCCACCGTTCGATGCCGGGCAGGTCCAAGCAAATGGCAGTCATGGCAATGGCCGGAACGCTTGCGACAAATATCTTCCTAGGCGTCATCGGCGAACGCCTTCGCACCGAGTTCACTCAGGCGGCTTCGCTCCGCCTCGTCCGATTTTATCCGCGCGCCGGCATCGATCAGGAGCCCGAGCAGCAGCGCACGCTTCTCGTAGCGGAGGCCAGCCTTGACGATCAGGCCGCCGAGTTCGATTTTCTCCCGCGCGTCTTTCTTGCGGGCTTCGGTCGCAGTCATCTTCTGCATGCGCTCAAGCCTCAGGATATTGGACCGCAGCCTCGCCAGCGCCGTTCGGCGACGTGGTCGCAGGCTTGCGTCCTTGGGCGGGTTTCGTTCCTTCGCGAAAGCGGCCGGCGACCTCCTCGAACGCGGACAAAAGGTCAGCCTCTTCGATCTCGATCTCCCCGAGGCCTGCCCGTATCGCGATCCGACCGATGCGCTCGGCGTCACGTGTTTCCGCCTCCTTCAGCTTCTCCTGCAGGCGAGCAATTTCTTCCCGGATTTTGGCAGTTGGCTTCTTCATGGGCTTGGCTTCCTCGTTGCTGATGGTTCGATGGAGACGAACCGTGCCCCGCATTTTCTACCGCTGGAAAGGTGCAGATTTGCACCTCGCCAAAGCGCCAGCTTTTGGCGAATGATCCCGCCGTTTCGAAGAAGCGGATCAAAGGGCGCAATTATACGTCGCTGGCGCGACGTGCTCGAAAGAGCGGACTGCCAAGGGGTGGTCTGGGCCGCCTCCATCTTCGAACAGATTGGAATCGTTCGCTAAAGGGAACTCTACTTGTGGCCGTCCCGCATTTCTCAGTCAGCATCGTCGCCCGTGGTTCCGGCCGCAGCGCCGTGCTGTCCGCGGCCTACCGGCACTGCGCGAAAATGGATTTCGAGCGGGAAGCGAGGACGATCGACTATCGCGACAAGCAGGGGCTCTTGCATGAGGAGTTCGTCATTCCTGAGGATGCGCCAGGCTGGCTGCGGGCAATGGTGGCCGATCGATCCATCTCAGGTGCGTCCGAGGCTTTCTGGAACAGGGTCGAGGCTTTCGAGAAGCGGTCCGATGCTCAGCTGGCGAAGGACGTCACCATAGCCCTGCCGATCGAGCTGTCAGCCAAACAGAATATCGCGCTGGTCAGGGATTTCGTCGAGCGGCATGTCACGGCCAACGGCATGGTCGCCGACTGGGTCTATCACGATGCGACCGGCAATCCGCATATTCATCTGATGACGACGCTGCGACCGCTGACAGAAGATGGGTTCGGGGCGAAAAAGGTCGCAGTCCCCGGCTCCGATGGAAAGCCGCAGCGCAATGATGCCGGGAAGATCGTCTATGAGCTTTGGGCCGGCGGCGCCGATGGCTTTAACGCCTTTCGCGACGGATGGTTTGCCTGCCAGAACCGGCATCTTGCCCTTGCCGGCCTCGACATCAGGGTCGATGGCCGTTCCTTCGAAAAGCAAGGCATCTCGCTGGAGCCAACCATTCACGTCGGGGTCGGTGCGACGGCGATCGAGCGGAAGGCGGCTGGCGCGGGTGAGGCCGCGCCAGCCGCTTCGGTAAAGCTGGAACGGATCGAGCTTCAGGAAGAGCGCCGCGAGGAAAATGCGCGGAGGATCCATCGCGATCCCAGTCTCGTCCTCGATCTCATCATCCGCGAAAAAAGCGTCTTCGACGAGCGAGACGTCGCCAAGGTTTTGCACCGCTACGTCGATGATCCAGCCCAGTTCCAGGATTTGATGGCGCGGGTTTTGCAGCATCCGGATACGCTGCGGCTGGATAGAGAGCGGATCTCGTTTTCGACGGGTGCACGGTCGCCGGCGAAATACACGACGCACGATCTTATCCGCATCGAAGCGGAGATGGCGAACAGGGCATTGTGGCTCGCGCGGCAGCGCTCTCATCATCTTGCAGCCCAGGTCCTGACCCAGACTTTCGAACGGCATGGCCGTCTTTCGGAGGAGCAGAAATCGGCGGTAGAGCATATCGCTGGCTCAGAGCGAATTGCCGCCGTTGTCGGGCGCGCCGGTGCCGGCAAGACGACAATGATGAAGGCCGCACGCGAAGCCTGGGAGGCGGCCGGATATCGCGTTGTCGGCGCAGCCCTTGCCGGCAAGGCCGCAGAGGGCCTGGAGAAGGAAGCGGGCATTGCATCCCGCACTCTGTCTGCCTGGGAACTGCGCTGGGATCAGGACCGCGACCATCTCGACGGCAAGACCGTCATGGTGCTCGACGAGGCCGGCATGGTCTCCTCACGGCAGATGGCGCACCTCGTCGAGGCGGCCACGATGTCAGGCGCGAAACTCGTTCTCGTCGGCGATCCCGATCAGCTCCAACCGATCGAGGCGGGCGCTGCTTTCCGCGCGATTTCCCAGCGGATCGGATATGCAGAGCTCGAAACGATCTATCGTCAGCGCGAGCAGTGGATGCGTGATGCGTCGCTCGATTTTGCCCGCGGTAACGTGTCGTCTGCGCTCGCCGCTTACGCGGGCCAGCGCATGGTTCGAACGGGCTGGACCAGGGATGAGGCGATCACGACTTTGATTGTCGACTGGGACCGCGAATTCAATCCGGCCAGTTCCTCGTTGATCCTCGCGCACCGCCGCCTCGACGTGCGAATGTTGAACGAAATGGCCCGCGGCAAGCTTGTCGAGCGCGGCCTCATCGATGCCGGACACACCTTCGAGACGGAAGATGGTCACCGACAATTCGCAGCCGGCGACCAGATCGTCTTCCTGAAGAACGAGGGATCGCTCGGCGTCAAGAACGGCATGTTGGCCCGCGTGGTGGAAGCGCAGCCCGGGCGTATTGTTGCCGAGATCGGTGGTGGCGATGATCGTCGTGGGGTCGTGGTCGAACAGCGCTTCTATGCCAATGTCGATCATGGCTATGCCACCACGGTTCACAAGAGCCAGGGCGCCACTGTCGATCGCGTCAAAGTCTTGGCATCGAGCACGCTGGACAGGCACCTTTCCTATGTCGCCATGACCCGCCACCGCGAAACGGCCGAGCTCTATGTCGGCCTGGAAGAGTTCGCCCAGCGGCGCGGTGGGGTGCTCCTCGCGCACGGGGACGCCCCCTACGAGCACAAGCCGGAAAACCGGGCCAGCTACTATGTCACGCTCGGCTTTGCCGATGGACAGGAGCGGACTGTTTGGGGTGTCGATCTTGCCCGCGCGATCAATGAATCGAAAGTCGAGATCGGAGATCGCATTGGTCTCAAGCATCTCGGATCGCAGCGCGTCACGCTGCCTGACGGTACCGAGGCTGATCGCAATTCGTGGAAGGTCGTCCCCGTCGAGGAGCTGGCGATGGCGAGAATGCATGAACGCCTGTCACGCGACGGATCGAAGGAGACCACGCTCGACTACGAGGATGCTTCTTCCTATCGCGCGGCACTTCAGTTTGCGAACGCGCGCGGCCTGCATCTGATGAATGTCGGTCGCACCCTGCTGCGCGATCGCCTGCAGTGGACCATCCGCCAGAAGGGAAAGCTGACCGATCTCATCCCGCGGCTTACCGCCATCGGAACCCGGCTTGGATTGGGTCCTGGCGTCGCCGAGGAACCCCGCGTTCGTAGCGCCTCCGAAACCCGAAATCAGACCAACTCTGTCATCCAGAAGGATAGGAAGCCCATGGTTGCCGGCATCACTACATTTGCGAAATCGATCGAAAAATCTATCGAGGGCAAGGTCTCGACCGATCCCGCCTTGAAGAGCCAATGGCAGGAGGTCTCGGCCCGCTTCCACCTCGTCTATGCCGATCCGCAGGCGGCGTTCAATGCGGTGAATGTCGATGCCATGGTCGGAAGCCCCGAGATCGCGAAAACAGCGATCGCGACGATTTTTAAGCAGCCGGAAAGTTTTGGTTCGTTGAAGGGCAAGACCGGCCTTTTCGCCGGCAAGGCAGAAGTCCAAGCGCGAGAGACCGCGCTCGTAAACGTCCCGGCACTGGCGCGTGATCTGGACGGGTACCTGCGCAAACGGGCTGAAGCCGAGCGTCGCTATGAGTCAGAGGAGCGTGCTGTTCGCTTGAAGGTCTCGATCGATATTCCCGCGCTCTCCGGCGCGGCCAAGCAGACCCTCGAGCGGGTGCGCGATGCCATCGACCGAAATGATCTCCCCTCCGGCTTGGAATACGCCCTCGCCGACAGACAAGTGAAGGCCGAACTGGAAGGATTTGCGAGAGCCGTCTCCGAACGTTTCGGGGAAAGATCCTTCCTGCCGCTCGCGGCAAAAGACGCGGATGGCAAGGTGTTTGAGAAGCTTTCCGGCGGCATGGCGCCGGCTCAGAAGGCCGAGCTGCAATCGTCCTGGAAGCCGATGCGGACTGTTCAGCAACTATCCGCCCATGAGCGGACGGTGACCGCCCTAAAGCAGGCGGAGATCATGCGCCAGACCAAGACCACTGGGCTCTCCGTGAAATGAGTGCCGAGCCATTGAACATGCGTCGTTCCAGACGCGTGGCGGTCATTCTGCTTGGCGCCCTTCTAAGCCTTGCAGCGGTCCTGGTGATGGGCTTTGGTGCTGGCATCAGGGTCAACACCACGCCAAGCGAGCCGCTCGGGCTCTGGCGCATCGTGCCGGTCAATCGCCCCGTCGAGATCAGTGATCTCGTCTTCGTCTGCATGCCAGACACCGTCGAGCGCAGGGAGGGGATATCGCGAGGCTATCTGCGGCGGGGGCTCTGCGCCGGTGGAACTGGACCGCTCATCAAGCACGTTGTTGCTGTCGCCGGGCAGCAGGTCGAAATTGCCAGTAGCGTATCGATTGATGGAGCAGTCCTCGACAATTCCCGACTCGTCGAGCTTGACGGTCGTGACCGGCCGCTACGACCATATTCCGGTGGTACCGTGCCGCTTGGGCAGGTGTTTATCCACTCTCCGTTCCCGGGGTCTTGGGACAGTCGATATTTCGGCCCGGTTCCGGTTTCCGGGATCCTCGGATTGGCGCGCGAGGTCCTGACCTATGCGCCATGATCGGCAACGAGCAGCGCTCATGGTCGCGGGTGCGGTCGCATGCGGCTGGATTGGATGGAGCGGCTATCTGTTGCTCTTGCCGGTCTCTATCGCCTTCCCCTATCTGTGGTCACGGGCGCCGGATCGAACGTCTGCGGCGCTTGTGTCTACGGGATATTTCCTGGCGGCGTCGCGGGGATTGCCGCAAGGCGTTGCGGCCTTCTATCAATCGGACATTTGGCCCGGACTGGTCTTGTGGCTTTTGGCGTCCAGCGGCTTCGTCTTTGTCCATTCCGTGCTCTGGACGAGGCGACGGGGTGTTCGAAGCGTATTGGCCTACCTCATCGCCATGGTCCTCATGGCTCTTCCGCCATTCGGCATTCTTGGCTGGGCCCACCCAATTACGGCGGCGGGTGTCATCTTTGCGGGGTGGGACTGGCTCGGTCTGTTGGCAATGGCAGCCGGCCTATCGATCATGACGACGCGGTACTGGCCGGCTGCTGCCATCACCTTCGCAGGTTGCTGGCTCTGGTCCGCCGCTTTCTGGATGCAGCCGCAGATAGGGCGCGATTGGCAAGGTGTCGACCTCCAACTCGGGAAAAGATTGGGTCGAGACGCGGGCCTTGCCTATCATCGTCAGCTCCGTGCATCGATCGGCCGAAGCAAGGTTCGAGACCGGATCGTCGTCCTTCCGGAAAGCACTCTCGGCTTTTGGACGCCATCTGCCGCAGCCCTTTGGCAGACATATGCGAAAAGCAGCACAATGACCGTTGTCGCAGGTGCTGTTGTCGTCGACGAAACCGGTTACGACAATGTTCTTGTCCAGATTACCGGACAGCGCAGCGATATCGTTTACCGCGAGCGGATCCCGGTGCCAGGTTCGATGTGGCAGCCGTGGCGCCAACTGGCCGGGCAAAGCGGAGGGGCCCGCGCGCACTTTTTCGCTAATCCTGTGGTCTACATTGCCGGGAGAAAGTCCGCGCCGCTGATCTGCTACGAGCAGCTCCTCGTCTGGCCGATCCTGCAATCCATGCTGCATGACCCAGACATGATCGTCGCCGTTGGTAACGGCTGGTGGACGCAAGGCACTTCAATTGTCGAAATCCAGCGCATGAGCATCGAGGCCTGGGCCCGCCTCTTCGACCGACCTTTCGTTATGTCCTTTAATACCTGACGCCGACACTCAAGCGGGAGAGATCAAATGGATGCGGAGCTGATAGAGAAATGCCGCGATCCGGCATTAACGCCGGCTATCGTCGAGCAGTTTGTTGCGGCGGCCGGGTCAGACGACCCTCTAGCCATAACGATCAAGGCAGATGGCCGGCTGGTGCTGATCCCGAAACCTCAATCGACCGAAGGCGCATTGGCAGTGGTCAAGGAGTTTGCGGGGCGCGCGATGGTCAGGGTCGGGCTGACCCAATTTCCCGCCGGCTTAGGCATCCGCGATGTTTCCCATCTGCAAGCAAGTTTATTCGAACCGTGCGAAAACCTACGCACGGGCACCGCCTTGTTCGCGAAAGTCGCGCGCATCGTGACCCAATGGTACGGGCAACCGACCAATCCGGAACTCTTGCCGCAACTGTTTGATGACGCAGTGGTTGCCTGGCGAAACGGCAGTTTCGAGGGAGAAAACATCTTCAAGGCCGATGATCCTGGCGGCCCGACGTTTTTCACCGGGGAGGCGGTTCCTCCCCGGTCTCCTCTCTTCAATGCAAGCGTTCCCGCAAGGCAACCGCTGTCTGACGATGCCGTCCCGGACGTCGGCATGCGTGTCGACCTGTCCCGGATACAGGGAGATCGGCAATAGAGGTGTTGCGGCAATACAGGTGGAGGCAATCAGTCCGAGACGAGGTCCGCACCAAACCATCGGTAGCTGATTTCTTCAAGGGTACCGTCCGCCTTGATGGATCGTAAAGCCGTGTTCAACTCTTCCGCGAGATGCGCACTGTCTTTGCGAACACCAATTCCAACTCCAGGACCAAAGAGCCCGCCGGAAATGCGTGGTCCATAGATCGCGACTGTCGCGTGGTCATCCGTATCGAGGAACGCTTTCCAGACCGAATAATCCGCCAAGCCTGCATCGATGCGGCCCACCGAAAGATCGATGTTGAGATTATCCTGGGTGTCATATGTCCGGACCTCGACGGCATCGCCGAGATATTCCCGAACGAAGGCTTCAGCATTCGTTGACCCCTGGACACCGATGACCTTGCCTTGCAGGTTGTTTTTTAGCGTCTGCAAAAATGCCTTGTCGCTGTCGGACGCAGATGAGAGATCGATCCGTGTGTTTTCGGGAAGTTCAGGCAGCCTGCTGGCCTTCGAGGCCACGAAATAGTTGGATGTCAGCGCATAGGGTTCAGAAAAGGCAATAACCTGCTTGCGCTTGTCGGTGATCGACATGCCGGCCATGATCGCGTCGAATTTTCCGACCGTCAGCGCGGGTATGATGCCGTCCCATGCCTGCGTGACGAAGGTGCAATCGAATTTCGCACGCTTGCAGAGCGCCTTGCCGACATCGATATCAAAGCCGACCGCCTGACCAGAAGCGTCGACCGCATTCCACGGCGGGAAGGCCCCTTCCGTGGCAAATGTCAGCGATTTTTGATCCTGTGCTCGCGCCTGCGCGATAACAATCAGCGAGGCCAGCATGGCGATTGCAGCGATGGTGGTTTTCATGGAATTCCCCTTTTTGTTTTTCATTCAGACATAGAGTTTCGGAACGTGATCCCGCAATCCCGCATACAGCCCAATGAGGTCGGTCCCCCATCGTGCCGCAACTTCGTCCCGTGTGATCATCGCTTCCCCCTGACGCCCAAGCAGAACCACTTCGTCGCCGAAGCGCGCTTCCGGAATGTCGGTGAGATCGATCCGGACATGCTCGAGGTGTGATGGACCGATCAAGTTTGCGCGCCGCCCCCGCACGAGACCGACCATTCCGTTGGGCAGATATCTTGGCAAACCGTCACCCCAACCCATTGCCATGACACCGAGTATCATCCCCGAGCGAAAGCCGGGACCATCGGGCAAGGGACCAAGTGACGCATCGACGCGCTTGACCGAAACGAGCCTCGTTGCGATTGCCTTCAACGCCGGGCTCAATGTGATTGGACGCGCTGGCTTACTGATCTCGGAAATACCCAAAAGCAGCGCGCCGGGATCGACGGCATCGAAATCCATATCCGGATGCTCAAGGACACCTTCCGTGCTCGACATCATCACGAGCGCCGGCCGATGACAGGAGGTCTCGATCGTGCGTAGAGTGTCATGCATTCTTGCGAGTTGTGCCTTGGCCTTGTCGTTCTGCGAACCGGGCAGCTCGCTCATATGCGCGTAAAGCCCCTCAACTTGAACATCGGGATACTCGGCTGCGATCCTTAGAAGCTCAGGCAGCTGAGCCGGCGTGGTGCCGGCTCTAAAGAACCCTAGATCGAGCTTCATGAATAGCCTGGTCGTCGTCAGCACTCGTCGCCACTGCATCAATTCCTCGATGCTCGAAACGCTGATCGTAAGACTGTTTGCCTCTATCAATCTTGCATCCTCGAGACCCGGTCCGGGATACAAGAGAATGGGATTTGAGACGCCACGCTGGCGAATGGCGATCGCATCGGCGATGGATGCAACGGCAAAACCGTCGATATTCTCCTGCGACAGTACCGCGGCGACGACCCCGGCCCCGCAGCCATAGGCATTGCGCTTCAGGCATCCGTAGATCTTGACGTGTTGCGGCAAATGCCGACGAAGCTGACGATAGTTGTGGCGTATGGCGTTGATATCGATCTCAACCCAACAGCCGCGGATCCGAATGTCTGATACGGCGTCGGTTTGGTCGGTAAAGCGGTTCTGATGTTCAAGAAGGTTCATTTGCCACCGTCCTGCACGACAACCTTCATTCCGGTCGGCCCGCGCGCAAATGTGATGCGCGGCGCAGACGTGGGCCGCCTTTCGCTTCTTAACAGTCGTGCTTCGATCAGTCGGAAAAAATGCGTAGTTAGAAGCGTGATCGCGAGATAGATCAGAGCTGCCGAAATGAAGACCTCGTACGGCGAGAAGGTCTGCGCAACGATTTTACGCGCGTTTCCGGTCACCTCCATGATGGTGATGGTGCTGGCCAGCGAGCTGGCTTTCAGCATCATGATAACCTCGTTGGCATAGGCAGGGAGTGCAAGCCGGATACCGGTTGGCAAGACCAGACGCCTCAATCGAAGCGTATAAGACATGCCCAGGGCCTTGCCGGCTTCAATCTCACCTGCAGGTATGGCGCGGATGCCGCCACGCAATATTTCGGCGGTATAGGCGGCATGGTTCAAAGAGAACGCAATGACGGCGCACCAGAGCGGGTCTCTGAGGATTGGCCATAAGAATCCGAACCGGACCCAGCCGATCTGACTGGCGCCGTAATAGATGAGAAACAGCTGAACGAGCAAAGGCGTTCCGCGAAACACAAATGTGTAGATCTGAGCAGGCAAATACACGATAGCGGACGATGATGTCCGCATCAGCGCCATGGGAATGGCCAAGGTGCCGCCAATGACAACAGCGGCCAGCGTCAGGCCTATTGTGAGGACCAGACCATCCATCAACCGCGGGATCACATCGATAATCAAGGAGAGATTCATGGTTGCATCCTCACATCGCAAACCGCACGCCGCGGCTGGCGAGGTGCTCGAGTTGCGCCAAGCCGATGATTGAGGCGGACGTGAAGGCCAGATAGATTGCCGCCGCCGCGCAATAGAATGTCAAAGGGTCATGCGTTGCGCCGGCGGCGATGCCGGTCTTGCGCATCAGGTCTTCCAGTCCGACCACGGAAACGAGCGCCGTGTCCTTGAGCAGAGTGAGCCAGAGGTTTCCAAGGCCCGGCAGGGCGTGCCTCCACATCTGCGGCAGGATGACGAAACGCCAGATCAGGACACTTGGAAGTCCGAGTGCGCGTGCTGCTTCGATCTGACCATGCGGGACTGCCCGGATCGCCGCCCTGAACACTTCGGTCGCATAGGCACCAAACACCAGAGACAGGGCGAATACACCGCTGCTGAATGCATTGATCTCGGCATAACGACCGGCCAATGCGGTCAGCGCGACTGTCCCTCCGAAATAGAGGATGAGAATGATGAGCAGTTCCGGAATGCCGCGTATGACCGTGGTGTAGAGAATGGCTGCCGCCCTTATCATCGCGACATCGCTCTGCTTGGCAATTGCCCCGCAAAGCCCGACGGCGACGCCGAAAACAAGACTCGTTGTGGCGAGCCCCAAGGTGGTGGATGCTCCGGCGACAAGCTGGCCTGCAAAACCTTGCAATTCGATCATCGGTCAGGCTCCTGCAAATGGCTCGAAAGAAACTGCGCCAGTCTCGGGGAAGAAGGCTGCCGGAAGAATTGTTCTGGTCTCCCCTCCTCTTCGATCTGACCCGCATGAAGGAAAACGACGCGGTGATAAACCTGTCGGGCAAAACCGAGTTCGTGGGTCACGATCAGCATCGTACGGCCCTCCTCGGCGAGAGCCCGGATCACTTTCAGAACCTCGCCGACGAGTTCTGGATCAAGCGCGGATGTCGGTTCATCGAACAGCAGGATCTCCGGCTCCATGGCCAGTGTCCGTGCTATCGCGATGCGCTGCTGTTGCCCACCGGAGAGATGGGCGGGGTAAGCCGACCGATGACTGGCCAGGCCGACTTTTTCGAGCAGGCTCAGTGCCCGCTCATTCGCCGCTCGCCTTGAGAGGCCGAGGACGTGGATGGGTGCTTCGACGATGTTCTCGAGCACGGTCTTGGCCGGCCACAAATTGAAATTCTGAAATACCATGCCGAGCGAGGTGCGAAGTGCGTTGATCTGCCGCCGTTTGGCGTTTCCCCGAGCCATCGAGACGTGGTGGTCGCCGACCCAGATTTCACCGCTTGTCGGTTCCTCAAGGAAGTTCAGGCAGCGCAGGAATGTGCTTTTCCCCGAACCGCTGCTGCCGAGGATCGAGATGACTTCGCCGCGTTGTGCCGTTAATGACAAGCCCGTGAGGACCTCGACCGGTCCATACTGCTTCTTTAAGTTGACGACACGCAACGCAGTCGTCCGAAAGTCTTGAGTGCTCTGTAACCTGCCACGTGAGTCAATCGTCATGTGCCCCTCTTTTTTCCAGAGGGTGCATGAAGTGCCATTGCAGTGCTTGCACGCATTTGATGCAGATGCGGTTTTTGATCGCCGAATGCCTCGACCCTGCCAGTGAAACCATCAGGCCGATTGCGTTGAACCGAAAGAATGTTCTCTTCGCCGGACACGATGCGGGAGCGGAGAACTGGGCGGCCGTCGCCTCGCTTATCGAGACTCGCAAGCTCAACGGCATCGATCCGTTCGCCTGTCTAACTGCCGCGCTCACTGCCATCGTCAATGGCCACAAGCAGGAACAGCGGCTGTGGGAACGTCGACACACTTCACCCCCATCGTGATCGAGCGACACCCTGACAGGTCTACACGGCAAGTCGAGCGCATACGAAAACCCGCCTGAAGCCGCATAAGGGGAACAGCATAGCGGTACAGAAGTGGTCTCGAAGACCAATGCTCGAAGCCTCCTCTGCTTATTGGCTGATATCGTCAGCGAGCTTCTTCGCGTCCGAAGCCGAGAAACTCATCGTTTGATCAGGATCGACAGCGTCATATCGGCTATCAGATGCGCGCACGTGCATCTCGTTCATGAACTTCCGCTGCCGTTCATGCTCCTCTCCCCTGGACTTTTCGATCTTTTTGATTTGTCCCTCGAAGTCTGATTTCGGATTGCTATGTGCCCTGTCTTGATGCTCGACATCATAGCTTTGCTTCAGCTCGTCTAGGATGGTGACGGCTGCAAGACCTATCTTAGAGAATCTGTCCTGCAACTCTTCGAAATACTCGTCATAGTCAGGAGGGCAAGACACGTTTTCCGCTATGAACGATGCACTTTCCTCGGCGCTCTTGACCATTCCTGGCAGCAGTAGGCATCTATACATCATTTTCGATGGGATCAGTGTCCAGTCGAGCTGTGAAGGCCATTCAATTTTCGGGTTCGGTGCGGTCGGATGTTGGACCCCATCCGTGTCAGGATATCCATCATCGAACGCAACTGCTGTGCAATCGTCGATTAACTGATCGAGCGTCACCGCCAGCAGCATTGCGTGATACCTGACTTGGCGACGCCGTTTCCACCAATCTGTGAAGATGTCTTTCGCCCCGCCGATTACAATACCAAATCCGGTGATGATTAGGGTGCCTACAGCAGTCAGCAAGACCTTGCCGAAATCAGTCGCCGCAAATTTCGTCAGCCATTCCATCGATCGGTCTCATTTATTGATTTCGAGCAACCTGCCGATGTTTAGGGGGGATATCAATGGCATCGCTCGATCTATCATTCGATCAGAAGGCCTTCAGGCGGCAAGCCGAAACCATGGTGCGGGTCGAGCTTCCAACTGCCACGCGAGCCCATGCTGACCTGCATTTATCTTAACGATGCTCTGCATCCCGGGCCATTGACCAAGACATAAGAACGGTCAGGGGTTGCTAGTAGAGGGTCTCTGCTATCACGTCGTTCAACTCGAAGCGGAAGACGACTGTCTGTTGAAAGCAATTTTGGCCAATAAAAAACCCGCCTGTTGCGCTTCATCGAGAGGCGTGGCGGGTGTGTTGCGCCACATATGCTCTCGATTCAGTCCGTAGTCAAGGTCTGTCACCGCCATAGGTCGCGACGGACCCAAGGCGGCTGAAACCGATATATCTCTTGAAAATGCACGAGGCAAACTGGCTTTGCCGAGGCAAGGATTACATCTGAAGAACAAAGGTCGAGAGACAGTTTTCGCTGCGCCCTAATGATGGGATCACTAAAATCCTTAGGCTATTTCTCCGGCCACGGCAGCATTCGCTCAAAGCGCGTTAGCCTAGCGACCAGCTATGCCGGTAGTTGAGTGGTGTTGTCCCGACAACGCGCTTGAATGCATTGGAGAAATGGCTGGAACTGGAAAAGCCACACGCCAAGGCAATGTCCGTGACCGACAGATTTGTTGCACGAAGCTGGTGCTGTGCCTGTTCCAACCTGCGTTGAACGATGAACGTATGCGGTGGGCAGCCAACCGTCTGGCGGAATGCGCGGCAGAAATGCGGGACGCTGAAGCCGATGTGTTCGGCGAGCTGGACGAGTGACAGTTCTGCTGTCAGATCCTCGTCAATGAGCTCAACCACACGGGTGAGATGGCGGTTGGTAAGGCCGCCTTTGCGTGCAGGCGCGACGAACCTCTGTTTGCGCAACAATTGGGCGAAGATGGTTGCGATGAAGCTTTCGGTCAGCATGGTGCTTACCGGATTGCGATCGTCGATTTCCGAGGCGATGCCGCGTGCAGCATTCATGATGACAGGATCCTCAAAACCAAGGTCGGGCGACAGTGCCGGCGGCTGTCCGCCGGAAAGCTCGGTGCAAAGCTTTTTCACCAGCGCAGGCTCCACGGAAATCGACAGATATGCAGCGTTGGGCGCGCCCTCTTCCCAGCCGTGCCACTCACATCCTGCTGGAATGAACAGGATGGCGCCCGGTTTACGACGCACGAACTCTGCTTTCCTGCCATCAAGAAAATACTGACCTCTCTCTGAGGCGCCTTTCAGGTTCAGTAGAAGAAGATGCCGACTTGAGACGGCGGTAGTTTCCTCTTTTCCCAACCCCGCGCGTTCGACCAGGTCTGCTCGAGAAAAGCGCCAAGATCGTGATCGATGCGAAACCACCTGGCACGCGCCCTGTTTGAAGCGGGGTGGCTGTAGATCTGCGAGCGCGTTCAATGATTGCACTCCTCTTCGCACTGTTGCCGATGCATCGCCGGATCGCATTCCGCAGCGACGGCATCCGAGAGCTCCTCACCAAGGGCCGCCACAAACGACGAGATCCGATGTCGAACTCGAGGAGGTAGCGCCAGCAATCCGTCATTGAGGCGCTGCCCCTCCATGCTGGCGGCAAACGCGATGTGTTCATGGATCGGCGGTTGGGCCTCTGGGGCGGAGGTTCCGTTCCCCGGCAATCCGTCGAACAGGCGGCTGACAGGGGCGCCGAAAGCTTTGGCAATCTCGAACAGCATCGAGGCGCTGATACGATTGCGGGCGCTTTCATATTTCTGGAGCTGCTGAACGCTGATCCCCACGCTTCTGGCGAGTTCGGTCTGCGTCATGCGCGATTGCAGCCGAAGAAGGGCCACCTGACGGCCGACATGGCGATCAGCCGCGTGCGCCGAGGCGCGCGCTGGTGTTTGAGATCGCTGCGAATGAGACTGCTGCTGTGTCTGCTGTCCCTTGCGGTCCTGCATCATGCACTCCCCGTCGAGTGAGTTAGTCGCGGTGCGTCCCCGCGATAGACTCACTAAACCTCCGATTGATCGGGGAGTTCGAAACTGTACGAGACAGCCCTGAGGCCTTTAGTTCCGGGGAACCTGGACATACGCCACAGGCTCCCCGACCCGAAAGGATCAGAGAGTTCGGTGCTGAATCGACCAGCACCAGTCGCTCGTAGGGGTTTCGACGCCCCCGGGCAGTACGTGCTGCCTCACCTGAAATAATAGTCGATGCAGGCGGGTGTCGCTAGTGCTTTGTGACGAAATTGTAAGCTGCTGTCGTGATTTAGGAGCCGCTGTTGGACGAGATGCCTCGCATCACCCGATGATGATCAGGTTGCATCCGGGCTAAGGAGACCGTCGCGCGCCCGCTGCATGCTTCGGTCGCAGACCGATCAGGATGCCAGTGGCGATCAGTGTAACGAGGCCATAGAGCAGAAACATCGTCGACGGTTCGAGGCGGTTTGCTCCGAACGAAACGGCGCTGAACAATATCAGCCCCATGGCGACGCCAGCGCAGTGAAAGATTCCCTTTGCTCTGCCCAAGGCAGAATTCGAAACCGTAGCCTGCAGCATAACCTCGACTGCCACTCGGCCAAGATTATAGAAGGTGCCCACTGCTGCGAATGTCGCGAGGGTCCATAGCAGCGGCGAAAGTTTTAAGCTCGCGAACGAGAGCGCGATCAGCATCAAGGCGCCGATCAACAGAGCGGAGTGTTTTGCATAGCGCGCCAGCGGAATGAGGAGAATGGCGCCGACGATTGATCCTGCCGACCAGGCGCTTTCGAGCTTTCCGAAATCAAGTGCGTTGCCGCCGAACTCGTCGAGGATGAGGCCGGCCCCCAGGATGCTGACAAGTGTGCCCCCTCCATAAAGCAAGGCGTAGACGCAGGCGAGGTAGACGAAACGCGCATCGATTTTCAGTCGCCGACGGTCATTAGTATCGATGGCTCTAGGCCTTGAATGCGTGCCGGAAACAAATGCCATGCTCATGAAAGATATGAAAAACGCCGCCGATATCGTCGCAAACGCCGCGGGCACCGAGATGACATGAAGAAGCATGCCGACCAGTCCTGCGGCGATCAGGCCGCCGACCTGCATGCAAAAGAAGCTGATCGAGTTGGAGGTGTCGGGCTTCAGGTGCGCGCCAACGGATGGGATCATCGCCTGCGATGCGGTGAGCGCGATGCGATCGCAAGCGGCGAACAGACCAGCGGCCGAACATATTACCCAGGGCAGGTCCGTCGACGTAAGCGCTAGTGATGCCAGCATTCGAATGACGTCAGCTGCAATGAATACGGGACGTCGTTTGAAGCGATCGGATATCCATCCGGCAATCGGACTGACCAGCAGCTCCGTCAGGCTGACGACCGCAACAAAAATGGCAACCGCGGCACTTCCGCCGTCCGACGCCACGAGGATCCAGGTGCAGGCAACGGCGTATCCGTTTCGACCCAAAGCGGACGCCAAAGTGCAAACTAGGAACCAGCGGAATGACGGGTAACCCGAGATAGGGACGATAGCAGAGCGCAGTAATCGGATTGGAGCCATGTGCGGCCCTTGAGGCGAAGCGGGTGCCTTGGATTATCAGCACAGCTCCTTCAGGGCTTTCGAATTCGCGCCATGATAGCGAAACTGTGCCAGCAAACATGCCCGCATCAACGTCGCCAGGTGCGTCGGAACTCGAGTGGGCTGGAACCGAAGGCCTTTTTGAAGGTAGCCGTGAAATGGCTGGAACTTCCAAAGCCGCTTTCGAATGCGATGTCCGTCGCCGACAGGGTGCTTGTGCGCAGGAGATCCGCTGCACGGTCCAAACGCTGATCCAGCACATAGGTATGGGGCGTCTTGCCGGTGGATTGTTTGAACGCCCTGAAAAATTGACGCCGGCTCAAACCGACCTCACCGGCGAGTTCTCTGAGGCTCGGTGGGTCTGCAAGCCTCCCATCTATCGTCGCAACCACCCGACGGAGATCGAACCCGGACAGTCCGCCTTTGGTCGTTTCGAAACCGAGCAACTGCAATCGAACCAGATGGATGATCATCTGTATAGCCTGGCTTTCGACCATCATCGTGCTGATGGGGTCTGGATTCGCAAGCTCGTCCGCGACCAGCTTCAGCGACGCCTCGATCATCGGGTCTTTCAGCCCGATGATCGGCTTCAGGTCGGGCAAGTCGTCGATCTCAAAAGACTTCGCTATGAAGGTGCGATGGATGGTGACCAGGAGATAGGAGCCGGTCATGTCTCCTTCGTCCCAGCCACGCCACTCGCTAAGGGCCGGCACAAAAACGATGGAGCCCGGGCGGCGCGGCGTGAATGACACCCTTTGCCCATCGACAAAATCCTCGCCGGTTCTCGCCTCCCCCTTCAAGTTGATCATGACAGCATGATGCATTGGCGCGAGCAGCGTCTCCTGGCGTGCCAGCCCGGTCCTTTTGACAAGGTCGGCTCGCACCGATCCCCAGTCCATATACCTATGAATCAAGCTACGACGATCCGCACGTCGCACCTCGTCTGGTTTGAAATCGCGTGTCTCTGGCAAACTGTGAGCTGCCCCGCAAGATAGTTGGCACTGCAACGATATAAAAGCCCACCGGAAGTTATTGTGCAATGCGATATTAACCGCAGGTGGGGCGAAGATGGCACTTTTGTGACAATGTGGCAGATCTCCGAAAGCGTGATCGTTTGCGTGGACTTAGCTTCTGCGAGCACGCTGGTTGTCGCGAGCCTACGCGGGATGAACGGCGTTGCACCGTGATGTCATTTGAAGAGGTGTGTTGCGATGCAAGATTTCAACGAATTCTTTGATGAATGCGATCAGGGTCCGCGTCTCAATCAGCTGTCGGGCTTTTTCAGCGAAACGGCAGCCGGCAGGAGCGGCATGCCGCTGCGTCGACCTGCGGTCGATATGCGGCTCCTCCCCAACGACGCACTCCTCCTTCAACTGGTGGAGATACATTCCCGTCGGCAAGGATTTTTCGATCAGCACTATCACGCCAGCATTCCTTATCGCCTCGAGGAGGAGTGCCGAATGGCGCATGCCTTGCTGCGCTATGGCCAGACACGTCCGAGCGATCTTCTGGTCTATACCCTTGGGACCGCCGAGGGCACGATGGCGAGAGTGATCTCCGAGATGAGCGGCGGCAAGATCCAATCCCTGGCCTGCAGCCCCAATGAAGAGAATTATAAATGCTTCATGGCATATGGGGACCCGCTCGGCGCGAGTTTTTTCCTCGGGCCGTTCCATCGGCTGACCAAGGAGCACCTGGCCTCGACGGCGAACCTCGCACGCTTCTCGGATGGCTTCGATGTCATCCTGGAAGACACCACATTCCAAATGTATTCGCCCAATCGCGCCGCGCAAGTGGAGTTTATCGCGCAGCATCTCAAGCCTGGCGGCATCCTCCTTTTCCTGGAAAAGTTTCGCGCCTTCGATGCACTCGATTATCAGGCGCGCGAGGAGCAGAAGAATCTCGGTTTCAAAGCGCATTACTTCGGCGCCGACGAGATCGCCCGAAAGACCGCGCTTGTGCTGAACACCATGCACGAAAGCGAAGCCACTTTGCCTGACATGGCGGATGCTATTTACGCGCATTTTTCCCACTGCATCGTGACCTGGAACAGCGGCAATTTCTATGGTCTCGCGGCGAGCAACGACGCTGACAATCTTGGCCGCTACCTGACGTCGATGCTGCAGCCGGCAATACCGGTCGAATACGTCTACGAGCCGAAACCCTATTCCGATCTGGCAGGATGGCTGAACCGACACAACGGCCGATCCTGACCGCCGAGCCAATCATTCGCAGCCGGCTGTTGCGGGTACGTCCGGCTGCCTGAAAATTGATGACAGAGGCCGGCACAAGCTTGGCGAGAAGGATACAGCCTTCTGACCCACCTTGGTGCCACATGATACAGAGGCATTCAGTGGACAAATTGATTGGAAAGCTCCTGGATATCAACGCAGTCGCCCGAAACCAGACGACATTGAAGGCGGCGCTTGCGGCTCTCGCCGATACGTTCGGTTTCAGTGGCTACGGCTATCTCAACCTGCGGCCCGGCGATCTTCATGCCGTCTCCAATCTGAGCGACGCATGGCAAGAGCGATATTTCAAAGACACATTGAGATTGCTGGATCCACGGGTCAGGCGCGCGCAGCGGGAGAAAAGGGCTTTCGTCTGGTCTACGGATGGGCCGACTGGCAAATGGTCAAAGGAGGACAAAAAATTTTATACCCTGGCGGCCGAGTTCGGCATTCGATCCGGTCTTGTCATGCCGGTGCAGGTCTCGAATGGCGCGATTGCCATGCTGAATTTTGCGTCGGCAGAGCCCGTACCAATCAGGGAATGGAAAATCGATGCAGTTGCCGCAGCTTCGGCAGTTGCGCAATTGCATATGCTGATCGGGCACCTCAGAACCAAGCCATCCATTGAAGAGCATATTTACCTCGGCCCAAAGGAAGCGACCTTCGTGCGTTGGCTTGAGCTCGGCAAGACGGTGGAGGACGTCGCCGATCTGGAAGAGGTCAAATACAATACCGTTCGCATCGCGCTGGTTGATGCAAGACGACGCTACGATCTTTGCAACAACACCCAATTGGTGGCGCTCGCAATTCGCCGCGGGCTGATCTGACGTTTTTTTACTGAACCGCCGGCGTGCGCCCGAGGATTTTCAGAAGCGTCGTCAGCGCCGACATCTGTGCATGCATCTCGATCGTCGCATCGAGATAGGCAACGTGGTCTTCGCCGACAGTTTCCCGGCCTGTTCTGATGGCCTCGGGGAGGCCTAGGAACAATTCTTCTGCCTTTGTGACCAGGTGCCGGTGCTTCTTGATCGCCTGGACAGTCAAATGCTCGAGAACGGGGTCAGATACTCCTGACAGCAGACCGACCAATGGTCTAAGATCGAATTCTGGTCGTACAGCGTTTTCGTCGCGGATCATGGCGATACTTTCTTCAACGCGGCGCGATGCGCACATACCGTGGCTCCGCCTATCCATGTTGTAGCGCGCTTGTGACGGGGTTTCCACGCGCAGATTTGCAGTGTTGGTCATTGGATCATGAGGCACATCCACAACCGCTCTCCTCGCAAGGCTTGTGTCCTCCGCAGGGGGATCGCTTGACGCGTACGTCATTTTGACGTACATACTGGCGAGAGATTAAAAACAGGAGGCGACGATGTTTGCTTTCAAAGATGCAACCAGCGAAATCGATGAACCTAATGACGCCCGGATGAATTTTCGGACGAAACCACGGATAAAGGATGCAATACAGCGAGCGGCAGCGCTTTCCGGCATGGACGATTCCGCATTCACCATCAATGCCGCTTACAGGTCCGCACTGGAAACGATCGCTGCCCACGAGGCGACCAGGCTTAAATCGGTCGATCATGCGGCGTTTTTTGATGCGCTCGACAATCCTGCTGCACCCACCGCAAATCTGAAAAATGCCTTTGAGCGTCACCGCAAATCGGTGATCGCGAAGTAATGTCAGATAATGCAGCTGCGACGCTCGTCATTGAGCCGCTTGATCCTGAAAAGCACGATCGGGCGGCTTTTTCTTGCGGTATCGGCCCGGTCGACAATTTCCTGAAGAAGACAGCTAACAAGCTTTCAAAGGCGGACAATCTTCGGGTCTGGGTCATGACCGAGGATGGGAAATCAATCATCGGATTTTACGCGATCAACGCGCATTCGATCGATTTTAGGGAGCTGCCGGAGAAATACGCACGCAATCGCCTAGGCCATGGTTCGATACCGGCAGCATATATTTCGATGATCGGTCGCGACCGACGATACCTCGGAAACGGCTACGGCGGTGTGCTTCTTGCAGATTGTCTGACACGGATCGCGACAGTCGCAGAGCAGATCGGAACGGCCATGGTCGTTCTGGACGTGCTCGATTGTGGAGACGTCGAGCGAACGAAGCGCCGCCAGGAACTCTATGCCGGCTACGGCTTTCAATCGTTTCCGTCTTCGCCAATGCGCATGTTCCTACCCGTTGCCACGATCAAGATGCTTGTAAGTTAAGCCGTGCCACCAGGATAGACTGGGTGCGCGACTACCGTGAGCTCGAGAGCTCTTCTGCAAGCTTACACACCGCATAAGAAATTGTTTGATGCGTACGGAGGAAACTAGGCTCTTCTGAAGAGCCGTTCTGAAGTGAACGGTCATGTCGAAGCCCTTCTCTCGATGGCCGGTTAGGGCCGTCTGACTTCCGCTTCGCGCCATTCGCCGACATGCCCCGATGCTCCAAGAAAAAGACGTTAATCGGCGAATAGCTCAAAACATTTATAGCTTTTACGCGACCCTCGTCAGTGTCGATTTCTCAGCGGCACCACTTCAATTAGGCAACGCTACCTGCCGGCGAGAGCGGCAAGAGCCAATTCTTTGCCGTCAAGTATATGCGGATATCAGTCAGAGAACAGCAGTTGCAGTCTTTAATCCCCAACCAACATGGGTTGCGTCGATTATCACGCAATCGTTGTCATCGAACCGGGCAGTAGGGTAAATTCTGCAATAGACGGTCTGGCATCGATACCCATATCCTTGGCATGTCATACGAAAAAGGACGCTGAAATGACTACGCTTTACGCCTATGAAGTCAGCCCGGTCACCAATCCGGATCGCTTGTACTTTGCAGCCACGCTAGATGAATGCCGGTCGGCTGCATATCAGCAGCGATCCGAGCTCCGCGCCGATCCAGACTACGGTTCTGTCGATCCCATGGCAATCTACAAGGTTGAGATGGAAATCCCCGATCTTCAGACGCTGCTGAATGGTCTGAACAATAGCGACGACCTCACGAACGCTATCATCATTGATCGGAAACTGGTCGAGACGGTTAGCGATTGAGTTTAAGCGGCGCTTTGCTAGACTATCCCCCAAGGACAGGGGGGTGAAATGGCAGAGCTTCACGATAGCTGGCACTTTGATACACGCCCTGCATCTTATCGCCTGTTGGAAGAGCAAGGTAGATTGATGCTCACCACATCGACGTCTTCCAGCGGCTCGCAGTTTAAGCATGACAAAGTCTTCAACACGAATGACGAAGCGACAGCGGCAATTCTCAATCATGCTGGCGACAAGCCGTTTGTGGTGCTGACAGAACATGAGGACGGACGCTACACGTTGGAGCGGTATGCGTAGTTTTTTGGGGGTAGCATGCATAAGAGCAAGCAATTCACTTCGGACGAACTTGGTGTTCTGTCAAAAGCCAGCACCCAGATATGCGAAACGATGCGCATCAATCCGGATAGCGAACCGGCATTAGAGGTCAGGCGGCAGCTATTCCGCGACTGTACGGGGCAGGAACCCGTGGACGCTATTGTCGAGCGGTATCTATCGACACGCGTTAGGACCTAACCGTGCGGCATGTACGTTCCGGTGTGCGTGAAGTTAATCCAGAACCACATGTGTTGTGGAGGTGTTTTGTTGGAACGCTCTCGTGCGACGGCAGTTAAAAACGATCGCCAGTTCGATTCTAGCAGGACGACAATGACGAGTGAGTCAGACGAAATACCGGTAAACCAGCGCTACTTCGATGAGGGCAGGGCAGCAGCAAAGCAAGGGCTATCCTCAAGAGCTAACCCTTACAGGGAGCTTACCGAGTCCGTTCAGTATCGCTCTTGGTTCGCTGGGCATTCTGCTGAGACCGTTCCGCCCTCACAGTCGTGATTGCCGCGTGTGTCATATGTTAGAGATTCCTTGCGCGACTCAAGCTAAAACACCGTAATGGAAAATCTCGTTCGGACGATCTCGCAGCGCCGCTCTTTCGACATTGACGGTGTCCCACTCGTGTCCGACAAAGTGGCATACGATCACGGTCGAGCAGCCGCGATCCAGAGATTGGGTTTGAAAGAAAATCCTTATCTCGAAAGGAAAGAAAGCTCGCAGTTCCATGCATGGCTTAGCGGATATCGATCTTTAGACCTTCCGGAGATTGCGATAAGTGATCATGCTGAAACCGCAACGTCCCGGCGGGATAGCTATGATCGGGGCCGGAGTGCCGCTTTGCGAGGACTATCTCAAGTTTCGAACCCGTATTCAGCCGACACCTGTGGAGCCGAGCATTCAGCTTGGCTCGCTGGCTTTAACTCAACTTTTCGATGGGTCCCTGAATAGGTTTGTTGAGGCTGCGAGGTTGTAGCTTGCTTGAAAAAAAGGGTCCGGTGCCGAAGCGCCAGACCCTATCCACGATGTAATTGGAGAGTGGGACCGGTGCTGACCAAAGTCACCGATCTTGCATCTATATATGTACGCGTCGCTTTCAGTGCTTCAGTAGATTGCGCCATATGTCGTTCGCAGTCCTGCAATAATCGGCTCACCAGAAATTTGCTTTCAGTTCGCTAAACTCAATCCCCCGATCGGGTACTTCTGCATACCACATGCGCGGCTACCGTTGTAAAGGGCGCGTGTTGATTACTACCATTGTCTGCGTTGCGTAGCTTACGGCTCCTGTAAAATGCACAGCATCAATGTTCGCGGTCGAGCGGAACGGTTTTGCCGGGGGCGGTCGGTCCCGCCTTCCGCTGCGCGGCGCTTCGCAAAGGCTCCTGCGGCAGCCCTTTTTCCGGTCAAAACCGTATCGAGAATTCCCGCTTTCCCGGCCGTGGCCGTCGCTATGCTGAAAGCTCCGATATTCTTCATTGCCTGTCCCGGATCTCGGCCTTGACGCCGGCTGATCCGCGGGGCGCATGTGCGCCGTGATGGTTTGGTGACCGGCTCACGATACGGAGAGGTTGGGTCTGCTCAGTAATATTCAGCATGGCGCTACGAGCGTCCGGCATCAAGGATGAGCGGTTCCCCCAATTTTGAACAACGGAGCGTGTCCGTTTGACAAAATCGGCTCCCCCACTCCCCGGCTCTGCCGGTCGCATGCGCGATCCCTGACCCCGGGCGCTCTCCGCGCCCCGGCCTCCCGTCTTTCGAAACTCAAGAAGAACGGGACGATGACGATGTCACTCGAAACACTGATTGAGGAACTGTGTGCCGAACTGATGGCCTGCACTGACTGGGATGAGCGTCTACAGTTCAAAGCCGAGATGAAGCTTGCCGAGCAGAAAACAGCTTTCGACGCGTTCATGAGCTTGGAGCCGCCCGACTGAGGGCGGTTTTCTTGAACCTGCCTTTGCCCGATTCATCTCAAATCGCGAAGACAGTGCGATCGGTCTCGCCGGCACTGCGCCATCAATTACGACTTGGCGTCAATTCCGGCGTATCTCGAGTGATATATTCGCTGGGTGACACTCTCATGAGATGTAACCGTCCGATTGGCACCGCCTGCCGCCTAGCGCCCTGATGGCCTAAGACACGTATTTAACGACGTCGTTAGCGA
>NZ_JBCIYT010000014.1:0-142658 GCF_050455485.1 Neorhizobium sp. BT27B | reverse complement strand
CCAAAAAACAAATAGCCAGAATACAAACGCACCACAGCAACGGGGTGCGGTCAAAACAAGTGTCTCCAAACAACCATCTCAAGTATGTCTCGGAGATAGTCGCCATTTATGCCGTTCAGCATGAGTTTCATCGGCTGCACCGTCGCCTTGTTGAGTGCGTCCATAAGTTGTGAATTCAAAAAACTATAAACAGAGGCGTTCCTACAGGCGGTGAACCCAGCAGTGGTGACTACCGATGGCGACTAGGACCTCTAACCTATTGACCTCTTGAGACTTAACCAGGAAATCAGGTCAATAAAAGCGGGGTCGCTTGTTCGTTTCCTTACGGCAGGGTCTGGTCACCGGTGGCCTATCCGGCCTTGAGCTGCTGGGGCATTGAAACTCGGCGCACCGGTGAGAAAGGGGGGCGTTGTCAAGTGCACGTTTCGGTAGTATCGTTCGTTGCCGGCGGTTGAGTATAGACTGATAAATGTGATATATTCTGGGAGGGCGCAATGTGGAAAGCAGCGGCTTCAGTCATTGCATTTATGTTCGGTATATCTAGCGCTTGCGCTGAGACCGTCACCGATCCTGACCTAATCGCCTCACGACTTCACTTTTGGACACAGGAAACAGGCGACCCCGTCTATTACGGGGAGGTAAAGAACGTCAGCAAGCAAAGCAGGACGATACTGGGCCACTACCAATGTCTTGCGCTTGCATTCATCAAGTATGAGAATGGCGTCTTCTATTACGCGCATAAGATGTGGGGGAAGTCGAGGGATGGTTCCTGCCATTACGAGGATGTGACGTCGCGCAAGGTCGGCAATCATGGCCTCTGCGTGAAAGATACCAATGCAGGCTTCGGCAAAGCCGTCGGCACAGCGCGCATGACTAAGGAGAATATCGATTATCTGCACAGCACATTCAGAACAATCGATACGAAAACACGCCGCGTTGGAGAGACGGCAGCGTGCGTACCGCCCAATGGTGCCGGCGCGGGTCTCTTTTCAATCAGCATCGTGGATGGCAGGTTTAGATTGATCAGCACCCGGCCGCTGGCCTACGAAGTGAACATCAATCCTCAGGATCCGCGCCATCCTCCGACCGACCCGGTCTTTTAGGTCTCGGAAGCGAAGGATCATCATTCTTGGCGGGCTGTGGCCGATTACCAGCTTCAGGTGGTTCAAGGGGGTGGAGGATACTAAAGCTTACAAGGAGCGTGGCACGCGTTCCCCTCGGATCCCCAGGATCGCAGTGGCTTGTTGTCGAAGATCTCATTAACCAGCTGACTTGCTCGATTGCCTATGGCCTGATGCTGGTTCTAAATTGCCTCCTTGCCAACGGCCGCAGTGGATTGGTTATAGGATCTAAATCACCGATCTAGTGCGAACTGCGTTCAGATACAGGGTCACGAAATGCCTGCAACGCTTTGGATCATGTGCGTGCATGGGCTTGGCGACCATTGGCCGAGGGGAAGGAGAGCGGCGCGATGCCATCACTGAAACCGTTGGCTCAGGAGTAGGGGTCCACGTCGTCACCTATGATCCGATCTTAGAGCGAACAGAAACAAGCTTTACTTGAAACGCTTGGCGCTTTTTTTCAAGCTTGTCAGCAGCGGGATCGGTTTGACTCGCCGCGGGCGTGTTCTGGATGAGATTGCCGGCCGTTTGCGCTGGACCGATGAATATGTGTCGCGCCGGTCGGGGACGAAGGCTTTCAGGCAGAGACCCGCCAGCTGGTACTCAATCTAAGCCGATACCAACCCTACGTGGCTCTAGCACACAGCCTCGGATCGCCAGGGACGTCGCCGCAGATAGGAGGCCCTGAAATCCATATCAATGCAAAGGTTCCATTCGAGACGGGACGCGGCAAGACAGAACCCGCCGGAGACCCGCCCGGCGCCGCTGCGCCGCGCGCCACGGGTGATGCTCCCCGTCCGCAAAAACAGGAGGATCGTAGCGCATGGCATTTCTTGCTGAATTCGATTCCGCAATGTCGCAGGGTCCGCAAGCGGCCCTGGGCGTCTTCATCCGATGGCTTCGCAGCGATTGGCGCGGCATGTATGCCGAACTCAGGGCAGATCGTCCCATCCTGCCGATGTCCCCTTTCACCCTTGTCACCCGGGCGACCGATGTCCTCGACATTCTGTCACAACCGTCCCTCTACTCCGTCAGGGCCAACCGTCTGCCGATGGACCCGTCTGTCGGGCCGTTCATGCTCGCACGCGACGAGACCGAGCTGAACTGGGAAGAAAAAGGGGTGATGCAGTCGGTAATGCGCTGGGAGGATCTGCCGGCGATCCGCGTGCTTGCGGCGGAGGTCGTGCGCGAGGCGATCGGCGCGGCTGGAGGCACATTGGACATCGTTCCGCAGATCGCCCGCAAGGTGCCGCTGCGGATCGTTCAGCGCATCTTCGGTTTCGATGCTGCCGACGACCAGTTGCTGCGTTGGTCCTTTGCCACACAGCATGGCATGTTCCGCAATTTCCCGTTCAACGACGATGTCCTCAAGCGATGCCATGCTGCGGGCAGCGACATGCAGGCATGGCTCTGGCCATTTCTTGCCCGGCAATGGGCGGCCGCTCCTCTCGACGGTGATACAACGGTCGAACGACTGATAAACCTGTCGAGCGGTAAGGGGGCGGCTCTGCCGCCTGAGCGGGTCGTCAGCAATGTTTGCGGCCTCCTGGTCGGCGCGATCGAAACGACGAGTGCCGCGATCGTCCAGGCGACCGACCAGTTACTGCGTCACCCGGACTGGATGAATGCTGCGCTGGCCGCCGATGCCGCCGGCGCTACCGACCTGTTCGATGCGCATGTCTTCGAAGCGCTTCGCTTCAATCCGATCACGACTTTCCAGTTCCGCTTTGCTGAAGTCGATCGCGTGCTGGGCGAGGGAACCAGCTATGCCACACCGATCAAGGCCGGCAGTCTGCTGGCGGTCTGTTCCGGCTCGGCAATGTTCGATGCCGCTTTGATGCCCGATCCCGAAAGGTTTGATGCATCGCGGCCCGCATCATCCTACCTCCATTTCGGGCTGGGACATCACGAATGCCTGGGTCGTCATGTCGGGCGGGTCGCCATTCCCGAGGCGGTGCGGCAGATCCTGCATATCCCCGGTATCAGGTCCGCCCAGGCTGATGCCGGACCTGATTTTGCAGGCGGTCCGTTTCCCGAGCATCTGCTTGTCACCTGGGGGCCTGCGGCTGCTGCGGGAAATGTTTCAACGGGGGGCATGGCGGAATGAGCGCGCGGAGCAAGAGATGCGATGGACTGGGGCATCGGCTCCGCAGCTACGTGCTGCAGAATTTCGCTTCGCTGTGGTGGCTGGTCGAGCAGATGCCATTCCTGGCAAGGCTAGCGAACAGGCTCATCATCAATTTCGCCTGCAATGCCGCAGCCTTTCGCCCGCACCCCTTAAGCACATGCGAAAGCTACACCTCGTGGACGTCACTCACCGACAAGACCTATCTCGGCCGCTCGATCCCGCCTGCCCAACCGCGAACGGACCTGCCGCCGGTGACCGACGTTGCCGCGCTTTTTGTTCCGCGCGACGGGGTGCAGCGGGAGTGTCCCAAGTCGACCCTGCTATTTCCCATCTTCGCCCAGTATCTTACCGACGGGTTTCTGCGAACGGATTCCAAGGATCGACGCAAGACTACGTCGAACCATGATATCGACCTTTCTCCGCTTTACGGTCGCACGCCTGCGCAGACGAAGGCGCTGAGGCTGTGCTCGGAAGAACCTGGACGCAAGGGGCGACTGAAATCGCAGGATATCGAGGGTGAAGAGTTTCCGCCCTCGCTTTACCAGATGAATACGAGTGACCTCAGCACGGAGTTCATCGACGATCATGGTGCCGGTCTGCTCGACAAGCCGCTGGGTATGCATGACGACTGGTCGGCAGGGGAGCATTCTCGTCGCTACATTTTCGCAGTCGGTGGCGACCGGGCCAATTCGACTGCGCTTGTCGGTATGATGAACACTCTGTTCCTGAGGGAACATAATCGCCTCGCCGGTCAACTGGAGCGATGCAATCCCGACTGGGATGACACTCGCGTCTTCGAGACAGCTCGCAACGTCGTCATCGTACTGTTCATCAAAGTCGTCGTCGAAGAATATATCAACCACATCTCTTCGGCCTGTCTCCACCTGAGGGCCGATCCGGCTGTCGCATGGCCGGCGCCGTGGAACCGTCCCAACTGGATGACGGTGGAATTCTCGCTTCTTTACCGCTGGCATTCTTTGATCCCGGAAAAGATGCGTTGGAACGGCGGCATGGTCGATTCTGCGACGATGTTGCTGGACAACACGCTGCTGGTGAAGGCGGGGCTCTACAGCGCCTTCAAATGGGTTGCCGAAACACATGCGACGAAACTGGATCTGCACAACACGGCGATTTTTCTGGCGCGGGGCATGACGATTGAAACGCTGGCGATCCAGCAGAACCGCGACCAGTGCTTGCAGGGCTACAATGCCTATCGCCAGGCGATGAAAATGAAACCGATCGACGGCTTCGATTGCGTGACTGCTGACGATGCACTTCGCGCGGAACTCAAAGAATTGTATGGCCATCCCGACAATGTCGATTTCTATGTCGGACTGTTTGCCGAGGACAACGGTCCCAATACGCCGATGCCGCCTCTACTCGGTGCCATGGTGGCCTTGGATGCGTTCTCTCAGGCACTCAACAACCCCCTCCTGTCGAAACAAGTCTTCAACGTGAAGACATTCAGCGATTACGGCATGGAGACAATCGAGAAGACCGGAAGTCTTTCCGATATCCTTGCGCGCAATATCGGGGCGAAGACGCCACCTGATCCCGATGTGACGACGATCAGGATGACCCGGAATGACTGGCGTAGAACTCACGTCCAGTTTTAAGCTCTTATCGTCCCTCGCCTGGGCTGATCAGATGGAAGCTGTCAATCGGCTTGGAATGTTGACCGCTTATCGGCGTTCAATATTCCGCGCCGAAACACAGTCATGCCCCGTTTTGTGTGGATTACGATGATCCGGCCGCGTATCTGGCGCGCCACTGGCAGGGCGTGGCTGATGAACAATACGGCCGGATCGAGCATATACGCAGATCCTTCAGGAGATTGAGGATCTGCGTCCGGATGGAAGCGTCAAGCGCCAAAGGCTTGGTGCAGGGCGATGTGTTCAGCCTTCGTCAGTTGCATGTCGAAACCTCACGATGGCTTGGCTGGAGATTTCGGGATCCATCACAGCGCGTGAACGCGGATAGGATGTTGTCTTCGGGATCCGTTTTCTCTTCCAGCCACCAGCTCTCGGTGAGGAGGCGATCAGGCAGGCGGGGAAGGGCGGAGCGATCTGGGATGAGGTGATTTTTCATGCCGTCAGGATGCCCATGGCGTTTGCAGACTATGTGCAGGCCATGAGGAGCTATTCAGGATTCTGAAGCGGACGGAAACAGGCGGTGCCATCAGCCGGGATCGCGTCGACGACGATCGACACCGTTGAGGCTTCAGCTTTCCCGAAGCGACGCGGCACCGGCAGCGATCATAATGATGATCTCATCGAGTTCGCGCTGCAGCCGTTCCGGCGGCAGGCCGACAAAGCGTGCTTCCAGCGTAATGCTGATGATGCCGTGCACGGCACCGAACAGGGTGCGTGCGCGCACTGCCCTGTCTTCCGCACTCATCTCCGGCTGCAGTTCCGACAGCGGTTCGGCGATGACACTCATAAGGAACAGGTGTTCCTCGAGGTGCCATTCGGGAGAGGGCGTGTCTTCCGGCAGATAATGTTCGAACAGAGCCTTCCAGAGATTGCGGTTGGCCACTGCGAATTTCAGGTATCCCTGTGCCAGATTGCGGAGGCGATCGGTCGGCGACTTGTATTTCACTTCCGCCAGCGCCAGCGACTGCTCGAGCGCCTTGAGTGTGGTCGAATTGACGTGAATGATCAGATCGTTGAGATCCGCATAGGCGCTATAGAGGCCGCCGAGTGCGCAGCCGGCATCCTGTGTCACGTCGCGTGCGCGCAGGTTCGCAAGGCCATCGCGCATGATCCGCTCGCGTGCGGCCTCCAGCAACCTTGCCCGCAGGTCTTCCCGTTTGTCTTCCCGTCGACCCATGCCAGTCATCCCAATAAAATTATGAACGATGTTCAAAATAATTATTGAACATCGTTCAGAATTATGCGATCCATTCATTAGTGAACAGTGTTCATAAACGGGAGAGGCCCAATGTTCAACCTGATTGCAACACTTCTGCGCGGTAAAGCACATGATGCGGAACAGGCCGTCGCTGATCGACACGCCATGCCTCTGCTCGCCCAGCAGATCCGCGAAGCGGCTCAGGCCATCCAGTCGGCACAATATGCGCTGGCTGTTGCCATTGCGCAGAACGAAAAGGAGCGCAGCCAGCATGCGGTGATCCTGTCGCGGATCGTCGATCTTGAGGAGCGCACGCTGACAGCACTCTCCAAAGGGAATGACCATCTGGCCCGCGAAGCGGCGGATGCGATCGCATTCCTCGAAGCCGAACGCACCGCGTCGGAGCAGGCACAGGCCCAGTTCTCTGCGGCAATTGCCAACCTCGAGGCAACAGTACGCGCGGCGGAAGGGCGCCTGAAGGAACTGCAGCGCGGAGAGCGTCTGGCCCGTGCCACCGATGCCGCGCAGAAGATCGATCACGCCGCGAGCGGCGTGAGCCTCGCCACGCTGGATGACGCCGAGCGGACACTCGAACGCCTGCGTGATCGCCAGAAACAGACGGACACGGTTTCCGCCGTGCTCAGGCAGATGGAAGGCCCGTCCCGCACGGCCGGTCTGATTGAGCGGTTGGCAGAGGCCGGGTGCGGTGCGCCGCTGCGCTCCTCCGCCGATGACGTGCTGGCACGTCTTCGCACCCGCCTCGAAGCAACCGCCTGAACCTCATTCGCACAATCTTACGAAGGAACATCACCATGAACGACAGTTTTCAGAAACATTCCGCCAGCTGGGTCAGCTTCTCCTACATCTCTTTTGGTGCGGCAGCTTTCATGCTGGCGCTGGGTCTCTGGATGATGCCGCTCGATCTGTGGGGCAAGGGTTATCTCACCATGGGCATCATCATGCTTGTTCAGACAACAGTGAACATCACCAAAACCCTGCGTGACAATTCGGAATCGGAGAAGCTGATCCGGAAGATCGAAGACGCCAAGACCGAGAAGCTGCTCGTCAAGTTCAACCGCGACAGCGACAACTAAAATTCGTTAACGATGCCGCGGAGTTGTTCTGGCTTTCAATGATTGCCTAACATCTCCGTGGTCTTCCTGCCGCGACCGAAAAGGAAAGCGCCATGCACGATAGTCTGATGAAATCGAAAAAATTTGCGCCGCTGTTCTGGACGCAGTTCCTCTCCGCTTTCAACGACAACTTTCTCAAACAGACGCTGATCTTCCTCATCCTGGCAACGATGGCCGCCGAAGGTGCGGCCCTCGTCACGCTGGCGGGCGGTATCTTCATCGTGCCCTTCCTGCTCCTGTCGGCGCTCGGCGGCGAACTTGCGGACAAGCACGACAAGGCGCAGATGGCCGAACGGCTGAAGTTTGCCGAAATCGGCATCGCCGCCATCTCGGTCATCGGCATCGCCTTTTCTTCGATTTCCGTTCTCATGGTCGCCCTGTTCGGTTTCGGCGTCATCTCGGCGCTGTTCGGCCCGATCAAGTACGGCATCCTGCCGGACCTTCTCGAAACCCGGGATCTGCCCAAGGCCAATGCCTGGATCGAGGGCGGCACGTTCATCGCCATCCTCACCGGCACGATCGTCGCGGCTCTTGCCTTTGCCGAGGGGGACAGCGTCTGGATCTTTGGCCCGATGATGATGGTGCTGTCGGTCCTGTGCTGGCTGTCGGCACGGATGATCCCGCGCACCGGCGCTCAGGCGCCCTCTCTCGTCATCGACAAAAATGTGCTGCGTTCCAGCCTGACGCTGGTGAAGGAATTGCGCGAGGATACTCGCGTCTGGCGCTCGGCGCTTATGAATTGCTGGTTCTGGTTCGTGGGCGCTTTCGTCATGTCGATGCTGCCGATCATGGTCAGCGAGATTCTCGGCGGTTCAGAACTCGTCGTGCCGGCCTATCTCGCCATCTTCGCGATCTCGATTGCGGTCGGTTCGGCCATCGCCGGCTGGATGTCGGCCGGCCGTGTCGTGCTTCTGCCGGCACCGGTCGGCACCGCCATCATCGCCCTGTTCGGCATCGATCTTGCTTGGAACCTGTGGGGTCTGCAGTCCACCACGCATGCGCAGACAATCACAGATTTCTTCGCCGGCCAGAACACCATCCGTGTGGCGATCGATCTTGCCGGCATGGCGATCGGTGGTGCTTTCCTCGCCGTCCCGACCTTTGCCGCCATGCAGACCTGGGCGGATGAAAAACGCCGTGCCCGTGTCATCGGTGGCGCCAACGTGCTGTCGGCCCTGTTCATCACCATCGGTCTTGCACTTGTCGCCGTTCTGCAGGCGGTCGGCATGTCGGTGCCTATGATCATTCTCGGCCTGTCCATCATCAATATCGGCGTCGCATGGCTGATGCTGAAGACACTGCCGACCAATCCGTTTCGCGATTTCATCTCGATCCTGTTCCGCGCCTTCATGCGGTTGGAAGTCGAAGGTCTGGAAAACATCCGCAAGGCCGGCCGCGCGCCGATCATCGCGCTCAACCATGTCAGCTTTCTCGATGGTGCGCTGGCGCTCGCCATTACCGAGGAAGAGCCGGTCTTCGCCGTCGATTACAAGATCGCCCAGGCGTGGTGGGTTCGCCCCTTCCTGAAGATGGCCAAATTCCTGCCGCTCGATCCGACCAAGCCGATGGCGACGCGCTCGCTCATCAAGGTGGCGCAGGATGGCAACGCCATCGGCATTTTCCCGGAAGGCCGCCTGACGGTGACCGGCACGCTGATGAAGGTTTATGACGGTGCTGCCATGGTGGCCGACAAGACCGGCTCGATGATCGTGCCTGTCCGTATCGATGGTCTGGAAAAGAGCTATTTTTCGAGGCTTTCCGGCGGTCAGGTGCGTCGCCGCCTGTTCCCCAAGGTCAAGGTGACGATCCTTGAACCGGTGCGCCTCGAAGTGCCGGAAGACCTGAAGGGTCGCATGCGTCGTATCGCCGCCGGTGCCGCGCTCTACAAGATCATGTCGATGCTCTTGTTCAAGACCACCAACACCAACCTCACCGTGCTCGAGCGCATCATCGAAACGGCGCAGGAAAAGGGTGGCGGCAAGCTTGCCGTCGAAGACCCGATCAGCGGTCCTTTGTCCTATGGCAAGCTCCTCACCGGCGCCGCCGTTCTGGGCGCAAAGTTCAAGGCGATGTTCCCGAACGAAAAGACGCTCGGTGTGATGCTGCCGAATGCCAATGGCACTGCTGCAACCGTGCTCGGTGTCATGTCGGCCGGCAAGGTTCCAGCCATGCTGAACTTCACCGCCGGTGCCGCCAATATCCTGTCGGCCTGCAAAGCGGCTCAGGTGAAGCATGTCCTGTGCTCACACGCATTCGTCACGCAGGGCAAGCTTGCGCCCATCATCGCCGAACTCGAAAAGGAAGTGACCATTGTCTGGCTGGACGATCTGCGTCAGACGATCAACGCCTTCGACAAGGTTTTGGGCCTCATCCGCCGATACAAACCGCTGGTGAAGCAGACGGCGGAAGATACCGCCGTCATCCTCTTCACCTCCGGTTCCGAAGGGTCTCCGAAGGGCGTGGTGCTCACCCATCGCAACATCCTGTCGAATGCCGCCCAGGCGGCCTCGCGTATCGATTTCCACTCCGGCGACAAGGTGTTCAACATCCTGCCGGTCTTCCACTCTTTTGGCCTGACCGCCGGTACTGTCCTGCCGCTGGTTGCCGGCGTGCCGGTCTATTTCTATCCGTCGCCGCTGCATTACCGCATCGTGCCGGAACTGATCTATACGTCGAACTCCACCATCATCTTCGGCACCGACACGTTCCTCAACGGTTATGCCCGCACGGCTCATCCCTATGATTTCCGTTCGATCCGCTACATCTTTTCCGGTGCCGAACCGGTCAAGGCGTCGACCCGCGAAACCTATATGGAAAAATTCGGCCTTCGCATTCTCGAAGGTTACGGCGTTACCGAAACCGCGCCGGTCATCTCGCTCAACACGCCTATGTTCAACCGTTCCGGCACGGTCGGCAAGATCATGCCGGGTATGGAGTGGAAGCTTGAACCAGTGCCGGGCATCGATGAAGGCGGCCGCCTGTTCATCAAGGGTGCCAATGTCATGGCCGGTTATCTGAGAGCCGAAAATCCCGGCGTTCTGGAACCGCTCGAAGGCGGCTGGCATGATACCGGCGATATCGTCACCATCGACGAGGATGGTTTTGTCACCATCCGCGGCCGCGCCAAGCGATTTGCCAAGATCGGCGGCGAAATGGTGTCTCTGGCTGCCGTGGAAGCGCTGGCTGGTCAGCTTTGGCCGGGCAACCTGTCCGTCGTCTCATCCGTGCCGGATGCCAAGAAGGGGGAGCGCCTTATCCTGCTGACCGACGCGCCGAACGCCACGCGTGCCGATTTCGCGAGCTTCGCCAAATCGAAGGGGGCGATGGATATGATGGTGCCTGCCGAGGTCAATGTCGGTGTCGTACCGGTCCTGGGTTCGGGCAAGGTCGATTTCGTGGCGGCGAGAAAACTCGTGTTGTCCTCGCAGTCATCTGCGGATGCCGGTTGAGTATCGAGCTGAGCGCGAACGGCGGCGGAGCCTCGCCGTTCGCGGATATATATGCCAGTGCTGGGTGGTAGATATCCATGTTTGCCACTCCAGCAATTTCGATAGACGAGCATCCGGCGGGATCGTGGTTTTTTAGCCTGCCAAGTGCTCGGGATCGGATGACTGCGAGGCGCCTGCGTGCTAGCACGCCTGGCGTTACGCAATAGGAAGCCAGGCTTGCCGACCCAATTCGATATGTTTTCCAATGATCTGCCCGCGGTTGCCCGTGGTGCAACCCAGCAGTCGCCCAAACGGGTAACAGGCCACACTATGACTGAGGGCGAGATGGTTACGCATCTTTCAGTCACCGGCCGTTATCGGATTTTGGAGAAAATCGAGCCGCGTAAAATCGCGGCCGCCATTCGCCCTGAATTCCCGCTGAAGGGCATCATTCTGGATACCGAAACCACCGGTCTCAACCATCTGACGGAAGAGATCATAGAGATCGGCATGATCACCTTCACCTTTGACGAACAGGGCACGATCGGCGACGTGACAGGCATTTATGGCGGCCTGCAGCAACCCGGAAAATCAATTCCAGCCGAAATCACGAGGCTGACCGGTATCACAGACGAAATGGTTGCCGGCCAGATGATCGACATGGAGGCCGTGCGTGCCTTGATCGCGCCAGCCGATCTCATCATCGCCCACAATGCGGGGTTTGATCGCCCGTTCTGCGAGGCATTCTCCTCGGCATTCTACGACAAGGCATGGGCCTGTTCCAATGCAGAGGTCGATTGGTCTGCGCGCGGTTTTGAGGGGACAAAACTCGGTTATCTGGTCGGGCAGGCGGGTTATTTCCACGATGGCCACCGGGCGGTCGACGATTGTTTTGCACTTCTGGAAGTGCTGGATCGTCAGGCCGACGGTGATGCCTCAACCCCATTCGCGGAGCTCTACCGCGCAAGCCTGCGATCCCGCGTTCGCATTTTTGCCGAAAACAGCCCCTTCGACCTCAAGGATCACCTCAAGGCACGCGGTTACCGCTGGTCCGACGGCAGTGCGGGCCGCCCGAAATCCTGGTGGATCGAGGTCAATGAACCAGATCTTGCGGATGAGCTTCACTATCTCCGCACGGAAATTTACCGCTATCCGGAGGCGGATCCACCAATAAGGCACCTGACCGCCTTCGACCGTTTCCGCGCTTAGCGGCTTAAATAAGCAGTTACGATTGCCGATCTGCGCGGAGTGCATGGCTGGACTGCGATGATGGCGCTAACCCGGCCTCAGGAATCCTGTATAAACAATCCCAACGAAGCGATGCACCTCCTCCCGCAGAGCTTCGTGTTTCAGGCGACCCACTCCTCCTCCCAAGGGAAGCCTGGCAGAACAGCGGCACTCCTCCTCCCAGCCGTTGTTCAACTTTTTCGAAAAGCCTGCCGCACCTCCTCCCGCGGCAGGCTTTTTCGTTTCTGCCAAAGGCGCGCAGGTGACGCCTCCGGCCTCTTTTCATTGTTGGCAAGCCAAAGCGATTTGCATTCAAATCGCGGACGGAAACAGTCCCGCCGCCTCGGCCCGGGCTGAAATGGATTTGATGATCTCCTGAATTTTAGGCTTTGTCCGCCCCTCGCTCAGAACATAAAAACCCATCACCGCCTGGCGACGTCGACTTGGTTTGTCGATCTTTACCTCCCGCAGCCCTTTTTGGTAAAAATACCCCTTCAATACGTCACTGTGTATGAGCACGGCGTCTGTTTTGAGCGCGAACTCAATGCAGGCATCCATGGAATTGCATGCAAATGCGTGTCCAGTCCCGTCTAGATCCTGTGTTCCCGTACCCAAGGTCAGGCGTTTCTGTCTGGCATCCGTCGGGTTGGCCATTGTCGTCGGATACGCGCGTACCTCGTCGATCGAATGCGTGCGGTTGAGAAGCGGGTGGCCGTTGCGGACGAAATATCCATCGGTCGCGAACCCCAGTGGAATGAAATCCACAGCCAGCCCCGGCTTCAGATGATCGATACGGTGACCCATAAAAAGTGCGATGTCACCGGCGATCAACTGGTCCATACAGCGCATCATGTTGCCGATACTCACATTGATTGGCGCTGCCGGATGTTTTTGGAAATGCTCGATCACGTAATCCTTCAAAAGCAGGATCCATGTGGAATAGCCGGTGCCGATGCTGATGCCCTCCTCGAGCTCGGCTTTCTGCCTTGCGATCGCCGCCAGCGCATTGGTGTGCAGGCGGGACATGAAAATGGCGCTGTTATACAGCGTCTCTCCATAGGGCGTCAGTTCGATGCCGCGCACCGAGCGGTAGAACAGCTCGACGCCCAGCGACTGTTCCAGCCGCTTGATATTGTAGCTCAGGGCCGGCTGCGAAATATGCAGGATTTCCGCCGCTGCCATGAAGGTTCCGGCCTCGGCCACCGCTATGAAATGTTCCAGCCCCTTATCCATCTCGACCTCTCAGAGTCATAAAGGATTTTTATGATTGGGCCGAAATATTCTATTTGTCCATATGGTCCGTGACCGCTAGTCTCTGAATCGTCGGCACGCTCAAGGAGGGGTTCTGTCGGCGAAACCTGTCTCGTTCGCATTCGCGGACATGATGGATATCATCTCGGGAGGATGACATGACTATGAGTCATTTTGGTCGGCGCCGCTTCATCGGCGCCGGGTTGGCAGCTATGACACTGCCGTTGCTTTCAGGCACTCGCGCGACTGCGCAGGAAGCCGCAAATATCCGCATGATCTGGTGGGGTGGCGACGAGCGCGCGCGGCGCACCAACGCTGCCATCGAGCTTTTCAAGCAGGCTAATCCGCAGACCGCGATACAGGCGGAATTCATGGGCTGGGATGATTATTGGGCGCGTCTGGCCACGCAGGTTGCGGGCGGCAATGCACCGGATTTCATACAGATGGATTACCGCTACATGTTCGAATACGCGCGGCGCGGCGCGATCCGTCCTCTGGATGAATATCTCGGCAAGCAGCTGAAGCTGGAGGACTTTGGCAAGGTCAATCTCGACAGCTGCTCCGTTGATGGCAAGCTTTATGGCGGGAATGTCGGCGTCAATGCTTTCGCACTGGTTTTCGACGCGAAGGCATGGGGTGAAGCGGGCGCCGAGGTGCCGGATCTGAAGACCACATGGGACGGTTTTGCCGAAAAATGCGCCGCCTTCGGCAAGGGTAACAAGAACAAGCGCCTGAGCGCCACGGCAGACGGCAGCGGTCAGGAAACCCTATTCGAAATCTGGCTGCGCACGCAGGGCAAGGCGCTTTACAATCCGGATGGCACGCTGGCCTATGACGCCGCCGATGCCGGCCGCTGGTTCGCCTATTGGGCGGAAATGCGCAAGGTCGGCAGTTGCGTGGCCGCCGATGTGCAGGCGCTCTATAAGCAGTCGCCGGAAACCTCGCCGATCGTCAATGGGCGTTCGGCAACCGATTTCGTGCATTCCAACCAGTTCGAAGGCTGCCAGAAGCTCGTCCCGGCGGAACTGACGGCGACCGGCACCCCGGTACAGGACGGCGGAAAGCCGGGCCAATATCTCAAGCCTTCGCAGCTGTTCGCGATCTCCTCCAGTTCCAAGAGCCCGGAGGCCGCGGCGAAACTGATCAACTTCCTGATTGCAGAGCCGGAAGGTGCAAAAATCCTCGGTCTCGATCGCGGCGTTCCTGCGTCTCCGGCGATCCGCGACGCCATCATGGCCGACCTCAACCCCAACGCCCGCAAGGTTGTCGAACTCGTATCGGCCATCACACCGCTGGTTGGACCTTTGCCGCCGGCGCCGCCGCGTGGTGCGGGCGAAATCAACGACGTGCTCATCCGCATCAGCCAGGAAGCGTCGTTCGAGGCCGTCACACCCGAGCAGGCCGGCGCCAATCTGGTGGATGAAGCAACAGCCATCCTGAAGCGGGCCTGATGATGGCCGTGCAGAATTTACATGAGACGAGCATCGTGAGGCGGCCGGAGGGCCGCTTTATGGGGGCGATCAGAAGAAACGGCGCGGGCTATCTGTTTCTGTCGCCCTGGCTGATAGGCTTCTTCTGCCTGACGCTGGGACCGGCGCTTGCATCGCTCTATCTGTCGTTCACACGCTTCGATCTTCTGAACGCGCCGGAATTTATCGGCGCTCAGAACTATGTGCGCATGGTCACGGCAGATCCGAAGTTCATGGCATCCATGAAGGTGACGCTGATCTATGTCGCCTTATCCGTGCCGTTGAAGCTGGCCTTCGCGCTGGCTGTCGCCATGGTGCTGAACCGTGGTATGCGCGGATTGCCGATCTATCGGGCGGTTTTCTATCTACCATCGCTACTCGGCACTTCGGTCGCAATCGCCGTCCTGTGGCGTCAGCTGTTTGCAGCCGATGGCATGGTCAACGGCATTCTGGCGCAGTTCGGCATTATCGGTCCAAGCTGGATTTCAAACCCGAATTACTCGATCTACACGCTCGTCGTCCTGTCCGTGTGGCAGTTCGGTTCGCCGATGATCATCTTTCTCGCCGGCCTGCGCCAGATCCCGACCGACATGTATGAGGCGGCAAGTCTCGACGGCGCATCGCCCTCGCGGCAGTTCTGGCGCATCACTCTGCCGCTTCTGTCGCCGGTGATCTTCTTCAATCTGGTCATCCAGGTGATCGAGGCTTTCAAGGCATTTACGCCTGCCTTCGTCATCTCCGGCGGTTCCGGCGGACCGATCAACTCGACGCTGTTCTATACGCTTTATCTCTATCAGGAAGGTTTTAGCTATTTCCGCATGGGCTATGCCTCGGCTCTCGCCTGGGTGCTTGTCGCCATCATCGCCGTGTTCACCGCGATCTCCTTCCTGACAACGAAATACTGGGTGCATTACGATGACTGATGCTGTGCACGAAATGCCGGGGCATGGTTCCTCGCATCCAAGACTGTCGGGTACTGTCCGCCATGTCATCCTGATCGCGATCTGCTTCGTGATGATCTACCCGATCCTGTGGATGCTGTCCGGTTCTCTCCGGCCTGCCTCGGAACTGTTCGGTGGCGATGCGGGGCTCATTCCCTCGCAGGTCACTGTCGAGGCCTATCCGAAAGGCTGGTTCGGGCTGCAGATCAATTTCGGGCAGTTCTTCCTGAACTCGCTGGTCATTGCCGTCCTGGCAACCATCGGCAATGTGCTGGCGGCATCACTTGTGGCCTATGCCTTTGCGCGACTGCAATTCTGGGGGCGCGGATTCTGGTTCGCGCTCATGCTCGGCACGCTGATGCTGCCCTATCATGTGACGCTCATCCCGCAATATGTGCTGTTCCGCAGTCTGGACTGGGTCAATACGTGGTGGCCGCTGATCCTTCCCAAATATTTTGCCGTCGATGCCTTCTTCATCTTCCTGATGGTGCAGTTTTTCCGTGGCATCCCGAAGGAGCTCGATGAGGCGGCGCGCATGGACGGCTGCAGCGCATGGCGCATTTACTGGAAGATCATCCTGCCGCTTTCCATGCCGGTTCTGGCAACGGCTGCGATCTTCTCGTTCATCTGGACCTGGGAGGATTTCTTCGGGCCGCTAATCTACATCAGCGAAATGCGCAACTACACCGTCCAGCTAGGCCTGCGCTCGTTCATCGACTCCAGTGGCACATCCAGCTGGAACGAGCTGTTTGCCATGTCGGTCCTGTCGCTGGTGCCGATCTTCCTGATCTTCCTGTTTTTCCAGCGCCTGCTGATCGAAGGTATCGCCACGACAGGCATGAAACGCTGAAACCCTTTGGCCAGCCCCTTTTGGTCAGTCCTCTGGTGGCTGAATTTTGGATACGCGAATGGTTACGACTATCACACTCAACAATGTCGAAAAACGTTTCGGCGCACTGGATGTCATCCGGGGCATCGATCTCCAAATCAAGCCGGGCGCATTTACCGTCTTTGTCGGCCCTTCCGGCTGCGGCAAGTCCACGCTGCTGCGCATGATCGCCGGTCTGGAAACGATTTCCGGTGGTGATCTTCTCATCGACGGTGAACGCATGAACGATGTAGCCGCCTCGAAGCGCGGCATCGCCATGGTGTTCCAGTCCTATGCGCTTTATCCGCATATGAGCGTCTACAAGAACCTCGCTTTTGGTCTGGAAACGGCAGGCTACAAACGCGAAGAGATCGATCGCCGCGTCCGGGAAGCGGCCGCAACATTGCAGATCACCGATTATCTCCAGCGCAAGCCCAAGGCGCTTTCCGGTGGCCAGCGCCAGCGCGTCGCCATCGGTCGCTCGATCGTGCGCGATCCGAAAATTTTTCTGTTCGACGAACCGCTCTCCAATCTCGATGCGGAATTGCGCGTGCAGATGCGCGTCGAGATCACCAAGCTGCATGAGCGGCTCGGCAATACGATGATCTATGTCACGCATGATCAGGTCGAGGCGATGACCATGGCCGACCAGATCGTCGTGTTGAAAGCTGGCAAGGTCATGCAGGCGGGCTCGCCGCTTGAACTCTACAACAACCCGGAGAACCAGTTTGTCGCCGGCTTTATCGGGTCGCCCAAGATGAATTTTGCCAGCGTTAGCGTTGCCGATGCGACCGGCGTCATTCTGAACGGGAACCGCATCGAGACCGGCAGGGCACTGACGGGCAAAACGCTGACGCTCGGCATTCGGCCGGAACATATCGATATCGGCGATGGTCCCGGTCAGGTGATCTGCGACGCGCGGATCGAGCTGGTCGAACATCTCGGCGGCAGCACGGTCCTGCATGTCCTCCCACCTTTTCAGCAGGAAGCGATGACGGTCATGTTGTCCGGCCAGCAGCCATGCCGTTCGGGCGAGAGTGTCGCATTGCGGATCGATCCGAAGAACTGCCACCTATTCGATAGCGAAGGCCGTGCTTTGCCCCGATAAGGCGAAGCATCCTTCTCATGAAATGATCAGAAACATGGTTCCGCCGGATCGGCATCGTCGATCGGAACGGTTTGGTGTGAACGGAAGAGGAGATATTCGATGAGCAAGAAGAAATACGTCCTTGTCGGCACCGGAGCCCGCGCCCGCATGTTCTACGAGGCCATCGCACGCGACTACCGCGAGCATGGTGAACTGGTGGCGCTGTGCGATACCAACCAGACCCGCATGGACTACACCAACAAGGTTCTAGTTGAGGAGTTCGGCTATCAGCACCTGCCCACCTACAAGGCGGAAGATTTTGGCCGCATGCTGGAAGAGACCGGCGCAGACGTCGTGATCGTCACCTCGATCGACCGCACGCACCACATCTACATTATCGCTGCACTCGAAGCCGGTCGCGACGTCATCACAGAAAAGCCGATGACGACGGATGTCGTCAAATGCCAGCAGATCATCGATACAGCCAAGCGCACCGGCCGCTCGGTGCGGGTGACGTTCAACTACCGTTACGCGCCGCACAATGCTGCGGTTCACGACATCATCGCCTCGGGGGGCATCGGCGAGGTGTTTTCCGTGCATTTCGAGTGGCTGCTCGACACTAAACATGGCGCCGATTATTTCCGCCGCTGGCACCGCGACAAGCGCAATAGCGGCGGCCTGATGGTGCACAAATCAACCCACCATTTCGACCTCGTCAATTTCTGGCTACAGAGCCAGCCGCAGACCGTGTTCGGTATGGGCGACCTGCGGTTTTACGGCCGCGCCAATGCCGAGGAGCGTGGCCTGTTCACGCCCTATACCCGCACCACCGAAGTTCAGGCGGCCAAGGTCGACCCGTTTGCGATCGACCTGACCGACAGCCCGGTGCAGAAGGCGCTTTATTGGGATGCCGAGCATGAAGACGGCTACCAGCGCGATCAGAACGTTTTTGGCGACGGCATCAGCATCGAAGATACGATGCAGGTCATGGTCCGCTACCGGAACCGCACGGTGATGACCTATTCGCTCAACACCTATGCACCCTGGGAAGGGTTCAACGTTGCCTTCAACGGCTCGAAGGGACGCATCGAACTGATGGTGCGCGAGACCTCCTACATCAACGCCGGTGGTTCGTCCGATAAGGAAGGTGCTGCCAAGGGCATCCAGCTCTATCATTTTCCGCTGCATGGGGAGCCGCGTGTCGTGCCCGTGGCGATGGGTGAGGGCGGGCATGGCGGCGGCGACAACCGCATGCTTGCCGATATCTTTGGCGGTGCGAATTCTGGCGCTGCTTTTGCTGCGGATTTCCGCGATGGCGCCATGTCGATCCTGACCGGTCTTGCCGCGAACCGTTCGTTCCAGACCGGTTTGCCGGTCGAAGTGTCAGAGCTGGTCGATTTCTGACCCGGCCCGTTGAAACGCAATCAGGAAAGGCAATCCCCATGAAACTGCTGGATGACGATCGACTGTTGCCGACCGAAGAGCGCCCGAGACGTATTGCTCGTGAGCTTTACGATCAGGTGCGCGACCTGCCGATCATCAGCCCGCACGGGCATACCGATCCGCGCTGGTATGCGGAAGATGCTGCATTTCCGGATCCGGCGCAGTTGATCGTCACGCCGGATCATTACGTCTTCCGCATGCTGGTCTCGCAGGGTGTCGGCATAGCCGATCTCGGCGTACCGCGTGCCGATGGCGGGCCGGTGGAAACGGATGGCCGAAATATCTGGCGACTGTTCGCCGAGAACTATCATCTCTTTCGCGGCACGCCGTCGCGCCTGTGGCTGGATCACTCCTTTCAGGAGGTGTTTGGCATCGACCGGAGACTGAATGCCGATACGGCCGACTGGTATTACGGTCATATCTCGGCCTGCCTTTCGCAGCCGGAATTTCGGCCGCGCGCGCTGTTCAAGCGTTTCAACATCGAGGCGATCGCCACAACGGAAGCAGCGACAGATGACCTGCGCTGGCATAAGATGATCCGTGAAAGCGGATGGGACGGACGTGTCGTTACCGCCTACCGGCCTGACAATGTTGTCGACCCGGAAATGGCGGGCTTTACCGAAAACATCATGTTGATGGGCGAGCAGACCGGCTTTGATACGACTACATGGACGGGCTATCTCGACGCCCATCGTGCCCGGCGTGCTTTCTTCAAGCAATATGGCGCGACATCCTCAGATCACGGGCATCCTTCTGCGAGAACCGAGGATATGCCGCAGGATGAAGCCGCAGCACTCTTTCATAAGGTTCTCAAAGGTACATGTTCGGCCACCGAAGCCGATGCCTTCCGTGGCCAGATGCTGACGGAGATGGCGCGGATGAGCCTGGAAGATGGCCTTGTGTTGCAGATCCATCCGGGTTCGCGCCGCAACCATTCGCCCAGCGTGATGGCAATGTTCGGCCGTGACAAGGGTTTTGATATTCCCGGTCGCACCGATTACGTGACCGCACTTCAGCCATTGTTGAATGCGGTCGGTATGCGGCACGACCTCACAGTTATCCTGTTCACATTGGACGAGACCGCATATTCGCGGGAACTCGCACCTCTGGCCGGGGCCTATCCCTGCCTGAGGATTGGACCGGCGTGGTGGTTCTACGACAGCCCCGAAGGTATGCGGCGTTATCGCGAAGCCGTGACCGAAACGGCGGGCTTTTACAATACCGTGGGTTTCAACGACGATACCCGTGCCTTCTGCTCGATACCCGCCCGCCATGATGTCGCAAGGCGTGTGGATTGCGGCTTCCTCGCCAGCATGGTTGTCTCCGGCCGCCTCGGGGAGCATGAGGCTTTGGATGTTGCCCATGATCTTGCCTATGGTTTGGCCAAGCGATCCTATAAAATGTAAGGAAACTTCATTTTTGCGTCCGGCTTTCGAATGAGGCTTGGCTCCTCGTCCTGAAGATCGGCTGCCGCTGGCGCGATGTTCAGGCCGGATCCCAGCTTCGGCTCCGGCCTGTGATGGCCACGTCCCCTGCAGGTTGTGTGTCACATGTTGACATCATTGCGCTGCGCTCGCTTTTGGGATCAATAACCAGCAGGTTGGCAGAATCGGCCGACCGGGTGTGAGGGCAGGGGTATGAATTGTCTAAGGTGAATGAGCAGGGTAGGGCGCTCGTCGGTATCGCCTTGGCCTCGGCTGGATACAGCTGCTTTGCCCTCCAGGACGCCATCGTGAAGTGGCTCGTGGCGGATTACGAAGTCCCCGAAATACTATTCTTTCGAAGTGTCGTCATCGTTCTCATCGCCGGGGTGCTGGCTCGCATCCGTGGACACGCCTCCATCTTGAAAAGCCCTCACAGGTCTACGATTGTCTTGCGTGCGGCGTTGATGTTGGCGGCCTGGCTGTTGTTTTTCAATGCGGCCAAGTGGCTTGGTCTGGCAGAGCTCACGACGCTGTATTTTTCGGCACCCGTGATGGTGATGGTGCTCTCGATTTTCATCCTCAAGGAAACCGTCGGGCCAGGCCGCTGGCTTGCCTGTCTCATCGGTTTCGTCGGCGTTCTCATCGCCGCCAATCCGGGCAACTCCGCAAGCTTTCTCCCGGCCGCGATGTGCGTTGCCGCGGGTTTCTGCTGGGCTCTCAGCACCATACTGATCCGTCTCGTCAGCAGGAGTGAAACCACGCTCGCCCAGATGTATGCGACAAGCTTTCTGTTTGCCATTGCTTGCGCAGCGTCTTTCCCGTGGGTTTGGAAAACACCGGATGCCGAGGGATGGCTGCTGATGCTTGCGCTCGGCATCGTCGCAACAGTGGGGCAATATCTCGTATACGAGGGATTTAGGTATGCACCGGCGTCAGCTTTGGCCTCCGTTGAGTATACGGGACTAATTTGGGCGTTCGTGTTCGGGTATCTGGTTTGGGCAGAAATCCCGGCCGAAAATGTTTTCGCAGGCGCCATGCTGATCGTGGCATCCAGCCTGGTTCTGGTCGTTTGGGAGCGTCGGGCGAATAGGCGATTGTTGAGTTCGAACGGGCTTTAGACAAACGGCATTGGCTGCTTGCATGCGATCATGCCCGTTTTTCTGCGCCGTATCCGACACAGCCGCCTATTTCATCACGTTTGCCATCGTCCTATCTGGCCGGGAAAAACTGCTTATGAGGTGTATTTCGTTTTTTAATGTATTTCCCGTGTGTTTCCGGGATTTTTATTTATTGAAATTTGTGGTGTCTGTAAAAGTTATGAATTAATTCTTTTTCAGAAGTTAATGCCTAGTAAAGTGTTTGAAATAGATAGAATTGACGATATCTAGTCCGTTGACCTATTCATTCGAAGCTGAAAAATTAACGGCAGGTTAATTTTCGAAAATCAGCATTTGCTGAAATTCGAATTGGCAATCGAGGCTAATATGTCTTCAGCTACGATCAATCCTCCGTTCGAACGCCCGGAATTTTCTATAAAACGTGTGGTAGATCTCGCTATTTCGGCAATCGCGATCTTGGCGCTACTGCCACTCCTGACCCTGCTTTACGTCGCCGTAAAGCTGACCACACCCGGTCCGGCATTGTTCGTTCAGGCCCGCTACGGCTTGGGTGGTGTCCCGTTCAAATGCTATAAATATCGGACGATGTACGTTACGCGCGAACCGAGCACGTTCACGCAATGCGTCCGCGACGATCCCCGGGTAACGCCTCTCGGAAAGATATTGCGCGCCACCAGCCTCGATGAGCTGCCGCAGCTTTTCAACGTTTTTCTGGGCTCGATGTCGCTGGTCGGACCGCGTCCTCATCCGCTCAAGCTGGATGACGATTTTGCAGGGCAGATTCACCATTACCGTGACCGTTTTCGTGTCAAGCCCGGCATAACGGGGCTTGCACAGATCATGGGTAGCCGCGGGGAAACTGCCAGCCTGGGCGACATGGAGCGAAGGATCGCGGCGGACCGGTCCTATGTGGAAAATCAGTCTCTCGCGCTCGATCTCGGCATTCTCTGCGCAACCATTCCATGCGTCATCAAGGGTACCAACGCCTTCTAAAAGCGACTTGAACCAACAACTGGAGAGCTGGCATGAAAATCTGTGTCATTGGCACCGGCTACGTCGGCCTCGTATCGGGGGCATGCTTTGCGGAAATAGGGCATCACGTTACCTGTGTGGATATCCACGAGGATAAAATAGCCAAGCTTCGCGATGGGCAGATGCCGATCTACGAGCCAGGGCTTGAGGATTTGGTCGCCCGCAATCAGGATGCTGGCCGCCTGATCTTCACAACACAGATCCAGGATGCAATCGACGCCGATGTCAGCGTGTTTTTCATTTGTGTCGGAACGCCGGCATCTGCCCTCGATGGCGGCGCCAACCTCGATTACGTTTTTGCGGCCGTGGGTGATATTGCCCGACATGCGGCGATACAGCGCCAATCCCGGCCCGAGCAAATCCTGTTCGTCACAAAATCCACGGTTCCTGTCGGCACGAATAGTGAGATCGAGCAAATCGTCGGCCGTTATATCCCCAGTTCCGGATTTGCGATTTCCTCCAACCCGGAATTTTTGCGTGAAGGCGCGGCAATCAAGGACTTCATGAACCCTGACCGGATCGTCATCGGTTCCTCCAACGCACAGGCTCGGCGGACACTTGAAGAGATTTACCGGCCCATTGCGGAGGCGGGCGCCGCTGTACATCTGGTCTCTTCGGTGCAGACGGCAGAGCTTGTGAAATACGTTGCCAACGCTTTTCTCGCGACCAAGATCTCGTTCATCAATGAGGTGGCAAGGCTTGCCGAAGAGGCCGGAGCGGATATCGACGAAGTCGTGGCCGGTGTCGGTGCCGATGCTCGGATCGGGCGAGATTTCCTGACGCCCGGACCTGGCTATGGTGGCTCGTGCTTTCCCAAGGATACGCAGGCGCTCGTTAAAACGGCGATCGAATATAACTCCCCGCTCACCATCGTCGAGGCGGTAATTGCGGCCAATCATCGGCACAAACTGATGATGATCAGCAAGATCCGCAAGGCAATCGGCGGAAGGCTGGAGGGTAAACGTATTGCGGTGCTCGGCCTGGCCTTCAAGGCCAATACCGACGACATGCGGGACTCTCCCGCGCTGGTCATCGTTCCGGGCCTTGTTCGGCTTGGTGCGCAGGTGGTCGGGTATGATCCGATAGCAGGCGAGAACGCACAATTGCTGATGCCGGATATTCGTATTGAAGCCGATGTCTTCAAAGCGGCGAAAGATGCCGATGCGGTGGTCATTCTGACGGAATGGCCGGAATTTCGTGATCTCGATCTCAATGAGCTGATGGAAAACAGCCGCGGCAAGACCGTGATCGATTTACGGAACGTGATGTCGAAGCAGAGCGTGGAACGTTTCGCGGGAGCCTATTGCGGACTGGGCAAGCCGAATGGGCAGCACATGATCGATGTTCCGGTTGAGATGGAGGTTGCGTGATGGCAAAGCATGTTGTTCTGGCCGGTGCCGCCGGCTTTCTCGGATCACACCTCGCGCATCGCCTCCTGCTTGGCGGGTATCAGGTGACAGGTCTCGATAATTTTCACACCGGGCGTGTGGGCAATCTCAGCCAGTCGATGGATCATGAGGCGTTTCATTTCATCGGTCACGACGTCCGCGAGGCCTATATCGGCAAGTGCGATGCTGTGATGAATTTTGCCTGCCCGGCTTCACCGCCCGATTATCAGGCCAACGGTATCGGCACCCTGAAGATCAATTTCCAAGGCACGCTCAATCTGCTCGGACTTGCAAAGTCCAGTAAGGCCAGCTTCTTTCAGGCGTCGACATCGGAAATATATGGCGACCCCGAGGTCCACCCACAGGTCGAAACCTATCGTGGGATGGTCAATCCGATCGGCCCGCGGGCATGTTACGATGAGGGAAAACGCGTCGCTGAGGCGCTGACCTTCGAGTATCAGCGGCAGCACGGACTTGCGGTCAAGGTCGTGCGTATATTCAATACTTATGGTCCGCATATGCGGCCGGATGACGGTCGTGTCGTTTCGAATTTTATCATGCAGGCCCTGCGCGGCGAAAACATCACGATTTATGGCAATGGTCGGCAGACACGCTCCTTCTGCTATGTCGATGATCTGATCGACGGCATTTTCCGACTTTTCGAAAGCGGTGCATCCGTCACTGGACCCATGAATATCGGTAATCCGGTCGAGTTCACCATACGCGAACTTGCCGAACTGGTCATAGAGGTGACGGGAAGCAAGTCGGCTATCGTCAACATGCCGCTACCGGAGGACGATCCCCGCCAGCGTTGCCCGGACATCTCCTTTGCGAGGCAGGCGCTTGGTTGGGAGCCGAAGACCGCTCTGCGCGAAGGCCTCGAAAAGACGGTCCTCTACTTCGACAACATCCTCAAGCAACCGGAAAATGTTCAGGCGGCCTAGGCCATTTGCATGACCACGCACCGCTGCAGAGGACATCGTCTCGAAATGAAGATGGATCGGTCATCCCCGTTTGAAGGTTCCAGTCCCGTCTCCCCCGTGTTGTTGGAGAGGCCGGGGTTGGTCGCGAACAATGCGCTGCCGCGCGCCATTTTCTTTTTCTCTGCCAATACCCAATACGAAAATGCCGGCGATGCCCTCATCAATCGTGAATTGCTGAAGGTTTTGCGGCGTTGGGGCAGAGTTCGCGTCGCCCAATCCGGTGCGCCGGAGGCCTTCATAAAGCAGCTCCGCCTTGAGCCGCAGGAATTGCATTACGAAAGTCGTCCTGCTCTTTGGCTTGGCGCCGTTCTGGCGGGTACAAAGGCTCGCTTCAGTCGAACGGAGAGGCCGTACCTGGCCCTCACTCCGGGTGATCCAGGCGGTTTCTTCGACCGGGATGTGATGTTGCGCGGCGCGTTGATGCTGATGCTGACACTTGCTGGCGTCAGGATTGTCCGCCTGGGGGTATCGCTGGGGCGGATGTCGAGGGGGCGACTTCGCTTTGAAGCGTTTATGTCTCGGTTCTACGCCCATATCGGCATCCGCGATTCGAACTCACTGGACCTGGCAAGAACATACGGTTTTCGAAACTGCGGCTATTTTCCAGACTTCGCGCTTGCCCTTGATCCAACCGAGGGTTTCTCGAAAGTTGATCACCATTTCAACATCGCGGTGTCCCTGCGTGATGACAATCTCGGTCAGGTGGATAGGGCGATGCTGGTCACGAAACTGGATCAGGTAATCGACGCGGTGTCGGTCAACCGTCCGGTATCGCTTCATTTCGTGGCGCAGGTCGGCCTCGACGACGCGTTTGCCCGCTATCTTAAGGACCGTTATGCCGGCAGGATCAGGTCGGTGATGAGCGAGGAGCAGAACATTGACAGGCTGACAAACATCTACAGTCGCGCCGATCTGATCGTTAGCAACAGGCTGCATGCCCTGTTGTTGGCAAGTGCCTGCGGCGCAGTTCCGCTCGGGCTTCTGTTTCCAGAAAGCAACGTCAAGATTGTTGGGCTGCTCGGCGATCTTGGCCTGGGAGATCATTGGCTCAACCCCAACGATGAGACGCTGCCGGATATTGCCGGTCTTATGATACGGCAGAAGGTCGTACAGGCTGCGTTCACCAACGCTAGCCAGATGATTTGTTACAGGGCTGAAGCCCTGTTTGGATCTTGAGGCGATCATGGATTATCACGCCACGTTGCCTCTGCGCTCAGCGCGTCAATCTCTTTCATGGACAGTGTTTCAGGCCCTTTCGCAGATACTGTCACGGCTATTGGCTTTGGTGGTTCTTTCGTGGCTGCTGCCTCCGACCGTGTTCGGCTATTATGGTGTCGCGATGTCGGCCGTGATGATCCTGTCGACATTTGCCCAGATGGGAATTCCCACGAACCTTATCTGCCTGGACGAGGTTGGTTCAAAATCGCTGGTTGCGGCAGTGCTGGCGGGTTTAGTCGTCAGTGCCACGGTAACCTTGGCTTATCTGATCGCGATCTCGGTCATGCAGGAGCGGATCGGTGGCGAACTGTCAGCTGTTCTGGTGGCACTTTCTTTTTATATTCCCGTGCAGGTGCTGCTGAATACGCTTGAGGCTTTCGGAAGGCGGCTTTTTGCTTTCAAGGCGCTCGCCATCTGCGACCTGGCAGCCGCCACGTTTGGCAATCTGATCCTCGCGGTTGCATTGGCCTACCATGGGTGGGGCGTATGGGCTCTGGTCGCCGGCCAAGTGGTCGGTGCATTGATTCAGGCCGCGGGATTATTATTCGCCTGCCGTGATTTCCTGGGCTTCAGAACTAATATCGCCGAGTTGCGCCGGATCGTCTCGTCAAGCTTTTCACTGACGATTGCAGAAGCGGCGAATATCATCACCGTGTATGCGCAAAGGCCCCTGGTCGGCGCTGTCCTTGGGGCCGCCGCAGCCGGTTTGTGGACGCGCTTCTATCAGATCATCCTGCTTCAACTGACATGCCTCGTCCAACCGATAGACAAGCTTGTGATGCCGACTCTATCCCGTCACAGGGCCTCCATGGATCGGACAAGGGAAACTACTTTGCTGACCATAGAGATCGTCAGTCTGGTAACGATACCCGTCTCGGCAATCACCGCAGGCATTGCGCCCTTCGCCATCGAACTGGCTTTCGGCCCCGCCTGGACAGAGCTTGTTCTGCCGATGCAGATCGCCTCGATCACTCTTTTTATACGGGGTGTCGACCGTATTCTTCTCAGCGCCGCGAGAGCGGCGGGACATATCCGTTCACGCGCAGTCGTTCAGGTCCTCCAGATGGTCGTGGTGATTGGCGCGATCTATTGGGCGGCGCCCCACGGGCTGCCGATGATCGCAGGCGCTTATGTCGTTTCTCAATCGTGCGGGTTGGTTGCGATGCTCGTCCTGTTCAGCAGAAACTCCGTCATTCCCTTGCGACGAATACTCGAACGCATTCTCCCCGGTGCCGTTTGCGGCGCTGTGATGCTGGGGGTGACCGCAGCCATTGAAGCGATTGGTAAGGGGCCGACGTCCGGCTACGCGATGATATCGCTATGGCTTGCGCTGACGGTCAGTTCTGCTTTCGTGGCGTGGATCACATATCAACGCTGCACCTCGGCAGGATTGCGGGCTCAACTGAATGGATTTCTTCGACATTTGACCCTAAAGGGAGGCCCTGCCGCATGAGTGATCCCCGCAATACTCCCATGGTTTCGGTGGTAATTCCGCTTCACAATCGAGCAGACAAGATTGCCGATGCGGTCGCCTCCGTTCTCAGCCAATCCATGCAGGATTTTGAGGTCATCGTCGTCGATGACGGATCGACGGATAACGGGCCGGAGATTTTGGCAGCGTTATCCGATCCACGCATCATCTGCATTCGACAACCGAAATCCGGCGCCAATGTCGCGCGCAATCGCGGTATCGACAGTGCAAACGGCCACTATGTCGCAATGCTGGATTCCGACGACGTGTTTCTTGCCGGCCATTTGGAACGCAGCATGAAGGCATTGATGCAAACACCAGCCGCCTTGGTATATGCGCGGGTTGTCGTCGATCGCGGCAACGGGAGAACCTTTCTCAAGCCGCCACGGCCGCCCCGAAAAGGCGAGAATATCAGCGATTACCTCATGACCGATACCGGGTTCGTTCAGACCAGCACGGTGGTCATCGCCACTCAGACCGCCCAAACGGTGCGGTATCTCGACTGGCTGCAGTGCGCGCAGGATACCGATTTTGCCGTCCGCGTGGCAGCAAGCGGTGTGCCGCTGGTCATGATCGAGGAGCCAGGCGCACTATGGAATGATGCCTCGTCGGGAACCAGAATATCCGCAATACCGCGTCCCGAACATCTGCTGAAATGGCTGGAATTCATCGAACCGCTCGCCACCAGACAAGCAATAGCCGGATATCGCGGTTGGCACGTCGGGCGGGCGCTTGCCTTGCGCGGAGAGAAGCTGAAAGCCCTTGGTTATTTCGGCATCGCTGTCGTCGTTGGCTGCTATCGCCCGGCTCTCGCACCACGGATCCTCGGGCAGATCCTGCTTGCCGGCCCCGGTTATCGGGCACTCGTCAACGGATTGTTGGGCCTTAAGGCAAGGTTTCGCCCACCTGCATTGGAGGATGGTGGTCTCAAACAATGACTCCAACGCGTTATCAACTGCCAGTTGGTTTTTTCCGGCAGGAACTCGATCCGCTCGCGGATGCCGTCTTTCTGCCCAGTGAGCAGGTGCGAAACGGAACGTTTCAATGTGTCGGCGGCCGACATGTTCATCATGTTGGAGGCAAACAGATATGGGATTGGGATGGGGGAGCTGCCGAGCGTTACAAAGACGTCTCGCATTCGATCTTCATCGAGGGGCGCCACATTGTCATGATGCGATCGGGGGATGCCTTTTCCGCCGGCGGCACATATCGTCAAGCTGCTCCTTACAGTCTTTTTCCGGATGTCTATATCCAGAATTGCCGCGTCGAGAATGTCCGCGGAAGTTTTGACGAGATCCATGCCGACGTTTTCCAGCTGGACTATTCGCTGCACGATCTGAAGATCGACTGCCTGACCGCTGATACCGACTACCAGGGGCTATACCTCAGGCCGACGGTGGCCATCAGTGGCAAGATCGATATCCGCCGCTGCAATTTCACTCTCAATACCGCGAACGGATTGCAGCCGAGCGCACGTCTCATCTACCTTTTCAAGAATATGTCCGAGGTTTCGGACACCCGCCACCTTCTCTATTTCAGCGAGGTTTATTGTGACGTCCCGCATGGACTGGACCCGAGAACCTTTTTCTCCCCCCGCCAAGGCATGGAAATCGCTGCGGATGCCCAAGGCACTTACGTCTGGTGGCCAGACCTGAGTCAGAGAGTAATGGATCTCAAAGGTCAGCCCGCCCGGATACGCATAGGCAAGCCGCCAAATGGCGATTTCGCGCCCGCGACCTCCGTCGGTCTGGGCTACCGCAGTCCCGGATACCAAACTTCTCCAACAACCCACATGAACTTTGATCCCCAACCATAGGAGACGATCATGCCCATTGTCAGCAAGTTGCTTCTAGCCACGGCGCTCGGGGCCGCGATCTGCGGCCCGGCATCCGCAGAGGATTACCGACTTGGCGCGCAGGATAAAATCAGCATCAGCGTCTACGAGTATCCGGGGCTGAGCGGAACCTTTGCCGTCGGTCCCTCCGGTGAGATCGGTGCGCCACTGATCGGAGATGTCAAAGTGGAAGGGCATTCGACGGGTGAGGCCGGCGCGCTGATCGCGGCGGCTTTGGCACAAGCTGAAAAACTGCGGGAAACGCCCCGCGTGACGGTCCAGATCGTCGAGTATCGTCCCTATTACGTTGTCGGACACGTCGATCGGCCGGGACGCTACACCTACGAGCCCGGGATGACCGTGCTTAAGGCGTTGGGGGCGGCAGGCGGGCTGTATCGCCCCTCGGGTGGCGATGTTCTGCGGCTGGAGCGTGATGCCACCAATGCAGAGGGCCTTGTCCAGACGCTGCAGATCAGTTCCGCACAATTGCGCCTTCGTATTCAGAGGCTTCATGCGGAGCGCAATGATTTTCCCGAGTTCAAGCCGGAAGTCGTGCGCGTCGAATCTGACAAAAACGCGCTGTTGAATAGCTTCATTCAGCAGGAACAAATGATCTTCAATGCCAAGCGAAAGCTGCTTTCTGGGCAGGTCGATGCGCTGAGCAAGCTTGCGAAGACGTACAGGGCGGAGGTTGCGTCGTTGCGGGAGCGGGTGAAATTGAAGGGGGTCGAAGTTGCCGCCACGCAGGCTCGCCTCAATGTCGATTACAAGCTCGCCACATCCGGAGCCACCGCCTCGTCTGTCGCGCTGGAGCGGGAGCGCCTGTTGGCCGACATTCGGGGGGAGGAAGAGGAGCTTTTGAGCTTGGTCTTACGGGCGGAGCAAGGTGTAACTCAGAGTGAGCAATCGTTACGTAATCTTGTCGACAGTCGCGAGCGCGATGATGCGCAGGAATTGCATGATGCCGAGGTCGAGCTAGCTCAGGCCCAGGCAAAGCTTAAAACCGCAAAGGCGCTCGTCAATGAAGCGTTGGTGTCTGCTCCTGCGACATATAGAGAATGGGCGTCTGATATGCAGCAGCAGCCGTCCTACAGGATCGTCCGTGCTGCTGGCGAGGGCATTGTCGAAATTTCTGCGAACGAGAACGATCCCGTTAAGGCCGGGGACGTCTTGAAGATAGTCGCTGCATCTATCTCCCAATAATCGTGACTTGTACTCGGTTTTCTTTCGAGTGCGTCCCGATTGCTGCCCTTATATTCGCAATTACTAATTAAATAGTCCAAATTTACTAGATAGAATTTAATGTATTAATGATTTTTATATTAAGTGTATCATGTACAATGAAAAGCTGTATTGTATTTTAAACTGATGGTCGTCCGAATTGATCATATGTAGATATCTAGCTTTTTTAAGCTAAATATATCCCATTACATCATAGATCGGCCTTTAACGAAGATTGATGAGATATGGAGGGAATATGTTGTGTGATTCAACAGCTGAAAGCTCCAAATGGTCACTGCTGGTTGGCAGTGGCCTGCGCGGCGATGCCAAAAAGACAAAAACATTGATGGATTTGTTCCAGGGATGCGGATCCCTGACTAAGGTAGACTCGAATTATCTTCCAAGAAAAAGCGAAGTAAATTCGCGGCATCTTCTAATAATACTTGACCTGACGTCGATAGATAATGCCGATTCCGTGATAAATCACCTTCAGATAGAATTTCCGGACGCACGTTTTGTAGCGGTGTTTGATAGCGAAGAGCGTGAAGCTTACAGTAGCGCTGTGCTTCTTAAGGCGCGTTATGGCAAGCCTCATGGCTTTATTCCTGTGACCGCAAACCCGGATACCTGTGCCGCTATTCTGTGTGTGGTAAATGCCGGCGGCGAGATCATGCCGTGGACACAGCTTGATCAAAACTTTCCGTCTCTGGTCCTCAACGGCGTGCATGGTAGCGGCTTCGGGCGCGTGGCGCACGTTCCACCGGCCGGCCCTCGTCCGGAAGGCTACACCAATGGCAGCTTGAGAGAGTTCGCGCTGACCGAGCGGGAAAAACAAGTTTTACGCCTCCTGATGACCGGGATGCAGAACAAGGTCATCGCAAATAAGATGGCAATTTCGGAGAACACAGTCCGAATTCATATTCATCACATTCTGCGGAAATTGGGTGTGAGGAATAGAACAGAAGCCACAAACGCAGGAATCCGATCCGGATTTATATCGCTCATGCTTTTCTTCGGTGCCGCCTGGCGTTGCACGTCAGAGATTCTGTTGTCGTAAAAGGCTTGCTCGGTTCGATACCTTTCCCAGGGGGGCGTGATGGAAATCGAATATCAACCGGCTTTGCCTTTGCGGCACCATTTGTTTTCATGGCCCGTCGATCTCTTCAGCAAAGTAAGCTTGCTGGAATTCCTGAAATATCGTCTGTCGACACGATCCAAAACGATTATCGCCAACCTTAATCTGCATGCACTGCATTGCCTCGAAAACTCGGCCGGTATGGCCTCGCTGATCAACGCAAAAAACACTTTCGTGCATATCGACGGAATGCCGATCGTATGGCTGTTGAAGGCACGAGGAATTGGCGCCAAGTCTTACCATCGTCTGACATATCTGGACTGGGCATTGGACGCATTGGCGCTTTGTGAAAGCGAAGGCTGGACGGTCGGATATATCGGATCCACCCCCGAAATCTGCCAAAAGGGGCTCGTGTATTTTCGTAGCGAGTTTCCGGGGCTTCAGATCAGGGGATGGGATGGGTTTTTCGACATGTCGGACACGACGACAGGGTCAAAACTCTCCGAGACGCTCAGCGCCGTCAATGCCTTCAAGCCGGACCTTTTGATCGTGGGGATGGGAATGCCGCGCCAGGAAGAGTTTCTTCAACTTTACTCCGGCCAATTGAACTATGGTGTCGCCATCTGTTCGGGTGCATTTTTCGAATATTTCACAGGTGGACAAAAGCGTCCGCCCAGATTTTGGGGCAGGCTGGGGCTCGAATGGTTCTACAGGCTGGCCAATGATCCGCGGCGTTATTCCAGGCGTTACCTGCTGGAGCCGCTGCTTCTGGCCCGAAGGCTCATCTGGTCCCGGCGCCGTAAAGTGATCGGTCGGGCCTGACTTCAAAAGCCTTGGCTCTTTTCCGCGGTGTTTTGACTAAAGACTGGTATGCAGTGGTGGTGGCCAGCTTAGCCGAATACAGTTTGCATCGAAGTTGTAACCCGCGGATACAGGGCGCGGGTTGTTCCGGGGATCCGTCGCCTCGGCCAAAGGTGCGGAAAAAAGGATCGAGACCCCTGTCAGAATGAAGAGGCGGCGATCGACACCTTCTGGTTGCAAGGGGCGGATGGCGGTTGGTTTTGAAAGCTCATCTTTCATCGGTTGCTCTGGTGAGCGGGACTCACGTGTGCGTTAGCAACGAGCATGCTGGTCTGGCGCATACGGGCGAAGTCCGCCCTTAAGTTCGCCTCGTCGCGACCATTGTGGCTTTTGACGGAATGGACAATCTTCTTGTTCATCTGGACCAGTCTTGACGGGCTGGCTGGCAGGCCCTGCCATGTCAGACCCAGAGGGTAGCCGTCTCCGGCAAAATCTGACGAACGAAATCCCGCAGCCACGACCAGCAAGCCAAACAATTGGTCATCACATAGCGATGTCGTGCTCAGATCTTTGCAGCCCAGCAGCCCGCCCTCCAGCATGGCAACAAGTGCCGCGTGGCTGTAGAAACAGGCCGCTCCGAGGCTGTGCTCGCCCGGCTCGTAACCGTTCGCCTGCGCAATCTTGCGTATCTGACGCAGGCGCCTGGCCAAACGCGGGGATTTCATCATGCCCAGCCATGAACTCTCAAACGCCAGGCGCCGCGCTGCTGGCCTGAAATCCCGGCGATGTCCGAGGCATGTGTGTCGAAAGCTTCCCAGCGCGCCGATCGACGGATCAAGAGAGAAAGCCCTTGCCGCGTCGCTTTGTGCGCCTTCGCCGATCATCAGCGCATCGTCATCCATGCGTAGAAGAACATCAAAATCGTAGTTCTCGATGATGGTTGTGATGGCTTTTGACAGGTTCGTGTAGAGGCGTCCTCTGACCGAGTATCCTGTGGCCGGCTCGGCCCGACAGATGCTGATTGCCATGCTGTCGGACAGTTGCGTTTTTTTCAGGCCGCTGCGGGTCTCGTCGACCAGAACGAGAACCGAGCCCTGTGTTGAAAATGCCGCGATACTATTGATCGTGTCTTTTATGTTGTTGATTGAGCTGTTGGGGCCTATCGGCATAAGTATAACGGAGCATTTTCCGCTTATAGGCTCGATCTGTTCGTGCATATCGACACCATATGGATTATGGATATAGCACGATAGCACCATGCCACGTGCCTATGATTTTCCATATATTTCTATCGGCCCTATATTTGCTTTTGGCAATAAACCAATAGGTTCTAGTCCTATTTGTGTACTTAACAAAGATTTAAAATCTGCAATGGATTGCATAGCGAAGCTGCTGTCAGCCCCCTTCCATCACCAGGCCCCAGAGGCAGAGTTGGATGTGCTATGCTCAAGAGAGACTACGCCGCCAGACCGGTATATCAGAACGAAATGCTGTTGGGTCAGACGCCAGTTGCCCCAATATTTGCGCGGGAACTGCAGATCATTAGGCAGCATTGGAAACTCGTCCTGATTTGCATCATGCTGTCAGCAGCGGCTGGCATTGCGGTGGCAATCCTGATGCCACCGCGCTACGCGGCACTGGTACAGTTCAATGTCGACTATCGAACCATGCAGCTGCGGCAACAAGACGCCGTCTATTCGGAATCCGCCGTCACGGATGGTGTCGTGGAAAGCGAGGTTGAGGTTCTCAAGTCCGAACCGACTGCTCTTGCCGTCATCACGCAGCTGAAGTTGACAGATGATCCGGAATTCGTTCCGGCAGGAACGTCCTGGCGAAACAGGCTTGCAATGTTTTCGGGTCTCGCCTTTCTTCGCGGCGACGAGGCGTCCAGTGCCAGCCGTACGGCGCTTCACAATTTCCAGAAAGCCCTATCCGTTCATCGGATCGGCCTCAGTCATATTATCGAGGTCCGCTTTCGTTCAGCCGATCCCCAAAAAGCGTCCCTCATCGCCAATACGATTGCCGACGTCTATCTGCGGGGGCAGCAAGAAGCGCGCGCGAATTATGCCAGATCTGCCAGCGCCTGGTTGAGGCCGCGCGTGCAGGAAGCCGGTCCATCAACGTCAGTGCTGGCACGCGCCGAGCCACCGTCTTATGCGTCGGGCTTGAGCGACAAGGTGATTTTCGGTGCCTTTCTCCTGTTCGGCGCCTGTTCAGGCATGGGATTGGCATTAGTGGTCGAAGCCACCAATAACCGAATCCGTAACCGCGACGATCTGGTTAACGCGGTTCCGCTCAGCTGTTACGGCGTCCTGCCCCGCGTTGCCGCCTTGCGCCGCCCAAAATCCGGTCGGGATTTCCTCGAGTTCATCGTCAAAAACCGAAACACGGCGCTGTCGCACGTTATCCATCATTGCAGACTTGCCGTCATGTCGTCACACCCGAGTGAGACGGTTCGCACGATCGGCGTAACGTCCTGCGCACAGGGGAGTGGTAAAAGTCTTGTCGCTGTGCAGTTGGCGATGCTTATGGTTCAATCAGGAGAGAAGGTTCTCTTGATCGATGCCAATCCTTATAATCCGAGCGTTTCGAGATTGCTTGCGCCACATGCCACAGGTGGCTTGCTTCAGGCCCTGAAGGGCGATGCGCCACTGCGTGATTGCATTTTCGAAAGCAACGGGCTCGGCATACTTCCAATCATCTCGACATCATACAGCAGCCAATCCGGCCTGATGTGGACGCCTCGAATGAGCCGGTTGATTGGCGAGGCACTGGCAACCTGCGAATACGATGCAATCATTTTCGACCTGCCGTCTATATCGCCCTATGCGGATGTTCGCGCCAGCGCGCCGTTGATTGACGTGTTTCTGCTGGTCGTCGGTCATGGCGAAGAGGCCGAAAACATCCGCGAGAAACTTCGAGAAATCGACGACGTGGCACAAAAGGTATCTGGCACCGTCTTGAACAACGGCGTCAATCTCTAAGCGGTCACCAACTTAAATCCGTCCGTTCTCCCGCTGCTTCCAGGCTGCGCGGTGATCGGCGTGCCTAAAGATTGGACGAGACATTGCAGCCCCTTGCAGCAAGAGCAGATACGGCGACCATAGCTGCCCGAGACGAGACGGGCGCAAGCATATGGATGAGCGGCACGGCAACGATCGTGATTGCCTCGCTTCTGCTTGAAATCCACCAATTCGACGTCGGCATAAAACTTGGCAACATCGTGTTTGCCGTCATATGCCTTTTGGTGTTCAGGACAGGCCTGTGGCGTCTCGAAGCCCGCTTTGTGCTTACTGCGGCGGATTACTGGATGATCCTTTATCTGCTGTGGGCCGCCTTTTCCGTCCTTTATTCGCCAGCCCCAGTGGAAACCATCTTCCAGGTTGGCTTGGCCACGATTGTATGGGCCTCGCTGCTTGTCCTCAGGCAGCCGCCGCTGACGAATACGCTGCATATCGTTTTTGTGGTTGCCGCGATCATATCAACCTTCTCCGTCGCCGCTTACCTTTTTGATGCCGACTTCGCCATACAGCCATTTTCATCGACCGGAGCAGCAGAGCTGCGGGGAGTATTTGAACATCAGTTGCGGCTGGGAATGCTTGCGGCAGTTGCTGTCGGCCTGCTCGTCGTTGCCTTCATCAATGGCGATCTTCCGAAGCTGCGAGGCAGGCTCACACGGCCGGTGTTCGGCGGCTGCGTCGCTGTCATCGTTGCAACATTGTATCTGTCGCAGGCCCGGTCGCCGACGGCGGCGCTCATGCTCACATTGGCTGCCTGTTGCGCGTTTGCTGCGCCTCAACGATGGCTGCGCTACACCGCAATTTTCGGCATCGGCGCAAGTGTCTTCCTCATTTATCTGTATGGGCAGGAAATATCGAGGGCGGTGTTTGCGACCGAAAGTGACCTGACATTTTCGGGCCGATTGAAGATCTGGCAGGAGACGTGGTCTGCGGCCGACCTGCAGGGCTGGACGGGTTACGGCTTCGCGTCGTTTTCGTCATCCACCTTTGACTGGCTCTGGGGGCATTATCGACCCACCAGCGCGCACAATTCACTGCTGCAAACCTATTTCGAGACCGGCTATATCGGCTCACTGCTGATGCTGGGTTTTGTCATCGCGCTGCTGTCTCGCGGCCTTTCCATCTCTTTCCGCACCAGGCGGATCTCATACACGCTGTTCATGGCGATCTATGGGGTATCTTGCAGCCTGATGAGCGTCATTTACGGCGGCAAGCTTTCTATCCTGATGACACTGATCCTGCTGATCAGCGGACAGGAGCAGGCTGGCAAAGCTGGCCCGACCGCTTCCTCCAGGCGAGCAACGTTGGATGCTGCGCGCAGACGCATGACGCCGCCGCCGTTCACCGGGAAAGCGACCGGCACATGACTGTCACTGCTTATTCCAAATGCATGCAGGGGCTAAAGGCGCAAACGCTATCGCTGATGGTATTCAGCACCGCCTCCAACCTCCTGGCGCTGATCAGCAGCATCTACATGATGCAGGTTTTCGATCGCATCCTGTCGACGGGCTCGCATGACACGCTGCTGTGGCTGACCGTCGCCGCCATCGCCGGCCTGCTCGCGATGGGACTGATCGACCATGCCCGCCGCAGGATGCTGGCCTTGGCCGGAGCATGGATGGAGGAGCGCCTTGCGACGACCGTGATCGGCCGTTGTGTCCATGCGAAGCTGGCGGGTTTCAAGAGCGAGGCCAGTACTGCCGACTTGGCGGACCTGCGTGCGTTTATCGGCGGCGAAGCAATGCTGGCCTTTCTCGATGCGCCTTGGATGCCATTTTTCATCGCCATCCTTTGGCTCATGCACCCGATGCTGGGGGCGTTGACGCTGGCGGGGGCGGCATTGCTGCTCGGGCTTGCCATCCTCAACGAAATACTGACACGCCAGAAATCCGTGCGTGCGGCAGGCGAGCAACGTTTCCTGCAGCAGCAGGCGCTGGAAATCGTCGAACAGGCCGAGATCGTCAGGCCGTTGGGTATGATCTCGAACATGCTTCAGCGCTGGCGGAGGATGCAGCAGCAGGTTCACGCCAGTTCGCATGGCGCCCAGGAAATCACCGAGCGAATTTCCGCCGTGACCAAAACCCTGCGGATGGCATTGCAAATCCTGATCATGTGCGTCGGCGCCTATCTGGTTCTGGCGGGCGAACTGACATCCGGCGGAATGATCGCCGCTTCCATTCTTCTCGGGCGTGCGCTTTCTCCGGTGGAACGGGCGCTCGGCGCATGGCGGCATTGGGTTTCTGCCTGCAAGGCACGGCGCAACCTTACCGCGCTGTTCGAAGCGGTGCCGGAGGAGAGAAAGAGGACGCAGCTGCCTGTGCCGAAGGGGCGCCTCACTGTGGAGGCCGTGCGCCATGTTACGCACGGGGCAATCGAGCCGGTTCTCCGTCGTGTGGATTTTGTGGTGGAGGTCGGGACAACCTGTGGTCTGATCGGAACTTCCGGCTCCGGAAAATCGACACTGTGCAGACTGATCGTTGGCGCCTGGACGGCGACGAGTGGGCACGTTCGCCTGGACGGCGCCGACGTTGCATCCTGGGACCCCGACGAACTTGGCCAGCACATCGGCTATCTGCCGCAGGAACCGAAACTGTTCGCAGGCACGATCGCGGACAATATCGCGCGCATGGGGCAGGGGGATCCACAAGCGGTGATGCGCGCCGCGCAGATGGCTGACGTGCATGAGATGATCCTGCGGCTGCCGGACGGATACGAAACCGATGTCGGCCTGCACGGGCACAGACTGTCCGGAGGTCAAAGGCAGCGGATAGCACTTGCCCGTGCCCTTTATGGTAATCCGGCTCTGATCGTGCTGGACGAGCCGAATTCCAATCTCGACGGGCAGGGCGAAGAGGCTCTCCGCAAGGCACTTCTGGAACTCAAGCGGCTTGGAAAGACTATCCTGATCGTCGCTCACCAGCCGAGTGCCTTGCGAACGGCCGACACGCTGATCGTCTTGCGCGATGGTATTGTTCAAGCGCAGGGGCCCCGCAGCGAGGTTTTGCGGGATCTCGCCGTAGGCCTGCCGGCATCCTCATACGACGCCGGCAGCGCCACGCATCCCTTCGCAACCCTAAGCGATGCAAAGGCGGATTAGGTCATGGAACAGACACACGGTCCTCAAAACGAGACGACTTCTATCAAGACCCTCATGGATAAAGCGCTATTGCATTTCGATGGCTGGCAAAGCTCTCTGGGCGCGTTTTTCGCCGGCATTCGTCATGATCCGGCGACGATGGTGATCTGCCTGCTGGTGGTGATGTTTATCGCTGCCGTTATTTTATGGACGAGCGCACTGCCACGTTCTCCTGAAGGCACGGAAATGTCGCTGGATGACGCCATCAAAAGCTCGCGTCGGCTGGGCTGGATAACGATCGGCCTGTTCTTCGGCATCGGTGGGTTGCTCGCTGTTGCAATACCGATGGCCGGAGCCGCCATGGCGCCCGGCGTCGTCAGCCCGGAGGGCAGCCGCAAGGCCGTACAGCATTTCGAAGGCGGCATTATCCAGCGTATCCATGTCCGGGAGGGACAAATCGTCACCAGGGGTGAGCCTCTGGTGACACTTGAGGATACGAAGGCGAAGGCGGAACTGGCGGAACTGAGGGAGCGGATGGCCTATTACCTTGCCGTCGAGGCGAGAATACAGGCCGAACGCGTGAACGCCGTTGCCGTCAGTTCACCCGTCTCGCAAGACCTGCTCGATCCGGCTCAGCTTGCCCGATCCGTTGCGGCACAGCAGAGCCTGTTGCTCAGCCAAACCGAACGGCACCTGTCGCGCCAACGTCTGCTTGCCGGTCAGATCGAGGAATTGCAGGCCCGTATCTCTGGGTTTCAGTCTCTGGATCAGGCGCAACAGGTGCAGCTGGAACTGATCGGGCGGGAGATTGGCAATGCCCAGTCTCTGGTCTCGCGCGGTCTTGAACGTCTGCCACGGCTTCTTGAACTGCAGCGGATGCAGGCGGAACTGCGTGGCGAGATGGCCTCCAATGGCGGCCAGATCGCTTCCGCCACCCAATCCATGCGGATTGCCGCGATGGAGCTTGAAGCCACCCGCAATCAGGAGAAGGAAAAAACCGAGGAGGAATTTGCCACGGTTCAGGCCGAGCTCGCTGTGCTGCGCCGCAAGATACCGGCCGTGCTGGACGTGGTGGGCCGAACCTCCATCGTTGCTCCGATCTCGGGTGTGGTGATGAATGTGCGTGTGACAACGGAGGCGGGCGTTATCAAGCCGGGTGAAGTCATCCTCGAAATCGTGCCGATGGATGGCCGGGTCGTCCTTGATGCACGGATCAATCCCATGGACATCGACCTCGTTCATGCCGGCATGAAGGCCAAGGTGGTGCTGTCTGCCTACGCACAACGCAACATGCCGCAGATTCACGGTACCTTGCGCTCCGTTTCCGCAGACAGCCTTTTGGACGAGCGAACAGGTCAGCATTATTTCCTGGCCAAGGTCGATGTCGATCCATCCGACATTCTGGCGATCAGCGCAAATCTTCAGCTCCTGCCAGGCATGCCGGCGGAAATCTTCATCCTGACCGGCGAGCGGACGGCAATGGACTATCTCCTGCGCCCGTTGCTGAATTCCATACATCGCAGTTTCAGGGAAACCTGATCGGCGCGATCCCGCAGCTTTAGACAGCATTCACACGTGCATGACGACGTCGGACGTTTCGCCGGCATTCCCAACGGGAGCAACGACCATGGCACTCAGTGATTTCACCCAGTATGCCCTCGAAGGCGTATCGATCAACAATCCGACGTCTGTCGAATTCGGTGCTGACGGCCGCCTCTATGTCACGCAGCAGGATGGCTTGATCAAGGCCCTTGAAATCGCGAAGAAAGTCGATGGCGGGTATGCGGTTGTGGACGAGGAGATCATCACGCTCGTCAAGACGATGCCGAACCACAATGACGATGGCACGATCGCTGCCGACATAAACGAGCGTGAAGTCACGGGCGTCGTCACCACCACCAATGCCTTGGGGCAGATGGTTCTCTACGTGTCCTCGTCCGACAGTCGCATTGCCGGCGGCAGCAGCGGTGACGATTCCGATCTCGATACCAATTCCAGCATCATCTCTCGCCTGACGTTGACAGACACGGGATGGGTCAAGGTCGATATCGTGCGCGGGCTGCCGCGCTCGGAGGAGAACCATGCGGCAAATGGCATGCAGCTGACGGAGATCAACGGCGTGCCGACACTGCTGGTTGCGGTGGGCGGGATCACCAATAGTGGTGCGCAGGGCAACAATTTCTCGCACACAAACGAATATTATTATTCCGGCGCAATCGTCTCGATCGACCTGGAAAAGATTGCCGATCTCGAAGCGCAAGGGTTGAAGACCTATGCGCCTCCCGGTTATGCGCCGCAGTCCTACGTCTTCGATCTCCCCACGCTCGATGATCCGACACGGCCGAACGACGTCAACGGCAAGGATATTTCCGGTAATGGCATTGCAGGAGGCGACCCTTTCGGCGGCAATGACGGGCTCAATCAGGCGATCTACGACACGTCCGGCACGGTGAAGATCTTCTCGCCCGGTTATCGTAATGCCTATGACATCGTCATCACCCAAGACGGCAAGCTATACACCTATGATAATGGCCCCAATGCCAGCTGGGGCGGCATGCCGGTCAATGCCAATGGCGAACTGATCGTCGATCTCAACAAGGACGGCATCCCGGACAACGGCCCTGCGGTGACGCTTCATGATGCGGCCAATCCCGGCAATATAGGCGTCAGCAAGCCCGACCAGCTGCATCTCATCGATACGAACATCGCCGATGGGCTGACCAATAGCTATATCGATGGCACACCTTACAACACGCAGCTCTATTTCGCTCAGGGGCTGGGTTATTACGGCGGCCATCCGAACGTCACGCGCGCTTATGGCACGCAGGCCGGGCTCTATCTCTATAACGAGGCCGGACAACCGTTGACGATCGTCAACGGCGCACTGGTCGTGTCTGCGACCGGGCCGGTGGATCTCGGGCCGATGATCGCCAACTGGGGAGACATCGTCGGCTCCGATGCCGAGGGCAACGAGTTCATCGATCCGCGACAGGCCATCTACCTGTCGCCGAAGCCCAATGACGGCAATCTGCCATTCGACGGCTCGCTCCATTCGATCGCCAGCTCGACCAACGGATTGACCGAATACACATGGAGCGGCGACGAGCTGCAACACGCACTGCTGACGGTTTCCTTCAACGGCAATCTGACAGCCCTCAATCTCGATGCCGAAGGCCGCGTCATCTCCACCGAAACGCGCGGTATAGGTGGCAATCCGTTGGATGTGACGACCCAGGGAAACAACGAGATCTTCGCGGGAACGATCTGGATTGCGACCCACGGATCGGACAAGATTTTCATTCTCGATCCGGAAGCCGGAACCGGCATCACGCCGGATCCGACCGATCGCGACCTCGATGATGTCGAGGATACGTTCGACCCGTTCGCCGCCGATCCGACCAATGGCATGGCCAATGTCATCAACGGCAACGAGACGCTGGTCTGGGAGTTTATCTCGGGTGCGCCGCTTCCCAACGATCGCCCCGACTTTTTCGATGGTGCATCCGGCCTCTATAATGGCTTTGATATCGGTTTTACCGGCATCATGACGGATGGCACCGGCCTGCCGGAATCTTTTTATGACAACGAGAACCTGATTGCAGGCGGAGCGCCCGGCGCCTTTCAGATCAAGCGCGTCGAAGCCGGAAATCCGTTCGACGATACGCAGCGCGGTGCCTACCAGTTCGGCGTAACGCCCGGTGCCGATACCGGCATCTTCACCGTGTCGACGCTGATGGACAGCTTCTTCGACGAGATTGCCGGCGTGCCGGCTGGCGCCAAACTGGTGCAGGGCATGTTTGCCGGTTCGGGCGATATGGACAATTTCGTCTATATCGCGGCGGTGAAGCTGCCGGACGGCACGACCGGCATCGAAGTTGCCTGGGAATTCGAACGGCCGTTTCAGCCTAATGGGCAAGGCACGGCGTTTTACCGCATCGATGCGCTCGCATCGGCGACATCCACCGATTCCATCAAGGTTTCCCTGGAATTCGATACGGCAACAGGCATCGTGACACCGCACTGGACCTATACCAGCGGTGGCCAGACCTTTACCGAAGCAGCGTTCGGCGGCACGATCGAAACCGTGCAGCTGGAAGGCACTGCACTCGCCGCCCTGACAGGTACGAACGAACTCGACCTGAAATCCGGCGGGACCGTTCCATCGGCGCTTGCCGTCGGTATTCTTGCCTCCAATTCGTCCGCCGAGGCTCTCCAGAATAACGTCGTCGCTGCCGTCAATGCCGGTGGAAACGACTACACTGCCATAGTTGGCGGTGAGAGCGTGACCTTCCTTTCGGATAAGCCGGGGGGTGCCGCCAACGGCTGGATCACCGGAACAGGTTACCGCAGCTTCGAGCCTGCACCCTTCAACATAGACGGCACCGAGCTTGATGTGCTGCACCAGTCCGAACGATCGCAGACCGGGACCTGGGGGTATGCGGTTCCCGTCAGCGAGGGCGGCCTGTTCGATATCGATCTCTACATGGCGGAGATTTTCTACGGGGCACCGGGTGGCGGTGCGGGCGGGCCTGATGCGCGTCTCTTCCGGATCAAGATCGAAGGCCAGTATGTCACCATTCCCGGATCTCCTGACGGCCTTCTGGACATATACGAGCTGAGCGGCGGTGCTGCCAAGGAACTGCTCCTGAGCTACGAGGTTCAGGAGCGGGCCAATGATGGAAACTCGACGCTGGATATCGAATTCGAGTCGGTAACCGGTCAGGCAAAGGTTTCCGGTTTCATCATCCGCGAGATCGAGGCGTCCGAGACATTTGCCGCCGACTGGGAAAACATCATCATCACCGGCGAGCAGAAGGATCTGAGCGGCGACACGACACCACCGGTGGTGACGATCGATGTGCAATCGGCGCCGGCTGGAGATGCGCAGTTCGTGGCGACGGTCGTGTTCACCGACACGATAGCGATGAACCTCGACAGCATCGGCGAAAACGATCTCATCATGTCCGGGCCAAGCTCCAACGAGTTGCTCGACTTCCAGAAGAGCATTTCTGCGGACGGCAAGACGGTAACTGCCGTCTACTCATTTGGTTCGACATCCGGCGGATGGGTACAAGGCAATTATTCCTTCACCGTCGCTGCAGGGGCTGCATCCGATGCCGCCGGCAATCCGGTCATCCTGACGGTCGCCAGCGCTCCATTCGGCACGCCGGACGAGGTCCTGGATCGCGGCGCTTTTGTTCTTGCCGTCAACTTCAATGGCGGGGCGATCACTGCCGAAGACGGTATCACCTATCAGGCCGACGACGACAACAACAACGACGGAACAGCATGGCTCGGCTCCTACAAATATGTCGATGGCCAGTTCGGCGATACGGTCAGCCCGATTACCAATGTCGAGGGGCCGATGGAGGCCGAGATCTACAAGACGGCGCGCTATGGCGGCAAGGCGACCGATTTTTCCTATACGATCAGCCAGCTGGAGGCGAACACCCAGTATGTGCTGACACTCAAATTCGCAGAAATCTGGTATCTGCACTCGACGCCCGGCAAACGCGTTTTCGACGTGCTGGTCAACAATGCGCTGGTGATAGACAATCTTGACCTGATGGCGCGCGCCGGCATGCACATCGCTTTCGACAAGGATGTGCTGGTCACGTCCGACGCCAATGGCGTCATCAAGATCACCATGCCGGTGACGGCCGATAATGCGCAGATAGCAGCAATTGCGCTTCACAAGGCCCCCGAACCCGCGGACCAGGGCCCAACGGCTGTGATGACGCATGATGTGCCCGACAGTGCCGATGAGGCACTTGTGGTCACTGTCGTCTATCGGGACGCAAACGGCATCGACGCGACGACTGTCGACGTGTCCGATATTGTGCTGACGGGAGCGACCGCGAGTTCCGTTACAGTCAGTTTCGATCCGCTGACATCAACGGCCATCTACACGTTCATGCCGCCGGCTGGTGGCTGGACAGATGGCGCTTACAGCGTGCAACTGGCGGCCGGAGCCGTGGCTGACGGGTCGGCCGCCGGCAATGAAAGCCTTGCCGGAACTCCCGTCAATTTCAACCTCGACTTTCCAAACAGTCCGCAGCCGGAACTGGACAAGGGGTCGCTGGTCATGGCCGTCAATTTCAACGGCGGAGCGGTCACCACCGAAGATGGCATTACCTATCAGGCCGACGAGGACAACAGTACGGATGGAACAGCCTGGATCGGCTCGCACAAGATCTCCGACGGTCAGTTCGGCGACACGCTGGCGCCGACCACGAACGCCGAGGGGCCACTTGATGCGTCACTTTACAATACGGCGCGCTACGGCGGAAAAAACACCGAATTCTCGTATGTGATCAGCAATCTTGCCGCCAACACCCAATACGTGCTGACGATGAAATTCGCCGAGATCTGGCATCTGAATTCGACACCCGGCAAACGCGTTTTCGATGTAATCGTCAACAATGTCGTGGTCCTTGACGACCTCGACCTCGTCACCGAAGCAGGTCTGCACGTCGCCTTCGACAAGGACGTGATCGTCACCTCCGACGCCAATGGTGTGATCAAGCTGACGATGCCGGCAAGCGTCGACAATGCCCAGATCGCTGCCATCGCCATCCACAATCTTCCCGGCATCGACAATCAGGGGCCGACGGCCGTTCTTTCCCACAATTTGCCCCAGAATGCCGATGCGCCGTTGGTTGTGACCGTTACCTACCACGATGATAGCGGCGTCAATTCGTCGAGCATCGATGCAAGCGATATCCTTCTGACCGGTGCAACGGCCAGCAGTGTCACCGTCAGCTACAATGCGGCGACCGCCGTGGCCGTGTATACGTTTCAGCCGCCGGCCGGTGGCTGGGGAGAGGGGGGATACAGCGTCCAGCTCGCGGCAGGGTCGGTGTCCGACACCTCTACGCCGGCCAATACCAATACCGCTGGTCTCACGCAGGCCTTCACACTCGACTTCCCCAATATTCCGCCACCGGGTGACCTCGACAAGGGAACGCTGGTACTGGCCGTCAATTTCAACGGCGGTGCTGTGACGACAGAGGACGGCATCACCTATCAGGCCGACGAGGATATCGGTACGGACGGCACCGCGTGGATTGGCTCGCACAAGATTTCGGACGGTCTTTTCGGAGACACGGTCGCACCGATCACCAACGCTGCCGGACCGCTTGATGCCTCGCTGTACACGACAGCGCGGTATGGCGGAAAAAGCACCGAGTTTTCGTATGCGATCAGCAACCTCGAGGCCAATACGCAGTATGTGCTCACCCTTAAATTCGTGGAGATCTGGTATCTGAACTCGACTGCGGGCAAGCGCGTATTCGACGTCCTCGCCAATGGCCAGATCATCCTCGACAATCTCGACCTGACCGCTCAGGCCGGTCTGCATTCCGCCTTCGACAGGGACGTTATCGTCACTTCGGATGCCAATGGCGTCATCAAGCTGACGATGCCGGCGAGTGTCGACAATGCTCAGATCGCCGCAATCGCGCTCCACAACATGCCTGCAATCGATGATCAGGGCCCTGTCGCCAGCCTCAGCTACACGGCGCCGGCATCCGAGGACGCCGCTCTTGTTGTTGCCGTGGTCTATCAGGACGCAAGCGGTATCAATGCCGCAAGCGTCGATGCATCCGATATCGTGGTGACCGGGCCTTCGAGTGCAGGCAGCCCCGCCGTCAGCTATGATACAGAAACATCCACTGCACTCTACACGTTCCAGCCGCCTGCCGGCGGATGGAGTGATGGTATCTACAGCGTGCAGCTCGCATCCGGGGCGGTATCGGACAATGCCACGCCGGCAAATGCCAGCGCCGCGGTTGCGCCCCAGAGTTTTGCCCTCGACTTCCCTGAAGGTCCCGGTATCGGGACGGGACCTTCCGAAGATTTCGATGGTGACGGCATTATCAACCAGAGCGATGGCGACATCGATGGCGATGGTGTGCTGAATGGCGATGACATGCTGGCCTATGACAGTGATGACGATGGCCACGGCGTCACGCTTGCCGCGGGTGCCAGCCTGTTGCTTGATTTCAACGTCGCCGGCACGCCTTACCAGAGCGGTTTCACGGGAGTGATGGCAAGCAGTAACCCCGCTTTCAAGGCGGAGGATACAGGCTCCGGCGTAGTGTCCGGCGGCAAATTACATGTCACCACCACCAATGGTGATACGGGCTCGGCCAATACGCCGCAGAACGGCTATCAGGTCGGCATCCGCAACGCGTCCTTCACCGTCGAGGCACAGTTCGACAATCCGTATTTCAACACCGGTGAAGTACCCAACAATTACGAACAGCTCGGTTTGCAAGTCAGCCTGCATAGCGATGCCTTCGTAAAATTCGTTTTCGGTTCGCCGGGTGCGAATATCGAATTTTCGCAAAATTCCGGTCTCGCACTGAAACCGGCCTTCGCAAACGGTCATGTTCTGGCGGATTTCGCGTCCGCCAAATTGCAACTCGCCGTCACCACGCAGGGCACGACATCAACCGCCACAGCGACGATTACGCTTCTCGATACGGCCGGCAACGTGATCCCCGGAGGTGGCCCGACAACGGTCGGTACCTTGACACTCGATCCGGCGCTGTCGGCAGCGTTACGCGATGGCGGCACGGCCGTGGGTGTCGGGGTCACTTCGACGCATTTCGGCGGAGATGCGTTCACGTGGTCGGCGGACGACTTCAAGATCATCGAAGGCGGATATCAGGCCCCGCCGCAGCCAGATGCGGCCAGCATCCTGTCGACGCAAACGGATATCGTCAAAACCGATGTCTATTCAGGCACGGCTAGTGGTGCTGCTGTTTTGAAGATCCTTGCGGGCGGCACCAATGTGCAGACGTCCAACTACGGCGGCAATTCGTTCATGCTGCAGAATGTTGGCGACAAAAAAATCGCCGGAGTGTTCCTCGACGTGCGCTCGGCACTCTACAGCGACAGCGTGTTCGACGCCGATGGTTCAGGCGGCGACCAGATCACCAAGGATTTCGCCTTTCAGACCAACCAGGCAACCGGAGCCATTCTTCCCAGCACCTACCAGCATTTCTTCTATGCGGCGCGTGATCCTGGACTGCCGGATCCTCTTTACAACAATGTCTATTCGGATTCGGCCAAGGGAGCGGGCGGCGGCTTCCGGGGGCTTCTTCTCAAGTTCTCCGGCAACCAGAACGGCTTCCAGATCGGCGAAAGCGTGGGTTTCAGCGGCGATATGGATCCGAATTCCATTGCCGGCCTGCTGAAGAGCACCGTTGATGGAACCTCCGTCCCGGGCTGGGATGTCGGTGGGGTCTCCGGTGCCGAACTGATCGGCGCGCGCGTCACGATCATGTTCTCCGACGGAACGATGGCAACCGGCCAGTTGATGGGGGACGGCAGCCAGGCGGGCGCTCAGGCGCTGATCACCCAGCAACAGGGACCGTTGCCGATCGCTCACCTGAGCGTCAACGGTTACGAGGACGGTGAAAACGGAACCTACGGGGGAACGCTGCCTCAGGTCATCGTTTCCGGTCCTGTCGGAGAAACGGTCAGGGTGATCATGACACGTGGCTTCGATCCCGTGAATTCGTCCAAGCTTTTGGCGAACGGGTCGATCACCGTGGATGCTTTGGTGGCGCAGCGACTGGCGGCACATGATTTCGCAGCCAGCAATGCTGCCGATTTCCAGACGGTCGACATCGTCATCCCGGCTGGCGGGTCGATCGATATTTCCAGCCTTTTCAATTATGGCAGCGCGCCGAACGGCAATGCCGGCATACCTGATTATGACCAGTTGCAGCTTGGGTTCGTTGCTGCCGTCATCGATCCGGACAATGGCAGTCTGCCGATCGGCGCAGTCACGGATCCCATCTATCTCGTCAATAACGGCAGCCCGGTGGTTGCCGCCAACGTTGCGCCGACGGATATCAATCTTTCCGGTCTGCTGAGCGTCACGGAAAATAGCGCCGGCGCGGTGATCGGCACGCTTACTGCCGTGGATGCCAATATCGCGGACAACCACATCTTCACCACCGACGATTCCCGCTTCGAGATTATCGGTAATCAGCTGAAGCTCAGATCCAATATCGCACTCGATCATGAGCTGGCCGCAGCCACAAACGTGGCTGTGACGGCGACGGATAGCGGTGGCTTGTCGATGGTCAGGACCTTTGGTCTGGTGGTGACCAACGATCCGTCCGACGATCCGACAGGCTCGACCTTCATCGCATCCGTCAACGGCGCCAGCGGCGATCTGGAGCAGGGGTCGTTTGCGTCGAGCGTCGATCTGGAAACCAACCGTATCATCGGTATCCAGTTCACCGTTCCTGCCGGCATCGATCTGTCATCGGGCGCATTCATCGAAAGCGCCATCATCAGCTGGATCTCCGACAGGTCTCATACGACGACAAACACGGCGTTGACCTTCTCGGTAGAAAGCCAGTTGAACGGTGCGCCCATCACCACCGGCGTGACCAACCGGAGCTATCTGCCGGAGCGCGATATCTGGCAGGCGGGTGGAAGCTGGACCGACGGGCAGAAGATTACCGTGGGGATCGATCTTGCCGACCAGCTGAACGATCTCATTGTTACCGACGGGCTGGTGGCGGGCGACGTCATCACGGTCAAGGTCGAGGGCACCGGCGGCACGCGTTACATCGAGGCTGCAGGTGGAAACCGCAGCGGACCGGAATTGGCGATCACCTATGTCGATGCGGCGAACCGCGCCTTTTTCGCGCGTGATTATGCGCCCTCAACGTTCGACGACAACGTGGAGGACTATCTCCATATCACCCAGTCAAATCCGGTGGATCAGGAGGTGCCGGATATCCTGTGGGCAGGACATGAAACGTTACCAAGCGATATTACCGATATGGCAGACACGCATCTGGCACACCATTTCGATCTTTGAGGCTCAGGAGTGCTGTCAGGCGCTAAACGAACTGCATCGATGATCTGAACATCAATACGTCGATCGGCTTGACCGACAGATTTTGATGTCGCCCGGTTTAAGGATCGGTGCAGTTGAACGGCTGACACCCGATAACGGCACGCAGCGCTTCATACACGTTCAGCTCAGCCACAAGGGAAAAGGCGAAATTATTCTTGCCGATGGTGTGAATTGAAAATGACAATATATCGCCTTTGGTGGTGTGAAATCATTGGCGAACAGCCGTGATGCACTTCTCTCGGGATCCGCGGCGATCGGCTCGAGCCTATCTTCGGGTATGCACTTCGCCAATCGCCACTGGCCCGATGAAAACCAGCGCCGCCAAAACCGTTTCCATCTAGCAATGAACCGATCTGGCAGAGTGGCTGCGGTACGATGGGCTTTCAAATGGGCGCCATCGATCATCGACTGCTCGGGCTTGCCGCGTTTGGCTGTCAGTTCGGCCAAAATCCGGTTAAAGCGGCATGCGTTCGATGTCGGTGAAGCAAGCAAGGTAAGCCGCCGCGAGCTATTTAGACGACGTCGCAGCCAATTGGCCCCCATCCTGGATTTTTATAGGCTTCCTCGGCTGATTTCGTGGATCAGCGCATCATGCCGTGTGGAGGACGGGCAACCAGCTCGTTTCTTATGAAAAAATAATACACAGTCACATGTTGACTTTCTCCATTTGGTTGCATTATCTTACATTAAATCAATTTAGAGTATATGTTGAAGGCGGTAATGTAGCAGGTTGGGAGACCTGTATAAGTTCCTGACGGCGAGATGTAGCAAAGTAGATCAAGACACCCGTGGGGGGCTTTTCCAGAAGAGACGGGGCACGGCCGTCTCGGCCGATTCCATCGTTGAGTTCAGTTTGTCGGTCGTTCGCACGAGTAAAATTCTCCGCACAGAACAACCAATAGTTGGTGCCTGAGTCGAATTTTGAGCCGTTTGCAACAGTCTTGCTGCTGCTGGGTCACGTTCGTCGACGTCGGCATGGAAGCCACCGTGAACAGTATCCGCCTATAGGGGCCGACGTTGCGTGCGGCCCAAAGGAAAACCGCGTTTTCTCCTCTCTCGATCAGCAAGAAGCAACAGAATTTGGAGTCTGCAATGACAGAGACGCACGCCAAGGGCATTGGTCAGGCGATGGGATCGACTGCGCCTCCGATTACGCCGAAACCCGCATTTGCCCAGACAGATCTGGTTGCATTGTCACGCTATTTTCTGTTGCGGATGTTGCGGAACGTCACCAGTGACGGTTATGTGATCGAGGACCCTGTCAGCCCTGATGTGTTTTCAAAAGCGGGCTGTGTCATTGCCGCGCCTTCCTATCCGGCCAATACGCCGGGGGTTGATCAGGACTACGTGTTCAACTGGGTGCGCGACGGAGCTATCACGGCTATCGAGATCGCCTTCGCAAATCTCCCTCCCGTCAGCGGAGGTGGGGTACCTACTCTCCTGGACTATGTCAGTTTCGCTTCTATCTGTCAGAACAACGCCAAAAGCTCGGCGAGTGTCACGCTCGGTCATGCCTGTTTCACTGTGTCCGGCGAGGTCCGCCCGTGGTCTGAACAGAATGATGGCCCCGCCATACAATCGATCGCCTTGCTGATCGCCTACGATCAACTAGACAGCGCCACCCAGCCGCTGGCAAAGCGACTGATCGAAACCAATCTTTCCTACCTTTTGCAGGTCTACCAGAACATGACCGCCAACCTGTGGGAGGAATATGTTGGATATTCCTTCTTCGCCAGAGCCGTACAACTGCGCTTTTTTCGCGAAATTTCCAGCAATTCGATCGGTGTTTCTGTTCCCGCAGGCGTTGCAGATGCCATTTCCTGGCTGGAAGCTCAGCTTGCCACGCATTGGAACGGCCAGCTCTATGTGAGCATTCTCGACGCCGCGGCGCAGCCTGGATATGACGCCAATATCGATATCATATGCTCGGTCTGTTATGGCGGTATCGATCCGACCGATACGAAAATACTGGCGACCGCCGCCATTCTCAAAAGCCAGTGGGCCGATCCGTCGATTTCGACCTTCTATCCGATCAACGGTGCCGATGCCGGCAAGGGACTTGGCCCGCTGTTCGGACGTTACCCCGGTGACCATTATGACGGTGACGTGGCTTTTCCCGTGACCGGCGGCCATCCATGGGCGCTATGCACGGCCAATTTTGCCGAGTTTCAGTACCGTCTTGCCAATGCCATCGAGGCGCGGGGTGCCATCCCGCTGGATGATCTTTCAAAGCCGTTTTTCGCAGGGCTGTCGATCGATGGCTCCACTTCGCCTGCCGATGCTGCTTCCGCACTCCGCAGTTCCTCCGACGCGATGCTGCGTGCCATCGTCTATCACAGTGACCACTACGAGTTGAGCGAGCAGTTCGACGGCACGTCCGGTTACGAGAAGAGCGTGCGCAATCTGACCTGGAGTTATGCGGCATTCCTGTCGGCCGTGCGTGCCCGCTCCGGTATTGCCCAGGCCGCCAAGCCGGCTGATCCGGGCAAAGCCAAAGCAAAGTCCTCTCGCAGTCTGGCATCTGCCGCCACATAGGCGGTCGGGCCTGGCTGCCGCGTCTATGTTTCCTTCGTGACCAACAAACCAACGGCCGGCTCCCGGATTGAGTAACAGTGGCGTTTCCAAAGCAAGGAAGCCGGCCGGGCATGGTCGTGTTTCAACGTGGCTCCGTATGGCCTGCCGCTGCAGTCATCCGGGAATGATGGAGGATTTTGGAGTGCTGTTCCCACCTGAATCGGCCGTGAGGGCCGATCCGACGACCGTCGATGGTTCCGACGATTATGATATCGTCATCGTCGGAACCGGCATATCCGGAGCGATCATTTGCAGGCAGGCCGCAGAAGCCGGCAAGCGCGTCCTTCTTCTGGAAGCCGGAACCGGTGCAAACCGCACGCTGGCGGGATACGACGATCTGCTGACGAATTTTTATTCCGCTGCAACGAAAGACAATCAATCGCCATTTCCGGTGAATGCAAATGCGGCCATGCCCCGCAGTCCGCAATTACGCAAGCTGCACGCGGGTGACACCGACAGTTCATCGTATATGGTGCAATCCGGCCCCTATGTCAGCGACACGACCTATACCCGTATCTTTGGCGGCACCACCATGCATTGGGAAGCAAAGACGCCACGCATGCTGGCATCAGACTTCCGGTCGCGCAGCCTGTTCGGCCAGGGGCTCGACTGGCCGCTGAGCTTCGAGGAGGTGGAAAAGGATTATCGCTTCGCCGAGCGGGAAATTGGTGTGTCGGCGGATGTAGAGGACCAGACTTATCTGGGCCAGACGTTTCCCGACGGATATGTCTTTCCCATGCGCGGATTGCCGCTGTCTTACCTGGACCAGCAGGTCAATGAGGGTATCGAGGGTTCCAGCGTCGAGCTTTACGGGAAAAACTATCCGTTGAAGGTCAGGCCCTATCCGCAAGGGCGCAACGGCATACCCAATCCGGCCTATGATGGTGGCAGGGGCTACCGTCCGGTCGGTGCCGTCGATACGCATCAGGTCGAGGAGGGCGGGCGCTGTCAGGGCAATACCAATTGCGTGCCGCTCTGTCCCGTGCAGGCGCGGTATCATTCCGGCAAGACGCTGGCCAAGGCATTCTCGACCAATACCGGCAAAAGTGGGCCGTCACGGGTCACATTGCTGTCGCAGGCCGTCGCCTCCCGGGTTGTGATCGATCCGGACAGCGGCAAGGTCGAAGCGCTGGAGGTGAAGGTTTACAAGGATCCTTCTTCCGGGGCACACGAGACGATCACCGTCAGGAGCAAAGTGTTCGTTCTGTCTGGCGGTGCCATCGAGACGGCGCGTCTGATGCTGGCTTCCGGCCTGCCCAGCACCAGCGGTCTGGTCGGGCGCAATCTCATGGATCATGCCTATCTCCTGAACTGGGCGCTGATGCCGCAGATCTGCGGCACGATGCGCGGCACCAGTTCGACAGGTGGCATCGTCGATCTGCGCGATGGCCCGTTCCGGGAAAAACAGGCCGCTTTTGCCATCGATATTCACAACGATGGATGGGGCTGGGCAACGGGTGCCCCGACCTCCGACCTGATGGAACTGGTGGACGACCGCAACCTTTATGGCGCGGATCTTCGGCGCGGCGTGATCGATCGCGTGTCGCGGCAGCTGTTGCTGGCAGTCATGCTGGAGGTCATGCCGGTCGAAAGCAACCGCATCACGGTGGATCCGCAATATACGGATCAACTGGGCAACATGCGGCCGATCCTCTCCTTCACCGTTCCGGAATACACCATGCGGGGTGCTGCCTATGCCCGCCATTTTTCCCGCACGGTGTTTGCGCGCCTCGGTGCCGAGGATCACACGGAATACGACCTCAGCGATTACGGTTATGTGGCCTATGAGGGAGAGGGCTATGCCATACGTGGCGGCAATCATCTGGCCGGCACCCACATTATGGGGACGAACAAAAACAACTCGGTGGTCAACAAGAACCAGCGTAGCTGGGACCATGAAAACCTCTATCTCGTGGGCGGCGGAAGCATGCCGACGATCGGCACGGCCAATGTCACGTTGACGCTGGCGGCAATGTGCTTTCGCACCGGCCGAGACATCCTCAAACGCCTGCACTGAAGCACGGGCGGCTGCTGCCGCACGGCGGCATGCGCCTGAATGAAAGCCACCTGACCGCCACGAGAACCATTTCACGGAGCTTGAGCATGGATAACAACAGGATCAAAACGCTTCCCGAACTGAAGGAGTTTCTCTACCGGGCAATGCAGCTCGAACATGCCACCATTCCTCCCTATCTGACGGCGCTCTATTCGATCCGGCCCGGCATCAATCAGGACGCGGCACAGATCCTGCGTGTGATCGTCGTGGAAGAGATGCTGCATCTCACCATTGCAGCCAATATCCTCAATGCCATCGGCGGCAAGCCGGATCTCACCCGAGCCGGCTTCGTGGCCAATTATCCGGCCTATCTGCCGGACGGGGAAACCGACTTCGAAGTCGGCATCCAGGCTTTCGGCCGGCAGGCGCTGGAGACGTTTCTGAAAATCGAACGGCCCGCCGAGCGGCCTGATAATCTGCAGGCGGGCAATGCACTGATCCGCCGCAAGGCTGTGCCGAATGGAACGATGCTGGGGGCCCACCCGAGCAATGAGAACCTGCATTTTTACAGCATCGGCGAGTTCTATTCCTATATCGCCGAGGGCATCAAGGATCTGGAAGAACAGGCGAGGCAGTCTGGAAAGACGATCTTCACCGGTGACCGATCAAGGCAGATCACCTCGGAATATTATTATTCCGGTGGCGGTGAACTGTTTCCGGTTTACGACCTCGAGACCGCCCTCGACGCCATCGAACTGGTTACCGAACAGGGGGAGGGCGAGGGCGACACGATCTATGACGATGACGACCACGAACTGGCGCATTTCTTCCGGTTTCAGGAATTGTTCAAGGGCCGCTATTACCAGAAAGGCGACAAGCCGGGGCATCCGACCGGGCCCGAGCTGACGGTCGACTGGGATGGCGCCTATCCGATCGCGACAAATCTCAAGGTTGCGCAGATCGAGGCGGGGTCGCAGTTGCGCGATGCAGCGATCGCGTTCAATCGCCGTTATGGCGAATTCCTCGGCCTTCTGACGCGCGCCTATAACGGCAAGCCGAACCTGTTGCTGGAAGCCGTGCCGATGATGTTCGAGTTCCGCAACATGATCGTCGAGCTCATCCGCAATCCTTTGCCGGGGCGACCCGGTGTCAACGGCAGTCCGACCTATGAGATCGGCGGCGACAGTGCTCCCTCGCCGGTCGGCCAGAAGGTGGAGGTCGGCGCATGAGCAGCCGTCTTGAAACCTTTCTCGACCTCTCTACCGAACTGACGGCCTTCTCTCATTTCGATCTTTTGGGAACGGGACTGGCGGAACGTTATCTCGACACGCTCGACACGGTTGTCGGCAAGGAAACGACCGATGCCTTGCTGGCGGCTTTCCGCGGACTGCCGTCATCGAATGACGGTGGCCGCGCCAAGGCACTGCGCCTGACAGTGCTGGGAAATGAACTTCTTGGGGACGTTGCCCGCGCACTGATCAAGCTTTGGTATTCAGGCCGCTGGTTCGAACTGCCATCCAGCTGGACCCAGCGATTTGGACCAAGGCCCGCCAACCGGGATTTTGTCATTTCTCCCGACTCCTATGTCGAGGGACTGTTGTGGAAGGCGATCGGTGCCCATCCGGCCGGTGCCAAAGCGCCCGGTTATGGCTCCTGGGCCGCGCCGCCCGTCATTCCGTCATTTCTCGGTTCCGCGTTCGAAGTCTGATGCCCTTCCCGTTTGCCGCCAAAAAACTGGAGAATTGTCATGGAAAAGAACCTGCATCGCCTGACGCCCGACAAGGTCTGGCTCGGTGTCATCCCCACACTCTGGTGGAATGACGATTTCATCAATATCGATATCGGCATCCCCTATGAGCAGGCCCTGAGCGAAATGGCGCTTGCCGGTTATGTCGGCTGCGGGGTGGGTCACAAATATCCGACCGACCCGAAGATTTTGCGGCCGGCGCTGGAATTGCGGGGCTTGCGGATTTCCGAGCCCTGGGTCAGCACCTATTTCACCATCAAGGCGATGAAGCAGCATACGCTCGACAATGTCGATGCCCAGCTGGATTTTCTGGAGGCGATGGAAGGCGGAAGCAACGATCCGCGGCGGGCCGATCTGGTGGTCGCGGAATTTGGCGGTGCCGCCAATCCCCAGCCCATCGCGCTGTTTCCAAATTGCCCGGACTTTTCAGATGATCAATGGAAACGTCTGATCGAAGGTCTGCATGAGGCGGGCGCGAAGGCCAAGGCGCGGAAGCGGCGGCTCTGCTATCACCCGCATCTGGGCACCGGCGTGATGAAGACGGAAGCGATCCACCGGCTGATGGATGAGACGGATCCGGCGCTGGTCAACATGCTTCTGGATACCGCGCATCAGGCTGCGGCCGGAGCCGATCCGCTGGCGCTGGCAAAACGTTATGGCAAACGTATCAAACATGTTCACCTGAAGGACATCCGCGCTGACGTGGTCGCGGCCATCCATGCCAAGGGGCTGTCATTCCAGCAGGGCATCGAAGCCGGCATTTTCACGGTGCCCGGAGACGGTTCCATCCAGACCTTTCCGCAAATCCTCGATGCCCTGGCCGCCGCAGATTTCGCCGGTTGGATCTGCGTCGAAGCGGAGCAGGATCCAGCCAAGGCCAATCCGTTGCAATACGCAAAGATGGGCCGGGCCTATCTGCACAAATTGCTCGGTTGGTAGCGCATCCAGGACATTGAGGCCGATCCACAATGGTTCCCCGGATCGGTCATGTTTCAAAGCATTCCCACAGCTGGAGCGATGACGATGACGGCGCCATACACCCGAGAGATCTATTTCAGCTTCTTCATGTTCACGGCAGACCTGAAGCCGGACGATACGGCCTATACCCAGATCCTGATCGGGCATCTGCGGGCCCTGAGCGACATGGGCTATACCGGCTTCGATCTGCATATCGCCAGCGGGCCGGCCGGGCTGGACCATGCCGTCGAACTTGCCAGCTATCGCCGCCTGAAGGCTGCTTTCGACAAGGCCGGTTTCAAGGACAAGAAGTTCACGACCAATGTCGGAACGACCCGCACCTTCGATCCGACCTCACCCTATGAACAGCAACGTCGGCAAGCGCTGGATTATCTGAAATCGCGTGTCGATATCACCTGGGCATTGGGTGGAGACGGATCAATCATGTCCGGCCCGTTCCTCTATCCATACGGTGTCTTTCCGACGACCGATTCCGGAGACGGCATCTGGAGCGACGCACTTCAGGACTGGCTGAAGCCACGTTATGCGGCGGCGGCTCCGATCTTTCGCGAACTGGCCGATTATGCGCATCGGAAAAAGGTGACGCTCGCGATCGAGCCGGTGAAGAACTGGGAAACGCCCGGCACGACCATGGTTTCGGATGCTCTGGATTTTCTGGATGCCCACAATATACCGGCCTGCGGCGTGACGATCGATACCGCTCAGGTGGTGATGGAAAGCCAGGGGCCTGCGGTCTTCAGGAGCAATGTGGCGCGGGCGATCGCCAGGAACCAGCTCAATTACATCCATATTTCGGCCCCGGACCGTGGCGCTATACAGGATTGCTGGATCCCCTGGGACATCATGCTCGGCGAGATCGAGCCGGCCTATGCCGGACCTTATCTGGTCGAAGTCTTCAACGCGATCCCGCCTTTCGAAAGTTCGATGAGGATGACACGCAGGCGGTTCTGGCGGCCGGGCGAAGATGCGCCGGAGAAAGGCCGCGACAGCGCCTATGACGTTGCGCTCATCGGCCTGAAGACATTGCAGGACAAGCTCACCGCGCACGGTTCCTCGGTCAAGCCGTGATAGGTGAACGGCTTGCGCCAAAGCTCGGATTTTCGAAAGAGGGAGATACGTTCATGGTAACGCAATTGCCTGATCCGATCATCATCGCCCGACGCGTGGGCGGGGTGCGGCTTCACACCTTCATTTCCGCATATACGCAAGACAACATCGCCAATGCGACGCACATCATCGAAAGCGAGAACAAGCTGGTTCTCATCGACGGGCAGTTTCTCGTTCCGTACGCATTGAAATTCAGGGCTTATGCCGACAGTCTCGGCAAGCCTATCGACCGGATCTACCTGTCCCACCGTCATCCGGATCACTGGTTTGGTCTGGCTGCAGCATTCTGCGACATTCCGATGTATGCGCTCGCCGAAACGATCGAATTTCTCAAGCAGGATGGGGCAACGTCGCTTGCGGACCACTGGAAAATGGGCAATCTCGCACCTGACAGCGTGCCGATGCCGCAAGAGGTCGTATCTGCCGGAGAGGAGACGATCGACGGGGTCAGATATGTCTTCGACCAGGTGGTGGATACGGAGATCGATTTTCTGCTCACCATCGCGCTTCCCGATCTCGGTGTGATCATCCTGCAGGATCTGATTTACAGCGGCACCCATCTCTATCTCACCCAGACCATGGAACACTGGATCAAGGTTCTGCAGAAAATCCTGCTGGGCGATTTCGATCTGTTCCTTGCAGGGCACGGAGTGCCGGCCGACAGAAACGAAGTGGCGCGGAATATAGAGTATCTGACCGTCGCCATGGATGCGGTCGGCACGGGACTCGTGAACGACGATTTCAAGCACTTCATGATCGCACATTATCCCGAGCGAAAATGCCCGGCGATTTTCAACATTTACATGCCGCGCCTTTTCGGCAACGCGCGCCAGTTCTGACGCATGCCGCGGCCAGCGGTTTTGCGGTGATGACATGCAACATACAGAAGATTACGGGCGTGGCGGGTGTCCATGAGGGAGCGCTGCCCGCTGATGTCTTTCATCTTTTCAAGAAGAGGAGCAGGCGGGCATGACCGATACATATACAGTGGGAAATTATCTGGTCGACAGACTTCATCAGCTCGGTCTGCAGCATCTGTTTTCCATCGCCGGCGACTATTCGATCGAATGGGTGGATAACTATGTCGAGCAAGGCGGCATCCAGGTCATCCAGGAGGTCAACGAGCTTAACGGCGGTTATGCCGCCGATGGTTATGCCCGCCTCAAGGGCATTGGTGCCTTGTGCGTCACCTATTCCGCGGGTTCGTTGTCTGCGACCAATGCAATCGCGGGCGCCTTTGTCGAGAAAGTACCTGTCGTTCTGATTGCCGGCGCGCCGAGCATCAAGAAGGCCCTTACCTTCGAGCAAACCGGCTACAGCGCCCATCACTTCATCACCAACCACCTGACAGATCTGCAGGTTTTCGAGTATATCACCGCCGCTGCGGTGAGGATCGATAGTCCGCAGATCGCCCCCATGCAGATCGATTACGCGCTGACCCAATGCATAACCCAGCGGCGTCCCGTCTATATCGAACTGCTCGAGGATATGGTGGACCTGGCCTGCCCGCAGCCTCTCGGCACTTTGACGGCGGCCCCCGTTATTTCCGACCCGGACAGCCTGTCCCAGACCATCGCGCAGATCGGCGAAAGCCTGCGGCAGGCGTCCAATCCGCTGCTGTGGATCGGGATAGAGATCGATCGCTTCGGGCTTCAGGCAGAAGTCGAGAAACTGATGCAGAAGTTGCATATCCCCTATGTCACCGAGTTTATGAGCAAGGCTGTCCTGTCGGAAAACGATGCCCAGTTTGCCGGCGTGTTCGACGGGCGATCTTCATCGCCTGCCGTGCAGGAGTTGATGAAAAAATCCGATTTCGCGCTGGGCCTCGGTGTCTGGCTGACCGACATAAACGACCTCGGCTGGCCGATCGATTTCGCCAAGACCGCTTTTGCATCCTTCGACACGTTCAAATTTGGTGCCGTTTTTAATGCGCAGGTTTCACTGGCGGATCTGATCGACGGTCTGCTTCAGGCGCCGATACAATGCAGAAGCGACCCGTTGCCGGAATATGTGTTTCCCGAGCCGGTGCCCGGCAGCCTGACGGACGAAATCTCGTATCAGGGTTTCTACGATTTTATCCGGTATTACATCGATTCGAACATGACCATCGGAAGCGATGCCAGCCTGAATTATTTCGGAAGCATGCTGCTCAAGATCGGCACGCCCGGCGGCTTCATCGTCCAGTCCTCCTATTCGACGATCGGTTACATGGCGGCGGCTGCTACCGGCGCCAGTCTTGCGAAAGACGCGTCCCAGCGCGTGGTCGTGTTTTCCGGCGATGGCGGTTTCCAGATGACTGCGCAATGCCTGTCGACACAAACCCGTTTCGGCCTCAACCCGATCATCTTCGTCATCGACAACGGGGTTTATGGCGTCGAGCAGTGGCTCGCCGATGCATCGGTCTTCGCGACGAAGAAGCCGTTCCACAAATCCTGCATCCTCCATCGCTGGAATTACAGCAAGCTTGCCGATGTCTTCGGTTGCAAGGGATGGGAGGCGCGCACCTACGGCGACCTCAAGGATGCGGTCATCGGAGCGCTGGCCAATCTCGATAGCCCTTCAATCATACAGGTAGTGGTGCCAAGCTGGTCAATTCCCGATAATGCAAGGTGGAAGGAGAATTAGTCGTAACGCCTTCCCGTTTTCCGGTTTTTCGCAGCCGTCGGGTGTCAAACCGGCCGTTCTGGATTTGCAACAGATGTATGGGCGCTGTAGATCAGTAACATGATCCTCATGGCGGCGAATCTTCGCCCGCCGACCTGAATTTCTGATGACTGCACGCGCTGAACAGCGCCGTTGACGTCCGCCGAAATGAGAGCCTGATGCAAAGCCTTTATGCCCACCCCAAAGACGCACTCGAAAAAGTATGGGGCTACAAGACCTTTCGCGGACAGCAGGAGGCGGTTATCGACACTGTCCTGCGCGGCGGCGATGCGCTTGTCCTGTTTCCGACGGGCAAGGGAAAATCCCTGTGCTTCCAGATCCCGGCGCTTTGCCTCGATGGATTGACCATCGTCGTGTCGCCTCTTGTGGCGCTGATGCATGATCAGGTGGAGGATCTGAAAGCGCTCGGTGTTGCGGCCGGTTGCCTCTCTTCGGGGCAGACGGACGAACAGAACAGCGAGGTGCGGCAACAGCTGCATGCCGGCAGCTTGAAGCTGCTTTATGTAACGCCCGAGCGTATCGTCCTGCCGTCATTCCAGACCATGCTTGGCCGGGTGAAGGTTTCGCTGATATGCGTCGACGAATGTCACTGCGTCAGCACCTGGGGCAATAATTTCCGCAAGGACTATCTCGGGCTTGGCAGCCTGAAAGCACTTTTCCCCGGTGTGCCGAGGATTGCCCTGACGGCGACCGCCGATCCGCATACGCGCGAGGATATCATCAGGCTGCTCGATCTCGGCGATGCGCAGGTGTTTGTCGATAGTTTTGATCGCCCCAATATCTATTACGAAATCGTGGAGCGCTCGAACGGGCGCGCGCAGTTGCTGGAGTTTCTGAACAAATTCAAGGGCGAGAGCGGTATCGTCTACTGCCTTTCACGCAACAAGGTGGAGGAGACCTGCAACTGGCTGAATGACCAAGGGTTCCGGGCCCGCTATTATCACGCTCGCATGGATCCCGCCCTCAAGACAGAGGTGCAGGAAGCATTCCGCATGGAGGAAGGGCTTTGCCTCGTGGCCACGGTGGCGTTCGGCATGGGTATCAACAAGCCCAATGTCCGTTATGTCGCGCATCTCGATCTGCCGTCTTCCGTCGAAGGTTATTACCAGGAAACAGGCCGCGCGGGTCGTGATGGCCTGCCGTCCTCGACCTTCATGACCTACAGCATGCAGGATATCGTCCAGCGGCACCGGATGATCGAGGAGAATGCCGAATCCTCCGATGAGACCAAGCGCATCGAACGGTCCAAACTGAATGCATTGCTGGCCATATGCGAAACCGCGGGATGCCGGCGCACAGCCATCCTGTCCCACTTCGGTGAACGTTATGGGCAGGCCTGCGGCAATTGCGATACGTGTCGGCAACCGGTCGAACAGTGGGACGGCACGGATGCGGCGATCAAGGCGCTCGCCGCCGTCTACAGGACCGGCGAACGGTTCGGCACCGGACATCTCATCGATGTTCTGATCGGAAAGGTTACCGAAAAGACGCAGAAATTCGGCCATACCGAATTCCCGGTTTTTGGGGTCGGTCGTGACCATTCGGTGCAGACATGGCAATCGGTTTTCCGGCAATTGCTGGCATTCGATCACATCGGTATCGACCACGGCAATTTTGGCGCGGTGATATTGCGCGAAAGCGCTGCCGACGTTTTCAAGAAGCGGTGTCAGGTGATCTTCCGCAGGGACAAGACGCGCGCCGATCGCAAGGCCGCAAGAGGATCGAGCGCGGGTGCAAATAGCAGAGCCGGTCTTTCGGAGGTTGAGGCCGTTTTGTTCGAACGCCTGCGGCAGCTTCGTCTGGAGATCGCGAAAGACGCCGGCATCGCGCCCTACATGGTTTTCCCGGACACGACGCTGGTGGCCTTTGCACGAGAGCGCCCGACGAACGAGCGCGAAATGCTCGGTATCGCGGGCGTGGGAGAAACAAAGTTCAAGCGTTACGGCGACGATTTTCTGGCCGCCATTTCTGAATAGCTGCGGGTTTCAGCACTTCTCCGTTTGGAGCAGCTTTAGAAGCCGGAGTTGTCACACCTCTGTCTCAACCGAAACACCTGTCGAGTCTCGCCCGCTAGACGTCGCTGATTGATGGAAGATGTAACTCCACTTCCCGTCGGCTCTTGTCTTCCAGCGGCTGGATTTTTTCATTCCAGAAAGCGGCAGCTTCCTGTGTGTCGCCTTCCCAGTCACGTGTGCTGACGATGTTGTCATCGACTTTCGCGCGCCGTTTGCCGCCCAACCGGATATATTCCTCTGCCAGCAGAAGAGATGGCGTCTTGCCATCTTCGCGCGTTTCGTCGTCGTGCTGTGACTGAGGTGTGTGAGCGGTTTCACTGAGAATGCGGCGCAATGCATCCTGCTCCGGTGTTGCGGGCCTGCGGTCGAGAAACACCTGCGCGGGCATACGGGTTTCGTGTCCACCGGAAGGCGGGTTGCCGCGATGGACGACGATGGCGTCACGAGAGCCGTGTTGCTGCTCAAGCAACCAACTGTCGCCGTTCGAGCTTCTGGCGAATTCCTTCAAGTCGTCCATGTGCGTGGATCCTTTTCGGGTCATGTGTTCAGGCATGTGAATGGTGCCGTACGGACCAAACTCCCCCATTCGCCATTGGTTGCAATTCCCTTTGAAATGCCTGAGCCAACCTCACTGTGTACGAGATTTTCTCTGTTGGCCGAACTGCTATGACCGCAAGTATTTCGTCTCGCTCTTCATCATTTGTCATCAAAGGCGCCGTAATTCATACGCGATGAATTCTTCGTGGAGCAGGATATGATCGCTATACAGCCTCATCGACATGTTTCGCCAAAGGCATCGAGCGCCGAAGGATTTACGGCGCGCCGATACGATGATTTCGCCGAGGTTGAGCAGCTCTGGCGGCATATGGAGGATCGAGGCTGGGTCAGCCTATTCCAGCAATATGACTGGGCTGAGCAGGTCCGGGCAAATCTGGCGACAGGGTCGGACACCCTTCCCTTTGTTGTCGAGATCACCGATCCGCGTGTCGAAGCGCCGGTGATGTTGCTGCCTTTCGTGTTGCGAAAGAAAAGCGGCTACAGCGTCGTTGAATATTTCGGGCTCGGGGTCTGCGATATCACTGCGCCGCTGCTTGCCCCCGACTATGTTTTTCCAGCCGATGTCGGCCCAGCCTTATGGGAGGCAATCCTTTCTGTTCTCCCGAAAGCTGATTTCATTCGCTTGGACCAGATCATTAGTAAAGTCGGCGAGGCCGCCAATCCGCTCCTGTCGCTCCCTGATGTCCATGTCAGCATATCACCGAGTTTCGAGGCACCGATCGATGGCGCATTCGAGACGGTGGTTGATCGTATCGTCAACAATCAGACGCGCCGCATCCTGAAAACCTCCAGTCGACGAATAGCCGAGATCGGTGAGGCGCGGTTTGTCGCGGCGACCACGAAGGCCGAGCTGGACGTCCTGATCCCGGCAATGATTTCACAACGTCTGCAGCGCTTTCAGGAGATGGGTCGGGTCGATCTTCTGACGCGGCCGGACGTTCAGGCCTTCTACAGGAGTGCCGCGGTTGCCGGTCTGGAAGGGAAGGGGCCAGCCCGCGTTTTCGGACTTTTTGTCGGCGACGAATGCATTGCCACCACATACGGCCTTGTCGACGGCCGCAGTTTTTGCCTGACCATCATGACGATGGCAGGTGGCCCTTGGCAAGCATGTTCGCCCGGCATGGCAATCATCGCACGCGTAATCCAGTGGTCGCGGCAGCAGGATTTGAAGGTCATCGATTTTTCTGTTGGAGAGCTGTCTTACAAGACCGGCTTTGGCGGACAACGACAGGAGCGCTACGCCTTGTGGCAAGGGCTCACCGTCAAGGGGCGCTCGGCCATCGTGATCTTGCATGCCTTGTCGGCCACGAAGCGGACGCTGAAAAATAATCCTGCCCTGTTCAATCGACTACGGTCATGCGTGCAGTTTGTTCGCCGAATGCGCCGCTCGCGAAGCAAACCTGAAGTGTAAAGAAGCGATGGCTTCAAATGACACATCGGCAGCATTTGGCCTCATACAGTAGACAGAAAATTTAGACATCTGAGCAATAACTCAGGATTGTATGATCGAGCCTGACATGCGTTAGGAATTTTTATGTCCAATGTTTTGCATGTCGCTTCCAAGCCATATCAGCCGGACCAAAGTTTCGATGGTGGATCGACTGTCGAGCTGGGCGATCTCAAATCCATATTGCTGCATCGTCGTGGCCTGATCCTTGGCACTGCCGCTTTGCTGACGCTGGCAGTGATGCTTTATGGCCTGCTCACGCCGGCACTGTTCAGCTCCACGGCGCAAATCATCATCGACCCTCGCGACCGGCAGGTCATCACCAACGACATAAACCCCAGCAGCATTTCGCCGGATGGCGGCATTGCGCAGGTCGAAAGTCAGGTCACGGTCGCACAGTCGACCAATGTGCTGTTGCGGGCCATCAAGGCCACGGATTTGACGCGTGATCCGGAGTTCAACTCTGCCGGATTGCTCGGTGCATCCGGGGGCAATGTCGAAGCCTTGAGTGATGAAGACCGGCAGGTTGTGGGAAGCGATGTCGCCACGGTCAAAACGCTGGATACTTTACGCCGAAAAATGTCGGTGAAGCGCAATGACAAGGTTCTCGTGATCGACATTATGGTTACGACGAAAAGTCCGGCCAAATCGGCGATGCTCGCCAATGCGATTGCAAGCGCGTACCTCGCAGATCAGGCGGAGGCACGATCCCAATCCGCCAGCGAAGCCTCGTCCGCCCTGTCGGCAAGGCTCGAGGAACAGCGCCGCCAGGTCGAGACCGCGGAAAATGCGGTCGAGCGATACAAGCTCGACAATAACATGGTCATGACATCCGGGCGCTTGCTGAGCGATCAGGATCTGACCGAGATCAACACGCAATTGGCGCTGGCGCAAAGCAACACCGTTGCCCTCAAGGCACGCGTTGACCAGATCCGAATGTATCGCGAGCAGGGGACGTCCGCAAACGTCGCGGCGGAAGCGATGCAATCCGATGTGCTCACGCAATTGCGTGCCCATCAGGCGACGCTTGAAAACCGGGCGACCAGCCTGGAAGCGCAACTCGGTCCCCGCCATCCCGCAATGCTGACAGCCCAGTCGCAAATGCGGAACTTGCAAACTCTCATCACGCAGGAGCTTTCGCGCATCGAAGCGTCTGCGATTGCGGATTATGAGCGTGCCGTCTCGAATGAGAAAACCCTTGCCGCCAAGGTTGGCGGGCTCAAGGGCCAGTCGTTCTCGACCTCGCAGGCATCGGTGCGGCTGCGCGAACTTGAGCGGGATCTGGAAGCCGTGCGCTCGATCTATGCCAATTATCTGACGCGTGTGCAGGAGACCCGAGAGCAGGTCCATGTCGACACCACGAATGCGCGGATCATTACGCAGGCCATGCCGGCGCAGCGCAAAAGCTGGCCGCCACTGTCATTCCTGCTGGCGGGGGCAATGTGTGGCGGGCTGGGACTTGGCGCGGGTTTGGCGCTGCTTGCGGAATACAATTCGCCAACGATCCTTTCGGGCGGTCAACTCCGATCCGCGTTGAATATTCCGCTGCTTGGCATTGTGCCGGGCGGTGGTGGTGCCGGCAGGCGCCGCGTCCGTCGCGCGAAGGCCAAAGACGGCGCCGAACAGATGATGACCGGTAGTCCGAAGACCGATGGTGTGATCGGGCTTGCGCTGCGCAGCATTGTCGATTCCGAGCGCTGGCAATCGCATGGCGGCATGGCACCTGCAATCGTGCTGACGTCGCGATCTGAGGATGAAGATCACAGAATGCGTATCGCCGGCCTTTTCGGTGCGGCGTTTGCTGCGCGCGGCGAGCGGATCCTCATCGTCGACGCCAATATGAGCGTCGGCGCGCGTGATCCGGGCCTGACGGATGTTCTGGCCGGAAACGCCGATTTTGACGACGTGATCCATTTCCGTTTCGGCAAGAACATTGCCTATATGGGGCGTGGCCAGGTTCACGATCTGCTCAACGAAAAAACCATAGGTATCGCCAGTCGAACGATGCTGCGCCGGGCATCACGCATGTTCGATGCTGTCGTTATCGATGGCGGAAACCTGTCCGAGAACCTCAGGGCCATTCCGCTTGCGGAACTTGCGAGCGAGGTTTTGCTGATCGCCGAGCTGAACGTAACCCCGTTGAGCAACGCAGTCTCAATGGCCCAATCGATGGTGATCATGGGCGCGCCGCTGACCGGCTCCCTGCTGATCGATGCAGGCCTGAGGGGCTGACATGGCCCCTCCTTCAAACCGTCTCGTTGAACGTAAACGGTTGGTCGCGGAACCCGTCGTTGCTCGTATCGATATGATCAGCCGATATGGACTGACCGCCGCAGTGGTCATGCTGTTCATGGTTTCGGGTGGCATGCTCTGGGTGCTGGGTTACAATTATGAGGGCCTCACCGGCGGCGCCATCAGCAAGATCCATCCCGCCACATATCTGGTCTTTCTCATTCTCGCCTGGCGCAGCTGTGTTTATGGAAATCCGATAGGCTTCTGTGTTCATTTGGCAAACCAGCGGCCCGGTGCAGCCTTCATGGCCGGCATCGCCGCAATGGTTCTGCTTTTTGTGATCCTGAGGCAACGCCCCAATATGGCGGGTCTTGTCGATACCTATCTCGGCGCGACCTTCCTGGTTCTCCTGCTTGCCGATGCGGACAGGGCGCTGATGGCAAGGCTCGAAAAGCTTCTGCATGTGATGATGACGCTCAACGCGCTGCTGGCGCTGTTCGAGTTCGCGACCAAGCACCTGCTTTTCCCGTTTCGGCTCGACGGGCAGGCCTTCGAAACGGACCTGCGTTCATCGGCATTTCATGGCCATCCGTTGACCAATGCCGCTGTCACGGCGTGTTACGTCGCGGCATTGCTGAGTGGCGCGCGAAGCCTCCCCAATGGTCTGCGGTTCGCGCTGATCGCTCTCCAAGGTGCGGCACTTGTCGCCTTTGGTGGAAGAACGGCGATGGTGGCCATCATCGTTTTCGGTAGCGCCTACTGTATAAGCCGTGCCTATCGCACCCTGCGCCATCGCCGGGTCAGTCTGCCGGCGGCAGCGGTCACCATCATGCTGGTCGCGCTGTCTCCGGTCGTTCTGGGCGGTCTGGCAGCCTACGGTTTTTTTGATGCGTTGCTTGAACGGTTCCTGTCCGATGGCGGCAGTGCCAATTCTCGCATCGAGATGCTGGAGCTGTTTCAGTATTTCACTCTTCACGAGCTGATCGTCGGCCCGGACCTCGATCTGCTCGATACCGTGCGCAGAATGCACGGCCTCGAATGGGGTATCGAAAACCCGATCATCCGCATGACCCTCTATCAGGGCGCCTTCATCACCCTGCTGATGGCGCTGGGTTTTGCCATTTTCATGTATGAACTGACACGGCGATGCCTGCCCGGCACATGGTTGCCGATGGCCGTATGGCTGCTGGTGATGATGTCCGCCGAGACGATCTCGTCCAAGACGACCCTGTTGAGCAAATTCTGCTTCATCATCCTGTGTCTCTACTATCCGGGCTCGGAGCGGCAGCCGCGGCCCGTTAACCAGATGGCCAGAAACTCCGGGTTCGGCCCCCGGCAAACTTGAATTTGCGGCTCAATCAACGACAGTACTGCCGGGGTATATCCGGTTTTCGATCATCACTAAAAAGGGGGAGCAAAGAATGACGAACCTGTGGGCAAGCTTTGTTCATCCCATCAGCCGTTACATGCGCAGAAAACGCGCCAGACAGATCCTGCAGCTCTACCCGGATTTCAGCAATGCCTCCGTTCTCGATCTTGGCGGCTCTCGGCATTACTGGGAAAAGATGATCGGACTGATGGAGCCGAAAAGCCTGACGGTGCTGAATGTCGAAGATGATGGTCAGGCCGTCAGCTATTCCAACCTGCTGCCCAATCTGAAAATCGAGATCTACGACGGCATCAAGATACCTTATCCGGACGATCACTTCGACGTGGTCTTCTGTAACTCCGTGATCGAGCATGTGCCGCCGGCGCTTCGCCAAAACCTCGTCAACGAGATCAGGCGCACCGGACGAACCTATTTTGTTCAGACACCGTCATATTATTTTCCGGTCGAACCGCATTTCGTCATGCCCTTCGTTCATTGGCTCCCAAGAGCCATCGGCCGAAAACTCGTTCGCATAAGTCTCTATGCGATCCTGTCGAAAGCCACGCCGCAGAAGCTGGACGCCTATTTCGACGAGGTTCATCTTCTGTCGGCGAAAGAGCTGAAAGGCTACGCCCCGGAAGCCACGCTCGTGCCCGAACGACTGCTTGGTCTGACAAAATCCTATACGCTGGTCAATCTGGCGCCGCAGGCCTGAGCCGCAGCGTCGTAGTGCCGCCAGAACCAGTTACGGCGTGGGTGAGGCGAGGCCAAGAGCATCCAGTATCGCGGGATCGAGCGCGCGCGTGGTGTCGTCCATCAATCCCATGCCATCAAACAGGTTCCAGAATGCCCATGGCAAGCCTGCCTTTTCGGCACTCAGTCTGACGTCCCTGATATAACGCGCCCTGTCTGCCGCATGCGCGGCGACGTAACGGTGATCGCTTTTCAGCGCACCGAATTCGCCCATCAGAATGCGATCGGCAGCAATGCCGTGCCGTCGTCCCCAGTTTGCGACCTCGGACATGTATCCGTCGACAAAATTCCGGTCGGGCAATCCATCGAAATAGTCTTTCAGCACACGTTCTGCCTCGCGATAGGCGTCTTTCTTGTCCCGCTCGGGAGATGTCGTGTCCTGAGCGATGCGCACTCTCACCGCCGCAAGGGTTTCTTCAAGGGAACCAGCCGAGCCCGGCCAGGGAACGGAATTGAGATAACGATAGAGCGGCTCGCCAATCCACGGCGCGCCCTGATGGCTGAAGACATAGGGCTCGTAAAAATGAAAGGTGTAGATGAGGGGCTGAAATGCCTCCATAGGACGCGGGTCGAGGGTAGAAAGGCCGGAGATCATGCTGCCGCAAGCACCCGTCGCGATCAGCATCAGATCAGGTGAGGCGGAACGTGCGGCGGTCAGGAAAGCTGTCTGTGTCTTGTCCCAGACCGCCGATGTGCATGATTGCGGCGGCTCATTGACACATTCCAACGCAACACGTCCGGGGGCGCGCTGGCCCAAAAGCTTCGACCATGTGCCGATCAGTTTCAGATAGGCCTCGAAGCCCGGCGCATCCGGCCCCGATATCAGGTTCTGCGGGTACCAGTAGTGCGTTGCAGTGTTCGGGCTGAAATTGACGATGACCCGTAATCCCGTATCCATCGCCATGTCGACAGCGTCCACCAGCATGTCCGAAAGCCGGGCAACCTGTTGCGGTTTCATCGCGAGAAACGGGCCGGGATCAACGGGCAGGCGAATGAAGTCCAGACCGCATGTTTTCAAACGCACGAGATCGGCGCGCGTCGGCACCGGACGCTCCGTTTGGAACGGAGGCCAGTCGTAATCTCTGCTGGGCGCCGGGAATTCGCGTGTCAGCGAAAACCACGGAAAGACATTGATCCCCCGGCGAAACCCCGCGTGTCTTCCCTCAGTCGTTGTCGCAGCGACGTTCGCCCCGCCCATCAAGGAAAGGGCGGCCGCAGACGACGCCTGGCCGAGAAAACTGCGGCGGTGCCGGTTGATCACGTAACGTCCGCAGTTCTTTTGCGCACCGGCAGAACGTCCTTTTTGCCCGACAAGCTCAGGCATTCCCGTTTGTAGGTGCCCAATATGTCCTCCCACCGGAATACGGCTGCCGCGCGCTCGCGCGCCGCAGCAGCGCAGCGTTTGACGAGAAGGTCGTCCGCGAGAGCTTGCGACAACGATAAGTCGCAACTGTCGACGTCGGAAAAATAGACGGCTGCCGACCCAGCGGTCCATCGATTGTAGCGGTTGTCATGGGCCACCACCATGTTTCCGGCCGCCAGTGATTCCACCAGCGAAGGGTTTGTTCCTCCAACGGTATGGCCGTGAACATAGGCTCTCGCGTGAAACCGCAACGCTTCGACCACCTGCGGATCGTAGATTGCGCCCGGAAACACCACCTCATCACTGGCAGCGCGCTTGACGGCATCATGATAGGCATTGCCCGCGACGAAGTTGCCGAGAATGACAAGTCTGGCGTTTCGCCGCCGTTTCGAAAATGCCGTGACCAGAGTGAGAATATTGTTGTCCGGTTCTATCCTGGCGATCGAGATGAGGTAACTGCCGGGTTCAAGCCCAAGCTCTCGCACCGGCTGATCCGAGGCTTTGGTAACGGGCACGCCGCCATAAGGGATCGTCACGATATTCTTGGACGGCCGGCGTGTCGCCAGATGGCTGGCGATTTCCGGATGGTCGGCGACGAGCCGGTTTGATGACCATGCGGCGATCCATTCGTTCAGCCAGAACCACGCCTTGACAGGATAGCTCCATTTGGGACGACGCCATTCGATGCCATCCATATTGGTAATGATCTTGCGTCCCATCAGACGAAGATAGGGCAGGAAAATCGCGCCATTGTATCCTAGAACGAGGTTGACGCTGTCTCGACGTGCAGCGTGCAATGCGCAATGCATGTCGAACTCCAGCGTCGCCCGCGCCCCTTTGGACGCGACTTCGATATGGATGAGTTCGATGCCGTGCCACATTTCGCTACGCACGCGCTCGGTTACGGTTGTAACCTCGTGCTGGCAATAGACACCGACATTCCAACCGGATTCGACAAGGAAAAGTGCAAATTTTTCTGCGAAAGTCTCGAAGCCGCCATGCGCTGCCGGAATGCCCCGAGTTCCCAAAATGAGTATAGATGGCTTGTAATGATACATATAGTCAGGCCCCCACCTTTCATTATGTCTAACAATGACATATCGCCTTTGTTATTACTCAATGATTGCAAGGAGCGTGCCAGGCACAATTCTTGCTATGCCTCTTAAAGACATTGCCAATATTCTATTAATACGTGGAGGGAGACCCATCATGCGAATTGCCTGTATTCATCAGGGCTACGAGCTGTATGGCTCCGATCGGAGTTTTGTAGAAAGCGTCGAGAGCTTACGATTGCTATATCCCTCCGCTGAAATCGAGGTCGTCCTTCCGCGTGACGGTCCAATCACCGAGCTTTTGCGCGATGTCGCCACGCGGATCGTATTCGAGCCTTTGTGGATTTTGCGGCGCAAGGCACTGCCTCGTCTGCTGACGGTTGATCTGGCAAGGCTGCCGGTCGCGGTCATGCGCGCCATCCGGCGCCTGAGAGGCTTCGATCTGGTCTATGTCAACACGTCGATCATCATTGATTACGCAATTGCCGCGCGGTTCGTTGGCAACAAGGCCGTGCTTCACATCCACGAAATACCGGAGGGACTGGCGCTCAAGGTTTTACGCGCCCTGATGCGATGGAGCCGCGCCGAGATCATCTTCAACTCCAATGCGACCCGTCTGGCGTTCGACCTGCCGGCGACAATGCGCAGCAGCGTCATCTATAACGGTGTTGCCGGCCCCGCCGAGGCGCAGCCCATGACCTATGATGGCCAGCGGCGCTTGCGTGTTCTCATGCTCGGCCGGGTGAACCGGATCAAGGGCCAGGAGGTTCTCCTCGAAGCCATTTCGATGATGGATGCCGCGTGGCAGGCGCGCATCGACATTCGCATGGTGGGCAGCGCCTTCGAAAACGACGAGCCCGAGCAGGCCTTGAAAGCGCAGATCGCGCAGATGAAGCTGGGCCAGCAGGTTTCCATGCTGCCGTTTACGGATGACCCGTCCGAGCATTATCGCTGGGCCGATATCGTTGTGGTGCCGTCGCGGCGTCCGGAATCTCTCGGGCGGGTCGCCATCGAGGCCATGGCATATGGGCGGCCACCGGTTGTCTCGGCGATCGGTGGTTTGATGGAAGTCGTCGAGCATCAACGAACAGGCTGGCTGGTGCCGCCGGCAGACCCGGCGGCTTTGGCGGCTCAGCTGCAAGCCATCGCGTCGGAGCCCGACCTGTGGCGTGGTTTCGTCGAGAACGGACGCCTGCGTTACGAGAGCATGTTCAGTCATTCCGCGTCCACGAAGGCGATCGCCGCTCTCGTTTCAGCCCGGCACCAGAAGGCGGTTGTTTTGACCGGGGCGTTAGACAAGCCCGGCACTTGTGAAACATGATGATCGTTTCTAACTCATTGTTTTCCCGCGGCCGAAGACTTGTTCTGATGGTCGGCGGCGAGGCGATCCAGAGCGGCTTCCATTTCGCCCTCAATATCTACATGCTCCATGTGCTGGCACCGTATGACTACGGCGTGTTTGCCATCAGCATGGTGATGGGCGGAGCCGGCATCGCATTCATTCGGTCTCTCTGCGGCATGCCTGCCAGCATCTGGATCGGTAGGACCATGTCGCCCAGAAAGGCGCATGCCTATGATGTGACATTCGGGTCTGTTGCCTTCTTTCTGGCCATGGGCATGGCAGTGCCGGTTGCCGGACTTCTATACGCTTGGCAGATCGACAGCATGATTGCCGGTGGACTGTTCGTCGGCCTCTGGTCGTTGCGAAACTACCTGCGCACGTCCTACTTCGCCCAGCGACGTTCCGTCATCGTCAGCTGGAGCGATACCTGTTTTACGGCTGTGGGCATTGCCGCCACTGCCATTGCGGCCTGGCAGGGCGGCGATATCCTCGGCAATGTCTTCGACGCATTGGCTTTTGCAAATGGGCTTGCGATCGTCGTTCTTCTGGCATTGGCACGGCGCCCGGTCCGTATCACGTTGAGACCTGCGGTCAGAAGACGGTATGTCGGCCTGTGGCCTCAACTGAAATGGTCCGCCTTCAGCGTGACGACTATACTGGCCCAAGGGCAATGCACGGCACTGATGGTCACGGCTGTTGCGGGGCCGGCGGCTTTTGCGCCGATCGCTGCCGTATTGTCGCTGTTTGCACCTTTGCGCATCATCGCCACCGCTTTCGACAACATGATGCAGCCGGAACTGTCCGCGCTGGTGGCGCAGAGGGAGATCGGTCGTGTGTGGGGTCAGGCGCGATTTTGGTCGCTGGTCATGGGGGCAGGGGCGATCGTGTATGGGGTGGCCGTCTTCGCCCTTGCGCCCCATCTCAAGGCGCAATCTCTGGCAGGGCTTGAGATTGGTTCGACCGGTGTGCCTGCGTTGATCATATTCGCGATGATCATGGTCTACAGCATTCCGCGCCTTGTTCTGGAGGTTCTCAACGACTTCTGGACACTGGCCATGATCAATTTCAGTGCCGCGCTCGTAGGGCTCGCCGCCATTCTGGCGATCCTTGTCGTGGCGTCTCCGTCGATCGCACTTGCCGGTGCGGCAGTCTCCGAAAGCATCGTCTGTCTGGCGTGCTGGCTGGCGATGAAACGCAAGCTTGATCTGGCAGACAGGTCCGGCAGGCAAGACACGTCCGGTGAGCAAGAACAGGGTAAGCGGCATGCATATTAGCCTGCGTTTCGATGGCAATCATCTTCGGCAATGGCATGTGGCGCTTGCCGAACGCCTGCAAGCGCTGCCGGCTGTCCGCGTGTCGATCGACGCCCGTCCTTCGTCGCCGGCACTGCCCGGCTCGCTGGAAATGCTTTTCAAGCTGGAGACGCTTCTGTTCGGCCTGTCGTCCCGACTGTCTGCCAGAACGATCGACAGGTCGCAGATCGCCAGTTTCGAGACTGCCCATGAAGAGCCGATCGATCTCGTCATCGATCTCTGCGGCGACATGATGCCGGACGAAGGCCGGGTATGGACAATCTCCTTCAACGGAGCCTCCGGAGAGGCAGCACTTCTATCCCTGCTCGTTGACCGGGAAACACCCACGGCAGAGATATCGGAAAACGCTCACATCATACGTGCCGCCCGCCTTGGCACAGAACACGGCGGTGTGGTGTTAGCCAGTTTCAGCGACATGCTCGATCGCACGACCACGATGCTGATCGCCGCACTGTCTGGAGCCCCCGCCGCTGCATTGCCGGACCTTGGTCCGCAGACCCGTCCCCGCCTGGATCGATTGTCGGCGCGGAACATAGGCGTTCTGGCATCGAAAAAGCTGGCCCAGCGGGTGGTTCAGCACCTCTACCACCTTTGCTACAATGCGCCTTCATGGCGGGTGGGCTGGCGGCGCCTGGATGGCCCGGATCTCTTTGACCTGAAGGCCCATCCGGACACCGGCTGGAAGGTTCTGGCTGACGACGGGAGAAGATTTTACGCCGACCCCTTTCCGATCGTGCATCAGGGAAAAACGACGCTTTTTGTCGAGGACTACGAGTATTCGACCGCCAAGGGCATCATCTCGGCAGTGACATTCGATGCCGACGGTCCGGTCGGTCGGCCCGAACCGGTTCTCGAACATGCCTGTCATCTCTCCTATCCTTTTGTCTTTGAGCGGGATGGACAGATCTGGATGATCCCTGAGACCTGTGCGGCCGAAACAGTCGAGCTTTACAGGGCGACGTCGTTTCCCGGCGGCTGGGTCAAGGAAGCGACGCTATTGTCCGGTATCTCGGCCAGCGACGTGACGCTGATAGAGAATCTCGGACAGTGGTGGATGTTTGCGACCGTCCGCGACGGCGGTGGATCCTATTCGGACGCACTTCACATATGGACGGCGAATGATTTTCGCGGCCCATGGACGCCGCATCGCGGCAACCCCGTCCTGATCGATATCGCATCGGCGCGCCCGGCCGGCCGTATGGTCTGGCGTGACGGTGCTCTCCTGCGGCCGGTGCAGGATTGCCGCAAGGGATATGGCGTCGCCCTTGGCATCGCGCAGGTGAAACGGCTTGATCATGATGGTTTCGAACAATCACTTCTGGCCAGCCTGACCTCGGGAAAGCAGTGGTCCGGTCAGCGAATACATACGCTCAACAGTGCAGGTGGGTTCGAATTCATCGATGGTTCCGCTTACGCGCCGCGTTGGCGATGAGCGGTGAACGATCTGCCAAATGGCAATTGGCGGCATCGGGTGAAACCGATGCAGCCAACCAGATCAACCACTTTTAATGCCAGCCAATCCCTCTTGTTACCGATGATCCGTCAGTGCGCACGGATCGGCTCATGCGCGCCGCCAAGATTGGGCCACAGGCTGATCGAGCACAGCAGCGAAGTGACCAGAAGCGCCAGGATCATGTAGAAGGTCGGCAGAAAGCCTCCGAATGTGAACGACACGATCGAACCGATGACGCTGCCGATACCAAAGCCGAGGTAGATCAGGCCGTAGTTGCGGGCCAGATTGGCCATGCCGAAGAAATCGCTGACCAGACCCGGATAGACGGTGATCGTTCCGCCGAAGGCAAAGGCGACGCAGGCGACCGCCACGAAGAACGAATAGGCATTGAGCGGAACGAAGAGCAGAAGCGACATGCCGGCCAGCGCGCAGGCGATGGCAAAGCTGATGATGTGGATGCGGGCGAGCTTGTCCGACAGGATGCCTAGCACGAGGCGTCCAAGCAGATTGGCGGCGGCGATGATGGCGACGGTGTCAGCGGCGACCGAGGCCGGCAGGTCGACATAGCGTTCGCCGACATCCTTGGCCACGCCGATCAGGTAAAGGCCGCTCATGCACACCGTCAGGAAGATCAATGCCAGCATCCAGTATCTCGGCTGACGGATCGCTTCATTCAACGCATAGTCCTGAGTGCCGGCGCTGGTAGCGTTGACGGGAACCTGCGGTGCTTCCTTCATCAGCAGCGCACCGCCCACCACCAGCAGGACGGCCAGCAGCGCCCAGATGTGAAAGGCACTCTCCATGCCGAAATGGGTGAGCAGCGTCAGGTTGAGATATTTGAAGCCGAGGCTGCCGAGACCATAGGCGCCGATGGCACAGGCCGATGCCAGGCCCTTACGTTCCGGGAACCATTTGACGCAGTTCGACAAGGTCAGCAGGTAACCGGTGCCATCGGCTGCGCCGACCAGAATGCCGCCATAGATAAAGAGGGCCGGCAGGCTTCCCGCCGTCGAGGTCAGGTACAATCCAAGGCCCAATCCGAGACCGGCACCGATGGCCACGGTCCTGAGACCGAATTTCTCCTGAAGCCGGCTCGAAAGCGACGAGGCCACCGCCAGCGCCATGCTGAGAAGGCCGAAGGTGAGTGCCACCTGGGTCAGCGGCTCCGACAGCTTCGACGACAGTCCCTCGTTGAACAGGCTCCAGGTATAGACCGAGCCAAGACCGAACTGGCACATGATTGTGCCGACGAGAGTGCGGTACCGCACCGAATTCGAAAGAGCTTTCATCAACTTAACTCCGTAATGGATACGGAGGAAATCTAGGCGCCTTCGCGATGCGGCTGGTGGAAAAAAAGCGTGAAGTGGCAGATCCTTGGAATGAGCTGCAGTCATAGCAGCATAAGCTGCTTGAACTCCTTCAGATGCGACCGGCTGACGGGAATTTCGACATCGTCGAAGTTGTGCAGCTTGATCACGTAGGTGCCATTGAACCAGGGCGAAATCTCCCGGATCTTGCTGATATTGATGCACCATGAACGGTGGCAGCGGAAAAAGGTATCGCCGGGAAGCTTCTCCACGAAATCGCCGATACTGGTCGGAATGACGTAGTGGCCGCGGGCCGTGTGGACATAGGTCAGCTTCTCATCCGCACGCGTATAATAGATAAGATCGCTTGGCAGGACGATGATGCTGTCCTTGCGCTGAATATTGACGGTGCGCTTGGCTTGCGAGATAGCGGGAGCCGGGACAGCAACCGGAGTGGTGCGGCTGGCCTCCAGCTTGCGCAGCGTGTTGGCCACACGCTGCTCGTTGAACGGCTTGAGGATGTAATCGAACACTTCCAGCTCGAAAGCTTCGGCGGCATGTTCCTTGGAAGCTGTCACCATCACCACCAGCGGCGGGTTGGCCTGTTTCTTGAGGGTTCTGGCAAGCGTCATGCCGTCGATCGAAGGAATGTTTATATCCAGAAAGACCACATCGAGATCATGCCCCTGAAGATAGCGTAGCGCCGCCAGACCATCTTCCTCACTGCCTTCCACCTTGATGGAGCTATGGTTTTCGATCAGCCATGCGAGTTCGTCGCGGGCCAGATATTCGTCTTCGACAATCAGGGCTTTCATGCTGCTTCCTCATGCGCGATCGGCAGGTCAAAACTGACGGATGTGCCCGGCTCCAGCCGGCGGATCGTCAGTCCTTTGCCGTGCAGTAGCTTCAGCCGTTCGTGGACGTTGATCAGGCCTATACGGTCACGAATGGCCTGACCGGTGGCGACCAGTTCGATGACATCGGGATCGATGCCACGCCCCGTATCGCTGATGCAGACGTTGATCCGGTCAGCCAGCCGCTTGACCGCGATGTGAACCGTACCCGGCTTCGGCTGCGACTGGATGCCGTGCAGAATGGCGTTTTCGACCAGAGGCTGAAGTGAAAGGCTCGGGATATCGACATTGACGTCATCGACATCGAAAGTGACGGTCAGCTTGGGGCCGAAGCGGGCCTGCTCGATGGCGACATAATCCTCAACCTGTCGCAATTCATCCTGGATATCGATCATGCCGTCACTGAGCGACAGGTTCTGCCGCAGATAGTCGGCTAGCTTGGCGATGACCTGCCGCGCTTCCGTGGGCCGCAGGCGGATCAGTGACGATATGGCGTTGAGCGCATTGAACAGAAAATGCGGGTTGATCTTGCTCTGCAGGGCACGAAACTCCGCCTTGGCTGCCATCTCCCGCAGCACTTTCACGCGCGACAGTTCCATCTGCGTCGAAATCAGCTGCGACAGGCCGACGGCCAGTTCGCGCATGGAATCGGAAATCCTGTCGGGCTGGCAGAAGAAGATCTTGAGCGTGCCGGTGACCTGACCGTTTTCGCGCAACGGGATGATGGCCACCGAACGGAAATTGGCGGCAGGATAACGACGCAGGTTGTTATCGACGGTGATGCGGTCATTCTGGATCGCATCCGCGGTCAGCGCGCTGACCTGTTTATGGTATTGCTGGTCATAATATTCATGGCCAGTGCCGATATAGGCCAAAACGCTCTGGCGATCGGTGATCGCGACGGCGTCCGCTTCCAGGCATTCATGGATGACCGCGCAAACCTCGGTCAACGTATCGTCCTGCAGGTTCTGGAAGAATGGCAGCGTTCTGTTGGCGATGATCAGCGCCAGCCGTGCCTCGCGCGCCGCCGTCAGCTCCTTCTCGTCCTCGATATCCTGAATACGCTTGATGATCATGCCTGTGCACATCGATCCGGCAATCATCGGCCAGGCGATCTGCGAGACGATGCCCGTGCCGATCCCGTTCGGCGTCAGCAGCAGGATCAGCAGCATGGTGAGCGCTTCACACACCATGCCGGCAAGGCTGCCGGACAGCCACAGCCACTTGCGACTGCCGCGATAATGAATGACGACGGCGAAAATGCCGGCGCAGACACTGCTGATCAGGCAGGGGATGGCCGTATAGCCATTCAGATCGATGAGATAACGGTGGGCCCCGGAAATGATGCCGGCCGGTATGCCGACCCATGGGCCGAACAGAATGCCGCCGGCCATGATGGCGACGATGCGCACATTGACCAGCGCCCCCTCGACAGGAATGCCCATATAGGTTCCACCAACGGCAAAGCCGCAAAACAGCGCCGAAAGCCCGAACAGTTCAAGACCGTTCAGTTTTCCTTTCCACAATGCATTCTTGAACAGCCGTGTACGGCCGAGGAAAAACAGCACCATCAGCATCAGCGATGCGCGTTCGAACAGGGCGAGAAGCATCATCTGCCGTCACCGCGTGACTTGGATGTGTTTCGGACGGGCAAAAAGTGCCCGAGGCGTCGCGGCAAATTTCATTTATTCCTGCTCTCATTTCGCGCCCGGAAAACACGCTCCTCCTCGTCGTGTCCGGGCTGCCTGATGACAGGTATTGAAAGACTGAAATCGCGCCTTGATATTTCGCAAATCGGCAGAAATCTTATGCTGGACTTGCAGGCCGCTTTGGGCCGGCGCTGCTGCTATGGCGGGATGATCCAACCAAAACCTTGGTTCTCGATCACCCGGTGAGCTGCGTGTTGCGCAGCCCACCCTGCCTGGCTCTGAGCGCTTAACGCGCCGCCCAATTGGCGCCGCGACGAAAGATCGTCTTCATCTGCGGCACGTCGAATTCCTTGGCCACATGCCCGAGCGAGGAATAGAAAACGCGACCCTCGCCGTATTTTCGTTTCCACACGACCGGCATCACAACGCCGTCGATCCAGTAGGCATGATCGCCGGTGAATGTGGTCGTTGCCAGCACCTCGTTGGAGGGGTCGACATGCATGTAATATTGTTCTGATGTGTAGGGGAAATCCGCAATCCCCTCCATCAGCGGATCATCAGGGCGGGTGATGTTGACGGTGTAATCGATGATATTGCCGGGATGCGCCACCCATTGGCCGCCGATGATGAACTGGTAGTCGACCGACTCTCGAAACGCATCGCCCGCACCGCCATGGTAACCGGCAATGCCGACGCCGCCCTGAATGGCGGCGGCAAGATTTTTTACTTCTTCCTTTTCGATCTTCGACATGGTCACGATAGGCACGATCAGGCTGAGGTCGTGGATCGAGGGGTCGGCAAAGGCTTCGGTCGAATGTTCGAGATAGACCTTGAAGCCGTCTTCCTCCAGCATGTCCTTGATGACGGCTGCGCATTCTTCCGGCTCATGGCCGCTCCAGCCGCCCCAGACGATAAGTGCTTCCCGCATGATTTCATCTCCTCCTGAAATTATTTCGCCAGTTTGCCGTCGATCAGCGATGCCGACAGTGGGGCAGGCCGCTCCGTCGCGATGTTGATCTCGATCGTGCGGCCCTCTTCCGATGCCGTGTGGAACGCCTCCATCACCTCCAGCACATGCAGTGCCAGATCACCATTGGCCCGGTGCGGCCGGTTGTTGCGGATCGCGTATGCCAGGTCGGCGACGCCGATCGAGCGGAAATTGCCGTCCGCATAGGGTTGCGACAGAGGCTGTTCATCGAACTGTCCGCCCTTCTTGAGGTACGACACAGAGCCGCCAAAGTGATTGGGGTCGGGAACGATCAGCGTGCCCTCTGTGCCATACACTTCCAGCGGCACATGCTTGTGGCCGGCGATATCGAAACTCATGCCGATCTGCACGACGGCGCCATTGGCAAAAGCCATGACGCCCGCCACATGGGTCGGCACCTGCACCGGAATGCGCTCGCCATTGCGCGGTTCGCTGGTGATGATGCGCTCCGATCGTGGCGTCGTGGCAAAACCCGCGACTTTCGAGACCGGGCCGAGCAGGTTGACGAGGTCGGTGATGTAATAGGGCCCCATATCGAGCATCGGCCCGCCGCCGACTTCGTAATAGAAGCCGGGATTGGGGTGCCAGCGTTCATGGCCGGGGCACATGAATGTGGCCGTGCCGCCGACCGGAATGCCGATGACGCCCTGATCGATGAGGCCGCGCGCCGTCTGGTGGCCGCCGCCGAGAAAGGTGTCGGGTGCAGCGCCGATGCGCAACCTCTTGGCTCTTGCTGCCTCGGCCAGCTTTTTGCCTTCGGCAAAGTTGATGCCCAGCGGCTTTTCCGAATAGGTGTGTTTGCCGGCATCCAGCGCCTGCAGCGCAACGGTCACATGCGCCTTGGGCACCGTGAGGTTGACGATGATCTCCACTTTCGGGTCGGCAAGAAGTTCATCTATGGTCTTGACCGGAAGATTGAACTCAGCCGCCTTTGCCTTGGCGATCTCCCGATTGAGGTCGGCCAGCCCGCGAATGTCGAGGATCGGAAAATCGCCGGTCATCGCTTTCAGGTAAGCGCTCGAAATATTGCCGCATCCGATGATGCCGATACCAACTTTTTCCATCATTCTCCTCCCGATGGCGTGTGGTTGTGCGCACGTTCAGCGCGCTGGTCCGGTGGTGCTCCATGGTGATTCATAGAGCTCGTAAAGCGCGACGGCTGCTGCTCCGCGTGCCCAGAACTCGTCGTTCGAATCGTCGAAAACCAGTTCGCTCACTCCCTTCAGCGATGGCGGAATGGCGAGCGCATAGGCATCGCCCAGGCTTTTCAGAAAGGGTTCGCCGAGTGCCAGAGACGTGCCGACAATGATGACCCGCGGCGGCGCAAACAGGGTCACGATGTTGGCGATGCTGAACCCGATCGCTTCGCCGGCTCTGATTGCCGCAGCAATCAGAAGGGTGTCGTCCGACCTGATGAGCGCCTGTGCATGCGCCATGCCGCGCCCGAGCTTGACTGCCTCCGCAAAGGCGCCGTCACCTTGCTGATCGGCCAGAATGGCGTTTTCCCCGGCCTGCGACGATAACCGGACAACGCCGTCCCGCCCCATGCCGAGCACGAGGTCGCCGAGATTATGGCTGAGGCCGCCGGCGCCGCGAAACAAGCGGCCTTCATGCAAAACGCCGAGGCCCAGCGTCTGTTCAAGCGAAATCAGCACCATGTCTTCAAGGTCGCGCGCCTTGCCGAACCAATGGTGCGCCAGCGTAATGGCGGTGGCGTCGCTTTCAATGATGGTCGGTGTGCCCAGGCGTGCGGACATTTCCGCGGCGAAATCGACGTCCGCATCCTTCAGGATCGGGCTTGAACGGATATGGCCGGTGCGATGCTCGATCACGCCCGGCAAGCCGAGGCAGACGCTATGCACATCCTTGAGCGAGAGTTCGGCGTCAACGACACAGCGTCGCACGCCATCCTCCACGAGGTCGGCAATCACCGAGATCGGCTGACGGTCGATCCGGATCGGTAATGTCAGGGCGGATAGAACGTCGCCGCGAAAATCGGTGACGACGAACACCATGCGGCTTGCGGTAATCTTGGCGCCCACCACACGCGCCGCAGCCGGGTTGAGTTCCAGCATGACCCTTGGCCGCCCGCGCGCCGCGGCATTGCGGATATCGCCTTCATGCCGGGTCAGGATCAGGCCGTCATCCAGCAGGGATCCGGTAATGGCGGATACGGTGGTGGTGGAAAGCTCTGTCCGCTCGGAAATTTCCACGCGAGAAATCGGTCCGTGTCTGCGGATCGCATCCAGAACGCTCAGGCGGTTCATGGCTCGCATCAGTTCGGGGTCGGCAGTTTTCATCTTGTCGCGCAGCCCTTGCATTATGCCCGAATTATTACGCCAAGCGAATTAAATCGCATCTTTGTAGGGCTGATTTTGGCGGTTACGCAAGAGGTGTGAGTGTGAATTGCGTCAAAAATCGGCATTTGCGCGGAATTTTAGCGATGCCTATTGACAGGGAGGGTTGGCTCCTCAATTATTTAATTCGGATAGAGGATTAAAAGAGCTTTGGGAGGAGCGCCTTTGATGTCCATTACATTTTTCCGTTCACGCATGTTTACGACTGCTGCGGCCCTTGCCGCGGCCTTCAGCTTTGCCGCAAGTCCTGCGGCTGCCGATAGCGTCATCCGCTGGATGCATGTCGAGCAGGTGCCGGGCAATATCGAGCTTTGGAACCAGATCGCCAAGGAGTTTGAAGCAAAGCATCCGGGCGTCAAGATCGAGCTGCAATTCCTGGAAAACCAGGCCTTCAAGGCAAAGATGCCGACCTTGTTGCAGTCGAACGATGCGCCAAGCTTCTTTTACACCTGGGGCGGCGGCGTGCTGAAGGCGCAGTCGGAAACCGGTGCATTGCGCCCGATCGATGCGGCGCTGGATGCCGACGGCGGTCAATGGCGCGCCTCCATCAATCCGAACGCCGTCAGTGGCCTGAGTTTTGATGGCAAGGTCTGGGCTTCGCCGACAAAGAGCGGCCTCGTGTCGTTCTACTACAACAAGGAAATGTTCAAGAAGGCAGGCGTCGATGCGTCAAAAATCGCCACCTGGGATGATTTTCTGGCGGCGGTGAAGACCCTCAAGGATGCGGGTGTCACGCCGATCGCAGGCGGTGGCCTGGATAAATGGCCCCTGCATTTCTACTGGAGTTATCTTTCCATGCGCGAGGCCGGTCAGAAGGGTTTTGCCGATGCCAAGGCGGGCGAAAACGACGGCTTCATCGCCGAACCTTTCGTCAAGGCCGGCCAGCATCTGGCTGAACTCGGCAAGCTCCAGCCGTTCCAGAACGGTTATCTCGGTGCGACGTGGAATGATGCGCTTGCCGCCTTCGGTGATGGCCGTGCCGCGATCATCCTCAGCTTCGAAAATACGCCGGCCACGCAGGCCTCCAACTCGACCAGCCGCAAGGGATTGGCGGATGACAATATCGGGCGCTTCCCGTTCCCGACCATTGAAGGCGCTCCCGGTGTCGTCACCGACAGTTTCGGTGGCCTCAATGGCTGGGCGGTGACGAAAAACGCACCACCCGAAACCGAAGAGTTCCTGCGTTACATGGCAAGCGTCGATGTCCAGAAACGTCTGGCAAAGGACACGCAGATCATGCCGGTGGCCAAGGGCGCAAGCGAGGCGATTGCCAAGCCGCTCCTCAAAGAGGTCGCTGAAACGCTTGCCAAGGAAACCTGGCACCAGAACTTTCTCGATCAGGATCTCGGGCCGAATGTCGGTGCTGTCGTCAACGATGTCAGCGTCGAGATCGTCTCCGGCGGACTGGAGCCTGCCGATGCCGCCCAGCAGATCGAGGATGCCTATTCCCTCGAGCGCCAATAGGCATTGCACCTGCGCTCCCGCTCCATGGGGTTTTGACCTCCGGAGCGGGAGCGCAGGTGATGCTTTTACCGACATACCGCCCCGTCCGTGCGAGATGAGGAATGCGAATGAGCATGAGCGAAACAACCATGCCCGGCAGGAGTTTTGCCCCGGCAAATGGGAAGACAGGGCCGCGTGCGACTTTGCAACGCCGCAAGCGTTCTCTGAAACACAGCAAATGGCCGGTTCTGTTGTTATTCCTGCCGCCAGCGCTGATGCTGTTCACGGTCCTCGTCATTCTGCCGATGGGCGAAGCAGCGTGGTACTCGTTCTATAACTGGAACGGTTATGGCCTGCCGTCGCAATGGGTCGGCTGGCGCAATTACCAGCTGATCTTCCGCAACGGCGCCTTCAGCCAGGCACTGATCAACAATGGCATGATCGTTGTTGCATCGATCCTGATCCAGATCCCGCTGGCTTTGTGGCTGGCGACGATGATTTCCAGCCGCATCCATGGCGCCCTGTTTTTCCGTCTGATCTTTTTCCTGCCCTACGTGCTCGCCGATGTCGCGGCCGGCATGATCTGGCGTTTCGTCTATGATGGTGATTTCGGTCTGGTCGGCGGCATCGCGCATCTGTTCGGCGCTGAGCCGCCCTATTGGCTGGCCGATCGCGATACCGCCATGTACGCCATCCTCGGCGTCGTCATCTGGAAATATTTCGGTTTTCACATGATGCTGTTCATCGCCGGTCTGCAGGCGATCGACAAGAGCGTACTGGAAGCCGCCGATATCGATGGCGCCACCGGTCTCCAGAAGTTTCGTCTGGTCACCTTGCCGCTGCTCGGCTCCACCGTACGCCTCTCCGTCTTCTTCGCGGTCGTCGGCTCGCTGCAACTGTTCGACATGATCATGCCGCTCACCGGTGGTGGCCCGTCCAACTCGACGCAGACCATGGTGACCTTCCTCTACAATTTCGGGGTGACCCGCATGCAGGTTGGTTTCGGCAGCGCCGTTGGCGTCGTGCTGTTCGTCATCTGCGTCACGCTCGCCTTCAGCTACAAGCGGATATTCATGCGCCATGACTGATATCGCCACATCCCCACCCATCGATGCGGCAACGGCGCCCGGTTCCGGCCAGCGCCTGCGCACCGCAACACAGATCTACATGTATGCCGCGCTCGTCATCGTCGCCGCCATTGTGGTGGTGCCGCTGATCAGCACCGCGCTCGGCGGTTTCAAATCGCTCAGCGATCTGCGCGGCAATCCTTTCGGCCTGCCGACGGAATGGCAGTGGTCGAACTATGGCGATATCATCGTCAGCCAGCGTTACTGGCTGCAGATGGGTAATTCGCTGGTGATCGCATTGCTGACGGTTTTCCTGACGCTGGCTTTTGGCGCCATGGCGGCCTTCTGTTTTGCGCATATCCGCTTTTTCGGCTCGGATTACCTGCTCAACTACTTTCTGATCGGCCTGATGTTTCCGGCCGCAACCGCCATCCTGCCGCTTTATATCCGCATCCGCGATCTCGGCCTGGTCGATACCTATTGGGGCGTGGTGCTGCCGCAGGTGGCGTTCGGCACAGGCATGAGCATCATGCTGTTCCGCAACTATTTTCGGAACCTGCCCTCGGAACTCTTCGACGCCGCCTTCGTCGATGGCTGCGGGTACATGCGGTTTTTCTGGCATGTGACGCTGCCGTTGTCGCGGCCGATCATCGCCACGGTCGGCATCATTTCCTTCGTCGGCAGCTGGAACAGCTACATCCTGCCGCTGATCATGCTCAATTCGGAGAGCCGTTACCCCTGGCCGCTCGGCATCATGATCTATCGTGGCGAGTTCAATACCGAATGGCAGCTGGTGCTGGCCTTCATCACGCTCACCATCCTGCCCACCATCATCGTGTTTTTCCTGGCTCAGAAACACATTATCGCCGGTCTCACCGCCGGCGCCGTCAAATCCTGATCATCGGACCGGAGGATCAACCATGGCATCCGTAGAACTTTCAGAGGTCCGCAAGGCTTTTGGTGCACTCGAAGTCATTCACGGCGTTTCGCTGTCCATCGAGGAGGGGGAGTTCGTGGCGCTGGTCGGCCCGTCCGGCTGCGGCAAGTCCACCCTTTTGCGCATGATCGCCGGGCTGGAGGATATTTCCGGTGGCGACATCATCATCGACAATGCCGTCGTCAACGACCTGACGCCGCGCGAGCGCAACATCGCCATGGTGTTCCAGTCCTATGCGCTTTATCCGCATATGACGGTGGCCGAAAACATGGGCTTCAACCTGCGGCTCTCCGGCGCAGCCAAGGCTGAAATAGCCGAGCGGGTCAACGAAGCCGCCCGCATGCTCGATCTTTTGCCGCTGATGGAGCGCAAGCCCGCCCAGCTTTCCGGCGGCCAGCGCCAGCGCGTGGCAATGGGACGGGCGATCGTTCGTAACCCCGCCGTTTTCCTGTTCGACGAACCGCTGTCGAACCTCGATGCCAAGCTGCGCGTGCAGATGCGATCCGAGATCAAGACCCTGCACCAGAAGGTCAAAACCACGTCCATCTACGTCACCCACGACCAGATCGAGGCGATGACGCTGGCAGATCGTATCGTGGTGCTCAATCAGGGAAGGGTGGAGCAACAGGGCACGCCGATGGACCTTTACAAGAACCCTGCCAATCTTTTCGTGGCAGCTTTCATCGGCTCGCCCGCCATGAACCTGCTTGATGGCACGATCGATGCCGAGGGTGGGGAGGCCGCCGCACGACTGTCGGACGGCACGGCAATTCGCATTGCTCAGGATCGCAAGGTGCAGCGTGGTCAGTCGATCAAGATCGGCCTGCGGCCTGAACATCTGGCTCCAGGAAAAACCGGCACGGCACTGACGGGCCAAACCCTGCTTGTCGAACCGACAGGCGCCCAGACACACGTGATCTTCGACCTTGCCGGCCAGCCGGTCACCGCGATCGTCGATGGAGAATATCCGCAGCGTTATGGTTCGCTGTTCAAGGCAAGCATTGCTGCCGAACAGGTGCATGTGTTCGATCGGGAAACTGGAATAGCTCTGTAATTCGTTTGATCGAACCGGATTGTCGATTGAAGTCGGCGGGCTGTCGCGTCTGCCGGCGCATGTTTGACATACACTGTCGGCAGGACAGCACTGCCCCCAATTTATCGCATCGCAACGCGCTTCTCGTGCCGTCGGATCGTGTTCCGACGCATCCACCTTCGCGATGAAATCCCTCGTTTTTTAACCTGATCTACCGTCGATTTCGTTTGGCCACATGGCACGCGGACCCGTCAACGGGTGCGCCGCAGCATCGGATAAAGATGTGCAATGATAGCTGCGAGAGCGTCAAAAAAGTATCATCTTAATTTGCGCACTGATGTAGAGATGCCGGTGTTTCAGTGCTTATGATCCTGGCAACGATCAAATTTGCAAAATCGGAGGTTTGCAGATTTCGGTCGCTAATGTGTGCGCTCGGTAGGAGGAGACGCTGTGCAACCCGATCTGGAACTCGTCCATATCCGCAAAGGCGAATCCTTCGCCGCGTGGACGCACGGCTATCCTTTTCGGACGGTTCGCTGGCACTATCATCCTGAATATGAAATTCACCTCGTCGTCGCGACCTCCGGCCGCTTTTATATCGGCGACCATATCGGTCGCTTCGAACCCGGCCAGTTGATCGTCACCGGCCCAAATTTGCCGCAGAATTGGATTTCCGAAATCGAGCCGGATGAGATTGTGCCGGCCCGCTCGCTTGTCATCCAGTTTCCGCAGAAGTTCATAGACAACAGCATTGCCGGCATGGTGGAAATGGAGGCTATGGTTCCGCTTCTCGAGCGCAGCCATCGTGGCCTGCTGTTCGACAAGGCGACCAGCAACACGGTGCGTCCTATAATCGAGCGGTTGATCGAAACGCGGGGCATAAGGCGGCTGGCGCTGTTTTGGGAAATCCTCGACGTGCTGGCGACCGCGCCGGAGCCGGAGGTGCTGGCAAGCCTCAGCTATGAACTGGATCTGTCCAACATCAACGAGAGCGGCATCAACCGCGCCATCGCCCATCTGCGCGAACATCTGACCGACGAGGTCGATGAGCGTGATCTGGCGGATATGGTCGGCCATAGTCCGAGCTCGTTTTCGCGGGCCTTCAAGCGCCATACGGGCACGACGCTGGTCCGCTACAGAAACCAGTTGCGTATCGATCTCGCCTGCCTGGCGCTGCTGACACGGCCCGAAGTGAAGATTGCCGAGATCTGCTACGAAATCGGCTTCTCCAATCTTTCGAATTTCAACCGGCATTTCCAGAAGACCAAGGGAATGTCGCCCTCGCAATTCCGCGCGACCTTTGCGGCCAACGGAGCGTTCAAAGCCGCGGAATAGAGCAGTCAACTGAATCCCCCGTTTCGGGGAAATGCAATTCGGAAAGCGTGGTGCTTTCCGGAAACGGCCGGGCTGTGCCTGATGTCGTCCAAAGGGAGGAATACTGGGATGAAAAAGACTCTGACCATGCTGTCGATTGCCGTCGCCACGCTTGCTGCAAGTTCGGCGCTTGCGCAGGATGCGAAACTCAAGATCGGCATGACCTTTCAGGAAATGAACAACCCTTATTTCGTGTCGATGAAGGAAGCGCTCGACGAGGCCGCCAAGTCGCTCGGCGCCGAAGTCGTCGTCACCGATGCCGCCCATGACGTTGCCAAGCAGATCTCCGACGTCGAGGACATGCTGCAGCAGAAGATCGATATCCTGCTTCTCAACCCGACGGATTCCGCCGGTGTCGAGGCTGCCGTCAATGCCGCCAAGGCTCAGAATGTCATCGTCGTTGCCGTCGATGCCAATGCCAATGGCCCGGTCGATACGTTTGTCGGCTCCAAGAACAAGGATGCCGGTTACCAGTCGTGCCAGGCGCTCGGCAAGGCCCTGAACGGCGAAGGCGAAGTCGCCATCCTCGATGGCATTCCCGTCGTTCCGATCCTGCAGCGTGTCGAAGGTTGCAAGGAAGCGCTTGCCGAATTCAAGGGCATCAAGCTGGTCGATACCCAGAACGGCCGGCAGGACCGCTCCGTCGCTCTCGGCGTCGTCGAAAACATGCTGCAGTCGCGCCCCAACCTGAAGGGCATCTTCTCGGTCAACGACGGTGGCGCGATGGGCGCTCTCGCCGCAATCCAGGGCTCCGGTCGCGATGTGAAACTGACGTCTGTCGACGGTGCGCCGGAAGCGGTGAAGGCAATCGCCGACGGTACGCCGTTCATCCAGACGACGGCGCAGTTCCCGCGCGACCAGGTGCGCGTCGGTCTTGCCATGGCACTTGCCCAGAAGTGGGGCGCCCGCGTCGTGCCGAAGGAAGTGCCGATCGACGTTCGCCCGGTTACCAAGGAAAACGCTGCCGAATTCAGCTGGTAAGCGCCTCCCGAGCGCCCTCGCCAATTTGGCGAGGGCGACTTTTCCAATTCGAACATGGGAGGAAGCGATGCTGGAATTGAGTGGTATCAAGAAGAGCTTTGGCAAGATCGAGGTTCTGCATGGCGTCGATCTGTCGGTGCGGGCAGGCGAGGTGCATGCGCTTCTCGGCGAAAACGGCGCCGGCAAATCGACACTGATGAAGATCCTGTGCGGGCTTATCAAGCCGAGCGAGGGAGACGTCCGGATCGATGGCGAGGTTCGTCATTTCAGCGATTACAACGAAGCCATCGATGCCGGCATCGGCGTCGTGTTTCAGGAGTTTTCGCTGGTTCCTTATCTTAACGCCGTCGAAAACATGTTTCTGGCGCGAGAACTCAGCAGCCGTCTGGGTTTCATAAAACGCGCGGCGATGCATCGCCGCGCCGCCGAGATCATGACGCAGCTGGGCATCAAAATCCCTCTCGATGTGCCGATCCGCAATCTCTCCGTGGCTGAGCAGCAGTTTGTCGAAATCGCCAAGGCTTTGGCGCTGGACGCGCGTATTCTCGTGCTGGACGAACCGACCGCGACGCTGACACCGGCGGAAGTGGAACACCTGTTCCGCGTCATGCGCAGCCTGCGCGCCCAGGGTGTCGCGATCATCTTCATCTCGCATCACCTCGAAGAGATTTTCGAGATCTGCGACCGCATCACCATTTTGCGTGATGGTGAATATGTCGCCTCCTGCGTCGTCAGCGAGGTCGATCAGGCACGGCTTGTCGAAATGATGGTCGGTCGCCGGATCGAGAACAGCTTTCCGCCGAAGCCGGACATTCCTTCCGATGCAAAGACAGTGCTCGAGGTTGAGGAGGTCCAGCTTGCCAAGGGTGGGCCGGTTTCCAGCTTCGCCCTGAGAGCGGGGGAAATTCTGGGCTTCGCCGGGCTTGTCGGCTCGGGGCGCACGGAAACGGTGCTGGCCATGCTGGGCGCCTATTCCGCCGCGCGCTGCAAGCTGCGGATGAATGGTATCGAGATCCGCTTTGCCGATCCTTCCGAAGCGCTTGCCGCCGGCATCGGCCTTCTGCCGGAAAGTCGCAAGGAACAGGGGCTGATCACCAGCTTCCCCATCTTGCACAACGTCTCGCTCAACAATTATGGCAAGTATCTGCTCGGCCACTTCTTCATTAACCGTACGCGTGAGCTGGATGATACGCGAAGGGCCATGCAGCAGGTGCGCGTGAAAGCGCCGAGCCCGCATGCCCGCGTCGATACCTTGTCGGGCGGCAACCAGCAAAAGGTCGTGATCGCCCGCTGGATCAACCACACCATGAAGGTGCTGATCTTCGATGAGCCGACACGCGGCATCGATGTCGGCGCCAAGACCGAGATCTACCAGCTCATGCGCGATTTCACCGCCAAGGGCTATTCCATCATCATGATTTCGTCGGAACTGCCGGAAGTCATCGGCATGTCCGACCGGGTCTGCGTCTTCCGCTCCGGAGGCATCGTCGCGACCGTCGAAGGCGACGCGATCACCTCCGAGCAGATCATGACCCATGCAACAACCGGGAGAACACACCATGTCGCATGATGCGAACGCGATTACCGGCGGGCAGGCGGAAACCTCCGCCACACCGTTCTGGAAATCGATGATCCATTCTCCATTGGCTCTGCCACTGGCGGGTCTGATCGTCGTCTCCGTCCTGATGGGCTTTGCTTCGGATAATTTCTTTTCCGTATCGAACATCCTGAACGTTCTGAGGCAGGTATCGATCGTTGCAATTCTCGCTGTCGGCATGACGTTTGTCATCCTCACGGGCGGTATCGATCTGTCCGTCGGCGCGGTCATGGCGCTGGCCGGCACGATGGCGGCCGGGGTGATGGTGCATTTCGGTCTGCCCGGCTGGGCCGGTCTTCTGGCCGGTGTCGGCATTGCCACCGGGCTTGGTCTGTTCAACGGACTGTTGGTTTCGTTCGGGCGCATGCCGGCGATCATCGTCACGCTTGCCACGATGGGCATCGCCCGCGGTGCCGGCCTCATCTATTCCGGCGGTTATCCGATCTCGGGCCTGCCCTCATGGATTTCCTGGTTCGGCGTCGGTCGCATCGGCATCATTCCGGTCCCCGTCATCGCCATGGTGATCGTGTATGCGCTCGCCTGGGTCCTTCTGGAGCGCACCGCTTTCGGACGACATGTCTATGCGATCGGCGGCAACGAGACGGCGGCCAAACTTTCAGGCGTCAAGACGGGTCGGATCAAGATTGCCGTCTATGTCATCTCGGGCCTGACGGCAGGCCTTGCCGCCATCATTCTCACCGGTCGGCTGATGTCGGGTCAGCCGAATGCCGGTGTCGGTTTCGAACTGGATGCCATTGCCGCCGTGGTTCTTGGCGGCACGGCGATCGCGGGTGGCCGTGGCCTCATCCTCGGTACGCTGATCGGCGCCGTGCTGCTCGGCATTCTCAACAACGGCCTGAACCTGATGGGCATCAATCCATACCTGCAGGACATCATCCGCGGTTTCATCATCCTGCTTGCCATCTACATCGCCCGCGAATGGCGCTGACGCAACCAACCAATCCATCTTCAAAGCCACAGGAGAAAGACATGGCTCAATCACTCGAAGGCAAGATTGCCGTCATCACCGGTGCCGCTTCCGGCATCGGCCTCGCCACCACCGAAAAGCTTTTGGAAAACGGCTGCACGGTCGTCATGGTCGACTGGAACGAGAAGGCGCTGAACGAACTCGTCGCCAGGCTCGGGAGCAAGGCGATCCCGCAGGTAACCAACCTGCTCGATGCCGACAGCTGCGCCGCGATGATCCCGGAAATCCTCAAGAAGGTCGATCATATCGACATTCTCTACTGCAATGCCGGCACCTATATCGGCGGCGACCTGACCGAAACGACGGCCGAAGAAATCGACCGCATGCTCAACCTCAACATCAATGCCGTGATGAAGAACGTTCATGCCGTCGTGCCGCATATGAGCGAGCGCAAGACCGGCGATATCATCGTCACCAGCTCGATCGCCGGGCATTACCCGACCCATTGGGAGCCGGTTTATGCGGGTTCCAAATGGGCGATCACCTGCTTCGTGCAGACCATGCGCCGCCAGATGATCCCGCACGGCGTGCGCGTTTCGCAGGTGTCTCCCGGCCCGGTTCTTTCCGCGCTGCTGGCGGATTGGCCGGAAGAGAACCTGCGCAAGGCCAAGGAATCCGGCAGCATCATCGAACCGGCCGAAGTGGCCGATGCCGTCGAATACATTCTCACCCGCAACCGCAACGTCACGATCCGCGACATGCTGGTCCTGCCGACCAATTTCGATCGCGTCTGAGATCGTTTCGATATCCGGTCGCGCCGCAGCCTGAAGGCACGGCGCGACCATTGCAGCCGAATGGAGGATGGTATGATGAGTTATTTTATCGGGGTCGATGTCGGTACGGGCTCGGCGCGCGCCGGCGTTTTCGATGCGGCCGGCACCATGCTGGCATCGGCGAAACATGACATCACCATTTTCCGCGACGACCACGGTCATGTGGAGCAATCCAGTGCCCAGATCTGGGATGCTGTCTGCGCCTCCATCCGCGCTGCCGTCGCAGATGCGGCCGTTGATCCTTCAGCGGTTGCCGGTATTGGTTTCGATGCCACCTGCTCTCTGGTCGTTGAGGGTGCGTCCGGTGGCGTGGGCGATCCCGCACATCCGGAGCGTGATATTATCGTCTGGATGGATCATCGCGCGCTCGATCAGGCGCGACGCATCAATGCCATGGGCCATGCTGTGCTTTCCTATGTCGGCGGCGTCATTTCGCCGGAGATGGAAACCCCAAAACTGCTGTGGCTCAAGGAAAACCGCCCGGAAGTTTATGCCAGCGCGGAAAACTTCTTTGACCTGACTGATTTCCTCACCTGGAAATCCACCGGTGCGCTGGAGCGCTCATCCTGCACGGTCACCTGTAAATGGACCTATCTCGCCCACGAGGATCGCTGGGACGAAAGCTACTTTCGTGCGATTGGCCTTGAGGATCTCGCCGCGGATGGTTTTCGCAAGATCGGGGAGAAAATTGTCCATCCGGGCACGGCGCTTGGTCACGGCTTGAGCGCAGATGCCGCCGAAGCCATGGGCTTGCGCCCCGGTATCGCCGTCGCCGCAGGTTTGATCGATGCGCATGCCGGTGGCATTGGAACGGTCGCGGCAAGCGGTGGCGCGCAGGATGCTTCCGCCTGCCTGGGCTACGTTTTCGGCACCTCCTCCTGCACCATGACAACGACAGTCGAACCGAAGTTCGTACCGGGCGTCTGGGGGCCGTATTTTTCTGCGATGGTCCCCGGCATGTGGTTGAACGAAGGTGGACAATCGGCCGCCGGTGCCGCCATCGACCAGTTGCTCAGCCTGCATCCCCATGCGGAAAAGGCGACGGAGATTGCGAGGGGCGAAGGTTTGGGGCTGCCGCAATGGCTGGCCAAAAGAGCCTTGGCGACCGTCAGCCATCCTTCTCGTGCTGTCCGGCTTGCGGGGCAGATGCAGGTCCTGCCGGAATTTCTTGGCAACCGCGCGCCATTCGCCGATCCGTCGGCGCGGGCCGTCGTGATGGGCCTTGGCATGGAAAATGGCCCCGAAAGTCTCGTCGCACTGTATGTCGCCGGACTGTGCGGCCTCGGTTATGGCCTGCGCCAGATCATCGATACACAGGCGCAAAACGGCGTTTCCGTCTCGACGATCTCGGTGTCCGGCGGCGCGGGCACTCATCCGCTCACCCGCCAGATCCTTGCCGATGCGACCGGCCTTCCGGTTGAGGTCACGGCCTGCCCGGAGCCGGTTCTGCTCGGCTCTGCCATGCTGGCAGCGGTGGCCGCCAAAACCTACGTCGATCTGCAGACCGCGATGCCCGCCATGTCTTCGGTTGCGGGGCGTAGCGAACCTGCTGACGGGGCCGTCCGGGCGCTGCACGAGGCGCGTTACCGGGCATTTTTGAAAACACAGACACTCGCTCGCGAGATGCGCGACGAGATCGAACCATTGCTGACCGCGGTTTCGAACTAGCGCGTCACCATTCATATCAGGGAGGACATCATGCAGTTTTCAGGACAATCCGTCATCATCACCGGCGCCGGCAAGGGCATCGGCCGCGCCTGTGCCAGGATCATGGCGCAACGGGGCGCCGAAGTCATTGCACTCAGCCGCACCGTCTCCGATCTGGACAGTCTGCGCGAGGAAATCGGTGGCCGCTCGATTGCCGTGGACCTCGCCGATCCGGCTGCTACACGCAGGGCGATGGCGCAGGCTGGCACCGCCGATTTCCTCATCAACAGCGCCGGCATCAACGTGCTGGAATCGAGCTTCGATATGACGGAAGCGGGTTATGAGGCCGTGATGGGCATCAATCTGCGGGCAGCGCTTATCACCTGCCAAGAATTTGGCCGTGCTCGCGTGGCTGCCGGGGGGGGCGGCGCCATCGTCAACATTACCTCGATTGCCGGGCATCGCGGTTTTACCGAGCATCTTTGTTATGCTGCCTCGAAAGCCGGTCTCGAAGGTGCGACCCGCGTTCTGGCCAAGGAGTTCGGCCCGCACGGTATTCGCGTCAATGCCGTCGCGCCGACCATCACGCTGACCGAACTTGCACTTGCGGCCTGGAGCGATCCGGCAAAATCGGCCCCCATGATGGTGCGTCACCCGATCGGGCGTTTCGCGGAAGTGGAGGATGTGGCGCGCACGATTGCGACACTGCTGTCACCGGATACGGCGATGGTCAATGGCGCTGTGCTCAGTGTGGATGGTGGCTTTCTCGCCGTCTGATCTGCAGCTGTCGCGATTGCCTGCGGTGTTTGCGCCATGGATGCATGGCGCAAACATCGAGACTTGGGCAGTGTTCTACTTCAGCGACACGACGCCGGCAGCGACATCCGGCAGGGCCGGAATGATGCCGCTCTTGGCATACCATTCGGCCACGGCGGTGATCTGCTTCACATTGGCTTCCGAAACGCCGGTGGTCGGAACGGCATTGTTTTCGCCGATCTTGGCGCCGAGATCTGCCGGAACGTTCATTTCCTTGGCCCAGATGGCGCCGGCTTCCGTCTTGTTGGCCACGGCCCAGGCGTTTTCCGACTTGATGACGTCGAAAACGAGCTGAAGCTGATCGGCCTTTTCCTTGGCGAAGGCGCTGCTTGCGACCAGAACCACGGCATTGTCGGACTTGATGGCAGCACCATCGGCAACGACCTTGCCGTCATAGGCTTTTTCCGCGATCGTCAGGAAGGGGTCCCAGGTTGCCCAGGCGTCGACATGGCCCTGGGTAAAGCTCGGGCCACTGTCGCTGGGGCTGAGATAAACGCGTTCGACGCTTTTCGGATCGACGCCATTGGTTTCAAGGCCCTGCATCAGCAGATATTCGCCGGTGCCGCCACGGTTGACCGCGACCTTCTTGCCGGCGAGGTCCTTGATCGAGGCGATGCCGGAATCCTTTTTCACCACGATGCCTTCGGAACCGGGCGCCATCTTCTGGTAGGCGAAAACGACGAGCGGGATTTTGGCCGAAAGCGCTGCGATTGCCGATGTCGAGCTGCCGGCCGTGATGTCGATGCTGCCGGCATTGAGCGCCTCGAAGGCGGGGGCGGCGGCCGGGAAGGGGCCGGCCCATTCCACCTTGATGCCCTTTTCGGACAGCGCCTTTTCCAGCGTGCCGCGGGATTTGGCGAGCGTGATGTCGTTGGGACCGCGCAGCCAGCCGATCCGCACGACATCGTCGGCGGCCTGAACGGAGGGTGCGAAGGTGGCGGCGGCGGTGACGAAGGCCGCGGCTGCAAGGAATGTGCGCTTGGTGATCATCAATGTGTCCAATCTGCCATTCTGGCGTGGGGTTCGGGCATGCGGGTGTTCAAGCATGAAGGGGTTCGACGCCGAGTTCCCTGAGAAGCTCGGCTTCGATACGGCTGGTTCGGGGATCGTCGCGGCGGCGCGGGTGATCGATATCGACGCGGATTTCTTTGATGAAACGACCCTGGTCGAGCACCAGTATACGGTCGGCAAGCGCCACCGCCTCCCAAACGTCATGGGTGACGAGCAGCACCGCCGGGTGATGTTTGCGCCAGAGTTCGAACACCAGATCATGCATGCGCAGCCGGGTAAGGGCGTCGAGTGCGGCAAAGGGTTCGTCCAAAAGCAGCAGTTCCGGTTCGCGAACCAGAGCCCGTGCGAGAGCCGAGCGTTGCGCCTCGCCGCCCGAAAGCGTCAGCGGCCAGGCATCGACCCGGTGCGACAGGCCAACGTCAGCCAGCGCCTGCGTCGCCAAGGATCGCGCATCCGCGCGGCGTACGCCGAGCGCGACGTTGTCGATCACGCTTTTCCAGGGCAGAAGGCGCGGCTCCTGAAAAACCACCGAACGGCGGGAGGGAAGTTCCAGCTTCTGCGCCGGTGCGGTGTCGAGACCGGCGAGAACACGCAGCAGGGTGGATTTCCCAGAGCCGCTGCGGCCGAGCAGGGCAACGAATTCGCCGGGCGCCATGGTCAGATCGATGCCATCGAGAACGGCCGGGCCGCCGAACGAGCGGTGCAGTTTGCGGATATCGACAAGAGTGCTCATGCGATCACCTCCGGGCGCCAGCGCAGCGCATAGGCTTCGATCATGCGCACCAGACCATCGGTCAGCAGGCCCATGATGGCGTAGACGAGAAGGCAGACGACGATAACGTCCGTCTGCAGGAAATCGCGGGCATAGGTGATGATGTAGCCGATGCCGCTGGAGGCGTTGATCTGTTCGCCGACGACAAGGCTCAACCACGCGACACTGAGGCCATAACGCACGCCGACGAGAAGCGATGGCAGCGCGCCGGGAATGACGATATGGCGGATGATGCCGAATGTGCCGAGCTCCAGCGTCTGCCCAGCCTCGATCAACTTCTTGTCGATACCGCGAATGCCGCCATGCAGGGTGAGGTAGATCGGAAAGACGGTGCCGAAGGCGACAAGCCCGATCTTTGGCGCTTCGCCGATGCCGAACCACAGGATGAACAGCGGCAAGAGGCCGAGGAACGGCATGGCCTTCAGCATCTGGATCGGTGGGTCGATGATCGTTTCACCCAGCCGCGACAGGCCCGAGACCAAGGCCAGAAGAATGCCGAGGATCAGCGCGATCGAGAAACCTGCCAGTACGCGCAGGAAGGACACGATCAGGCCGTTGATCAGCTCGCCGGACGCAACGAGGCGTCCGGCAGTCGCGATGATGTCGCTTGGCCCGGCAAGGATGCGCGGCGACAGCAGGCCAGTCATGCTGGCGAGTTGCCAGACAAGGATGATGGCAAGCGGTGAGGCCAGCCGCATGGCGGTGTTGGCCAGTTTGCGGCCGCTACGTCGGCCCGGTGCCGGGCCAGCCACCGGGTTAGTCGCGTTGGTCTGACCGGCCGTGCTGGTATCAGCCATTGGCGGGTTTCCCGGACAGATCGCGATCGAACAGCGTCGACCATGTAAACTGCTTGCGTTCCGGCACCAGCCGTTCGACCGGCAGTTTGGGCAGCACGAGTTCGCCGAAACGATAGGCTTCCTCCAGAAGCGGCATGCCGGACAGGATGAACGTATCGACGCCGACCTTGCGGTAGGCCTCCAGCGTGCGGATCACGGTGTCGGGGGAACCGACAATGGCGGTGCCGGGGCCGGGGCGCACGAGGCCGATGCCCGCCCACAGGTTGGGGGCGATTTCGAGGTCGCGGAGATTGGTCGGCTTGATGCCGCCATGCATGGCGCTCATCCGCTGCTGGCCGATCGAATCCGTGTTGGACACGAAACGCTTGTTGCCGGCAATCGCCGTCTCGTCCATCTGGTCGTAGAGATCGGCGGCCGCTTCCCAGGCCTTGGCGTCGGTCTGGCGGACGATGACGTAAAGGCGGATGCCATAGGTGAGTTCGCGGCCATGTTCGGCCGCGCGGGCTTTTACCTGCTTGACCTTCTCGCCCATCTGCTCCGGCGTTTCGCCCCATGAGAGATAGGTTTCCACATGCTTGGCGGCCACTTCGATGGCGCTGTCCGACGAACCACCGAACCAGAGCGGCGGCGGCTGGATGTCGGTGCCGGCCGGCAGCGCCAGCTTTGCGCCTTCGGTCTGGAAATATTTGCCCTTGTGGGTGACGCTTTCCCCCGCCATCAGCCGGTGCCAGATGGTCAGGTATTCATCGGCCATGACGTAACGTTCGTCATGGGGGAGCATCATGCCATAGGCGCCGAGCATCTTTGCGTCGCCGGAAACGACGTTCAGCATCAGGCGGCCATTGGAAAATTCCTGAAACGTCGCCGCCATCTTGGCCAGAAGCGTCGGGGCAATCAGGCCGGGATGGAAGGCGATCAGGAATTTCATCCGTTCCGTATAGGGCAGCAACGCGCCGGCCAGCGGCCAGACATCGTGCGCACCGGTGGCAAACAGGGCGCCGGTATAACCGAGATGGTCATAGGCCTGGGCAAGCTGCTTGTAATAACCGTAATCGATGGTGCGGGAGCCTTCCGGCTTCCACGGATAGGCACCATCGGGAGCGCACATGTACCAGAGAACGTTCATGGTCCGATCTCCTTGCCGTTGTTCGTGTCGGCAGTATTGGTATCGATGGTGAGTTTGGCGGCGAGGTCGCCATGGGCAAACAGCGTGTCGGCCTCCGCCTGCTGTTCACGCAACAGCCGCGTATCGGCAGTAATCACGTCCCAGTTCCGCTCGGAGACGATGCGTGTCCAGGCGCGGCGCTCCGCCTCGTTGCCATCGACAGACAGCAATGCCGCAGCCTTTTCCGGATCAGCAGCGATCTGCTGGCCAAGGTGTTGCAACTCGCCTGCGAAGGCGTCGAGCGTCTCGGCCGACAGGCCACGATCCTTGATCGTCCAGAAGGTCGAGCGATTGGGAATGAGATCGCCGCAATGGGCCAGAACACGGAACTCGCCGCTGACGAGGGACTGTTCGAGATGCGGTGCCATGGCGATCCAGGCGGCAACCGTTCCCTCCTGCAAAGCCTCGCGGGAGGGCACGGGCGCGATATCCCTGCGCTCGACATCGTTCAGCGTGAGCCCCGCCTCTTCAAGGCGCTTGGCGAGGAGATAGGTCAGGAAAGAACCGTCCACCAGGGCGATCGGCTTGCCCTTCAGGTCGGCGATGGTTTCGATGTCGGCGGTTTTGGCAACAAAGATGGCACCGTTCGTCGGGCGCGGCGCCGATGCGCCGGCATAGGCAACCGACAGGCCGGATGCGGCGGCCAGAATGGGCGGCGTGGAGCCGGTGCCGCCGATATCGAATTCATCTGCCTGAAGCCGTGTTGCCGTCTCGCGGCCCTCGACGTAACTGACGAATTCCGGCTTGAACGATGCGAAGGCGCCGGGCCATAAAGACGCCAGCCGAAGGTGCAGATTGTTGGGGTGGTGGCCAATCCTCAAAACCAAAACGTTCACCTCATTGAATGTTGTTATATAAATTTATATAATGAAGGTAACAGGCTCGGCGAGAAATGCGACGCTGAAATTGCCTGATGAGGAAGAAAAATATTCCAGCGTTGGAGGACGCAGAATGACGAAAGACCAAAACGGCGCGGATGAACGAAATCGCAAGCCGCATGTGCCGAAAATTAGATGCCAGGCGATCGGCGAGGCGTCCGATTTCATGAAATCGATGTCGAACCCGGTTCGCCTGTCGATCCTGTGCGTGCTGATGGAGGGCGCGCGGACGGTGGGTGAGCTGGAAAAGATCCTCGACGTGCACCAGCCGACCCTGTCGCAGCAGATCGGCGAACTGCGCGAGGCGGGCATCATTGCCGGCGAACGTGCCGCCAAAGCGGTCGTCTACCGGCTGGCCGATCCCCGCGCAGGCCAGATCATCGGCCATTTGCGTCTTCTGTTTGCCAACCCGCAGGCTTCGGCGATCTGGCGCGGTGCGCAGTTCGGCGAAACGCTGCCGGGCGAGATGGGTTGATCCTGCGGGAGATGGCGGGCATCATGCGCGCCACCATTGATGGAAATGATGAACCGGGCCGTGCCCGCCGCCGATTTTCAAGGTCTTTCCCTCGATAAGGGCCTGCTGGAGATAGGTTTTGGCGTGATCCACCGCATCGCCGAGCGCCATACCACTGGCGAGACCAGCGGTCACTGCCGCTGCCAGCGTGCAGCCGGTGCCGTGGTCATTGTTCGTATCCACGCGGGGTGCCGAAAATTCCCTGACACCCGCATGATCGACAAGAAGATCGACGCTGTCATCGCCGCCGGCATGACCGCCCTTGATCAGCACGGAAGCGGCACCGGCGGTCAGGATGATTTCCGCCTGACGGATCATCTGCGCCCGCGTTTCGGCGATGGGCGTGGCGGTGAGCAGGGCGGCTTCCGGCAGGTTTGGCGTGACGATCGTCGCCTTCGGCACGAGGCCGGCGATCAGGGCCTCGATCGCATCCTCGCGCAACAGCCGGTCGCCCGATGTCGCGACCATGACCGGATCGAGAACAACCGGACCTTGATAGCCTTCCAGTTCCTGCGCAATTGCGAGGATGGTTTCGCTGCGTGACACCATGCCGATCTTGATGGCATGCACATCGATATCGGCAAGCACCGACCGGATCTGCGCTCGGATCGTCTGTGACGAGATATCCTCCACCGCGGTTACGCCAAGCGTGTTTTGCGCGGTCACGGCGGTGATCACACTGGTGGCGTAGACACCCAGCGCCGAGAACGTCTTGATATCAGCCTGGATGCCGGCGCCACCGCCGCTGTCGGATCCGGCAATCGTCATGGCGGTGGCTGTCATTGCGGCACTCCCTTCAAGGCGTGATCGACGGCGTGTCGAAAATCACGGCAGGCGGTGGCAATGTCGGGTGCGCGAAAGATCGCCGAAATGACGGCGACGCCATCGGCACCGGCGGCGATCACATCCGGCACTTGCCGCAGGCCGATACCGGCGATGGCGCCGACCGGCAGGCCGGGATCGAGTGTACGCAATTGCGCCCGCAGCCGGCGAAAGCCATCCAGCCCGACCGGCGGATCGGGATTGTGCTTCGACAACGTCTCGAACACGCCGCCGATGCAGGCATAGCTTGCCGCCGCCCGTCCGGCCCGTTCGGCATCGGCAGGTGTCTTGACGGTGAGGCCGATGATGGCCGCAGGGCCAAGCAGCCGACGCGCGGTTGCGGCATCCATGTCGTCGGCGCCCAGATGCACACCGTCTGCGCCGGCCGCCAGTGCCACATCGACGCGGTCGTTCACCACCAGCGGCACGCCGGTTCCCCGCAGCGCTTCGAGAATGGCCTTGGCGCGCTCGATCATGGCGCCGGTCGAGCCGGTCTTGTCGCGGTACTGGATCAGCGTCGCGCCATTTTTTGCGGCGATAGCGGCGAGTTCCGGCAGGTTGCCGATATCGGCAAGGCCGGCATCGACGATCGGGTTCAGTCGGTAATCAATGGTCATGGTCGATCCTTGCAGCCTTGCGCAGTGCTTCCGGGGTGAGCGCCGAGAGCGTGTCCAGAAAGGCGACGCCGAAACTGCCGGGGCCGCGTGCGAGTTCGGCAGCCTGTTCGGCCGCCACGCCGGTTGCTGCCAGTGCCGCGGTGGCGGCGGCAAGCGCATCCGGCTCGACGGTCAGGAAGGCGGCAATCACCCCGCCGGACAGGCAGCCCGTGCCGGTGACTTCCGCCATCCAGCGATGGCCGTTGCGCACGGTGACGCTGCGTCTGCCATCCGTTAGCCGGTCTGCCGCGCCGGTCTCGATGTTCAGAATGGCGCCGGTATCGCCGATCAGTGCCATCTCCGCCCTGTTGCCGCGAACGACGGTGGGCCGGTGCGCAATCAGCGTCCGGGCAAAGGCCAGACGTGACGGCGAATAGTCGCAATGGACCGGATCGAGGATCCAGGGTTTTCCCGCATCATTGGCGATCTCGACCGCCCGTTCGATGACGTTGCGGCGTTCGGCATCCAGCGTGCCGAGATTGACGGTGAGCACATCCGCCTTGGATACGAAATCGGCGATCTCGTCCGGTGAAGATGTCATCGACGGGATGGCGCCGATCACGGTAATTCCGTCGGCGGTGAATTTCTGCACCACCGTGTTCATCAGGCAATGCACCCTCGGGCGCCGCGCGCGTACGCGCTGTAGTAGGTCGGCGGCTTGTTCTGCTGTCGGGAATGTCTGCGTCATGGTCAGCGGATCTCCAGTGCGATGTCTTCGACGGGCGGCGCTTTTTGGATCAGCCCGCTTGCCTGCATGAAATCGCCAAATCGCTGGTACCGGCCGCGATCGAGCGCCGCCGGCCGTTTGGCAAACCGCGGCAGCGTATCGGTGAAGGCCTGACGGTTCAGCGCATCGTCGAGATTGGGATAGGCGGCGATGAACAGTTTCCAGGCGTCGTCGGGATGATTGGTCAGGAAGATTGCGGCCTTCTCGACAGCTTCGAGAAAACGCGGCAGGCGCGGATCGGCCGTCAGCCTGTCGTTCGCGACGAAAATCAGTTCGTCATAAACGGGCACGCCGTGTTCTTCGGGAAAGAACGATCGGCCTTCATGGCCTTCGATACGCATCTGGGTCAGCTCGAAATTGCGAAAGCCGCCAAGCGTGGCATCGACCTTGCCGCCGATCAGCGAAGGCGACAGCGCAAAATTGACGTTGATGAGCTCTACATCCTCAAGGCTCAGCCCTTCGCCCTCCAGCATGCGTTTCAGCATGGCGTCTTCGAACCCGGTGACGGAAAAGCCGATCTTCTTGCCGCGCAGATCCTTCAGGCTTTTGATCGGACCATCGGCGAGTACGGTGACGGTGTTCAGCGGTGTTTCGACCAGTGTGCCGATGCGCTTGAGCGGCAGGCCGGCGGCGCGGTCGAGATAGAGGTTCGGCTGGTAATGAATGCCGATATCGGCCTGACCCGCCGCGACAAGACGCGGCACCGTCGATGGATCGGCCGGCGGCACCAGCTCGACGTCGAGGCCGGCGGCTTCGAAATAGCCGTTGCGTGCAGCAATGACGAGCGGGGCATGATCCGGGTTGACGAACCATTCGAGCATGACCGTCAGTTTGTCGGCGGCATGGGCAGCGGAGGCATTGAGGCTGGTGAACATGGCAATGGCGATTGCCAGCAGGGTTCGTTTCATTGTTTGTCGTCTCTCCTCAGGATGAAAACAGTGTGTCGGGATCGGTCTCTGCCGCCCAATGCGGATGTCCGCGTGTCAGGCGGTCGAAGATCATCCGCAGGCTGACGCTGGTCAGCGCCAGAATGGCCATGGCGGCAAACACGATGTCGGTCTGCATGCGGGCATTGGCCTGAACCATGACGAAACCCAGCCCGGCCGAAGCCCCCACCCATTCGCCGATGACGGCGCCAAGCGGCGCAAGCGGCACGGCGACTCGCAGGCCCGATATCAGCGCGGGCAGGGCAAGCGGCACCCTCAGCCGCACCAGCACCTGCCACGGCGTCGCCTTCGTCAGTGCGGCCGATTCCATCAGCACCGGTTCGGTGCGCCTCAGTCCATCTGCGAAGGACGAGGCGACGGGGAAGAAGATGACGATCGTCGTCATCGCCACTTTCGAGGCCATGCCGAAACCCAGCCAGAGAACCAGAAGCGGCGCGAGCACGAAGACGGGAAAGGTCTGCAGGACAAGCACCATTGGCCAGACAAGCCTGCCGGTGCGCGGCAGCGCCATCACCAGAAACGCCACCGCTATGCCGAAGACGCTGCCGAAAAGCAGGCCCGCGAAAATTTCCCCGAGCGTGACTAACGTGTGATGGGCAAGGAAATCGCTTTGACGCGCCAAGGCCTGCACCACCGCGAACGGTGATGGCAGGAGATAGCGTGGTGGTGAAAACAGCTCCACGGCTGCCAGCCAGATTGCCAGCAGCAGAAAAAGCCCGAAGGCCGCGAACCGGAACTGCATGTCAGTGACGTGACATGCAGCCACCGGACCGCGATGGTCGACGGGCTCGAAAATCTCTCAAAACGTGTGGCATGGCTGATCTCCTGACAGCGATATCATGGAGATCCAGGCGAGCGGAGAATAAGAAAGAGGTGCACAAACGCGCCGTTTCCGTTCCTACGCCGGAATGACCCGGATCAGGTTCAAGGGTCCGGCTCACCGCCATCTCAGCACCGTTCGGTGCTCCCCTCGGAATGGCGATGAAGCTGGACCGGGAAACTGCCTTTGTCAATCCGGTGCAAGCATTCTGTGTCAGGTCCTGTGCGATTTCATGATTTACAGACGCATCCAGCCCATATCGGCGTGGCGGCAAAATGTTTGCGAAAAGCTGCTTCGTCTAACGTGTCAAAGACCGATAGAGCTGGCAGTACCTGTCCACCATCACTTCGGCTCTCAGCTCCTGATTGTATCTCTGTCGCGCGTTCGCCGAGAATACGGCCACTGTTCGCGGCTCTGACTGCAAGCGCCTCATGGCGTCAGCGAGACCTGTCGGGCTATTGGGCGGCACGACGATGCCTGTTTCGCCATCCCTGTTGACGAAACTCGTTCCCGTGCCGATTTCGCAGCTGATCATCGGCTTGCCGAACATGGCTGCTTCAACGAGCGAAAGGCCAAAGGCCTCGGAGCGCAGGTGCGAGGGAAACACAAAAGCGGTGCAAAGCTGCAGCAACGCCGCCTTGTCGAGATCGCTGATCGGACCAAGAAAATGCACATTGGACAGGCCGGCGCGGGCCGCCTGGTTTTTCAGGTCGCCTTCCACAGGTCCTTCGCCGGCGATCAGGATGTCGGCATCGACATGCTTTGCCGCCTCGATCAGCGTGTGGAGGCCTTTGTAATAACGCAGCACACCGATGAACAGAAAGAACGGTCTTGGGAAGCGTGCCTTCCACCCGTCTTTCAGTTGCGCAGATGCATGCGGATAATCCGCCTCGTCGAGGCCCAGCGGAATGACCTCGGTCTTGTCCCGGTAGCGCTGCAGTACTTCGCTGCTCGCCAGATAGTTCGGCGAGGTCGCGACGATGCGATCGACACGCGACAGGAAGCGGTGCATCAGCGGCCGATAGAGCTGCAACAGCGTCTTCTGTTTGACGATATCGGAATGCTAGGTGACCACCGTCGGCTTTCCCGGCGGATGCAGCACATGCAGAAGGTCCATGAACGGCCAGGGGAAATGGTAGTGGACGATGTCGGAACCAGCGCTGAGCTGTTTGAATTTGGTGACCGCGGCGCGTGAAAAGCCGGTAGAGGCAAACTCGAAATCGAGTTTTGCCTTGTGCGCCATATGGTCGTCGAATTCCACGCTGTTGGCGATCGGCTCACGGCTGAGCGACAGCACATCGGACTGTATGTCGTGCAGACCTGCGCCCTTGGCGATCGCATGGATCGTCCGCTCGACGCCGCCGAAAGTATCCGGATAATACGTCTTGAAGACGTGGAGAACGCGCATTTCAAAGCCTCGAATGCATCGTTGCCCGACGCCGTTCACCAGAACGACGGCGCCGAGCCTTGATTTCGGGCTTTACCCGCGACCGAATTCGTCGGAGACGCGAACGATGTCGTCTTCGCCGAGATAGGAGCCGGTCTGCACCTCGATCATTTCCAGCATGATCTTGCCGGGATTATAGAGGCGATGAAGGTCGCCCTGCGGAATGTAAACTGACTCGTTTTCACGCACAAAGGTAACCTTGTCGCCGACGGTCACTTCTGCCGTGCCCTTGACGCAGATCCAGTGTTCCGAACGATGGAAATGTTTCTGCAGCGACAGCTTCTTGCCCGGCAACACGAACAGACGCTTCACTTGGAAACGGTCGCCGTTGAGAAGCGACGTGTAGCCGCCCCAGGGGCGATAGGAGGTCGGGTGGGTTTCCGTCAGGCTCGATGTCGCTTTGGCTTTGGCGAGGTACTTCACCAGCTTGCCGACTTCCTGCGCTTCATCGAGGCGACCGACGTAAACCGCGTCCTCGCTGGCGATAACCGCGACGTCCTTGAGGCCCTGCACCGCAAGGTGCGAGGCGCGTGACAGAACCAGAGAATTTTCGGTGTTCATGACTGTGGCATTGCCGATGACGACATTACCCTTGTCATCCTTTTCTCCGAGCTTCCACACCGCATCCCAGCTGCCGAGATCCGACCACGCAAAGGCCGAGGTGACGACGGCGGCATTGGAGGTCTTTTCCATGACCGCATAGTCGATGGAAATGTCCGGGCTCGCTGCAAAGCTTGCCTCGTCGAGGCGGACGAAATCGAGATCGACGACCGCCTTGTCGACGGCAGCGCTGGCGGCTTCATGAACGGCGGGCGCAAACGCCTCGAGTTCGCTCAGGAGCAGATCGGCGCGGGACATGAATATGCCGGAGTTCCAGAAGAATCCGCCTGCTGCCAGCATCTGTTCGGCTGCAGCAAGCTGTGGCTTCTCAACGAAGCGCTTGACCTTGTGAGCGCCGGACGCGAACGATTCGCCCTGCTCGATGTAACCGTAACCGGTGGCCGGTTCGGTCGGCTTGATGCCGAAGGTGACGATTTTGCCCGAGGCGGCCGTCTGACGCGCAGTCGCGATCGCCTCGTTCCAGTCCTTGCCAGCGTCGATCTCGTGATCGGAGGCGAGAAGCTGGAGAATGGCGTCTTCGCCAAACGTCTTCTTCAGGTGGAATGCAGTTGCAGCGATGGCGGCTGCGGTGTTGCGGGCGACGGGTTCGAGCAGGATGGCGGAAAGTTCGACGCCGACTTCGCGGGCCTGCTCGGCGACCGTGAAGCGAAAGTCCTGATTGGTGATGACGACCGGTGCTTCATAGACAGCGCTGTCTGCGACGCGCTCCAAGGTTTCCTGAAACAGCGTCTTTTCATCAACGACCTGGATGAACTGTTTCGGTGCGCTCGAACGCGACAACGGCCAGAGACGGGTGCCTTTGCCGCCGGCCATGATGACGGGAATGATCTTCTGGGTCATAAAATATCTCCGAGGGTCGGGCGGATTGTTTTGTAGAGCGGCAACCGGGAATAGGCAATCAGTTCAATGTGCTTTGGCCCAGTCGCGGACGCGCAAAAGGCTTTTTTCGAGAAGCGCCAAGGCCGCGGCTTCGTTTTCTGCTTCGACATAACAGCGCATTTCCGGTGCGTTGCCGGATGGGCGCAGATGAACGATGGAGTGATCGAGTAGCGTTACCCGCAGGCCATCGATATCGCTGATGGAGCCGACGTCACCAAGCGGTGCAAGGAAAGCTGCAAGATTTTCGGGCGATTCTCGCAGATGCGCCATCAGCGCCGCACTGGTTTCGACAGCAAAATTCTCCAATCGGTCGGCGGCGGCGACAGGCAGATTGAAATCGGCAGCGATGCTGGACAACGGCTTGCCCTCGCGTCGTGTCAGAAGCAACGTAGCGAGGACCGGCAGAAAACTGTCTCGGGTCGGAAGGGCGGTCAGTGTCGTGCCCGCAACGGCAAAATCCGACTGTGTCAGTACGCCGCCATTGGCCTCGAACCCCATCACCGCCGTCTCGCCTGCCGCACTGGCCGCGTTCATGCCGTCGATGACGAAAGGGGAGCCGACTTTCGTGCGGGTCACGCGAAAGCCACCGGCCGCTTCGATGCCGGAATTGGAGGTAACGGGTGTCACGACAACCTCGGCATCGAGAAACCGGGCGACGATGAGCCCGAGCAGGTCGCCACGCAAAGGCGTTCCCGTTTCGTCGGCCACCAGCGGCCGGTCGCCATCGCCGTCGGCGGATACGATCGCGTCGAGATGATGTTCCTTTGCCCAGCCGCGCAGGAGTTCGATTGTCTGCGCCGATACGGCTTCGGTGTCGACCGGTATGAAATGATCGGATCGTCCGAGTGCTACGGTCGTTGCGCCATAGCCAGTGATCACATCGATCAAACCATCGCGGGCGACAGTGCTATGCTGGTAGACGCCGATCTTCAGCCCGGACAGGGCATCAGCCGGAAGCAGGCGCGAATTGCGTGCCGCGAAAAGCGCCAGCGCCTCTTTTTCCTCGCTCCGTGCGGAGCCGGGCGTCAGGTCGAAAATGCTGTCGCTGATCTCTGCGGCGATGTGTGTGATTTCGAGTTCGTCCGCCTTGTCAATTTCACCATCAGGTCGATAGAATTTTATGCCATTGCGGTCTGCCGGAATATGAGATCCCGTGACCATCAGTGAGGCGCAGCCTTGCGTCATCGCATAAAGCGCGAGCGCCGGCGTCGGGAGTGACCCGCAATCGACAGCTGTCAGGCCGGCGCGCTGAAGTGCTCCGATGCAGGTCGCAGCGATATCCGGGCTGGAGGGGCGGTAATCACCTGCAACAAAGATGCGATCCCCGGTCTTCGCGTGCCCGGCAGCGAGCAGATGCTGTGCGAAGGCAGTGGCATACAAAGCCGATGCGTGACCTTGAAGGTCCGTAACAAGGCCGCGAAGTCCACTGGTGCCGAATTTCATGAAAGTTCCTCAGCTGGAAATAGTTGCTGTTACTCTGGGTAAGCTGTCACGCGCGCGAGTCAATATCCAAACGATGAAACTCGTCCTTCAGCAACTGCAAGTAGGTGTTCTATCGGCGGCCGGTCTGTCAGGGGAAGACCCGGGCTATGGTCGCAAGCCGACGGTGGCGCTGTCATCAACATTGGAACCCGGGCTTGGCTCATCCGTTCCGATGGGTAACACTGTCCCCGAAATTTCCAAATCCCACCCAGCCAATCGCAAGGGTTCGACATGATCACTGCCAAGCGAATCGTCCTCGCCAGCCGTCCGACAGGGGCGCCGAAGCCCGAGAATTTCCGCGTCGAGGATGCCGAGTTGCCGGAGGCCGATGAAGGCGAGGTGACTGTCCGCATTTTGTATCTGTCCCTTGATCCGTACATGCGCGGGCGCATGAGCGAGGCCAAGTCCTATGCGGCGCCGGTTCCGGTCGATGGCGTGATGGAAGGCGAAACCATCGGCGAGGTGCTCAAGTCGCGGCACAACGATTTTGCGCCGGGCGATATCGTTCGCGGTCGCACCGGCTGGGTTACGCATGCGGTCATCCGTGGTGACCGGCTCCGGCATGTGGAAACGCATGGCGCACCGCTGACAACCGCAATCGGTGTTCTCGGCATGCCGGGCTTTACCGCATGGAGCGGGTTAAAATTCATCGGCAAGCCAAAACCCGGTGAAACCGTTGCCGTAGCTGCCGCATCCGGCCCTGTGGGGTCCATGGTTGGACAGCTTGCAAAACTCTGGGGAGCGAGGGCAGTCGGTATTGCCGGCGGCGCGGACAAATGCGCTTTCGTGAAGGACGAACTCGGCTTTCATGCCGCCATCGACCATCGTAGCGAAAACCTTCCATCCGAACTTAAAACGGTCTGCGCCGACGGTATCGACGTGTATTTCGAGAATGTCGGCGGCCATGTCTGGGATGCTGTTCTGCCACTGCTGAACACCTATGGCCGCGTTCCCGTATGCGGGCTCGTGGCCCATTACAACGGAACATCGACGTCGGAGAGCGATCGTCTGCCGGAAACCATGTCGGCGATCTTGCGGCAAAGCCTGCTTGTCCGGGGTTTTATCCAGACCGAATTCGCGCCGGACCATTTCGATGAATTCCTGAGCGACATCGGTCCGCGTGTTGCATCCGGCGAGATCAAATACCGCGAGGATATTGTCGACGGTTTCGAGAATGCTCCGGAAGCATTCATATCGATGCTCACGGGCGGCAATTTCGGCAAACTGATCGTCCAGCTGTCGTAAGGGGCAAAGAGGAGATGCCCTTTCCGTCAGCCGCGGTCGTAGCCAAAATTGTCCGCCCCTGACGGCTTCACTTTGAACTTTTGCTCGAAACGTCAAACCGATCATCGACAGGCACGGCCAGCCCGGTCGCCAAGGCGTTGGTCTGGCTGGCAAGTGCGATGACCTGCAAAAGCTCGGCGTGCATGGAAGGCGTCATGCCTTTCGCCCGCGCGGCTGCGGTGTGGGAGTGTATGCAGTAGCCGCAATTATTGGCTGTCGATACGGCAATGTAGATCAGTTCCTTGACCAGGGGATCGATTTCTCCCGGCGCCATGACTGTCGGCACCTTTTCCCAGATTGCCTTCAGGTGATCGGCATCATGCGCGAGAGCACGCCAGAAGTTGTTGACATAATCGGTGCCGCGGCGCTCGCGGATTTCGTTGAAGACGGCAAGCGCTTCCGCGCTTGCATCCTCATCCGTTAACAATGGAACCACCGCCATCAGATAAGCGCCAGAATGCGGGCAGGGCCACCTGTGCCGCCGCGATGTGTCGGCGCCCCCACGATGATCGTTGCTCCCTTGACCGGCAGCGCTTCAAGATTGTTCAAGCCCTCGATACCGTAGCGACCCGCCGGCAACCAGGAGTTATGGACCGCGAAATCGGCGGAGTTGCCCGGATCCAGCGAAAGTGTGTCGACGCCGATGGCCACCGTGTCTCGTTGCAGCAAAAGATCGGTTGCCGATTTCCCGAAACCGGGAAAGGCGAATTTTCCAGCGTCGTCGGTCCGGAAGGACGGGCTTTTCACCTTGGTCGCCCATCCCGAGCGCAAAGCCACGACTGCGCCTGCGGGAAGATCGCCGTTTGCGCTGATCCAGCGCTCGATATCGGCGGCTTCGATTGACGTATTGGCTTCTTCCCTGGCGCGATCCGTTACGTCGATGATGACAAGTGGTGCGACCAGCTTTTGCGGTTCCAGCCGGTCAACGCTGGCGCCATCGGCACTGAAGTGGAAAGGCGCATCGATATGGGTGCCGGTATGCTCGAAAATCGTCAGCTTATGCAATTGATAGCCGTCCTTGGCGATTTCGGCAGCCCATTCGAACTCTATTCCCGGTTGTCCATCGAATGTCGGAAATGTTGAATCGTAGACATGGGTGAGATCGACAACTTGCCTGGCTGTCTGCGCAAGCACAGGTGTCGGCAGGCTTGCGGCCGCCATCGCCGCACCCGCGAGTGCTGCGCCTTTGAACAGCAGGCGCCGCGACAGCATGTTTCGCTTCACGTCTTCAATCACGCATTGATTGCACATCCAACTCGTCCCTCCGTTGAAACACCTCGTCATGACGGTACTCCAAACACGGAATGGAGCAAGAAAAGATCGTTCGCAGGTTGCGTTGTGGTAAGAACACAGGACGACCATGGCCCAGTCATCGTGTCGGGAAGCAATCTCTACCTCGGCAAGCCGATGTGCATCAGGCTGAACCGCTGATTCATATGGCAAGGCTGTTCTGAATGCCGTCGGTGAGAGACCTGCCGCTTGAACTCACGGGGTTCATCGGCATTCTCGTCGTCAACACGTTTGCAGCGGAAGCGCTGTTCTGTGCGGAGTTCCATACGCATGGCGGCGCAATTGCTGCCGGGGGAGCGTGTAAAGACAAATCTGTCTGCTGCCAAACAGGACGCTGCGATCCTTCTGCGTTCGCAGCGCTAATTTTTAATGTGATCAGGAACGACGTCCTGCCCGAAATCGGTTCTTTACCGCCTATATCCCCGCCTATCAAAAACGCGGCGGCGGCGGAGTGGCCTTCTTCGGCAGGGAGTTTGCATAGGCCGCAGCCTCGCCGGAATAGGGAAAGTCCTCCCCGAGTTGCCGGTCACCGTCGTAAACCTTGAAGGTGGGGCCGTCGAGTTCAACAATCTTATAGCCGTTGACGTATTCGAACTGAGGTGTTTTCCAACCCATTGTGCGTTTCCTGTTAAAAGTCCGGTATCTTTCGGATGTAAGGCGGTGCGCCGATCCAAGGCGCTTGTCTTATTATAATTTCCCTGCGCCGTATCTTGTGCAGCCGGTCTATCAGGTGCGTGACCGGAAGGCTATTTTTCTCGCAAACAGAGTTCGATCACAGCTCAAGGTCAGAGGGCCTGCTTATCTGATTGCCGCGACCTGGCAAGTGGTGGATCGCCGACCAATCGCCCGACCCTTGCTGCTCGCCGGCAGGCATCCCATCTCATATTCCATGTACGGAGTTTTGAAATGGATGCCAAAACCAACAAACATACACCTGAAAAGCTGATCGAAATCATTCCGCCGGAACCACAGGTTCGGTGCAGAGCTGGCGCGAAGATCTGTATCTGTTGCGAGCAAAGCCGGCCCGCATCTGCTATGGACGATGATGGCTGCGGCATATGCGAAGAGTGCCTGTCGCCATGAGCATCACGCCGGATGATTTGAGGGCGTTCGAAATGGCGCTTGAAACGTATGCCACTGGCTATAGCGAAGGAGAATTTTCCGGCCGGCGATGGGGGATGACGATCAATCGCTCGGTCGACAGTCGCCGTATCTGGCTGTTTGCCGAGGATCTTGCCGGAAGCGACATTGTCTCGTTCAACCTATATCGCCTCGCCGATGGACGTCCTGTCCTCAAGCCATGCGAAATGTCCTCGGACAAGGTCATCGATTTCGTCCTGAAGTTCCAACCGGATCGATGTGAGTTTGTTGATAATCGATCTCTTGGGAAACACGCGGCGTCGATTTAGGCAGTTGGGTCAAGAGGGATGCGTTAAGTGCATGGCTGTGCTGCAAACTGCGGTCTTATCTATGTCAAAAAAACACGGTATCTATCTTTTCAACGAAGCGATGCACCTCCTCCCGCAAAGCTTCGTGTTTCGGGCGACCCACTCCTCCTCCCAAGGGAAGCCTGAGGGAACAGCGGCACTCCTCCTCCCAGTCGCTGTTCGGTTCTTTTGGAAAAGCCTGCCGCACCTCCTCCCGCGGCAGGCTTTTTCGTTTGGACCAAACAAACATCATTCCGGTTTTTTATTGCCAGCATTGTAATCCGAATATGCGTGTAAATTGCGCAAGGTTCGGCCGAAGGCGTGCGTGAGTCGGGCATTTCAGGGTCGCGTCGCTCAGCGCCTGAAGTGCATCTGCATCGCGTAGCAGCAGCTGATCGTCGTCATGGATGCCACATAGCGAAGAACTTCGTAGGGCAATCCGGTTCGTATCGCTCTTGACCGCTTGCCCGAAGGCAAACGGAAGCAGATAGTGGAAATTATGACACACCTTATCCAAAGGAAAACTTGACCGAGCAGGATCTGCGCACTGCACGCGGGCTTTCGATGCTATAGAGTGCAGGCGGCTGAGCCTGAAAGGCTTGATGCGAACGCGTCAGTTCCTTTAGAGACAACCATGAAAATTTTACTGCTGCGATTTTCTGAGGAATGAACTTGAACAACGCAAGGCCGGCGCTTCTTCTCGTGACTGCCTCACTTCTGCCTGCTCTGGTTCTGGCCAGCGTGATGGGGTGGTTCTTCATCAACGAGCAGCAACAGGGGCTCGATGCCGATCTGCGCGACCGCGCCGCCATTCTGGCCGGCGCCCTTGACCGCGAGCTTAATACCCAGATCCAGCTTCTTTCGATCGTTGCCGATTCACCACGCCTGGACCTGCCGGTTTCCCGCACCAGCTTTGCCGAAACCGCGCGCAGGCTCAAGGATCAGGTTGCCGCGTGGCAACAGATTCGCGTTTCGAATGACGAGGGCGAGGTCGTTTTGGCCTATCCGCCGCTGTCGGTGTCCGCTTCTCGCGAGGTTGTCGATCTCGAAAGCCATAAACGTGTGATCGAGACCGGCATGCCGGTCGTCGGCAATATTGCCATCGGCAAGGGTGGCAAGGCGGCCTTTGCCGTTCGCGTTCCTGTCCGTCGAAAGGATCGCCTGCGGGCCGTGCTGTCGGTGGTTATAAGGCCGGAAACGATTACGCAGATGCTTTACGCGAGCGGTTTGCCAAACGACTGGTCTGCCTGGGTGGTGGACAGCCAGGAGCGGCTGGTGGCGACCACCAGTTCGCCGGAACTTGCCGCCATGGCGGCGACGGAATTTGCGCGGCCGCAGGATGATCTCTTCATGCTGTCAAACGGCAACGCTGTGCGTGTGGCCGAAGCGCAGATCGGTGCGACGACATGGCGGGTCAAGATTGGATTGCCGGCGTCTCAATACAATCGACCAGCCATGCATGCGGTGATCTTTCTCGTCGGCGCCGGCCTGATAACGATCCTGCTATCCGGCATTGTCGCGGTGCTGCTCTATCGGGAAATGCGCTCGCGTGCCGCCGAACGGGAAAGCCTTGCCAATTGGCAGCGCATGGATGCGCTCGGAAAACTGACGGGTCAGGCTGCCCACGATTTCAACAACCTTCTGATGGTGTTTCAGGCGGGTGTTGATGGCATCGAACGTCGCCGCGGCGATGAAGAGCGCGTGACGCGTCTTCTCGGCAATATGCGGCAGGGCGTAAACCGCGGCAAAACCATTACCCGGCGTCTTCTATCCTTTGCCAGACGTTCAAACCAGGGTGCGGAACATCTGGATCTGGAAGCCAAGATCGCTGAAATGACGCCGCTCCTGCAGCAGGCGCTGAACGACAGCGTTTTGCTGGATATTCGGATCCCCAACGATGTCTGGGGCGTCCATGCCGATCCGGTCGGCCTTGAGATTTCGCTGATCAATCTGCTTACCAATGCCCGAGAAGCGATGGCAGACGGCGGTAATGTGGTGATCAGCGCCCGCAACGTCGACGACGGGGTGGTCGAGGATAAGCGGCTCAAGGGGCCAGTCGTGGCGCTGACAGTCACGGACACCGGCAGAGGCGTGGCTGCGGCGGAACTCACGCGAATATTCGAGCCTTTCTATTCGACCAAGGACAATGGAGGTCCGGGTCTGGGCCTGACGCAGGTTCTCGGCTTTGCTGAGGGCAATGGTGGTACGGCGAGGGCGACGAGCCTGGCCGGTCAGGGCAGCGCGGTCACGCTCTACCTGCCAAAATCTTTGGTCGAACGTGCACCGAAAGTTGCAGAAGCCAACATTCCCGGCATGCCTGCCCACATACTGATCGTCGATGACACACCGGCTTCGCTGGAGGCGGCAAGGACCGCTCTCGAGGATGCCGTGACGTCCATCCGCACCGCGAAGGACGGAACGGAAGCGCTTGCGCTGATTGAAAAGCATCCGCAGATCGATGCCGTTCTCAGCGATATCATGATGCCCGGCATGTCGGGAATAGAGCTTGCGGACAGGATTGGTCAGCTCCGCCCACGTCTTCCGGTCGTCTTGATGACCGGATACAGCGACAAGCTGGAGGCCGGAGCGAAAATCGTGTGGCCGATCGTGATGAAACCATTCGAGCAGTCGGAGATCGTCAAGGCGCTGACGTCTGCCCATCTATCCGCACCCGATCTTACCAACATCATCAAGCTGGACGTTCATTCAAAAAGCTGAAGGCCTCTGTGGCATCGATGGCCGATTGATTGTCGGAACATCTGAGAGGCCGTCGCATTGTCCAGAAAAGGAGATGCGACAATGAAACAGATCACCCGACCCCGTTACAGCCTGGAAGCGCTTCAGCAGGCCTACACGCTCAATCTTTCCCAGGCCTCCGACCTTTTGAAACGGTTCGGTTCGGATAAGGCTTCGATCGACAAGATCATGAAACGGTGCCAGCCTCGCGTCGACAATGATCGCCGGTAAAGGTGGGCGGAAATCCAGCAGGCAGATCGAAAATCGTAATGGGCGTCGAAAGAAGATTTGCGTTTTCGGAGGTTTTGCTTAGGCAATTGCGGTGATATGTTTCCTGAACCCAAGAACAGGATGGTAATGCGTATGGGCCTGGTAAGCATGATACTGGAACTGCGGGACAGCAAGACCGCTGAGATCGATCAGGATCAGTCTTCTCGTGAAAGCCGGTTGGCAAGCATGGAGACAAAGCCATCCTCTCAGTCTGGAATTCGCACGCAGGAGGCGATTTCACTAAGGACGTTTGCTCTCAGGCTCGATACGGCAAAAAGACGTAATCAGAGACTGGGATGAACCCGCTGTCGGCTGCACATCGTCCACACCGGAAGCTGCAAAACGGATACTCTAGGGTCAAAACTCAGCTCGAGCTTCGACGCCAGGATCCAGGGGATACGCCCTTGATCCTCGAAAAAAAACGCGTGAAGTGGCTTTGGTCTGAAAAACCACAAGCGATCGCCACTTCCGCAAGGTTCAACTCGGAACGTCGCAGCAGGTCGCAGGCGCGGGCTAACCGTTCGCCGATCAGCCATTGGTGAGGTGTTACCCCTGTCGTCTCGCGGAACATGCGGGTGAAATGTCCGCGGGACAGGTTGCAGGCGTGCGCGACGTCCGCAATAGAAACCTCACCGCCAAGATTTTCCGACAGCAGTTCCTTGGCCAGCCGCTCGTGCGCAGGTGAGAGCTTCAGTCTACGCTGGACGACGGTCACCGGCTGACCGCCATACCACTGCACCAGATGGGTGCCGATCGCGGCGCTCAAGTGTTCAATATAAAGCGGGCTTGCCAAGGCAGGATTTTCGAGAGCGGGAAGCAGGGCACGGCCGAGGTTGGCGAGAACCTTGTCCTCGACAGCGGTTCGAGGGCTTAGAGAGCGAACCGAGGGCACGCTTGCATGCTCGGAGAAGGATGCAAGGGCGGCGGCGGACATCTCGAACAGCATGAATTCGAAGGGACCACCCAGATCGGCCTTGTAGTCGCAGGATAGATCCCGGATGTAGATGGAGCTGTCGGAGAAAGCATGAGCCGTCGAATGGTGCTCGTGGAAAATGCGTCGGCTGTGTCCACCCATGAGAGACAGGCCGACGACGAACCCACGGTCGCTGCCCTCCATCTCGACCTGGTCAAGGTCGATGCCGGGGGTCCCCTTGCGCAGAATGGCCATGCCGGGAGCCCTGAGAGCCTGGTTGATGGACAGCCTGTTAAGAGTGCAACCAAACCCGTCGGTCTTGATCTCCGTCTTGTGTTGGTCACGAGTGGGGGACGCTGGGATCACGTGGTTTCTCTCATTGCGACCTCAAGTTTATGTCGGCGGCATCGTTATTGTGCAAGATCGCGCTGATGAAGACGGTTAGAAACTTTATTCGGGTCAAACGCGTTACCACCCTTTAAAGCCTTTGAGTAAGATGAACGAAACACAACTGGGTGAAGTTCTGCCGGTATCTGCAACAATCGCAGCCTGCTTCGGGATCAGCAACCCGAAGTCTTTGGCCGTTCGCCCGTTTCGTGACGCGGAGATTTCCATCGTATATCTCCATGCGACTGCGCCGGCCAACCAGCGAAGGTTGGTCAGGTTTGCGCCGGACGATGCCTATCTGATCACGCTCTATCTCGTGGATGTTGAACACCGGGATGTTTATCAGGGAGGTGCTGCGACCGCGTTCAGGATCTATCAGAAAAGATCGATCTGTCTCATCGACCTCAGGCCCGGTGCCGCGATCGAGATCCGGGGATCATTCGAAGCCTTGGCGTTTCATATTCCCCGCCGTTATCTCGACGAGTTGTCGGCGCATGCCGGCGAGGCGCCTGTTGGCGAACTTCGTACCTGCCGCGGGGCCGATGACGAGGTGGTTGAAAGCTTGGGTGCCGCCTTCGCCGACATGTTCGACATGCCGGCTGAGACAGAGCCGCAGGCCTTGACGCATATCGTCATCGCGTTCGGCGCTCATCTGATGCATCGCTATGGACGACCGACGATCTCAGACGGACCGTCGGTCATGCCCTAGGGTCTGTGCTATTCCTGAATGAACTTCAGGAGGTCGGCGTTCAGAACGTCGGCATGGGTGGTAAGCATACCATGCGGGTAGCCCGCATAGACCTTCAACGTGCCATTCTTCACCAGTTTGACGGACAGTCTGCCTGCATTGTCGATCGGCACCACCTGGTCGTCGTCACCATGCATGACGAGAACGGGAACGGTGATTGCCTTGAGATCTTCCGTCTGGTCGGTCTCGGAAAAGGCCTTGATTCCTTCGTAATGCGCCTTGGCACTGCCCATCATGCCTTGGCGCCACCAATTCTGGATCACGCCGGGATATACCTTCGCGCCTTCGCGGTTGAATCCGTAGAACGGGCCGGTCGGGAAATCGAGGAAAAGCTGCGCACGGTTTTCGGCCACCCCCTTGCGGATCCCGTCGAACACTTCCATCGGCAAGCCGCCCGGATTGGTAGCAGTCTTGAGCATCAGCGGCGGCACGGCGGACACGAGGACGGCCTTTGCAACGCGGCCGGCAGGCTGGCCGTGCTTGGCAACATAGCGGGCCACTTCACCGCCGCCGGTGGAGTGTCCGATATGGATGGCATTCTTCAGATCGAGATGCTCGACAACGGCAAAGGCGTCGGCGGCGTAATGGTCCATGTCGTGGCCTTCGGAGACCTGAGCCGAGCGACCATGGCCACGGCGGTCATGGGCAACGACGCGAAAACCTTTCGAGAGGAAGAACAGCATCTGTGCGTCCCAGTCGTCGGACGACAGCGGCCAGCCGTGATGGAAAACGATCGGCTGTGCGTCCTTCGGACCCCAGTCCTTGTAGAAGATTTCAACGCCGTCTCTGGTGGTTACGTAAGCCATTGTCTTGTTTCCTTTGGTTGGATGCGGGGTGGATGATGTCTCGGCTGCGAGGGTAAACGAGGCGGGAACTGCAAAGCTGGCGGCGATGGCAGCTCCGGAGAGCAAAGTACTGCGGCGCGTGATGGGGAAATCGTTGTTTTTCATTTTTAGTTCCCTGGAACTTTGCACGTCTCGTAAAAGAGACGCTTGATATCGTTTGTTGGAGGCATACTGGCCGCAAAAAATGGTGGATACAATTGCATTAATGCTGTCGATATAATTGCGGAAAATGGAATTATTGCAGGAGGCGGAGGTTGCCGCCTCCTCTGTTTTCAGGCTTTTCCCGGCCGGTTGATCGTCAGGAAGTGACGAACCACTGGCTTTTCCGGGCCGGAGTGATAGGCGAGCACCTTTCCCTGCAGATCCGCATCGGCATTGGAGACGCGCTTGTGCTGGCGTAGATGCTCGGCCCAGGATTCAACCATGAACCATTCGACCATCTTCTCCGGGTCGCCTGAATCTTCGGTCACACCCCAGCCATAGGCACCGTCACGGCGGCGTTCCTGGGAAAGTCGATCGAGCGCATGCAGGAAGGCACGACGGTTATGCTTTTCGACATGGTATTCGATCAGGATGAGAACTGGTCCGCGATCGTGGGCAACGGGTTCGGCAACAAGCGGCTCGGGCCAATGGTTGGAAGGAACCATGTCCGCATCGCCGGCAGGAAGCTTGATGCGGTGCATGATGAAGCCTGCAACAAGAAGGCCTGCGGCTCCGATCAAAAGCGTACCCTGTATGCCGACAGCCTCGCCGATGGCACCCCATCCCAGACTGCCGGCCGTCATGGCGCCGTTGAATACGGTGAGGTAAACGGCGAGGCCGCGGCCACGCACCCAATTGGGCAGGATGGATTGCGCCGCGCCATTGAGCGTTGTCAGCGCAGTGATCCATGCTGCACCAAGGAACAGAAGGGCGATGATGGCAACGGCCTTCGGCGGTGCAAGGGACAGAATGCCCATGACAATAGCGGTGATCAGTGCGGCGCCGAGAAGCAGACCATCGGCACTCAGGCGTTCACGCAGCTTTGGCATGATCAGCGCACCACCGATCGCACCGGCACCCACGGCACCCAGCAGGATGCCGTAGAAGCTGGCATCTCCGCCGAGCAACTGACGGGCAACGAGCGGAAGCAGTGCCCAGACCGCGCTGGCGAACGCGAAGAAGATCGCAGCCCGCAGCAACACGACATGCAGCGGCTTGCTGGCGCGGGTGTAGCGAAGGCCGGCCCGAAATGCGCCGAAGAAATTCTCCTGCAGGGCATCATTGGCATTCTTGGCGCGCGGCCACCAGACGAGAGCCGCGATGACGACGATATAGCTCGCGACATCGGCGCCGTAGGTTATGCCCGCCCCGAAGGCGGCGAGCAGCAGGCCGCCAGCGGCCGGTCCGATCGACCGAGCGATATTGATGCCAAGCGAGTTGAGAGCGACGGCGCTTTTCACATCCTCGCGCTTGACCAGTTCAGGCACGATCGCCTGCCAGGTCGGCCCCATCAAGGCTGCGCCGATGCCGCCGAGGAAGGTAAGCCCGATCAACGCGCTGACGGAGAGCATTCCTGTCTGGGAAAGGACCATCAACGAGATGCTGACGGAGGCGAGCAGAAACTGGACTGCAATCAGAAACTTGCGACGATCCAGAATGTCGGTGAGCACGCCGGCCGGAATGGCGAGAAGGAAGATCGGCAGGGTGCCGGCGGCCTGAACCATGGCAACAGCGGCGGGAGAGGCGGAAAGATCCGTCATCAACCAGGAGCTCGCGACGTCGCGCATGAAGCTGCCGGTATTCCCTAGAACGGTGGCGATCCAGAGGACGGCGAAGACGGGCTGTGCAAGGGGTGCGAAAGTGCCCCCGGATGTTTTCGTGGGGCTCATTTGGCTGCTCCCTTGGCAAGATCGACAGCAGCGACGAAGACGAACGCACCTGCGAGGCCGAGATGTTCGAAGAAGGCATTGGTCGCCATCATGCGGTCCATGCCTGGCGCCATTTCCCAAAAGCGGAGCGCGATGAATGTGGCCATGAGCGTAAAGCCCGCAAGCGAGAGAGCTGCGGCCCAACGAAGGAAGCCGGACACCACCATGGCGGAAGCCGTCAGTTCGAAGGCGATGACGGCAACTGCAAAGAGTCCGGCCGGATGAAGACCGAAATGCTCCATCTCGGCGATCGCGCCATTGAAGTCGGCAATCTTTGTCAGCGGGCCCTGGATATAGGCTGAGCAAAGGGCCAGAAGCGCAACAGTACGGGTCGCCGGCGCGGTGACGATACTTTTCAGCAAAGCGCTCCGGCGAGTTTGGGATTGAGAACGGGTGGTCATGTCTGCACCTCTAGATCTGGCCGGTCGAACCGAGCGGCGCCGTTGTGGTCTGATGGAGCGATATTGACCGGAAAGATTGCCGCCAACAATTGCACCAATCATTTCTATTTAATTGCGATAATCGAAATTATTGAGGTATTGCGGGCGGCGATTATCGCCCGCAATACAAAGCGTGGTGGGATGCCTCACACGGCCCAGCAGGAGCAGCCAAGCGCGCCGAAAAAGCCTTTCAGGTCCGCGATCGGCAGTTTCGATGTCCAGGCGCCGGCGTGATCATGGCCATGGACGCCGCAATCGCTGGCGCAGCCGCATGTGGAAATGGCCGTACGGCGTAACGAGCGTGCGCCCGCACCTTCCGGCTCTCCCCACGCGGCATAACCGCCGAACTTGCGCACCGGCGACCAATCGGGCATGGCCGGCGGAATGTTGCTTTCATCGAGAGCCGAAAAATCGCCGGCACCGTAGACGATCTTGCCGCCAACCATGGTCAGGTCCGAGGTCAGGAACGAGATTTCGTCCTCGGCGCAGGCAAAGAAATCCTTGTCCGGCACGACAAGATCGGCGAACTGGCCCTTTTCTATCCGGCCCTTCTTGCCTTCCTCGTTGGAGAACCAGGTGACCTTTTCGGTCCACATGCGAAGTGCGGTTTCACGATCGAGGCAATTGGCGCGGGGATAAAGCTGCATGCCGCCCACCGTCTTGCCGGTCACCATCCATGACAGAGACACCCACGGGTTGTAGGAGGCGACGCGGGTGGCATCGGTGCCGGCCGACACGTTGACGCCTTTGTCGAGCATACGCTTGATCGGCGGCGTGGCTTCGGCAACGCCATGGCCGTAGCGCTCAACGAAATACTCGCCCTGATAGGCCATGCGGTGCTGGGTGGCGATGCCGCCGCCGAGTGCGGCGATGCGGTCGATCGAGCGTTCCGAGATGGTTTCTGCGTGGTCGAAGAACCAGTTGAGGCCTTCAAGCGGAATATCCTTGTTGACCTTCTCGAAAACGTCGAGCGAGCGCGAGATGGTCTCGTCATAGGTCGCATGCATGCGCCACGGCCAGCGGTTCTCGGCCAGAACGCGGACGACCTCCTCGAGCTCGCCTTCCATTTCCGGCGCCATTTCCGGGCGCGGCTGGCGAAAATCCTCGAAATCGGCGGCGGAAAAGACGAGCATCTCACCGGCGCCGTTGTGGCGGAAATAGTCGTTGCCCTGCTTGTATTTGACCGACGACGTCCAGTCGAGAAAGTCCTGCTTCTCTTCCTTCGGCTTCTGGGTGAAGAGATTGTAGGCAAGCCGCACGGTGAGCTGGTTCTCGTCCGACAGTTTCTGAATGACCTGGTAGTCGTCGGGGTAGTTCTGATTGCCGCCGCCGGCATCGATGACACCGGTAATGCCCAGCCGGTTCAGCTCGCGCATGAAATGACGGGTGGAATTGACCTGGTAGTCGAAAGGCAGTTTCGGGCCCTTCGAAAGTGTCGAGTAAAGGATGCCGGCATTCGGCTTGGCGAGCAGCATGCCTGTCGGATTGCCGTTGGCATCGCGGGTGATCTCGCCGCCCGGCGGGTTCGGCGTGTCGCGGGTGTAACCGACGGCGCGAACGGCTGCGCCATTCAGCAGCGCACGATCATAAAGATGCAGGAGGAAGACCGGCGTGTCGGGCGCGACCGCATTGATCTCCTCGATGGTCGGCAGACGCTTCTCGGCAAACTGGTGCTCGGTAAAACCGCCGACGACGCGAACCCATTGCGGCGCGGGCGTGATCGCCACCTGGCGCTTGAGCATGTCCATCGCATCGGCCAGAGAACGAACACCATCCCAGCGCAGTTCCATATTGTAGTTGAGGCCGCCGCGCACCACGTGGGTGTGGTTGTCGATCAGGCCGGGCAGCACACGCTTGCCCTTGAGATCGACGATTTTCGTGTCCGGGCCGGCATGGGCCATGACTTCGGTATCCGTGCCGACTGCGAGGAATTTTCCATCCTTGATGGCGACGGCGCTGGCATTCGGATTGGTGCGATCAAGCGTGGTGATCAGGCCATGATGAAGAATGAGATCGGCGTGCATGGTGGCGGCTCCGGTCTGAACGGGATCGGCGGCATTGGCCGGCGAAAAGAGATTGGAGAATGCGAGGCTGGACGCCCCGCCGAGAAAGGTACGTCGCGTCGTCATCAGCCACGCTCCCCTGTCTGGCTCTGATCACTGGTGGCGATATCGACCGGCTTGGCACTACCCTTCGGCATATGGCCGAACATGTGCGGCTTGATCTGGTGCAGCCATGACATCGCTGCCGGCTCCTTGCTCCAGAGCGTTTTTGCCAGCGGGATGATCTGTTCACCGACAAGGATACCGAGCAGACCGACCAGAGCGATGACCGGCGGTGCCGGTGAGCGAACGTTCAAAAGGCTATAGACAATACCGACCAGAAGACCGGCGCCGAGAGACAGAAGATAGATTTTCATGGAAACCTCCTCGATGAACGGGGGCCGCTCCGACATTGGGGGCATCGGAGCGGCCTATCGGGCCTTACCTTGCGGGGTTAGGGCCGATACGCTTGCCATGGCTGACGCGCTCGGCGCCGCCATGAACGTGAGTGACGGCATAATCGATGCCCATGCCGTAGGCGCCGGAATGTTCCTTCACCAGCGAGGTGACGGCGTCATAGGTTTCCTTGCGCGCCCAGTCGCGCTGCCACTCGAGCAGGACCTGCTGCCATGTGACGGGAATGACGCCAGCCTGCACCATGCGGTCCATCGCGTATTTGTGGGCATCCGACGAGGTTCCGCCAGAAGCATCGGCCACCATGTAGATCTCGTAATCCGGCACATCGTGCAGGGCGGAAAGCGCGAACGTGGTGTTGCAGACTTCGGTCCACAGACCCGAAACGACGATCTTCTTGCGGCCTTCGGCGGCGTTCTTTGCAAGCGCGTCGCGAACGTTCTGGTCGTCCCAGGAATTCATCGAGGTGCGCTCGAGGATGTCGTTTTCCGGGTAAACGGCAAGGAGTTCCGGGAAGGTGTTGCCGGAGAAGCTGTCGGTTTCGACCGTGGTGATCGTCGTCGGAACGTTGAAGATCTTGGCCGCCTTGGCGAGACCGACGACATTGTTCTTCAGCGTCTGGCGGTCCATCGACTGAACACCGAAGGCCATCTGCGGCTGCTGGTCGATGAAGATGAGCTGGCTGTTCTTCGGGGTCAGGACTTCGAGCTTGCTGAACATCTGGAATTTTCCTTTTGAATTGGATTGGTTCGGGAATGGGGCAGGGAAGGCGGCAAGTCTTGAACGTTAGGGTGCCGCCTTGTCTGAAAGTGATATTGGACCGCGTCAGGCCGCGAGCGGCGTCAGGCCGGTTTCATTGCCGTAATGAAGGGGAAGGACGTTGGGATCGTTGAAATTCATCGTCTGCTTGACGTGGCGCAACCCCAACGCTTCGGTGAAGAAGCTGTTGTTTTTCCGAGCGTCGGAAGACATGGAGGTGATGTGGTGGAGGCCCCTGATGTCCTTGATCATGATCTGCATCCTTGCTGCCTTGCGGTGTGTCGTTTCGTCTGAAATGAAACTACCGCCTTCGCAGACGCTTAAGAATTGCAATAAAGATTTCGAATGAATTGCGTCGTACGCAATAATCCATGAGCGATCGTAGGGGCCTGATGACTTTTTGCCCGCGAGGGGCAAGCGCAAATTTGCGCAGGTGGCGCGAGAACTCGACATGCCCCGGCGGCGGGCTGGCCGATGTGGCAGCGAGCGTGCAGGCATCGCCATATTGCCGAAGGTTCACCTCGCGAATATCTGAGATCCGGCAGGCTCGTTAATGTTCTCAAGGACTGCCGCCGCCCGATCCGTGGTTTAGGCTTTACTGTCGGCCATATCAGGCTTTCCCACCGAGGATTGCCACCTTCTCAAGGTTTTTCGGGCAACAGGTGCCGTTTTTCATGACGACAATGGGATGAGTGTGGTTTCCCGCTTTCGGCCACCCGAAATACGGGTCAATTCACGGCTTTACCTGCTCTGAGCTCGTAATCTTTTCTTCAATGAACGCAAATCCGGCATTCGAAGGCTTGCCAGAAACTTCACTGGTTGCGCGAAAGAGTTCCGGTTTGACGACATCCGGATCGCGGTTCGGATGTGCTCCACGAACAAACAAATCGATGCAGCGGCGTAAATGTCGCCGACGATCGTTCCGGTTTTCCCAATCGTGACTGGCTGGTCCCATACCGCCAAACAGCAGATCCATCAGCATGCGGGCGCCGCTCATCGTATCATCCAGGGCAAGTTTCCTGTCTGCGACCTGCCGGTCCAGCCAATCCGCCAACATGCGCCGGGATTGGTCTATGCCCTCGCGTCGCAGGATATCCGTCAGTTCCGGCACATGCGCCGATTCCTGAATGACGAAGGAGATGAAGGCTTCGCGTTCCTGTTCGGCTGCCTCATCGATGTCGATCATGAAGATCTCTTCGAGTACGTCTGCTGGCGGCCTGTCTTCGCCGACCGGTCGCGGTAGCGCCAGCATCATCTGCCGGTGCTCACCCACAACGGCAAGAAAAAGATCCGTCTTGCTGACAAAGACCCTGTAGATCGTCTGCTTGGAGATACGACAACGGGTTGCGACGATACCTGTTGTGGTGCCGCGATAACCCAGCTCGATGAAAGTCCGCCGCGCCTCATCGACAATCGTCTTGCGGCGTTCTTCGTCGCTTTGCATTTTCGGACGCCCTCTTGGGCGCTTCGTTTCCGGCGCGGATGCCATTTTTCCGTCCATGCCTTTCGTCCCGAGGATTGAAGTCTCCTGCTATGCCATATGCCCGCCGGCGCACAGAGTGTAGCGGTCCTGGATCAACTTATTGCAAGAATGCAGAACATGACGAGTGTGGGAGAAAAGAATGAGCGAGAACGCCGTGCCGTCGAAGGTGGCGAATGCCGCTCTGGGATCGCCATCGCGCGGCTGTCCGACCGAACCCGGATTGCAATAGGTTTTCTCGCCGAATTGATGCAGGACCTGCAGATGATTATGGCCCGACAGAAACAGCTTTCCCTCGATCCGATCGAAATAATCCGATGTTGGCTCCAGATACTCGTCGATCGGATCAGACCACCCCCCATGCACGCCATCCACATACATCTGGACCGGGAAGGTGCGAAGCCAGTTCAGATTGTCGGCAGTAATGATCCTGCGCAAATGCACTAGGCAGTCGTTCACGCTGCGGGAGCGGGCGCAAAACCCGCCACCGGCCATATACCAGTCGTGATTGCCCATCACCGTCGGGATGTTGCGGCGGCGCAATTCCCCACAGCATTCGTTGACCTGAGCGTAGTAGCCGACAACGTCGCCGGCGCAATAGATGCGAGAAATGCCCATCGCATCGATGCGGGCAAGCACGGCCTTCAGCGCTTCGTAATTGACGTGAATGTCAGAAATGAATGCTATCATCGTAAAAGACCAGATCATCCGTGTAGCGGATTGCCTTTCCGCCGCGGATGCGCGGTTGGGAAGGCGTCTTGTGAAAAAGAAAATCGTCCACCGCCATGACGCATTCATTGTAGCGGAAGGCGGTGCGCAATGAGGTTGAGGAAGAAATGCGCGGATTGATTTCCAGCAGTCTTACCGCATCCCCTTCCGTGCGGAACTGAAAGTTGGTCGGTCCGACGGGCCGGAGCAATCGGCAAAGTGCCTGCACGGTTTGCGAAAACGCATCCATGGCCACGACCTCCGCCATGCCTGTAAAGCCCTCGCTCGACAGGCTGCGGCGCATGGCCATGGCCGCATGGAAACCACCATCGCCATCTCCGAAAGCGGCAATCGTGAACTCTTCGTGGTCCGTGCCGACCAAACGCTGCGCCATCAAGGTTACCCCGATGTCCGCGCGGCACTCCTCGAACGCATCGGCCCGATCGCCCATACTCGGCGCTTCATTTATCTTTCAGACACCGGTGCAAGACACGAATTGCATGACGCCACGGATATCGTTCAGGCAAGGGCGCGTTTCAGCCGCCGTCCATCCATGCATCACTAAATCTGAAATATGAGCGGTGTTTTGGTGGGTGATGTAGGGCTCGAACCTACGACCCGCTGATTAAGAGTCAGCTGCTCTACCAACTGAGCTAATCACCCACGCTGCCATGCTTGCGGCAAGGGGCGTATAGCCCGGGCGCGGCTGCTTGTCCAGATGAGTTTGAAAATACTCACACGCGATGCGGATGACGGAAAATAGGATTGGTATCAGCCCTTTAATTCCCTCCCGCATGCCGGTCATATGTCCGGTTTCGGGCAGGATTTGCAGTATCCCAATTCCGGCGTGAAATACCTCAGACAACAAATTCGCCGCTGTCTTATGCGTTCATTGCCATTGTCGATATAACGGACGGGCTGAAAAAGCGGATTGGCGCGACCGGTGGCGTCGCGGCGGTCTGCCATGATCTCCATGCCCTCCTGCACCGCCGGATGATCGTTCCCGAGCATTGCGGATGCTCGTCCGACAACGGTTTCGAAGACGTTTCCGGCATTGCTCCACAACACCTTTGCGGGCAATGGCGTCGCCGCCGTCAACATTTCCACGACGGGCCGCAGATGACCTTCCACGAGAAAATCGAAGAGCCGCGGGGTTCCTCTCGATATGTCGCAACGGCCACCTGGCGAGGAAAACACGAACCCCGCGACAGCGCAGGTTGGCGACAGCTGAAGGCCCATCGTGTCCGTGCCGAGTGGCAGATGCCAGTTGCACAACATGGCCGGCAACAGGACCGCAGGCAGGAGGGTCGAAAAATAGGTTTTCGACCACTGCGTCGCCACCACCCTTGGATCCGGCGCCGACCATCGCCGCGAAAATATATCGAGTGTCTCGTGCAACTGCCCGCAGGTGAAGAAAGCGTCTATGGTTATGTTCGGCGCGGGGTTTACACTCAACGTTTCGCCGAGCGCGGCAAACGGGCCTTTGAATATATGGGCAAGTTCAGGGATCATCTGCTGCTGCGGCCCGCAGTGATGCCGTAGGCCACCGCACCGATGACGCTTGCCACGAGACCCGCCGGGATGTCCCATGGAAAGGCGATGGCCCTCCCGAGCCAGTCGGACACGATCATCAGGGTTGCGCCGGCAATCACGCAGCCAACGGTTTGCGCCAGAGGCTTGCGCAAACCGATCAACCGGACGAGATGTGGAACGAGGAGCCCGATAAAGGTTACAGGTCCGGTCATGACCGTGGCAATGCCGGTCAGGACAGCAACGAGAATGATCATGCCGAGGCGTGCGAGCCTGATTTCGAGGCCAAGGGAGGCGGCGACCGGTTCGCCGAGTGGCATCAGGCCCAGCCAGCGCTGTATCAGTGGCAGGACGGCCACAGATGTCGCGAGCAGGCAAAGCGCGACCAGCGCGTCGGCCTCGGTCACCGCATAGGTCGAGCCGGATAGCCAGCCGATCAGACGCGTTAGCCGGATATCGCCGAAATAGACCGCAGAGGAGAGAAGCGAGCCGCTGAGTGCTGTGATCGCCAAGCCGGTGAGCAGCAGCTTTTCAGGAGCATATTGCGAGCGCCGCGCCAAGCGCAGCGCGATGAGCAAGAAAAGCAAGGCGCCGACGGCGGCGACCATCATGGTCTGGCTGCGGCTGAGCGGCGGCAGGAAAAAGATCACCGGCAGCATGACCAGCGTCGCGCCGGACGAGACACCGATGAGTTCGGGGCTGGCGAGATGGTTGCCGGTCATGCGCTGCATCAGGCAGCCAGCCAGTGCGATCATGCCGCCGGCGGCCAGCGCTCCGGCCACGCGCGGCCAGCGCCATGGCAGCAGTCGCGGCAACTCGTTCACAGTCGCCCATGTAAAACCTTCCGGCATCCGGCCGACCGCGAGCGCGATCAGGATGGCGACGACGGACAGCGCCGTAAGGGCAATCAGGATTTTCCGGCCAGGAGCCAGCCTGTGTGGTACGTGAAGATCGAAACCGCGTGCGGTTCGCGGCTGCGTGCGCCCGGAATGCAGAAGATACAAAAGAAGTGGTGCGGCAAACAACGCCGTTACCGTGCCCGCGGGAATTGCCATGACCATCTCGGCCATTTGCATGGTCTGGTCTGTCAACAACAGTAGCGCGGCAGACAGAAGTGCCGAGAAAATCGCGCGGTCGGCAAACCGGCGTGCGCCGCATAACCGGGCGAGGGCGGCACCGGCCAGTCCGACAAAGGCAAGCAGGCCGACATGGGCGGTGACTGCGGCCGCGGCGATTGCCGCAAGCCCGATCGCTGCAATCCTTGCCATCATCGGCGAAAGGCCGAGGCTTCTGGCGGCGGCATCATCAAGATCAAGCAGCGACAATGGTTTGCGCAAAACGAAAACGATGATCACCGTGGCAACAAGGCATGCGCTCAACAGGCGTGCGACCTGCCAATTGTCCTGTACCAGCGATCCCGATTGCCACAAAAGCAGATCGGCAATCTCTTCGTAATGGGTGAGGATGAGCATCGAGGTGACGGCATCGCAGACAAGGCCGAGCACCAGCCCGTTCAAGATGAGAAAAAGCGGCGACAGTTTTCGGCGCAAAGACAGGCCGAGCAGGATAACAAGCCCGATGAGCGAGCCCGCCAGAACCGGCAGGACAAAACCACCCGCAAAGGCGGGAAGCCAGATTAGTGCAGCAGCCACGGTCAGGCGGCTCGTCGATAAAAGGCCGATCGTTCCGGGTTCGGCGAGAGGATTGCCAAGCCCCTGCTGCATGAGTGTGGTGGCCAAGCCGAGCAGCCCGCCGGCCGCCAATGCGACGATAAAGCGGGGCAAGACCCCATAAAAAAGCTGCACCGATGCGAGAGAGGCGTCCGGCGTGTCGAAAAGCGGCAGTGCTGCGGCAAGTCCGGCGTTGCGCAGGTGAACGGCAAACAATAGCGCCGCTGCCACCATCAGGCTCAAGGGCAGAAGCAGGCGACGCCGCGTAGACGCGAGAGATATGGTTTCAGCCATCGGCAAGCTTCGCCAGTTGTTTGCCGATCTGTGTGGCAAAACGGTCTGCCGAGCGCAGACCGCCGCTCGGATAGATCACCGGCATGCGCACGACACGGCCTTTGCGCACAGCGGGCAGGGCATGCCAAAGGGCGCTTTCCTCCAGCCGCGCCAAGGCGACATCGGTTTCCGCACCACGATCGAAATGAACGATGACGGCGTCGGGTTCGTCCGCCAGGCGCGACAGCGGCGCATTGGTCACGCCGGCGCCATTCACCCGGCCTTTGTAGGCGTTGCGCAGGTTCAGCCGGCCGGCCACATCTCCCAGCATGCCATTGCCACCGAACAATGCGATATTGCGGCCATCGCGGTTGAAACGACAGATATAGACCGGCCGGGAAAACCCACTCAGCTGCGTTCGCGCCGCATCGATAGCCGCCGCCGTCGCTGCAATGGCTGTAGCGGCCTCCGCCTGACGGCCCGTCAGTTCGGCCAGGTCGGATAGCAGGGTTTCGCAATGGTCGAGTGCGGGCGTCCGTCCGGCAAACACCCTGATCGGCAGCACCGGTGCGATACGTGTCAGGGGCATGAGGCCAGGGGCCTGCCAATCGGCGACCAGCACGCGTGTCGGTGCAAGCCGTTGCAGAAATTCCAGATTGGGTTCGTTGAGGGGCCCGAGATCCTCGACGCTGTCCGGCAGGGCAGGGCTGGCGACCAGCCGTCTGTACAGCGGTATGTTGGCGACAGCGATCGGGACCTCGCCCAATGTCAGCAACAGCTCGGTGATCAGCAGATCGAGGCTGACGAGGCGCTGCCGTGATGCCGGGAGAGAGGATTGTGCATGCGACCGTGGTTGCGACAGCATGGCAATGGGAGCGGCAAGGGCCGCTCCCAGCATATTGCGTCTGGTGATCCGCACTCGGATTACCACTTGTAGGAAAGGGTCGCCGAAACCGTCATGGGTTCGCCGAAACGGCAACCGTCGGACGAAACGCAGGTGTAATACTTGCGGTCGAACAGGTTGCGGGCATTGACCTTGAAGTCCAGACCATCGAGATCGGCATTGAGCTTGCCGAGATCGACACTGGCCATGGCATCGAACAGAACGTAGCTCGGGCCATTGATCACATTGTCCGTCAGGTTCGTCTTGCCGACATAACGCATGCCACCGCCGAACCGCACGCCTTCCAGTCCGAGGTCATCGAGACCGTAGTCAGCCCAGAGCGAGAAGCTGTGCCGCGGAACGAGTGCCACCTGCTGCCCGATCTCGGTCGCTTTTGCGCTCTGGAGAATTTCCGCATCGGTGAAGGTATAAGCTGCAACGAGGCCCAGATTGCCGATTTCGCCGCGTGCTTCCAGTTCGAGGCCGCGGGAATGGACCTCGCCAAATTGGGAAGCGACACCCGATGCGTTGTAGGAAACAACATTCTTCTGATTGAGGTCGTAAACGGCAGCGCTGAATTGAAGGTTGGTGCCGACCGGCTGGTAGCGGACACCGGCTTCGTATTGCAGGCCTTCATTGGGCTTGAGAGGGTTGCCTTTGTCATCTTCGCCGACCTGCGGCAGAAATGACTGGCTGACGCTGACATATGGCGCAAAGCCGTTATCGAAGAGATAGACAAGGCCGGCGCGTCCGGTGAAGGCATTGTCGCGCTGGGGAGTAATCTTGCCGGTCTGATAGCTCTTCGTGCTGCTGTCGGCCCAGTCGTGGCGGCCGCCAAGCAGCAGGATCCAGTGATCGTCGAACTTGATCTGGTCTTGAAAATAGATCCCGTATTGATCACCGATACTGTCGGAGCCGCGATCGACCGCATAGTTGACATTCGGGCCGCCGGTGTTGACGCCGGTGTTGAGGTTGAGCGTGCTGGCAGTGCCACGGTAACGGTGGCTATCGTAGGAGCGCCGGTAGAAATCGAGACCGGCCAGCAAGGTGTGCTCCGCCCCGAATGCATCGAACGTATATTCCAGCGAATTGTCGGAGGTGATGCCGTAGGAGGTTTCGGCACGCTCCGATGCCAGGCGTGTCATGACGCCGCCGGCGCTGATCGGCACCACGTTGGGCATCATGTAGTTCCACTGGATATCGGCATGGAAATAACGGGCAGAGTTGCGCAGCTTCAGGCCGTTATCGAACTCGTGCTCGAAAATGCCGCCGATCGTGTAGGTGTCGGACTGGTAGGTGTCGAAGTTGTCGATACCGGTAAATGTGTCTCGCGACAGCTTGCCGGAGGTGATGTCCGATAGAAAATAGGGCGGTGCAAAACCTGTATCGACATTCTGGTAGCTGCCGAGCAGCGTCAGAGAGGTCGTTTCCTCCGGTTTCCAGGTGAGCGCTGGCGCGATATAGGCTTTGTTGTCCTGCGTGTTGTCGACCCAGTTGTCCGCGTCGCGGTAAAGGCCGGTGAGACGGTAGGACAGAACCCCTTCGGCATCGATCGGGCCGCCAAAATCGGCTGAAATCTGCTTCCTGTCATAGCTGCCGTATTCGACATTGACCTCGTGCAGCGGCGTCGCCGTCGGGCGCTTGGAAATGGCGTTGACGATACCGCCCGGTGCGACCTGGCCGTAAAGGACGGAAGAGGCGCCGCGCAGAACCTCGACACGTTCCAGCCCGTAAGGCTCCTGGCCGCCGTCATAGACGCTCGACTGGAACTTCATGCCGTCCCGCAGCGTGCCGGTATTGCCGCTGGCGGTGTTGAAACCGCGGATCATGAAATCGTCGACCATGCGGCTGAAGCCGCCGGACTGAGTCGCGATGCCGGGCGTGTAAGCGAGTGTCTCGGACAGCGAGGTCGCACGCTGGTTGGCGATCTGATCCGCCGTCACAACGCTGATCGACTGCGGCGTTTCGATGATCGGCGTGTCGGTCTTCGCGCCGGAAGACGAACTGTCGGCACGATAGCCGTCAACGCGATCGAAGGCGCCGCCGGCACCCGCAACGACGATGGTATTGAGAACAGTCGATCCCGAACTGTCGTTGGAACCGGCTGCAGAATCCGCCGCAAGGATGGTGACGGCGCCGCTGCCGGTGAAGCTGTATCGCAGCCCGGAATTGGCGAGCAAAGTCGAAAGCGCCTGCTGTGGCGTCACTTGTCCCTTCACGGACGGTGCGGTGGCATTGGCTGCAATTGCCGTCCTGTAGGCGACCTGGATGCCAGACTGCTGTGAAAACTGGCGCAGTGCCCGCGATAGCGAGGTGGACTGGATGTCGAAGCTGACGGTCTGGCTCGTCTGCGCCATGGCCGGCGTGCTGATGCCGGCAGTTGTCATGGCTGCAACGGTGATCGCCACACCCGCCATCAGCGTCTGCAGCATCCTGGCCCCAACCGCCTGATGCTGTCTGCCGTTATTATAGTCCCTCATTCCGTCGCCCCTACGCACAGATCATCATTCCGACACCGGCTTTTTTGCCGCTTTCGAATTCTTGACGATTGACGGAAGGTTTCACCTAAACAGGTTTGCAGAAATTTTTCGATTTCAGGCAAGAATGATCGCGATGCCGGGAATACGGCGGACCGACAGCGCCTGCGTCTTGGCAAGCGACTGCAATGCCGCGAGAGGCTGGGCGGTGGAGAAGATGCCGCTGACGGCAAGATCGCGATCGATGCCGGGCCGCAAAATGACCGGTTCCGCAACATAACGGCCGATGTCGGAAATGGCGGCGGCAAAAGGTTTTCCTTCGAAGATGATCTTTCCCTGCCGCCAGGCAAGCAGCATTTCGAGATCGGCAGCACCGGGCTGGCCGGGATTGGCCCCGGACAGATATGTCGTTTGCTGGGATGACGCGAGATCGACATAGGGCCTTTGCGACAGGACGGTTTCATCCGGCGCAAGTGGACTGTAGACGGCGGCGTGCCCGGCAACGACGGCGACGGTCGTCAGATCGTCGGCATTGCCGATCGTCAGATGACCATCCGACATATCCGTGTTGCCGCCACCTGCGGCGACCCGGAATGGGCTGCCATCGGCGGCAGGTGGGATGCGAAACTCCGCTTCGCCGCGCAGGAGATGGACAAGACGCAAGCCCACCCGAAAATCGACCTTGATTGCTCCGCCGGTATTCACCGCGGCGATCGTGCCGTCCGGCAGTGGCAATTCGCGCTGGCTTCCGGCTGGCACGATAAAATCGGCCTGCCACCAGATCGAGACGCGCGGAGCAGCAACAAAGCCAGCGGACGCAGCGGCAATGGCTGCCCCGCCACCAAGCAAGGACCGGCGCGTCATCCCCGAACTCTGCTGTCGCGCGACATTGCCGGCCGGCTGCGCCAGACGGTCGAGCTGTTTCCAGAACCGCTTCTCGTGCTCGAACGCCGCGCGATGTTCGGGGCGACAGTCCCGCCAGAGCTTGAACTGTTCAAGCTCGCCAGCGCTCAGCGAGCCGGATGTCAGGCGCACGAGCCAGTCACGCGCATCGTGTGACGCGCGATTGTTGTCCGGTCGATCGTGGTCGGTATCGCTCATGCTCAGATATCGAAACGTTTTTTGAAAGGGTCTGAATATCGATGGTCTTATCACACGGGTAACAAAGGTCGATCCGCCGAAGCGATCTTATGCATCCATCTCGCCGCGCAAGACGGCCAGACGTTCTAAAACCCGCCTGATATGATAATAGACGGCCTCCTCCGTGATATTCTCGAGTTCCGCTATTCGCCTGTGGCTGAGGCCATCCATCCGGTTCATCAGGAATATCCGGCGGGAGCGTTCCGGCATGGCCTCAAGAGTTTCCGTGACGGCATCGAGGGTCTGCCGCGCCATGATGGCACGTTCCGGTGACCGGTCTTCCATCTCCTCGCTGAGGATATCCTGAACCTCGGCATCGATTTCCCGCCGACGTCTTTCCCGGCGCAGGTGGTCTATCGTCGTGTTGGAAACCGTTCGGTGAATGTAGCCGGCAAGATTCTCGATACGGTGTTCCGGCATCGCAGTCTGAACCTTGATCCAGGCATCCTGGATGAGATCTTCCGCCAGCGCCTGATCGATCCGGCGCTGACGCGCGGTGGCGATCAGCTGGGGTTTCAGATTAACAAAGGAATTCAGCAGTCGAGCGATTTTAGTCGTCATCGGGATCAAGCCGGCCATTTCCGTTGCTGGCGAAAGTCGCCAACGTGCGCATGAGATCGCTAAAGCATGGTCAAAGTCGGTGCTAGCCCGACGCCAATATTTAAATTGAGTGAATTTGTCTTCTTTTGTGGCCGTTGCAAACCTGCATCATCGAAGTGTTCGGATTTTTCAATGTCACCAAATGCGCTAGCGGACTTGCAAAAAGTTATGATTTACGGCCGGCAGCGAAATGAGAGATTGGCCCCGCGTATGCCATCGGGCAGGGCTGGAATGCTGTAGATGCCGGCCAGCCGATTGCGAAAGCAACGGTGACGAAACTCTGGTCACCGCCGCTCTCGATCGGGATCAGAACGGACTTGCGGACGCTCTTGCCGGCACCCGCAATATTCATGTCGAAAGAACAAACCCTGACCGCTTTCGCAAGGCCGTCGGCTGCGCGTCTCTATAACCTTCTCTTGACCCGCATCCCGTCATGGTGACTATCGCGCGAAACCTCGAAACGAGCGGGACCAATCATGAGCGAGCAGGAACGCCGTCTTTTCGTCAACGCGCGTATGGTTGCCGAACGGGCAGGCGTATCTCGTTCGGCCGTGTCACGGACTTTTACCGATGGCGCAAGCGTTTCGGACGAAACACGGAAAAAGGTGCTCGAAGCGGCGCGCACACTTGGCTACCACGTGAACCATCTGGCCCGCGGGCTGCGCGAGCGCAGCAATATCGTTTGCCTTGTGGTCGCCGACATCACTACGCCGATCCGCGCCAAGTTGGTCGATGAGTTGACCCGCAAGCTGCAGGCTGCTGGCAAGATCACCATGGTGATCAATAGCGAAACCGACACGGAAAGCGTGTCAGCAGCACTCGGCATGACACTCAACTACCGGGCCGATGCAACAGTGGTCCTGTCCGGTACGCCGTCTGCCTCCCTGATCGAGACATGCCTTGCCAATGGCCAGCAGGTTGTGCTGATCAATCGCGATGATCGGCTGTCCGGCGGTCACAATCTCGGTGTGGATAATGCGATGGCCGGGCGTGAGGCGTTTTTTCTACTGCAACGGGCCGGCTGCAAGCGCCTTGGCATCGTGACCTCGACTGCTCGTACCGCAAGCCTGATCGAGCGCGAGCGCGTTTTTGTCGAAGCGGCGCAAGAGGCCGGCATTCCGGTGTCGGTCACGGCGGCGGGGCCGACCAGCTATGGTTCCGGGCTGGAGGCGGCGCGGCGCCTGTTCGGCCGGTCGCAAGCGCCCGACGGGGTGTTCTGCGTCACGGATCTCCTCGCCCTTGGCTTCATGGATGGCGCCAGAGACGAGTTCCGCCTCGATATTCCGGGTGATCTTTGCGTCATCGGCTTTGACGATATCGCCGAGGCGGACTGGCGCTCTTATCGTCTGACCACCTTCTCTCAGCCGCTGGCAGAGATGGCTGAACATGTGGTTGCACTGATCGCCAACCCGGCACTTGCGGGAGAGGGAAGGCGCGTTTTCGAACCAATGCCGGTGTGGCGGAATTCCGTAAGACCTGCAGGGCGATAACGGCTATCGCGCATAAGGGAGCGTCGCTGTGCATTGCCTTGCACACGTGCCCATTCTCTTTCTTGTCATGAAAGCGTTACGTACCGATACTAGAAACACCGCCAACCCTGCAGATGAATGCACACGTGTGTATCGCCAGGGCTGGCGTCGACCCTTCGTCTTTTCGCGATCGGGTCCGCGCTTCAGCCAATTCAACGCGCCGACCGAATCGGAGACAAAGATGAAACGCCGTACTTTTATGATGTCCGCTGCCGGCGCCGCCGCCGGTCTCGCGCTTGCGCCCCGCATGAGCTTTGCAGCCAAGGGCACGATCGACTGGTACACCAGCTCGGATACCAACATTCTCGATTTCTGGACCAATACGGTCAAGCCGGCCTTTGAGGCAGCACATGCCGGCCTGAAGCTTAATCTCGTGGACGCAGGCGATGGTGCCGGCATCATCGCCATCGGTGAGCGCGCCATTGCAGCAAAGCAGACCAAGGCTGATCCGCAGGCAGATTATTTCGAATCCGCCGATGCCCTGCTGCCGGCCGGCGCCATCAAGGCCGGCGTTTACACCAATATCAAGGCCGCCGGCCTTTCCAACTATTCCAAGGTCAACCCGCTTGCCATCGAAAGCGAGTACAGCCTGCCTTATCGTGGTTCGCAGGTGCTGCTCGCTTATGACACGACCAAGCTGAAGCCGGCCGATGCGCCAAAAACCTGGGACGCGCTCGTCACCTGGATCAAGGCCAATCCGGGCCAGTTCGTCTATAACCGTCCCGACAAGGGCGGTTCCGGCGGCAATTTCGTGCGTCGTGCCATTCATCAGGCGAACGGCCTCGATCCGAAGGCCTTCAAGGTCGACAACTACACCCAGGAATTCGGTGATGAAGCGCTCGGCAAGGCCTGGAAGCTTCTGGCCGATATCGCCCCGCATCTCTATGACAAGGGCGCCTATTCCTCCGGAAACACCCAGTCACTGCAGCTTCTCTCCCAGGGCGTCGTCACCATGATCCCGGTCTGGTCCGACCAGGTTCTGCAGGCGATCGAGCAGGGCGTTCTACCGGCTGAAACCGGTCTGGTGCAGCTGCAGGATCTGGCGCTTTGCGGCGGCTTCACCCGTTCCGTCGTCATCGAGAACGGTGCCAACCGCGAAGCTTCGCTGAAACTGGCGGACTTCATGCTTTCGGAAGAAATGCAGAGCGCCATCCTCACCGAACTCGGCGGCTTCCCGGGCGTTTCCTGGGACCATGTTTCGGAAGATCTGCGCAAGAAGTTCGCCGACATCATCCCGAAGTCGATCCCGACCTTCCCGGGCGGCAAGTGGGAAGCGGCCATCAACGACGGCTGGTATCGCCACGTGGCTCCGAACGTCGATCGCAAAGCGTGAGCGAATTCGTCGAAAGATCGGTTTCAGCGCCCGCTGAAACCGCAGCAAGCAGGAGGCCGATCGGCCTCCTGCTTGTCGCCCTGCCTGTTTTTCTGGTGATCTGGCTGGTTATCTGGCCGGCGATCAACGCAATCAGCCGCACGATCTGGCGCACGGACACCGACGGCAATTCCAGCTTCGATCTGTCGAGCTACGCATTCTTCTTTTCGGATCGTTACAGCCTCGACAATCTTGCCGTGACGCTCTGGACGACGCTGATCTGCGCGGTGCTGCTTCTGGTCATCTGCCTGCCGATCGCGCTGTACCTGCGTTTTGCTCATGGCCGTCTGCCGGCCTATGTTCAGGCGCTCGCCATTCTGCCGATGTTCGTGCCGTCCATCATTCTGGCCTTCGCCTTCATTCGCGTGCTCGGTCCGAACGGTATGGTCGATATCCTGCTGAATGCCGTGGGGCTGCCAAAAATCCGCACGCCCTATCTCACCCCCTGGGGGCCGGTGATCGGTCTCGTCTGGGACAATATCCCGCTGACCGTTTTGATCCTGCTTTCGGGTCTCGGCAGTGTCGCCAACCAGTCCATCGAGGCTGCGCGCGATGTCGGCGCCAACGCGTTTCGCGTTTTCTGGCACATCATCCTGCCGCGCATTTCCAATTCCATCCTCGTGGCGCTTTCCTTTTCGGTGCTCGGTATCTTTTCTTCCTTCACGCTTCCCTACCTGCTCGGACCGGCTTCGCCGGAAATGCTCGGCCCCTTCATGCAGCGCACGCTACGCGATCTTCAGGATCCTATCGGTGCCATGACCCAGGCCGTCGTCGCCTTCGGCTTCTGCATCCTGTTCGGGCTCTTTTATGTGCGTTCGGTCGCCAGAAGCCGGGGGAAATGACATGACTTCGCTTCCCCTCAAACGCGCGCGCCTCGACTGGTCGGGCATTGCCTTCGCAATCGTTCTGACACTCCTTATCGTCGGGCCGCTCGTTGTTGTCGCCACATGGGCCTTTACCGAGGTCTGGCGTTATCCCAACATCATTCCGCAGAAATTCGGCTTTCGTTTCTGGGGGCAGACGCTCGGGCGACCGGATGTCTGGAACGCGCTGATGCTGAGCCTGAAACTGTCTACAGTGGTGACGCTTCTGTCGGCACTGATATGCCTTCCGGCAGCCTACGCCTTCGCGCGCATGAAATTTCCGGGTCGGGATATCCTATTCTTCTCCTTCCTGGCCGGCCACGCCTTTCCGAAATTTGGCCTGCTGGTGGCGATTGCCGCGATCTTCCTGCAGCTCAATCTCATCGGAACCTTCTGGGGCGTCGTGCTGATCCAGCTCGTCGGTACGCTGATGTTCATGATCTGGATTCCGGTCGCAGCCTTTCAGGCGGTCGATCGCCGCATGGAAGAGGCGGCACGCGATGTCGGCGCCAGCCCTTTGCGGGTCTTCTGGTCAATCACCCTGCCGCAGGCGGGGCCGACGATTTTCGCCGCCGTCCTGCTGAGCTTTGTCGGCACCTTTTATGAAACCGAAGGCGCGTGGCTGATCGGAGCGCCCGGCATCCGAACCATGCCGGTGCTGATGATCAGCTACATCAACAACCAGATGGTCATCCAGTACGGTGCCGTTCTCTCTGTCCTTCTCTGGGTGCCCTCGTTCATCGCCCTCATGTTCGCACGCCGTGTCATCGGTGGCGGCGCATTTGCCCGCGGTTTCGGCGGTTAGGAATTATCATGTCCGTTCTTCATATCTCCGAGGTCACCAAGACCTTTTCCGGCGGCACCCACGCCGTAAACAGCTTCTCTCTCGATATCGCCGATGGCGAACTCGTCTGCCTTCTCGGCCCTTCCGGTTCCGGCAAGTCCACGCTTTTGCGCATGGTCGGCGGCTTTGAACAGCCGACCAGCGGCCGCATCACCATCGATGGCGAAGACGTCACGCATCTGCCGCCGGAGCGCCGGCCGACCGGCATGGTGTTCCAGAGCCACGCGCTCTGGACCCATATGAACGTCTTCAAGAACCTCGCCTTCGGCCTGAAACTGCGCCGCATGCCGGCGGCAGAGATCAAGGAAAAGGTCGAGGCCGTGCTCGAACTCGTCGGTCTCGCCGGTTATGGTGACCGCATGACCACGCAGCTTTCCGGCGGCCAGCAGCAGCGCGTGGCGCTCGCCCGTTCGCTGGTGCTGGAGCCAAAGATCCTGCTGCTCGACGAACCCTTTGCCAGCCTCGACCAGCACTTGCGTGAGCGCCTGCGCGAAGAGGTGCGCGATATCCAGCAGCGTCTCGGCATCACCACCCTGTTCGTGACGCATGGTCAGGACGAGGCGCTTTCGATGGCAGACCGCATCGTCGTGATGGCCAACGGCAAGACCGAGCAGATCGGCCGCCCCGATGTCGTGTATCGCGATCCGAAGACACCTTTCGTCGCCGGCTTCATCGGCACGATGAATCTGATCGAAGGCGAGGTGCAAAACGGCCAATTCGTGCGTTCGGATTTCACCTTCGCGCTGCCCATCATCGACGGACCGGCAACCCTTGCCATTCGGCCTGAAGCGCTCGAACTGACGGTCTCGGATACCCCGAAAGCACAGGTGCACCGCGTCACCGATTACGGCTCGCATGGGCTTGTCGATCTTGATCTCGCCGATGGCACCAGGCTGAAATCGATGGTAGCCCATCCGGATCTGTTTCGGGCAGGGCAGGGCGTCGATCTTCTGCCAAAAGCCGTGGCCGCCTATCGTGACAACCAGCAGATATTCCGGAGCGGAATGTGAGTGCACCCATCCATGTCGATCGCGACGGCCATCGTACCGCCATCAAGTGGCATCGCGGCCGTCGGCGTGTCACCGATCCGGTTTTTACCGGAGAGCTTATTCTCGAAGCGATGCGCCTCGGCGCAAGTGTCGAAGTCGATCTGGTTGTCCATGGCGATGACGGCTTTGCGGTTCTGCATGACCTGACGCTGGAACGGGAAACCACCGGTGGCGGCAAAGTGCGCGAGACGTCTGCCGCCGCATTGCGCGATCTTCATCTGCGCGGCAATGACGGCAACCCCATCGCCGACCGGGTACTGTTGCTGGAAGATCTCTGCGCCCTTCTCGTTGGGCAAGGCGTGCATCCCGATGCTCTGCTGCAGCTAGATTACAAGGAAGATCTTTCGGCGCTCACTCCGCAGGTAATTACCAATTTCGGGAAGCGTGCCACTTCGATCGCCGGTTCATTGATCCTGTCGGGCGGCGATTTCAGTGCCATCGATGCTTTGGCGAAGGCTGCTCCCGGCATCGCGACGGGTTATGATCCTTGTTACGGAGAAAGCCTGGCGAGACTGAACGCGACGGGCGACTATCGTACCTTCATCGAACAGGCGCTCGTTACGGCACCAAATGCTGCGATGATCTATCTGGATTACCGTATCGTTCTTGCGGCTGATGACGCCGGCATCGACATCATCGCACCCGTCCACGCCGCCGGCCGCCGGGTCGATGCCTGGACGATCAATCACATTACTCCCGAAAGCATTCTCCAGATCGAGCGCCTTCTGGCGCTCAAGGTCGACCAGATCACCACAGATGACCCGGAAGGGTTAGCCAGGGCATTCAGTTCATGACAGTCAACTACAGCAGCATCCTCGACCACATGGTGGCCACCGCCCGTGAGGCCGGCGCCCTGACACTCGAGCATTTTGCACGGTTTCGCGATATCGAGATCGGCATCAAGGGGCCGGGCGATTTCGTGTCCGACGCGGACAAGGATTCCGAGACGCTGATCCGCGACCGCCTGCTGAGCCAGTATCCGTGGGGGTTGACCGGTGAGGAATTCGCCCCCGTCGAAGGCGCCGACGATGAGCATCGCTGGCTGGTGGATCCGATCGATGGCACCACCAATTTCATCTACGGCCAGCATTACACCATCACCATCTCGCTGCGTCGCGGCAATGAAACGATGTGCGGGCTGGTCTACAATCCCGTATCCGACGAGATGTTCACCGCTATCAAGGGCGAGGGCGCTTATCTCAATGGCACACGCCTGAACGTCAGCGCATCGACTGATGTCGCGCTGATGTGCGTCGGCACGGGCCTCCCCACGCCGAACCTGTCACTGCATACGGGCGCCTATCAGCGCCTCGATGCCATCCGCGCGCCCATCGGCGCTGTGCGCATTGTCGGCAGTGCCGCCAATTCCTGTGCCTATGTCGCCTGCGGAAGGCTCACCGGCTATTACGAAGAAACCGGCTTTATCGATACGGCGGCCGGCATTCTTCTCGTGCAGGAAGCGGGCGGCATCGTGACTGACTGGTGGGGCCGCGGGCCGGAAGTTTATGAAAAAACCGGTACGCTGATCGTGGCAAACCCCGCGACACACGCCTACCTGATGGAACATCTGCGCAGCGCGCCACCCAAAAATGCAGGTTAAAACACTTCGGGTTGTTCATCGTTAAACGGAACTGCTCTAACAGAACATCCGGCGAAACGGCATGACAGCCGCACCCATTGCGGCGGCGTCGCTCGTTATCTCCGAAATATTAAGATCAGGCCCGCCACATTGAAGATCCTAGGACGCTCGATCAGCATGGATGCCAGCGCGGTGGGAACCAGTATTGAACATGCGATAAGGATTTAATTGTTCCATAATATATATTATCAATTTTGTATCTGTAGCCGCAAAGTTAGAATGTCCTATTTTAGCAAAGTTAGAGTGTCACACCCCCGCGTTTGATAACGCGGAGACGAGCAGATGGGATTGATAGCGATGAGCGAGCGGGATCTGCAGCGGATCGAAGT
>NZ_JBCIYT010000013.1:0-147116 GCF_050455485.1 Neorhizobium sp. BT27B | reverse complement strand
TCGACGGATTTGTCGACGACAAAGAGCTTGTTGCTCGCATCAAAGCAAAATCTCCGCGGTAACAACCGGGCGGTTACCATGAGATGCTCACCTGCTGTAAGCTCAAACTTGGAGATATCAGGCGGCAAGCGTCGTGGCATGGCAGGGTTACCTGACAGACCGGTTTTCGGATCCAAGATCAGGATCATCAGATTTAGTGTATCTGAGCAACCCGCCTGATATCCACGGTTGCGGACTTTTAAAGCGAAAAACTGTACCAGTTCTCGCGATTGTCCATCACCCGCACCATGCCGTCGAGCCTCATCGGTTTTGTGCCGACCATCCCAAGGGGCTGGGATTCTCCTCGTCAGCGCCGGTACGCAGCTCGGTTGGAATGTCCTCTGTCGGCCGTGTGCTGATGTTGAGCAAATCCATTCATTGACGGCCTGAGTTCGGAACGTTTCATGAGACCCCATAAGCTCTGCTGAGCATCAATTCTGGGGGTAAAGCCTCGGTCCGGTTGCAACAAATTGGATGCGAGACCGTTCATCTGGCGGGGAATCTCAATCAGGCGGGTCCAATGAACATCATTGCTGTCTTTAACCGCGATGGCGGAACTTTCCGGACTACCGACATGGTGGCTTATGAGTCGAAGGTCATCGAGGTATTCGAAGGAGCGGGGCATAGAATTGAATGCCGCGTGGTCGCTGGCAATGAGGTTGCCGACGCTTTGGAGGCGGCAGCCAATCGCCCCGATGTCGATTGCCTATTGGCGGGTGGTGGCGACGGGACGATATCGGCTGCTGCAAGACTTTCCTGGAAAAGCGGGAAAGTGCTGGGTGTCTTACCTGCAGGCACAATGAATCTGTTCGCGCGATCGCTGCAACTCCCGCTGGATGTATGGGATGTTCTCGAAAAATTGGCTTATGCCGAGAGTAGGAATGTCGATATAGCATCAGCAAACGGCCAGAGCTTTGTGCATCAGTTCTCAGCTGGGATGCGTCCGAGAATGGTACGGCTACGTGATGCCATGGAGTTTGGCTCTCGCTTCGGTAAGATCCGCGCGACTGTTCGGGCCGCATTGACCGCGATGGCGCGACCACCTCGGTTCGAGGTCGCGTTCAATATTGATGGCGAATCCAGAAAACAGCAGATTTCGGCCATATCGGTTTCTAATAACGAATTCGGCCGCGATGCGCTAATGTTTGCAGAGAGCCTCGACGGAGGGCATCTCGGGATCTATCTGGCCGAGCCGTTGACCTTTCGATCAGCAGTGCACTTGGCATTCGACATTCTGCGCGGGCAACTTAAAGAGAACCCCGCGATCACAGCTTTTAAATCATCAGAAATCAACCTTCATTTCCCGCGGCATCGACATGGCATACGGTGTGTGATGGATGGAGAGATTGTCGCAATGGACCAAGACATCGCCATACGGACACATCCGGGAGAGTTGAAAGTGCTGGTACCTTCAGCCAACGCCTAGCAATCTACAGCGTGGGGCGTAGTCGATTAGATCAGGGTGGTGGCCGAGCAGAAAACGTGCACTTTAATGAGGACTTTGGAGGAGGTTTGAATGAAAGATCCGAACGGCTGGCGACATATGAGTACCGCGCCAAGAAATGGAAGCCGTATCCTCGCGACTATCCGCCCATCGGAACAGGGAGCGGGAGCAGTTGATCTCATATATTGGTCGAATGGTGATCACGGTAGCGAAGGTGGTTGGCGCTCTTCAGATTCTACACCTGGTATGATCATCCAGTATGCCGAGCCTGAACTGAAATGCTGGATGCCAATGCCAGAAGCAGACATCGATAGCCTAACGATGCCCGCAGCATGGGAAGGTGACGACGATGGAGAGTTGAACGGCTCAGGTATCTGATATTGGAAGTACCGCATTGTAAGCGCGGACACGCCTGCGGAACAAAGTGAACGATCTTCCGTTTCTCGCACCATCACCTCAAGGGAGAATTGTGATGCGTTTCGGGTTCGTATTTACCGTCGCAGCAGGGATTATATCATCGGCCGCAGTCGCGGAGGCTAAGAGCACCTGGCAACTTTACGGCGCTGTGCCTGTGGCTGGCGATCGACACTTGGAACTGGCTTACAGTGATGCGCTTTCCCGTTGCAGACTTGAGGGCTATCGGACACGCGAGACCGATCGTGTATTCCATGTTCAGTACGACGCGCCTGAAACGCGCAGTTGCCTGTCACGCAAAGGCTTCATTTATCAGAACGGGGACGCTCATGCTTATCCTGTCCCCAAAGGGACCTATACTGTTCGGTAGGTCGTGTGCGGAGGACCGCGATTAGTGTGCCTCCGCAGATCCGGTAACCAAGCATGCGTACATTCCGTCGGATTTTGCGCCATGGCAAAAAGCGGTGTTTTGATACTTGCTCTTGATGCAAGTTTTCCATTGTCCGATGCAGGATATGCGCAAGCGGTGTTTTCTTTGCCGCTTTTCCGAGCGGGGCGGAGGTTGTGAAGACGACCTCTGTGGTTTTGACGGCAGAAATGCGCTAAGTGCAAGTACCACAGCAACTTTGCGCGGACAACGATGATGGCGTTCAACGAAGGACAGATATGCTCCGGTGCTACAAAACTTCGATTGATCTTGTCTGTCCACAGCGAAGATATGCAAATTTCAACGCAGACCCACAAACTCGTAAAGTTTACAGCATGGGAAGGCGAATAGTGAAACATTCATGTTTTTGACGACGGGGTCACTTGCAATCGACTGAAACGCTGCGCTCATGTCCTGACGATGAGCGCATCAATGACCGCTTAGGGCCGAACCCGGACTGCGCCGTTGGCGTGTCATTTCACCGTTTGCCAGAACCGTTCTCTCAGTTGGCATACATACCCGGGAAGACGATGTCCTGATCGACAAGGACGTTGAAGATATAGCCGGGCCGGATCCTGATCGTCGGCTGGACATTGAGGTTTTTCGAGATCGTCTGCTCGGCCACACGGCCAAAGGTTTCGGCGAAGTTTCGTCGTGCTGCGTCGGATGCCGTATCCTGTGTCCCAAGCGTCGAGCTTTCAGGCATGGCCATGTCGATCCCGGTCCCGATGAGCGCGACGAGAGCGGCGGATCCGAAGGTACGCAGATAGTGATTGTCGACCTTGTCGCGAAACCCTCCATACCCTTGCGCATCCGTGCCGGCCATGCCACCGATCTGCAGGGTCGATCCATTGGGAAATATGATATCGGTCCAAACGACCAGCGCGCCGTTCTGGCCGAATGACACCTTGCTGTCATACCGGCCGAACAGTTTCGTGCCCTGGGGCACCAGCAGATAATGCCCGGTCGCGCTGTCATACACATTCTGGCTGACCTGCGCGGTTATCCGTCCTGGAAGATCCGAATTGAGGCCAGTGATGAGGGTTGCGGGAATGACGGATCCTCGCTTGAGCTCGAACCGGGACAATGGTGCAACAACCTGATTGGGCAGATAGCCGAGTTCCTTGATATCGGCGTTGAAAAAATCCGCCTTCGATGCCTGATCGTTCTGATCTCCCATCTGACCGGCAGTGCCCGCTTTCAATGCCGCGGCATAAAGGTCCGATGTGCCGCCAGATGATCTGGCGCCATTCGCTTGGTTGGATGCGTTGCCGGCGTCCTGTCCGTTTGCACCCAAATCTGCGGTATCGACCTTGAGGGGAGAATCGAGCGCAGCATTCTTGGCCTGCAGGCTGGCCATGCGCTGACGTTGCTGTTCACGCAGGATCTGCTCTCTTTGTTCACGGAGGATCCTGGCATTCCACTCTTCCTCCGGCTCCATGCGTGAGCCTCTACGTTCACGCGGTTCGACGGGCGCGATGTCCGTCGGCGTCGTGGATGGCTGTACGGACGGTACCGGTGTTGGCTGAAACACCTGCTGCGGTTCTTCCCGATCTCCGATAATGCCGTCTTTCACGCCACGCTTCATCTGTTCCGCGAAACTGGAGGCAGGTGTCCCGGCTCCCTCCCCTTCCGGAACCTGCTGACCGAACCTTATGCCGCGCGACGACAGACCGTAAACGAGCACAGCCAGAAACAGGGCGACCAGGCCGAGACCGACGAACAGGGGCACCCGGTTCAGGCGCCTCATGCGCTTGTCGCTGTCAGATTGCGCGGGATTCCCCAGCTGCAGAGATTGAACCATCGATCTATCCGCCTGTCAGTTGCGCTTCATCAGCGATAGAGGGCTTGCCGGCGTGGCCACACTGTTCGTGACGGTATAGGCACGTCCGAGCTCGAGCGTATCGGTCGACAGCCGGGCGAGGACCTGCCCGTCGATCGAGACAAGCGAATAGGCGAGCTCTACCCGCTCGGTGTTGTTCGGGCCCTTGATTTGTTTGTCGTCAGTGACGACCACATAACCCCAGCCTTTCAGGGCCGCCTCGAAAGCAACCGCGAAGTCGGATGCTTCGCTGTGCAATCTGATGGTCGCACCGGTCGATCCGGCCTGCTCCGCATATCGTGCAGCCATGTCGCCGGCGATTGTGCTGGCGGCCGGTCCGGTAATATTTGAAGGCGCAATGCTCTCGGACAGCCCCTCCGTGGAGGTATGGCAGGCCGAAAGCGAGAGGACTATGAAGATAAAGGCTGTCGGGAAGCGGCACATGGCTCAACTACCCCGCCGGATGGTAATTTTCTGTTTTCTCCACCCTACCCCCGATAACAGAATGGCCTTGTCGATATTGTAGTCGACGATCATCATATCGTTTTTCATGCGGTAATTGACGACGCGGTTTTGCCCTCCGGATACGACGAACAGGACCGGTGCGTCCTGGCCGGATATCGTGCGCGGAAACTGGATGTAGGTCTTTTGGCCATCCGAATAGACCCGCTTGGGACGCCAGGGGGCACGGCCGGTGAGGGAATAGGAAAAGGCAAGGTGTTCGGGTGCGACACCGCCGTTTGGTCCGCTCGTCACCTGAAGTCTGGCATTGATGTCCGACAGTTTGGACGACGCATCCTCCGGATATTCGAAGCCGATCCGGGCCATGTATTGGGTAGGGTGGGATTTCAGCTGGATATGGTAGGTGCGGCGTGACGTGGTGATCACCATGGAGGTGACGAGACCCGCCTCCGACGGCTTGACTATCAAATGGATCGCTTGCCCGTTCGCCGCCCCGGATGTCGCTGGTTCCACCTTCCAGCGGACCGTGTCGCCAACCAGGACGTCTCGCACAATCTCCCCTCCCTGCAGTTCGATATCGCACACCTGCAGAGGTGAGCAGACGACGGAAGGCTGTGTTTCACCGAACAGGAAGACGACCTTTCCATCCGGTCCACGTGTCACCAGTCCGGGCTGCGCTCGCCACTTCCCGGAGAGACCGGTTGCCTTTGCCTCGTTTCTGTTGAGGCTTTGTGATACTGCCGGACTTGCCGCACTCAACGAGGCAGCAAGCGCCATCAGGCAGCCAAAGGCTGCATGTCTGTTTATCATCCGCATTGCGGTATCCCCTGCCCTTAAAGTTGCGCTGTCCAATCGAAGTCGGTGACATAGAGGCCAATAGGATTGAGCCGGATCGTTGCTTCATCCTGCGGTGAGGTGACCGAGACGGTGGCGATGCCGCGGAAGCGTCTGGTGGCCAGGTCCCTTCCCCTTCGATCGCGCTCATATTCCGTCCAGTCGATCTGGTAGGTCTGGTTGGAAAGCGCGACGATATTGTTCACTTCTATGGCCACCGTCGCATTCACGGCTTTCTCGAACGGTGAGTTGCCTCGAAACCAGGCATTGACCTTTTGGGTTGACGGATCGCCTGTCCGCAACAGTGCGTAGGCACGGTCGACATATTGCTTCTGCACGACCGCATCCGGGGTGACGGACCGGAAGCTTGTGACAAAAGCACCAAGGGTCGCCCGCACGACACGTGCGTCCGCATACTCGATCTGCTGCGGGAAGCCGGCCGAGACCGTGGTTCCAAGCTTGTCCACCTCGACAATGTAGGGAACGAGCTTCACCTGCGTGCTGAGATAAAGCGCATAACCAAAGCCGATTACTGCCATTGTCAGGCTCAATATGCCGACGGTTCGCCAGGCAGCTGCGGCCTTGACGTAGGAACCGTATCGTTCCGACCATTCCTGCCTTGCGGCGATATAGGGATTGTCGGGTGTGCGTGGCGCTGCCATTCTGCCCATCCTGTCTGCGGGTTATGGTTTATCCGATCGTTCGGGTGAGACCGGTTTTGACGCGGGGTTGCCCCGAGCCTGGTCGAGCTTGGCGTTTGCAAGCCCGAGCAGCGACCCGGCATATGCACCCGGTGCGCCGATCGCCTTTTCCTTGGCCGCCGAGCCCGTTGCTGCGGCCCCTGACGTAAAGCTCGCGCCCATGCCACGCAGTGCGGCACCGGCAACAGATGATCCACCGGCTCTCGCCGACTGTGCAGCGGCAAACCCGGCACCGGCGGCGCCGGCGGCCAGAAACGCACCACCCGCAGCAAATGACGCTGCCTGTCCACCATGGCGGATGGTTTCCATTCCGCCCGTAACGGAAGCGCCCTGAACCACGCCCTGCAATATGGTCGGCACATACATCGAGATAATGAAAACGACGACCGATACGCCGGCTATGGCAAGGGTGGTAATGAACTGGTCGCTTTCCGCGGTCGGTGCCCGGGCCATGCCCAACAGCACTTCGGATCCGATCCTGGCAATCATCACCAGTGCCATCAGCTTCATGCCGACACCAAAGGCATAAACGAGATAGCGGATCGCGAAGTCCTTGGTGAACGACGATCCGCCAAGTCCGAGCATGATCATGCCGGCGAGCAGGCCTACATACATTTCGACCATGACGGACACAAAGATGGCCGCGACGAGCGAAAAGCAGACGACCACGATACCCATGGCAAGAACGGCTGCGATCCCGAGAGCATTGTCCTCGAACACGCCGAACTTCGCCTGCTCCGACATCTGCGATGCGACACGGATGCCGGCATCGAACACTTCCGCCGGCGAGGCCGAACCCCCGCCTGATCCGATCTGGAAAAGACTGTCGACGACCGCACGCGCAAAACTTGACCCCTGCGTCAACACGAAGGCAAAAAAGCCGATGAACATGATGCGGCGGACAAGCTCGGCAAACCAGCTGTCGAGGGAGGCGGCCTGGGTTGCGAGCCACACGGCGGCAATGCCGACCTCGATACCGGCAAGGATCCAGAACAGCGACCGCGCCGCATCCATGATCGTGTTCTCCCAGCCTTGGGCGGCCGCCGAAACCTGGTTCTGCAGCTCCGTCAGGACATCACCCTGCTGGGCCAAGGCCGGGGCGGCCAGCAGGAGCAGCAGCGGCCCGGCAAACTGTGTGACTTTCCAAATCTTGATCATTGCCATCTCGGCCGCATCTCCTGGCCCTTCGGGATCGGCGGTAAAGTCTTGCCCGTGCCGAAGAATTTCTTCCTTGCCTTCCGTTGCTCCTCGCTCATGTTCGGGGGATCCGGCGCGTCACGCCGGACCGTGAGGCTGACTGACAATGCCGCGACAGAGATGGCGCAGGCCAGGATCGAGAGCAAAAGCGTCTTATTCACCAGCGTGGCTCCATCTTCTGGCCTTCCGGAATGTCCCGGACTTCGGCATTGAAGAATTTTTCACGGCGAGCCTGAGCCAGATCCTTGTCGGTCTGTTCGCTCTGCAGCCACGTGCCCATCAGTGTCATCTGCTGGGACACCAGGCCGCGCAGTTTCTGCATCTGGCCGACCTGTTGCGTGGCGATCTGGTGTCCGACCTGCAACGCCTTCATCTGGCCATCGGCGGTCTGCGACATTGATCGCAGCTCACTCATCGTCTCTTCTTCGCTGTCAAACTGATCAGCTGTCAGACTTGCCGCTTTGAGCGTTCCGGCGATGGTGTCGCGATTGGTTTCCGACCATGTCTGATAGGTCGTCGAAAAACTTTCGGCATTCGGCAGACTGGTCTTGAGATCGGCGAAACTCTTGAAGCGCTGCTTCAAAAGATCGTCGGCATTGCCCATCGAAAATGCGATGCCCTGCCCCTCGGCGACGATATCGCGCAACTGGCCAAGATCACCTTCGATCTGCCCCCATATGTGTTTGGGAAGCTGCGCCGTGTTCTGCAGCATGTTCTTGTAGATGTTGAGCTGGTTCTGGATTTGCTCGGCAAGCTGGGTGATCTGGGTAATCTGGTTGGTGATCTGCTCGCCGGATTGACCGACCAGCGAGATCAGCTCGCCATTGTTGAGAAGTTGCGTCCATTCCGTGGCGCCGCCGGCCGCAGCTCCAGCGAATGACGCGGTGGGCGAGGTTGCGAGCATCAGCGAGATGGAGACAGCGAAAAGCGAACGTCCTGCCGATCGGCCTTGAGTTTGGTCATGCATGGTCGTTTATCCCTCTTTCCAGAAGCCATTGTTGCGGCCAGGACTGTCCATGATCGGCGTGCAGCGCCCGGATGCGGGCCAGGTCGGCCTTGCCGGTAGCGCCGACGAAGGAAAGCGTGACGGGGCCGAGTGACATGTCGAACAGCCGGCGCCCGTCAGGCGATGTGACGTAATATTCGCGCTTCGGAATGGCATTCGCGACGATCTCGATCTGACGTTCGTTGAAACCAATCCGCTCATAAAATTCGCGGGTGCCGGGTTCGCGGGCAGCACCATTCGGGAGGCAGATTTTTGTCGGGCAGGTTTCCTTCAGTACGTCGATGATACCGGAGCGCTCAGCATCCGAAATCGATTGCGTCGCCAGCACAACCGCGCAATTGGCCTTGCGCAGCACCTTCAGCCATTCCCTGATCTTGGCGCGAAACACGGGGTGACCGAGCATGAGCCACGCCTCGTCAAGGATGATGAGGCTCGGCCGGCCATCGAGGCGCTTCTCGATCCGATGGAAAAGATAGGTCAGCACGGGCACGAGATTGCGTTCGCCCATATTCATCAACTGCTCGACCTCGAAACATTGGAAGCGGCCAAGCGTCAGACCATCTTCCTCGGCGTCGAGCAGCAGGCCCATAGGCCCGTCGACGGTATAGTGATGCAGTGCGTCCTTGAGCTCGCGCATCTGAACGCCGCTGACGAAATCCGAAAGCGAACGACCGCTGGCCGATGCCATGAGAGCAATCTGGCGCGAGATCGCATTGCGATGGTCGGGTGTGACCGTGACACCCTGCGCGGCCACAAGTGTTTCGATCCATTCACAGGTCCATGCCTTGTCCACGTCTTTCGACAGGTCCTGAAGGGGGCAAAAGGCGAGATCGCCCTTCAGCCCTTCTCCACCTCCGATTTCATAATGATCGCCTCCGACTGCCAGTGTCAGGGGGAGCATGGAATTGCCCTTGTCGAAAACGAAGGCCTGGGCATTCTCGTAGCGGCAAAACTGGGCAGCGATCAGCCCGAGCAAGGTGGATTTTCCGGAGCCGGATGGGCCGAATATCAGCGTGTGTCCGACATCTTCGACATGCAGGTTGAAACGGAAAGGCGTCGAGCCGGAGGCCACCTGCATGAGAGGCGGTGCCTCGGCTGGATAAAAAGGGCAAGGAGCCAAGGGATTTCCCGACCAGACCGAATTGAGAGGTATGAGGTCCGCGAGATTGCGCGTGTTGATCAACGGTTCCCTGATATTGCTGTACCAGTTTCCCGCAAGGCTGCCGAGGAAGGCGTCGGTCGCATTCAGCGTCTCGATCCGCGCGCCAAACCCTTCCGACTGCACAAGGCGGCGAACGGCTTCTGCCTTGTCCTGCAGGGCTTCGCGATTCTCATCGAACAGGACGATAACCGGGGTGTAATAGCCGTAGGCCACGAGTTGTGACGATGCCTGCGCTATGGCATCCTCGGTCTCAGCCACCATGGACATGGCGTCCTGGTCGATGGACCGGGACTGTGTCTGGAACAACTGATCGAAGAATGGCCGCACCTTCTGCTGCCATTTCCTGCGCGTGCGTTCCAGCCGTTGTTTGGCCTCTTCCGCATCGAGAAAAATGAAGCGGGATGACCATCGGTAGGTCAAAGGCATGCGGTCAAGGCTGTTGAGGATGCCCGGCCAGCTTTCTGCAGGTAATCCGTCGATGGCGACAATGCCGAGGTATCGGTTTTCGACGCGCGGTGTCAGTCCGTGTTCGAGTTCCGCCGTGGCCAGCCAGTCCAGGTAAAACGGAATATCGGGAAGTCGCACAGGATGGCTTTCGCCGGTGATCGCGAAGCGGATGAACTGGAAAAGCTCGTCGTATCGTGCAGTCCTGAAGCCGCCGCGCTCCGGTACCTCGCGGGTGAGCATGCGCTGGATCGAGATCGTATTTCCCAGATATTGCTCGATCTCGCGGATCGAGCGGCGAAACGTCTCCAATGCACCATCAGCATAGCTCACCGATCGGCTTTCCGCGTCGGAATAGATGTAGCGGGCCAGGCCGGAGCGCCGTCGCTCTACTGGACGGTGCGTCAGGATCAGCGCATGCCGGCTTTCGAAATGGCCGCTTTCGCGTTCAAAGTGCCGACGGCGCTCGTCATCGATCATTCGCGTGACGGGATCGGGGAAATGGCTTCTATCGGCGGGCGGATAATCGACTGTCGGAAAACGCAAGGTCTCTACCTGGATCATCCAGCCCGATCCGAGACGCGACATGATCGCGTTAATCTGGCGCGAAAGCTCATTGCGCTCAAGATCGGTGGCACTCTCCAGGTCAGGACCTGCAAAATACCAGCCGGCCATCAGGCTCCCGTCCTTGAGCAGAATGATGCCGTTGTCGACAAGTCCGGCATAAGGGACCAAGTCGGCAAAGGATGGGCCCGTCGAACGCAATGAGCGCAGCGCAACCATCATCACCTCCTCAGGACCGTCGCAATGGCGACGATGTCGGACTGTAGTGGGATCGATAGCGCAGGTGGCGCATGTAGATTTGACGCATCATCGGATCGGATTTCGCCATCATCCGTAGAGCGCCGAGGAGTACGATCCAGATCGCGGCACCGATGATCGCCGAATAGATGGTGAGCACGACGAAGATCAGAATGACCGCCGCAAGTCCGCTCAGCAATACAAGCTCCCGATCGGCACCCATCAAGAGGTTCGGGCGCGAAAGAGCACGGTGAATCCGGTTGCGATGAAGGGCGCTGCCGACGTCAGACATCGATACCCTCCCCTATCGAGATTATCGATGCCCTGGAGATTGTCGCGTGGTCGGCTGGCGTCTCGATGCCGATCGAGGCACCTGTCGAACCAAACAGACCGACGATCGTGGTTGCCCCCAGCAGGATTCCTGCGACGAGCACGACATAAACGAGCCTTCTCGCAAAATCATTGAGCTCGCCGCCAAATATCAACATGCCGCCGGCGATGGCGACTGCGGCAAGAGCGATATAGCCGGCCACTGGCCCGGTAATCGATTCCTGGATCTGCTCGAGAGGGCCTTCCCAAGGCAGGCTGCCGCCTGAGCCGGCAAAGGCAGGCGCTGCGATAGACGCTGCTATCGCTGCGATCCATATTCCGAGTTGGCGCGAATGATTATGCAGCATGGCTGTCTTCCTCGATCTGCGGATAGTGTTTCGTCTGGTATCGCGACCCGTCGAACCCCTCGATATGCAGGACTTCCCGTACTCGCCGGCCTTTCCCGGCGCGTTCGATCGCAATGACCAGATCGACAGCGTCTCCGATCACGGCCTGCATAGATTGCTGGCTTGCCTCTGCGGTGAGTTGCTCCAACCGCCTGAGAGCCGATATCGCTGTATTGGAATGAATCGTCGTCACGCCGCCCGGATGACCGGTATTCCAGGCCTTAAGAAGCGTCAGTGCCGCGCCGTCACGAACTTCGCCGACGATGATACGGTCCGGACGTAGTCGCATCGTGCTTTTGAGAAGCCGGGCCATATCGATGCTGTCGCTCGTGTGAAGACTGACGGCATTTTGCGCGGCACATTGGAGCTCGGCGGTGTCTTCGAGGACCACCATGCGGTCATCAGGCGAAGACGACACGATCTCGGCAATAACTGCGTTCGCGAGCGTGGTTTTTCCTGAGCCCGTGCCGCCGGAGATGACGATGTTGAACCGGCTGTCGATGGCGCCGCGAATGATGGATGCCTGCGCTGCGGTCATCGCCTGGGTGACGACGTAATCGCTCAGCGGCACGATACGTGACGCTCGCCGCCGGATCGTGAACGAGGGAGCGTTGACGATCGGTGGAAGGAGCCCCTCGAACCGGTGACCTCCGATCGGCAATTCGCCGGAGACGATCGGTCGGTCTCTGTCTGCCTCTGACTGTAATGCATGGGCGACGGAGCCTATGACCAGTTCGGCCGATGACGCCGGCATCTCGCCTGCTGGCGCCACCCCATGCTCGAGGCTTTCGATGAAAAGCTTGCCGTCGGGATTGAGCATGATTTCGACAACAGTCGGATCATCTAGTGCGGTACAAAGGCGTTCGCCGAGAGCGTCCTGAAGTTTGCGGACCAGGCGAGAGTGGGATTGGAGCATGAGGCGCTGTCTCCTCGTTTTGAAGTGCCCCAAGACAGACTGTCTCGCCGAGAGCTTGTCGAGATGCAAAGTTGCATCTCGAAACTCGTGCCAAAATTCGGCAGCTTCTCTGGATCGTCGGCGACAGTTCTCCTGTGTTGCCGGGATGGCGAGGCGAATCACTCAGACTGGAAGGCGGTGCTGATGAGGGTGATTTGCCGAGATGTCTCGATGGTGAAACAGTTCGTTAGGTTTTCGACTCTTTTTTTCAGTCGAGCAAACTAGACGAAAATGGCGCTGTATCGCGCTGGATGTGGGCATTTGGTGTTGAATTCACGGTCAGGCATTGGTCCAGTTAACCTTTCGTTAACCTTAAATGCCTTGCTTGCCGGTCAGAATCGGTTCTAACTGCAAGCATCGGAGCAAAGCTAAAAAAATGCTCCAGAGCGACAATATGGATGATTAGGTCGGAAATGGGAAAAACTGCGACAAACCCTCCGGTGAATGATGAGGACCTGCTCGGCCTGATCACTCGGCATTCGCGTTCGCTTGCTTCTCAGCTCCAGTCTCACCACGATAGTGTATTCGCGCCGATTGCCGAAAAATCAATACGCTATTTCCAGCCGGCAGAGGCGTCGAAACTTGTCGGCGTGAAAGAGGTTCATCTGCGAAACATCGCCAATGACCTTTCCGACGAGCTTGATGTGAACACCGGGCCGGCCGGCCGTCGCACCTATTCAGTGCTCGATATGCACAAGATTCGCAATCATCTCGACAAGACAGGACGGGGGAACCGCCGATACCTGCCGCACCGGCGGGAGGGTGAGCAGCTCCAGGTCATCTCGGTGATGAACTTCAAAGGCGGATCGGGCAAGACGACCTCGGCAGCGCACCTGTCACAGCATCTGGCCTTACGCGGTTATCGCGTTCTCGCGATCGATCTCGACCCTCAGGCAAGCCTTTCGAGTCTTTTTGGTGTCCAGCCTGAAACCGATGTCGGCGCCGACGAAACGCTTTATGGAGCAATCAAGTATGACGGTGCCCGGGCGATGGGCGAGATCATAACGGCGACCTATATCCCGGATCTTCACCTGATCCCGGGCAATCTTGAATTGATGGAGTTTGAGCACGAAACGCCGCGCGCCTTGATGAAACGCAAGGCCGGCGACACGATGTTTTTCAATCGCATCAGTGAGACCTTAGAGCAGGTTGCACATGCGTATGACGTCGTCGTAATAGATTGCCCGCCGCAGCTCGGTTACCTGACGATGGCCGCATTGACGGCAGCGACATCCGTTCTTGTCACAGTTCATCCCCAGATGCTCGACGTCATGTCGATGAATCAGTTTCTTGCCATGACGTCCGATCTGCTGGGTGAGATCGCTGAAGCAGGTGGGCGTTTCGATTACAACTGGATGCGATACCTTATCACACGCTATGAGCCTGGTGATGGGCCGCAAAACCAGATGGTCGGATACCTCCGTTCGATCTTTGGTGAGAACGTTTTGAATTACCCGATGCTGAAAACGACAGCAGTCTCCGATGCGGGATTGACCAACCAGACACTGTATGAAGTTGAGCGAAGCCAGTTCACCAGATCGACGTACGATCGAGCTCTCGAGTCTATGAACAACGTCAATGACGAGATTGAAAGCCTGATCAAGAAAGCTTGGGGCAGAACATGAGCCGCAAAGACCTTCTTAAGGGCGCCGTTACGTCAGAGCCACTTACGGAGCGGCCAGCAAGAGCGAAAGTACGCCCGATGCTCGGCACGGCCTTGCCGCCGGGTGAAACCAATGCTGCGACCCGTCTGACAAGCCAGGTTGGAAACGCGTTTGCGGAGAGCAAAGCCAAATTTGAACGCGCCGAAGAGATTGAGCGTCGTCTTGCTCAAGGCCAAACCGTCGTCGACCTCGACGCGGCACGCATTGAGCCGTCATTCGTTCAGGATCGCATGCCGGGCGACGTTGAAGGGCTGGTGGCATCTATCCGCGACCAGGGCCAGCAGGTACCGATCCTCGTTCGACCTCATCCCGAAAAACCGGGTCAATACCAGGTGGCGTTCGGTCATCGTCGTCTCCGTGCGGTATCCGAACTCGGGCTGCCTGTTCGGGCCATCGTGCGTGACCTGACGGACGAGCAACTCGTCGTGGCGCAGGGACAGGAAAACAATGAACGTGAAGACCTGACCTTCATTGAGAAAGCTCGCTTCGCGTACCAGCTGAACAAGCAATTCTCACGTGACGTGGTGATTGCAGCGCTCTCCATCGACAAGAGCAATCTGTCGAAGATGATCCTCCTCGTAGAAGCTCTACCCGCTGAATTCATCGATGCCATTGGTCCAGCACCAGGAATTGGGCGGCCGAGCTGGCAACAGCTTGGAGGGCTTGTCGAAAAAGCCGGATCGCCAGCGAGAGTAATATCCCTGGCGCGTTCGGATGAGGTTCAAGGACTCGCGTCCGTCGACAGGTTCAAAGCGGTGCTGAATGGCCTGAAGCCCCAGCATGGCCCCAACAAGCTGCCGCAGATCCTTGCCACGCCTGCCGGTGACCGGCTGGCGCAAGTGGCGCAAAGCAAAACAAAGCTTGAAATTTCGATAGACAGGAAAGCTACGCCAGATTTTGCGGCCTTCGTGCTTGAAAAATTGCCCGCGCTCTACCAGGAGCATCAGGCGAAGAAACAACATAAAAACGGAGAGTAAGCCGGGAAAAGAAAAAGGCCCCAACAACGTCGCCGTCGTGGAACCTCATTCTGTAGTCTCGCAAACACAGAATCGCATTTCCTCGAATCCTCGTCAAGAGTCTTGGCACCGTTTTGGTGAGCGGATTTCTTTTGCCTTCTGAAAGGTGAAAAGAAATGACCATGGGGAATGTGACGACGCCTTTTGGGCGGCGGCCGGTGACGCTTGCGCTTGTCAAACGCCAAGTTGCCGTAAGCACGGTGGAGCAAGGCAGGACTGTTGAAAAATGGCGGGTGTTTCGCGACGCTTGCGAGGCCCGTATCGAGCTTGGTCTGCAGGATCGCAGCCTAGCCGTTCTGGACGCGCTTTTGAGCTTTTACCCGGAAAATGAGTTCTGCCATGACGCGCAGATGATTGTCTTTCCCTCAAATGCACAGCTGACGCTGCGAGCGCACGGAATCGCTGGAGCAACACTTCGCCGGCATCTCGCCCTTCTGGTCAATGCGGGGCTCATCTTCCGCAAAGATAGCGCCAATGGAAAGCGTTACGCTCGAAAAGATGGAGAGGGGGCCATCGAATCTGCCTATGGCTTTGATCTCTCCCCGCTTCTGACCCGTGCTGGTGAACTCGCCATCATGGCACAGAAGGTGGTTGCTGAACGGGCGGCGTTCCGTAAGAGCAAGGAATGCCTGACCATCTGCCGGCGTGATGTTCGTAAGTTGATCTCGGCCGCCATGGAAGAGGGTGCCGCGGGAGATTGGCAGACGATTGAAGACATATACGTTAGCGTCGTGTCTCGGATTCCGCGATCGCCAACGCGTGCCCAGATCGAAGGATTGCTGGATGAAATGTCGCTGTTGCGCGACGAGATCGTCAACCGGCTGGAAATCCAAGAGAGTTCTCAAAATATGAGCAGCAATGATGCCCATATTGAGCGTCACATACAGAATTCAAAATCCGAATCTCCTAATGAATTTGAACCTAGCTCCGAAAAAGAGCAGGGAGCGAAGTCGAGCAAGAAGAAGCAGGCAAAGAGTGAGCCGCCGAAGGCCTTTCCGCTATCGGTCGTGCTGAAAGCCTGCCCGCAGGTTATCGATTACGCGACCGGGGGAAACATCGAGAACTGGCGCGATCTGATGTCGGCCGGCGTGCTCGTTCGGTCGGCCTTGGGTATCAGTCCGTCGGCATATGAGGATGCCTGCGAGGCGATGGGGCCGGAAAATGCGGCGATTGCCGTGGCCTGCATGCTGGAACGAACCAACATGATCAATTCGCCAGGCGGTTATCTCCGTGATTTGACCCGTCGATCAAGGCAGGGCGAATTTTCGCTGGGGCCGATGGTGATGGCGCAGTTGCGGGCCAACGGACATGGTCTTGGCAAGACAGGCTGAAGGAATTGTTCCATTTTTCAGCCGCGAGTGAGGATACTGTTCAATTCCTTCATTCGAATTGCCGGTAATCCTGCTTCCTCGGCAAAGTATGGCCAGCAGTTCACCGTTGCCCGCACTTTTCATCGACCATCGCCTGAGCTGCCTTTGCGACCTGCAGCATATGGGAGGTATCGGGCGCCCGTCCCTCACCCGCGAGGTCTGCGCTGTGTTCACCTCCTGGACCCGAGGAATAGGTTAGGTCGTAGGCTGGCGACAGTCGCCATTGGCCGTCCGCGCTCATCAAAAAAGCATGGTTCTTGGCGTGGTCGTCGCGGTTGCGGGATAAAACATTGAAGTCCATGCGCCGGAACATTTTCAGCACTTCCGTGCTGTCACGGGTCATCAACCATGTGAGTTTGTGCAGCATCTCGTAAGTGACGGATGACTCCCGATGGCTCGCATCGAGCAGGCCGCTTGCGGTGTGCATGTGCAGCCTGCCTGCCGGGGTGCGGTCAAACCGTTTGGTGGCGAACAACCTGTTGCCCTTCCGCGTGGTAAACAACCGCGTTTCGGCCATGTCGATGCCCGCGGCACGGGCCATCAGCACGTAGGCCTGTTCCTCGGCGCCGATATCGGCCCGATCTTCGCTGCTGCGCGATTTGAGGATCCAGCGCTCGAATGCCGGCTGCATGTTCTGGCCGTAATCGAAATTGACGATGATCGATGACATCGTCGATCGTTCGTGTTGCCCTGGGCGGAAACAGTTTTGCGAACTCTGTCTCAGCATCTAGCACGAAGGCAATCCTTACGACGGTTTCAAGCGATGCCTTGCCAGTGTCCTCGAAAACGCGGAGAGAACTGTACGATATGCCAGCTAGTCGCGAGTCCGCGCTGGGTCAGGTCGGAATCGATTCGCCGCCGTTTGGCGCGTAGGGCGCGATCGGTCATGACCTCTGCTGGCGACGAGATATTAAATGCCATAATATTCGCACTTATCTCTTATTGATGGGTTTAATGCCAATATAACGATGTTTGTTGAAGACCCAATCGCTGCTTTTTGGGAGGTGCGATGCGCAATCCTATCGGTTGCAAATTTCGTTAGCGGCTCACTAGCCCCCATAAACGGGGTCATCTTATTGACGGCGTGTGTTTCACTCTCCGTGAAAGGAGATTGCCATGCGCCGTCACGAATTGAGCGACAAAGAATGGGACGTCATCGCACCAATTCTGCCGACCAATAGCCGTGGAGTTGAACGTGTTGACGACCGACGAGTAATCAACGGCATCCTGTGGCGTTTCAGGAATGGTTCGTCTTGGCGCGATGTGCCGGAGCGCTATGGCCCGCGCACGACGCTTTACAATCGGTTCTCCCGCTGGCGCAAGGCGCGCGTCTGGCATCGTCTTCTGGACGCCGTTTCGAAGCGTTACGATGGAGACATCGTGATGATCGACAGTTCCTGTGTTCGCGTTCACCAGCATGGTGCCAACGCAAAAAAGGGGGATCTGCCGATCCTTGCATGGGACGTTCGCGCGGCGGCCTGACGACAAAGATCCATGCACTTGTCGATGCTGATGGCTTGCCGGTCCGCCTGGAATTAACCGCAGGTCAGGCGGCCGATGCCGCCATGGCTGAGACGCTGCTGAGCGACGTTCAGCCCGGAGCAACGATCCTTGCCGACAAAGCATATGACACCGATGCAATTCGTAACTTTGCCAAGCAACGCAAATGCTGGGCGAATATCCCCGCCAAAACAAATCGAAAGCAGACATTCAGCTTCAGCCGTTGGGTTTATCGTCAGCGCAATCTCGTGGAGCGGTTCTTCAACCGTATCAAACAGATGCGCGGCCTTGCGACGCGATACGCCCGGCGCGCCGATAATTACCTCGCCGCCCTCAAGCTCGCGGCAACCAAGATTTGGATCGCCTCAGCTAATCAGTCCGCGTCCTAAGGTAGGACTGTCGATAAGTAATGCTTATCGATGGCTACGGAATGAAGTCATGTGGCGAATATTGATTTGATTTCTGCGTGCCAAGCCGGCCGAATAAGATCAATCAAGCGATAACGCCGCTATAATACCTCGTTGCTACAATACCTCGTTTCTTGGCGACGATCTGCTTGATCTAAAGGCTGGGAACCTAGTCGATTGATTCCAACACTTGGTGCCCACGTCTGACGGCTGCGATGATGTCATCAGGGTCTGCTTTCCAGATGAACGGCTTCGGCTCTTCGTTGTGCTCTTTGATAAAGCGGTTGATGGCCGCCTGAAGGTCAACGACGGAATGAAAGACACCGTTCTTCAGCCGACGACGGGTGAGATTTGCGAAGAAACCCTCGACGGCATTCAACCAGGAACATGATGTCGGAACGAAGTGGAAGGTCCAGCGCGGGTGCCGCGCCAACCAGGCCCGGACTTTGGGCTGTTTGTGTGTGGCGTAGTTGTCCAGGATGACGTGAACCGCCTTATTCTTCGGCAACTGGGCCTCAATCGTGTTGAGGAAGCGGATGAACTCCTGATGCCGGTGGCGCTGCATGTTGCGGCCGATGACGGAGCCGTCGAGAACATTCAGGGCAGCGAAAAGTGTGGTGGTGCCGTGGCGCTTGTAATCATGGGTCGTCGTGCCGGCACGCCCCTTCTTCATCGGAAGACCCGGCTGCGTCGGGTCGAGTGCCTGGATCTGGCTCTTTTCATCGACGGACAGGACTATGGCATGGGCCGGCGGGGACACGTATAGCCCGACAACGTCGTGAAGCTTCTCGGCGAAAGCCTTGTCGTTCGATAGCTTGAAGCTGCGCCACCGATGGGGTGCGAGGCCATGCTCATGCCAGATCTTGACGACTGAGGATGCCGCAATCCCCACAGCCTTTGCCATCGCACGAACCGTCCAGTGTGTGGCTTCCTGCGTGGGCGGTTCCTGCGTCAGAGCAACAACCCGGTCGACAAGGTCAACCTCAAGCGGCGCAGTGCCGGGCGGCCGGCTCTTGTCGCGCAAAAGGCCGTCTACGCCTTCCGTCATGAAGCGCTCCTGCCAACGCCAGACGCAAGTCTTCGACTTAGCCGTCGCTTCCATGACCGCGACCGTTCCCAGACCCTCGTCGGTCATCAAGATGATCTTCGCCCGCCACACATGCTTTTGCGGCGAGCTGCCTGCGGAAACGATTGCGTTCAGCCGAACCCGGTCGGCAGCGGAAACCTCAAATGTGACACCTGTGCGCATGCAGGATCGTCGCATATTCATGCAAGAATTGGAATCCCAAATCGGACTCTTTTGTCTCGATCAAACCACTAGCGGAAAATTATTACTCGATATCCTACCCTACAATCTCGCCCTCCATGTTATTCCGGTAGCTGTCACCTTGAGCCGCGAGTTTCGTATATCTAATTTTGCCGTCCCGCGTATCTCTGAAACCTTGGAATGCATAAAATGTCTCGTCTTGGCCCTCAAACTGGCCAATGAAAGTCAATGGATGGCCGTTCTCGCATAGCCAGTCGGGCTCAAACCTCCACACTGGAAGAGCGTTCTGAGACTTGAATAGTGGGATTACGGTATCCGATATCCATTTGTCGAAATCTTTTGGTTGATCATGACTATAGCGGTCAAATAGCTGCTGCGCCAATTGATCTTCGAGGGTTGCGCAATAGTCATCAAGCGACATTGAGAGCTTGGATCGAAACTGCCCGTATGGGCTTTCCATCTCGGCTTTGATTGCGGCACCTTTTGCTCGAAATTTCGCTCTCAGTTCTTCGGCTCTAGACATGACTCATCCTACCAACTGTTGGTTCCGCGGTTAATTTTCACTAGGTCATAGCCCGTGTGTCTATATTGGTCCATGGCAGCATGCCCCCAAGGCGTCGATTGGATTAGGTTCCACCCTTCATTGGCACGGCGAGCTCCACCACGTTGCGTCAATGAATTGTGATGTAGCTCAATAGGCACGTCCCTGGTAACTGTTTGTCCGGTTCGTGACGACTTAACCGTAATGTTTATCATCGGCGCACGTCCCTTCTTCATCCGATCGATGTTGGCTGGGGAGTACTTACCGGAGGGATTAGCCGCTTCAATCGCTCCCACGTCTCTCCAATATTGCCCTCGAGCGGTATTCCAGTTCTTTGATGCGGTCGGCTCGGGACGATCGTATTTTGGACGTGCTTTGAGCCCAAGCGGATCTGTCCAGGCGCCCGGATCGTCCACATACCCCTGCGGCCGATCCCCGCCCGCCAGTCCGATCGGGTCCGGACTTGCATACTGCCCGGCCAGTGGGTCGTAATGCCGATGGCGGTTGTAGTATAGCCCGGTTTCGGCATCCTCATACTGCCCCGGAAACCGCCAGGGGCAGTCGTATTCGGCTGGAGCCGTTTCCGGCCCGCGCCGCAGTGCCAGCGCGCCAAACGTTCGCACGGCACGGACAGCACCCCAGACATGGTGATCCCCCGCCCAGACGAGCGTGCCCTTGGCGTCGAACATCTCCTTCGGCGTCCCGAGATGGTCGCAGACGATCGACAGCATCTCGCCGGTTGGCAACTGTTTGGCAAGAAGCCGGTGCGTGCCCTCTTCGAAATGCCATTGGGTGGCCTCGTCCCAAGCCGCATGACCGTCGAGCCTCAGTGGCGCCTCGGCCACCATGTGGTCGCCGTCCCAGAGATAGCTGGTGCCGACGACGGGAGGATTGTCCAATGCCCCCGTATCGTCTGACGGCGGTCGAGCAACTGTGGGAATACCATCCTCACCAACGAGAGAAGGCCAGCGAAAAGCGGCGCGGTAGCGTTCTGCCGAACTGAACCGGCGAACCTTGGAAACCCGTCGTCCAAAGGGATCGTAATGGAAGAGCCATTCCTCTCCCTCAGGCGTTTCGACGCCCACCATCCGGTCATGCGCATCCCACCGATAGCGCCAGGTCTGCGGCCGAAAGCCGTCGCGATCGAGGCGGCGCTCGATGAGTCGGCCACAATCGTCATGGGTGAGGCGAAGCTTCTCCCCCTTCGGTCCGCGAGCAATCTGCAAGATGCCGCCCGGCGTCGACTGGAAGGAGAAGGGCCGCGGCGCAGGCGGCACGGCGCCAAAGGTGTCGTCGAAGGCCTGGCCATAGCCGCTCCCCCCGTCCGGATCTCCGCGCGAAGAAGAGGCACCGACCAGATTGCGGGCGGGATCGTAGTCGAAGCGTTCCGAGCCGCTGGCCGAACCCGCCTCGGTCATCTGAGCATTGTCGTCATAGGCAAAGCTTCGCTTGCCCCAGATACTATGGTCGACGCTGAGCGGCGCAAAGGCGCGGTCGTAATCATAGACGCGGCGGATCTGACCGGGTTTGGCCTTGGCCGATCGCTCGCCGCCACCGCCCGGCACGTTCCAGCCGAGGCGCGAGACATCGAGACTGCCGGCACGCGCCGGACCTGCCGCCTGGGCGACGAGTTGTCCAGCCGGATCGAACCGCTGCAGCAGATGGAAGTCGCCCATCTGCCGCTCGATCTCTTGGCCGAAGAGATCGCGCCTGAAGGAAAACTCGGTGTCGCCGGCAACAAGTTGCTCGATGGCGCCGAGCGGGTCGCGGATATAGCCGACCAGGCCATGACCGACGCCCTTGATCTCACGGGCGATCCGGTTGCCCATGACGTCTAGTGTGGACTTGACGCGGCGGCCGTTCAGCGTCTCGCCGGTGATCCGGCCGTTACGATCACGCTCGAAGGAGACGAGTGCGGCCCCGTTTTCCGCTCGCACCAGCAGGCCGCGGCCGTCATACCAGAAACGTGTGATATCCTGCGGCGCGCCCTTTGCCGAGAAGCTCTCGATGCGACGGAGCAGACCGGACTTGTCGTAGTCATAGACGAGCCGCGCACCATCCGACTTCTGCGCCTCGATCACCTGCCCGGCCGGATCGCGCCTGTAGCGGGTGACGCGGCCATCAAAATCCTCCTCGGCGATCACGCGACCGGCGAGATCCCGGTCGAACAGGTAGACTCGGCCGAGCGCATTGGTGACGCTTGTGACGCGGCCCTCGATATCGGTACCGATCTTCAGTTCGCCGCCCTTGGGGTCGATAATCGCCTGCAAGACAGCAAAGGCACCATAGCGGTAGGACCAGGTGCGGCCTTCGCCATCGCGCACGCTAGCAAGCTCGCCGGCCCCGTCAAAGGAGCGGCTGACCGTGACCCCATCCGGCCGGGTGATCGCGGACACCGTTTCGAAACCGCCCGCGCTTGCGCAATAAGCTTTCCGCGTCGTCGCCCCGTTCGGCGCGATGACCTCGATCTGGCGGCCGAAGGCGTCATAGGCAAAGCGTGTGACATTGCCCTTGGCGTCGGTAACGCTTTCAAGCCGGTTGTGCTCGTCCCAGGTTTGGTACTCGGTGGCGCCGTTCGCAAAGCGGGTCTCGGTAACCCTCCCGCTTGTGTCTCGCGTCAGCGTGGTAACATTGCCCTCGCCATCGCTTTCGGAGATGACATTGGCCTTGTCGTCGTGCTTGTAGCGGCGGCGATTGCCGGCGCCGTCGATGACCAGCATCAGTTCGCCGTCGTCACCCCAGCCATAAACAGTCGAGCGCCCCTCAGGGTCAGTCAGCTCCTTGACATTGCCAAGCGTGTCATAGCGGGTGCGGGTAACGTTACCATTCGGATCGGTGGTCGCGGTGCGAAAGCCGGCGCGATTGTAGTCATGCGCAACCGTGCCGCCGAGCGGGTCGACCTCGGCGGTAACGTTCTGGTGTTCGTCATAGCGGAAAAACTGGCCGTGTTCGTTGCGGCCGCCCGGCAGATAGAGGGTCTCGCCCTCCCCATAGGCAAAACGGTCGCCATTCCAGATGCCGTTGGTTTTCGTATGAACGACACGGCCGGTCTCGTCATAGGTGAAAATGGTCTCGGAGGCGCGGGTCAGATTGTGCCAGGAGTGCAGCAGATTGCTGCCATCCAGCCAGCGATAACACACCGACATGCCGAATCCGCAAGTTGCTTCGGTCATCCGACCTGAAGCATCATAAGAATATCTGGCAAGATCCTTCGTAGATCCGTCCGTGCCGATAAGGGTGATGAGGATGCGGCGACCGGCATCATCATTGTCGAAGGTGAGGCTTAATCCGTCCGGCCCGTCCGCACGCATCAAACGTCCGTCTTCGGTGCGGGAGAGCGTCAGCTTAAAACCATTCAGGTCTTCAATACTTTCCAGCCGGTAGACGCCGTCTTCATACTGCCGGAAATGCTTGATAATCGACCGATCCTTCAACCGCAGCTGCTTTAGCCACGGCGCTCTCAGGTCGAGATGCGGTATGCCCGCATTGATCGAGGGAAGGAAATTGAATGGCCGATCAAACCAAATGCGCTTACCAGTATCATTATGATAAATGAGTTTCCCGTGTTCGGGATTCGAGAAAATCTCGTCAAACATCGAAATCTGACAAGGACCGAGCGGGCTTTTGTAACGCGTCGGCAGGCCCAGCTTTAATCCCATGTAGCGGGAACCGTCGAATGGAAAGGTGCCCGGGATCAGGAAGTCCCGCCAAGTTTCCAGGTATTCGCCCGTTGCCACCGATACGGGTTCGCCTGCGGTCGTCGGTGGCGATGTGTTTTGAGTCGGCTTGGTTGCCGGTGTCGTCGCGGGCGCAGGCTGTGCCGGCTTTTTGACGAATTCGATGCGCCTTGAAGGCCGCATGGCGCCCCGGCCGGATGTCGCAGCCATGCGGGGCGCTCTGCTGCCGCCCATTTTCATACCGCCACGTCCGCCTGTGGCCGCAGCTGCGAGCATGCGGTTGGTATTTTCCATCACCAAGGTTTCGGTGATGGGCGTATTGGCGTTTATCTTGTTCTTTTCCTCGCAGTGCTTTCGAAAAGCTGCAGGATCGTTATTCTCCTTTGCGAAACTCATCAGCCTATAGCGGTCTTCTATCTCCCGCATCAAATAGGCGTTCTTGTAAGTGCTGCCTCCCAAAGGAAAACCGCCGCTGTGGACATACTCGGACAACGGCACTTTCTGCTCATTGCTAAGCTCGTATTCGTGCCACCATCTAGTTCCGAACCAGCTAGACTCGTTGAGGTTCTCTTTTATTCCGGCGATCATCGCATTCTGCCGGGTCTCCGCCTCGCGAACCAGCTGATCTTCGAATTCAGAAACCGGGCATGAATAAGGATCGGAGACGGCGGTTGCCCCGGAGTTGAACTCCGCGTTGACGTTACCTTTGACGATCGTGTTGTAGGTATGCAGGAGGGATTTTTCGTCAGTCTGCGGACGGAATTGCGACATGGTGAATGGTCTGCCGGCCGGCGTCCCGCCTGGAACAGGGGTAAAGCCTGGCAAATCCTGACTGGTTTCGCCCGTTGGCTCGAATTTTCCGCCGCCACCGGAAATGGGATTCGGATCGAGTAGGTTGTCGCTCATCAGATTTTGATCCGATCAACGGATTTGATGGGTTCAACCGGCCCCGGATCCGGCCGGTTTATCCACGACGGGTCGCGATGGCTTACGGTCGCCCAGCCTTCCGAATAAACGAAGGATGACGCCATATCGACATGGGCAGGCCCCATGTGCCCCTGCTCCATGACGCCCCGGAGCGTTCCTGGCTCATTGCCGGTGGAACACGATGTGCGGAAGTTGAGCTGGAGATCGAATTTGCCGTTATTGCGCACAGAGGTGGAGTATCGTGTCGCGGTGTCGCAAAATGCGACGGAAGAATACCCGACATCCACAACAGACGATCCGACCGGCGTCCGGCAGACATCCGGGCCCTTGGCCACGATCGTGTTGGACGCGCATTTCCGTCCGGAAATCATTCCTTCGGTCATGAAACCTTCCTCTGCTTGAGTGACTCGCGGACAGTTTCGGCTGAATTATTTGGAAGCACATGCTGAATGACGGCACTCTCATACAGTCCCGGCTGAAAACGGGCTCGCCACGACATAAAGACGCGCCAGTCCCGGACAGAACCTGCGGAAATGTCGAGGTTGAGAGTGTCGAGCACCATGTCGTGCCGAACAAGACGCTGATCGGTGTCGACGAAATCGACGAATAAACTCTCTCCGGGAAGGTGCAGGAGGAAACTGTCCGAACTGGCGGAAAAGCCCGTGAGCCGGATGGTCTCCTTGCCCGTCAGATAAGGATCGACGATAAGGTCTGGATGCGCCGAATTGTGATAGGCAAAATCATAATCTTTTGGCCAAGCCGGCCAGACATTGTCTTTCCAGTTCTGGTCATAGGTCCCGCCCAGTGGCCGGCGTGGTAGCCAGGCGGGAGGGATCGGCCCGAAGCTTTGCGGGATCATCTTTGCGTGGGGATCCGACACCGGATCCGAGGCCAGTTCGATCTGCGGCGCCGGTACGGCTGCCAGGTGGTTTGTCCACTCAACATCGATTTTGCCGCGGCCGAGAGGATTGCGGTGATCGGTGTCGAATATGGCGATCCCATCCTCGCCCTGCCCTTGCGGAATTTCTCCGCCGAAAGCGTATTCGTAATGTACGGGAAGCTCCGTGATCGGTGCCGGTTCGGACAGCTCCCAACGGTCAAAATATCGCCGATGGCGCCGCCAGTCCTGTTTCTCGCCGTCGGATAGTCTACGTTTCCAGAGCGGCCGCCATTCTCGCGGACCTGTCACGCGAAGGGTCTTCTCTAGGCGCACACCCTCATGATCCTCGATGCGCATACCACAAGTCCATGACGGCTGAGGCTTTCGGCCAGGAGCGCGCGCCACGGCATTAACGAACACATCGGTCGCAGGCTTGAGCGGCACTAGATCGGAAGGGTGCCAAAGAGATGTGCGATTGACCTCTCCATGGCACATGTCCGTGAAGATAATGGGCGCCTGTTCCTCGGCCTTGAGCAACCTGCCTGACGGCCCCACCTCATACGTGCATTTTACGATGACGACGCCGAAATCGGCCCCCTCCGTGTCGCTGCTGTAATATCTAAAATTGGGATAGGGCGTGTGATTGACAATCTCCGGCACGCACGCCTCCTAGTTATGATCAAGCATGGGGGTCGTGATCTGAACATGGCTGTCGGCATCGATGAAAATCTTGACGCCTTTCAGAATAATCGTTCCGTCATCTTTCATGATAAGCATCGATTTCGGCGGCTGAACATTTCCGTCGGCATCCTCACCACCGCCAACCGCGACATAGAGTTCCTTGCCAATCGAGATATTCTTGGTGTGGCCAACGGTCTGGTTATACACCTGTCCAACAGTCACCACCTTCGCAACACCGACCTGCTCGGTCTGTGCCATGCCGACGCTGGTATTTTGCATGCGGCTGACGAGCGTGTTGAACACGCCTTGCCCGATCATCGAGGCGACCTGCGAGCCAAGACCGGCGCCAGCGGATCGCATCGCATCGCCAGCATCCGTCCGCAGCTCATTGGCGACAGCGTTGTTGATGCCTGAGCGCACGCTATCCATCGATGATGACATAGCGCCGAGCACACCTGACGCCATCAGACCCATATATCCGCCTACCTGTGATAGCGGATTGTCTGCTCCGCCTCCGGCACCGGAAGCGCTTTCACCACCGGCAGCCTGAGCGGCAGCAAGGTTCTTGTCTTCAGACGACGGACTGTCAGCCGCGTGGGCAGAGGCAAGCGACATTGCATGTTGCAACATGCTGGCGCTGGTGCCTGACAGGCCAGCGAGCAAGCCGCCTGCGATAGTGTTTACGGTGTTTCCGACGCCGCCAACAACCATGTTCAGGCCGCCGCCGACCTGCTGGCTCATGTTGGAGCCGACTTCAAGTGACTGATTGGCACCGATCGAATGCAGCGCATTGGCGTCGACACGGCTGGTCTGGTTGTTGAGAACCTTTGTCGTCTGATCCTTCTGAGCGTGCAGGAACATGTTTTCCTGCCCATTCTCGTCCTCAAAGGCGAGTTCGTTGTATCCTTGACCTTTGTGGGTATTGGATCGCATGACCATGCGGGTCTTGTTGGCCGGCAGATCGTAAGGCACGGAATTGCTCGGATTGGGCACAACACCTGTTACCAGCGGTCGGTCCGGGTCGCCATCGACATAGGCAATCATGACTTCCATGCCGATGCGAGGTATCACTTGTGCACCCCAGGTGCCGCCACCCCAGCTTTGCGCCACGCGCACCCAGCAGGTATCCGATCCATCCTTCTTTGCCTTGCGGTCCCATGGGAACCACACCTTGATACGACCATACTGGTCCGGGTGGATTTCCTCGCCCTCGGGACCCGCAACAATCGCCACCTGCGTACCCTCGATACGCGGGCGTTTGGTTTCCCGGTGCGGCGTCATCGGCACGCGTGAGGGAACCGCCTCGAACTCGTTGCGATATTCCGGTTCGTTGCTGTTGGTTTCGTAGGAACGATCGACCACTGTCTGAACAGACTTGATGACCACGTGCTCGTCGTAGGCATGATCAGGATGCGCGACTTCGTAGGGCGTGAAGCGACGGCCGGTTTCGATGATGCGCGATGTCGAGGCGCCATAGACCCGATCATGATCGGCTTCAGACGCCTGCGACCGCAATTTCTGCGCACGTTCGGCTTCCGCGACAGAGGAGATACGGGCCGGGTATTCGTATAACTCGCGTTTGGTGGCGTCCGGCATCTGCACCAGTGACGGCGTCATCGTGCCGGGCACCATGCGGGGTGTTTCAAAATTCCAGTCTGCACCGGCACGTTGTCCCGGAACGTAAGAAAACTGTCGTGCCCATTCGTTAATATGGTTGCGATCGGAAGAACCTTGGGCCAAACGCACCCTGCCCTCCCCCTGTGCCGATGGTGACGGTCCAAGCCAGCCATTGGCGGTGTCGGCGACATGCAGCTTGTGCTTGCCATCCTCGTGGCTGAACCAGTAGAATAGGCCATCTTCCTCGAAACGCCTTGATAAATAAGCGAAATCTGTCTCGTTCCATTGAACGGAGTAATGCTGTTTGGCTGGCGATGTAATCACGCCCGATGTGTCCGGTGCCGGAATGCCGTGTTCGGAAAAAAGGATCTCGGCAATCTCAACCGCCGTCTTGTCCATCCAGATACGGCAATCGGAACGGCGGGTGAGCAACCACATCTGCGGGCGCAGAACCATGGCATAGGAGCGCAGGCCGCGGGTGATCGGCGGGCCTTCGTTGAGCTGAGTGACGAGACCGTTGAACGGGCGGCGGATAGCAGAGCCTTCTTCACCGTCGCCCTGCTGCACCTCAACCGAGACATCGAGCAGCCGACCGATCAGTTCTTCCGGTTTGATCTGGGCTTTCTTGGTGCGCGCCACCAAGCGGATCTCGAACAGTGAGGAAATGCCTTCCTCTATCGTCACGCGCTCGGGCAGAAGCTGGTCTTCGCCAAGCGGAGAATTGATTTTCAGGATACGGCTCGCCTGGATGAAATCGGCGGCAGAAGATGCATTGTCCATAAGTGGCTCCGGCAATCTGAAAACCAAGAAAAGCACCACGGGAAGCGAAAGGCTGTATCCTGTGATGCCAAAAAAATGCACGTCTTAATCGCGGCGAAAACTAGAGCCATGATCTGCGAGGTCAACCCTGAATGGGCAAGGTTTCGCAGATAGGGGGATTTTACGGGACCCACCAGTTGCAGAAAGCGGTCCTGCCCTGTTGCAAAAACCGATGAGACCGGCATCTTTGGCGTTGTGCTTGATCGATCCAGGATCGGTTTTGAGCGTGCGTAGGATTTGGCAAGGCAGGCAGGCGGACGAACACTTGGCCAGGAAAAAAGACGACAGGCAAACGATCGCACCACCTGCAAACGATGCCGACACCTATGCGCTGACCCGTGAGGAACCAAACGAACGACGTGGCGGTGGCTGGACGGTAGCACTGCGTCGCCGCAGCAAGAAAATCGTCAGGCTGTTCAAGGATAGCATCTACGGATCATCCGATGCCGCCTATGCCCAGGCTCGCGCCTATCGAGACGCCATCATCACCGCCCTGCCCCCGCCAACCAATCTCGAACAGGCGGTGAAGATCCGCAAGAACAACAAGAGCGGCATCTCCGGTGTGCGCCGGGTCGAGGCTGAAGAGGGCGATGTCTGGCAGGTGACGCTGATGACCAATGAAGGCCAGAAGCGAGAGAGTTTTTCCATTGGCCGGCTGGGCGAGGAAGCCGCCAAGTCAATGGCGATCGCGCAGCGCATGCGCTGGTTGAAGGCGCTGCCGGTCAAACATCTGGCCTACGCCCATCATGCCGAAGAGATCACACGCCAGAACTTTGACCACCAACTCGATGTGATTGCCGATGTGGTGCCGCAGGTGCAAATCAGCGAGGAGGAGGTCGTTGCCCGCATCGCCGCGGTCAATGCCCGCTTTGATGCCTACCGCCCTCCCCGGCTCAAAGTGCGTGTCAAAAGTTATGGACCTGCACGACTGGCGGTGGCGGTCTCCGATGGCGGCTCTCCGGCAAAACGGAAACTGGCACACGTCAATACGGCAAAGATGATGCATGGCGGAGCGCTGGCCGCTGCCGGAAGGGTTCGCGAAGTCGTCGAAGAGATCTACAATGCCGACGTTGCCCGCTGGTTCGCGAAGGGACATGGCAACGCACTGCTGACGCCGGAAAGCTTTGATCCTGCGATCGGCTTCAACGTCACCGTCTGGGTGCCGGTGGAGTTGATTGGCTGATGTCGCAGAAACGAAAACCGTCTGCATCCCTCCCCTCCGTCGATCGTCGCGCGGCCGAGCTCGATACGATCGCCGCCGTTCTGCCGATCGATCGACGTGACGAACTTGCCGAGCTGCTGACGGATCAGGATGTCGAAACACTCCGGCATCTGGTCAATGAAGGCACGGGTGACAATACGCTGCGTGCTCTCACCTCCGATCTTGCCTATCTGCAGGCATGGTCATTGGCAGCAACAGGCGCGTCCCTGCCCTGGCCGGCGCCGGAGGCGTTGCTCTTAAAATTTGTCGCCCATCACCTGTGGGATCCCAACAAACGCAACACCGATCCCGATCACGGCATGCCGGTTTCTGTCGAGCAAAACCTCCGTGCCCAACGCTTCCTGAAATCCTTCGGTCCTCACGCACCCGACACGGTGCGCCGACGGCTTGCCTCGTGGTCGACGCTGACCAGATGGCGGGGCCTCACCGGTGCCTTTGCCTCCCCTGCCCTCAAGTCGGCAATACGACTTGCCGTGCGCGCCACGCCGCGACCACGTAAACGCAAGAGTGCCAAGGCTGTTACAGGTGACGTTCTGGCCAGGCTGCTTGCGACCTGTGGCACCGATAGTTTGAGGGACATCCGCGACCGGGCGATCCTGATGGTGGCCTTTGCTTCCGGTGGCCGCCGCCGCAGCGAGATCGCCGGGCTGCGAAAAGAACAGCTCACCAATGAGCCACCAATCACCGCCGAGGATGGCACCACCCTGCCCTCGCTTGCCATCCATCTCGGCCGCACCAAGACATCCGGTGCCGACCACGATGAGGTTGTCTATCTTACCGGCCGGCCCGTCGAGGAACTCAATACCTGGCTCGAAGTGGCCCGCATCGACACGGGCAGCATATTCCGCGCCATTGACCGCTGGGGCAATGTGTCCAAACGCACGATCGATCCGCAATCCGTCAACGACATCGTCAAGCAGCGCGCAAAGCTGGCCGGCGGTCGAAATATCTCATCGGGACCGCTGACCGCGGCATACCTTCATATCATTCCATGAAAGGTCCACATCTTGTTCGTGCGCGGTCAAAATCCGAAGCGACTCGATGTGGTCAGCTGACCACCGTTCTAAGCTACGGGTTTTAAAATGTTTTTTTAAAGAGATTGCGCTCTGGTGGCGGTGCGCTCTTTGCCTGCTGCAACGTTAGATCTCGTTAGTCGCGCGCAATATCGCGTTTCATTGGTGGTCAGCTGACCACGCCAACAAGGCCTTGAAAACACGCTTTTTTTCCTTTCAAAGGTGAAAAGTGCGGTCTTTGATCGGCCCGAAATAGCACCGGATGTGGGGCCAGCTTTCGAAATTCACGGTTGGCGGTATTTGTCATCATTCCTAACGAGATGCCTGAAGCCAGGAGGTACGCGCGAATGACGCGGACATTGCGAAAACTACAGCCTACTAGATGGGGCAAGGCCTAGCTGTCATGATATACGGGTGGGTCAAATCGATTTTCGTCTCCAATCACGAAAATTGGCTTGTTACGCGAAGATCTCCGGATTGGCTTAAGTCGGGTCTCTCTTTCCTGACCATTGAGCCATCTGGCAGCTTCGTCACGCACAGGTACGATCGCTTCCAAAGAAGTGATCAGGAGCATTGTCGATATCACTGGGGCACCCTTCTGGCCTCAAGGCGCTACGTCGGTGCCCGTATAGGGGCGTAGGATATGTAGCGATTGCCCGGTTATGATTTTGGAGACAGGAATGGTTGGCCATGGTTCACCGCCGGCGCAGTCGGTCTTCAAGATGCCTCTCGTGCTTCAACCAGTGCTATGTTGCTGGCTCGCCACGGGAGTAGATCTTCACGTATGATTGCCTGGAGCGGTATTTGTGGGGGTTGTGCAGGCGTTGATAAGGACTTTGGCGCGATGGCAACACGAACCTTTGCCGATCTGGACACATCTCCTGCCCCCAGAGCACGGCGGCACTGGCGGGCTTCCGGACCCCAATCATGCTGGATTCTGGTGATTAACGTCGCAAGCGCGGATGAAATCCTGTGACGATCCGTCGCTTTAACAATTACTATGTTGATGCTTAGATGCGTCAATCCACTTCGTCAGGCGCCGGTTAGGTGTTTCGCCAACCGGGAGGAGTCCGGTGTACCCGAACATCTGATCGTCTGAAGATTGGGACAATAGAAGCACTTCTTCGATATCTTAACGCCCTCGGTTGTCGAAGGGGTCAAGGAATAGTTCCCCTGCGAACAAGGTAAATCAGTTTGATTAGCCCGAAACCGCTCAGATGAAGGCCGGTCAAGACAGTTACCTCACAGGTGGACAGAAAAAGAGATCGGGATCATGCCTTATTGTCAGGGGTGTGTGGCAGCAAATTGGGACAGAGGATGCGTCGCTTTCGGACATTGAAGACGGGATCTGCCATCATCGAGCTCTTAGGTCTCAATTTCGATGATGCGAGGAGCGCAGAGTATTCTGTCCAACATCTCAATATCGGCGCAATCAAACTGGCTCTCGATCATCACGTGGCGGATCAAGCCCTATTGACAGGATAAATTTATGCCGACCTATTTGAAGCTTGGGCTTGCCGGGTTCATTACAAAGCTGGTCGTCATCGCGATCGGGGTATGCCGTCCTGACCTGTGATCGTAAGGCCGTGCGATCTGGCAGGTCTTTGGGCGTATTGCTTGGCCAACTTGCTAAGTATGCCGGTAGGAAACCGGGTTTCGATACTACGTAAAGCTCTCATTTGCCATCATCAACGCCCTGCCCGATCGAAAGGGCATCTAACCTGACGGCCATCGCACCACTGGTTGGCCCGGATGCGAAGCAAGCGTGCTAACTTGCTTTCAGAAGGATGTTCGATTCATATGACGTGATCGCGGAGACCCATGGATCAATGATTGATGACGATGCCGAGGAGGGGAGGGCTGCTATCTCGGGCTATTGTGGGAATGTATCGAAGCCGTGGATGTGTGCCCGGTAGAAATCTGGCTTTGAGCTGAAGTGTGCTCGATACTTTCGCTGCGGCCCGTTTTCAGATGACACCTACTGGGGTGGCCAGACGGTTTTGCTATTATTGTGATGTGCTTGTCTCGGCGGACCATTTTAAGCGGCGCGATCGGGCAGAGTTGCAGTAGGTCCTATCGTTTGATCGACGAGAGCAACGGTAGGGATGGGTTGTATTTTGACGCATCGACGCGCCAAGCCGATTCTTCTGGTCACCAATCCCATAAGGCACACCATACATTGTCTCAATGGCTTTATGGTTCGCGACCGTCGATCACTCGGGCACGCCGCAGCTGATCAGCTTTCCATCTGTATGGCGCGTTGTGATCGATACGCCAGTCGGAGACCTCCTTGTTGAAGACGTTTCCGATACGGCCCGAACCTTTCCCTCTGTTCGCGAACTGTCTTGGCAGCTCGAGCGCGGGCCGGCCTCAGAGTGCCATGGATTCTTTTAGCAAAGGGCAGGGTCGGTCGTAAAACTCTGGAGGTAAAACATATTCCTTCAACCCGCCCGACACATTATTTAGAGCGAAGGCTGGAAATCTTGGTCGTCGAAAATCGGGCGCCAGAAACCGAGCAGTCGGCATGTTGGTGCCCCGTCCCCTCAGTGACGAACGAGACCGAGCCGATGTGCCTGATCCAGTAGGTGGCGAACAGAAGAAGGCTGCCATTTGCGACCACCGTGCGCTGGCCGCTCGCCCATCTGATCCAGTTGACCCGCAATGTCGCGAAGCGAAAGTCCAGGATCAGCAATGGCAATCGCTGCGACGAGTTTCATCAGATGATCTTCTGGGGCTCGACGGGGTGAGCGAGTTAACAGCTCGGGTTCGGCAAGCTTTTCGCGGACCATCCGGCGCACCGCTCGGCGCAGTCTTTCCACCGTCCAATCATGGCCTTGGCGGTTTAGGACACTCACGACATTGTCCCAGCTATGCGCGGGGCGAAGCTGCCGGACGGTTGGAAGCCAAGTTTGGGCCGACGAGATCAACTCATTGAGATAGAGTTTTTCTCGCGCCTTCGACACCGCCATGATCGCTTCTGGTCGCCTTTCCCGAAGTCCAGGATTGCCCGGCATTCTGCCACGAGCCTTCGCTTGCTCGATCCCAGCTTTGGTTCGTTCGGCGTTTAGCGCTCGTTCGAGCTGTGCAACCGCCGCGAGGACTTGAAGAGAAAACATCCCCTCAGATGTGGACGTGTCGATCGGATCGCAGATCGATCTGAAATAGACGCCGCGTTCTAAAAGGCCCTTGATCAGGTGCAACAGATGGCTCACCGATTGGGCGAGGCGGTCCAGCCTGACGACGACAAGCACGTCACCGGTGGCGAGCTCGCCGAGCAGCCTTGTTAGAACCGGCCGCGTCCGTGACGCGCCAGATTCATGCTCTTGAAAGATCCGCTCGCAACCGGCGGCGCGCAACTCGTCCATCTGGGCATCATCGACATGATCGGCGGTCGAGAGTCGGGCATAGCCGATAAGACGTTTTGGGGCCGACGATGGATTGGCCGCTTGTTGTTTTTCCATGTCTCTCACACGCGATTTGATATAGGCTTGTACAATAAAGAAATGCGTGAGAAAAATCACGGTTGCAAGCGGGTTTTATGGGGTAAATGCAGCCCCGCCAGACACAACCTGCAGCCCTTGATAGATCTTGACCTGCCGTGTGTGTGCAACGCCCGCTGGCGGCGCCCTATGGGGGAAATTTCGTAAAAAAGGGATGTCTGAGAGCAGGAAGGCAGAAATAATCATTTGAGCGAAGAGGCCGGTTAAATCTGCGCTGATCGCCAGATAACGAGAGTGACGATGACACTTGGAGAATTGGTTGATCGCTATCGCCTGGAGCTGCAGGACGAGACGGTCGGCGTCCGGAAAAGCTGGGAGGAAATGTTCCGATACACCTTCAAGCAATATCCTGAAGACGCCGAACTGAACACGTTCGACCTCGGCACGTTCGCGGACGGACTGTTGTCGTCGGATATGAACCCGCAGATTGTCGAGGGATACGTGAAGCGTTGGCGTGATCTCCTGGCATGGGCGAAGGGCATTTAGCCAAGAATTCACAACGCAGACTTATGCGTCGACGGCTCCAAATTCGGCCTCCGTTGGCCAATCAGTCTCCCGCATGATTTCCATAGCAGCTTTGATGGCGACCAGTGCAGTGTTCAGATCATTGTAGCGACTTGAAGAGTCGGCGTACACGCCGAAACCATTAACAACCCGGCCGTTGAAACCCGACTGCAGGGAATCCAGTGCTTCACCCACAAGCGACTGGATTTTTTCTGTTGTATTTGCGGCGCTCGAAATCTTCTCATGGCTCTCGTTCATGGAACTTTCCTCCAACCGTAATGACGTGTCCCCATTCCGCAAGCATAACCTTAGCGTGAGTTTGATGGAGAACAACGGGAAAGCACATTGGGCAATGGGACAAGCTGCCTGGAATGCCGTTTATACCCATCATGAAACTCTTCCCGTTGAAGGCAGGCCCCTAAAGCAACCTTGCCACCCGCCCACTACGGCGCGTGGCGCTGTTATAATAGCTGGATGCCTGCTGGACCGAGCTGTGACGGGATTGCTCCATGGCCTCAGGGAGGGGAATGCCGCGATTTGCAGCTTCTGTAAGGTATCCCGACCGCAGCCCGTGCGCCGAAAACTCTTGCGGGTCCAACCCCGCCATCGCCGCCCGCTGTTTGACTATGTCGTTGACCGATTTCGGATCCAGCGTCCGCTTCGACACATTGCCCCAGCGATCCACCTTGCGAAACACTGACCCGGTTTCGATGCGTGCGGCCGCGATCCAGGCATTCAGCGCCTCGACAGGTCGGCCGGTGAGATAGACGACCTCGTCGTGATCTGAACCGGATGTTTTGGTGCGACCGAGATGGAGGGAGAGAGAGGGAAGGGGAGGGCTGTCCTCAACGGCGATTGGTGGTTGGACCGTCAGTTGTTCCTTCCGCAATCCTGCGATCTCGCTGCGTCGGCGTCCGCCGGAGGCAAAGGCGACCATCAGGATCGCCCGGTCACGCAGGTCGCGCAGACTGCTGCTGGCGCAGGTGGCCAGCATCTTTGCCAGGACGTCGCCGGTTACCGCTTTGGCACTCTTGCGTTTGCGGGGCCGCGGCGTAGCGCGGACAGCGAGGCGAATAGCGGATTTGAGGGCAGGGGAGGTGAAGCCGTCAGAGAGGCCTCGCCATTTCGTCAGGGTGGACCAAGTGGCCAGACGCCGGCGCACGGTATCGGGCGCATGCGGGCCGGTGGATTTCAGGAAGCCCTGGTGTCGAAGATTTTCTGCAACCTCATGGGGCATCCCATGCAGAGGATCCTCTTGCCGCTTCTGCGGATCCCAAAGATGATGCGCGACAAATTTGAGTAGCAGTGCTTCAGGCGCCGGCCAAGGCAGCGATTTTCCGGTGGCCGCCAAAGACCATGCCTGCAAATAAGCCAGATCGGAGGTGAGGGCTCGAAGGGTGTTTTCGCCCATGCCCTCGTTGACCAGATGGCGGAGCGTCGCGACATCCTGATCCGTCAACAGCTCGGCGAGTTCGTCGCGACGTTCTAGCGGCAGCACAGCCGCAATGGTGTCCAACTCAAGGATACGGCGATCGAGCGGGGTCAGGGCTGTCTGTCTCATGCCATTGAAGACGCAGGATGCAGTTTTAGATCCGTCTGCCCGAACCCGTGCCCTTTGAACAGTAACGGTGCTCTGGCGATGCAGGCAACGGCGTAGGAGAAACAGTCGCCCATATTGAGCGCAGCGGGATGACGACCGCGGCTGAACCGCTCAAAGGCGTCTTCGGCCGCGCGATAGTGTTTTTCATCGAAAGCAATGGTCGTAACGTTCGGCGTTTCAGCGAACTGCTTGATGATCTTGGCGGCACTGACGAAGCCCTTGCCTGACAAGACCATTCTTGCCTCCAATAGGGTAGGCCATCCGATGATGACCGGCTCGCGTCCCAAAAGGGGCCCTGAATATGTCGGTTTCCGGCTCGCGCATTGAGATTGCGATGATGACAGAGGTGTCGACGGCAATCATATCGGGAGACCGTTCTCGTCGTAGAATTCATCGTGGTTGGACGTCGTGCCGGGAGCGATATTGCGCAAATCCTCGGCTGCGAGATCCCATACGACATCCATCGGATAGCGGGTGTTGTCAGCACGTAGCTCCCGGTCATAACGCTCCAAGGCGAGCTCAACGAGCCTGTTGATAGGCTGGCCAGTACGGCGGGAAAGAGCATGGGCCAGATCGCGAGCCTTGCTGCTGCGAATGGAAAGCTGCGGTTCAGACATCGTTTTCCTCGTCAGATTTGTGCCGAGTATTGCTATTCGAGGGTTTGATGGCAAGGGAAGCACGTAAGATGGCTTACTTCCGATAACAAGAACCCATTTGTTGACGGATACGACAGATGTTGTTGGTGCGTTCTCAATTGCCGGACAAATTCAGCACTTTCGTGTCGCGAGGCCAGGTTGGAGCGTAGGGGACGTCTCTGCAGGCCGCTCTGATGGTGTTCCTCTTGGCAGCGAACCGGATGCCCCTGCAGCGGCAAACGATCGCGATCACGGGAAGCACTCATGGGCGATCGGCGACCCTAAATGGCCGGCAATAACCGTGGCCAGTCCGCACTGATTTAATGGCGTACCCAAAGCCAAATAGGGAACTCTTTGCCTGCAACCCCGTTCGCAGGGCGTTTGCCTACAAATCACCGCATAGCCGTTTGACACTGATCTATAAAGGAGGCCGCATGGACGAAGAGAAAAGACTGGAAACGCTTCTCGCTCAGATCCGGGTGGCTTCCGCAGAAAGAATAATCAGTAAGCCCCAAGCCCTGGTTCGGCTCGAGCTAGTGCAACGTATCATCGATCAGCTGAAGCGCCTTCAGCGCTCTGAGGAAGAAAGCGATCGTAGAGCTGACGATAGGTAGCGCTCTGTGAGTTCGCGCCCGTCCGAACGGGCTAGTTCCAAGGCATTTGATATTTGCGCCGCAAGCGTCGTCGCTCGAATCTCAATTTCTAGCACATGCTCCACGAGCACAATGCCGGAATAGATTGACGGTATGCCGTCTTGATCTTTTGCGCACGACCCCATGCTAAGGAGCGCTTTCACCCGTCCACTGGGGCAGTTGATCCGGTAGGATGACACAAATGGCTCACCCCCGAGTATGACCTCATGGATGCGCTCGGCGAGGCGAGGGCGATCCTCCTCGACAATACGCGCCAAGATAAATTCGACAGGCACCCCTCGGGCAAGATCCTGTACGTTGACCTCATAGATTTCTGCGAAAGCCTTGTCGGCCGTCAGCATATTGAGCGGCAGCGACCAGGAGTAGAAACCTGCTCCCGCCATGAGATTGTCGATCAAGTGATGCTGCGGTTTTTCCACTGGACCGCTCCTTTCGCATGAAAGCAATCTAGGGCTGTCGACGTGACCTTCCAGTGGTGAGCGGTGCAATCCAAAACCGCGCGAGAGAATGCCCACTAGGCGAACTATCTGATTATTAGTCCATTTTGTCGGATGCCACGCGAGAGACGATGATGCAGCTGTTACTAAGTGTCCCAAGGATATTTCCAAGGCTGGGCTCTGGTAACTGCCGGCCGAAGCGGCCCACGCCAGCGGCACCAGGAAAACGACGAGAGAGCGTGCGACAGCGCCGCGCCCGACACTGATCGCTGCTCACGTTTTTTTGATGCTTCGTTAATCATCTGCGGCTAATCAAGCGACATCGAAGCCATGATGGCTCCATTCCCCCAAAAAACCTAATTCCCCTCGGAGCACCCATGAATATTCGTGGCAAGATCTATTCGATCGTCGCGGTGATGGCGCTTACTGCGCTCGCTATCGGCAGCATCAGTTTCTACACCCTCAGCGTATACGACAGCCGTGTTGACCGCCTTGAGAATGCCGCGCGGCGCGCTCAAAACGGCGAAGCTCTCAACAGGCTTGTAACTGCGGTCGTGATGGATCTTCGCGGAACCTACGCAGCCTCTTCTGTCGAGGAGACCAAGCCTTTTGCCGATGGCGCGTTGGCATCTCTCAAGAAGATGAATGCATTGCTTGATGCGTGGGAACCACTGGTCCCTGCTGATCAGAAGACTGATTTTGCTGAGTTGCGCCAAGGCGCATCAGCATTCACCCAGTTCCGGACCGAGACCGCGCGTGTTGCTGTAACAGATGGTCCCGCAGCATCCAATGCGCATGGGAACACGGATGCAAACCGCGCTAACCGCAAGAGCTACCAGAAAGACATTGACGATGTCGTCAGCCAGGACGAGGCAAAGCTGGTCCAGATCAGTGCCGATCTGAAAGCCTTTCAGGCGAATGTCCTGATGATTATGGCAGCCGTCACACTGATTGGCCTAGCTGGCGGTTGCGCAATCGCGTTCTACATAGCGACCCACCAGATCAGCAATCCCATTCGCACCGTGACCTCCGTCATGAAATTACTCGCCAGTGGGGACTTTCATACCGAGGTACCTTTCCAAGGCCGTACCGACGAAATCGGTGAAATGGCGGGTGCAGTAGAGGTGTTCAAGCAGAACGGCCTGGAAGTCCAGCGGATGAATGCTCAAGAGACGGCGATGCGCACAAAAAGCGATCGCCTTCAGCAGGGCATGGCGGTCGTCGTCACCTCCGCGGCAGCCGGCGATTTTTCAAAGCGCGTGGCAACTAACTACGGCGACGAGGGTCTCGACCAGTTCGCAGCAAACATCAACACGCTGGTCTCATCGGTTGAAAACGGCATCGACGAAACAAACCGCGTTGTCCGTCTTCTCGCTGATGGTGACCTCACGCAGAATATGAAGGGCGATTTCAAGGGTGTATTTCTTCAGCTTCAGGAAAACGTCAACAACACGATCGTGAGCCTCCAGCGAACGGTTGGCGAAATCAGGAATGCAAGCGACACCTTGAATGGCAACAGCGAGGAGCTTCGCTCCTCGTCGGACAGCCTTTCTAAGCGCACCGAACAGCAGGCAGCAGCACTTGAAGAATCGTCCGCTGCTCTTGATCAGATCACGACGGTGGTGCGCACTTCCACTGATCGGGCACACGAAGCAACCCGAATTGTATCCGAGGCTAAAGAGCGCGCGGTAAAATCATCTGATGTCGTCGGTCGAGCAGTTACGGCCATGGCCGAAATTCAGACGGCTTCTAATGAGATCGCACAAATCACCAACGTGATTGACGAAATCGCTTTCCAGACCAACCTGCTCGCATTGAATGCAGGTGTCGAGGCGGCTCGCGCAGGAGAGGCTGGCAAGGGATTTGCTGTCGTCGCTCAGGAAGTGCGTGAACTGGCTCAGCGCTCTGCTGTAGCGGCCAAGGATATCAAAATACTGATCGCTCGGTCAGCAACCAGCGTGCAATCGGGCGTGACGCTTGTCGAGGACACCGGCGGCGCTCTGACGGAAATCAGCGGGTACGTCGCTCAAATTAATGATCGCATACACTCTATTGCGACGGCTTCTCAAGAGCAGGCCACCGCACTTGCAGAGGTTAATACGGCCGTGAACCAGATGGATCAGGTCACCCAGCAGAACGCGGCAATGGTAGAAGAAACATCCGCTGCCACGCACAAGCTTTCCGTAGAGGCGGCCGCCCTTGCGGAGCTCGTCGGTCGTTTCAAAATGTCTCACACCGCAAATACGAATGTGAAATTGCACAGACCCAGTCATCAGACACCTTCATCCAAGCCGCGATATGCGATGGTGTCAGGTGCCAATGCGCTTGCGGTGGATAACTGGCAAGAGTTCTGAGGCTACGGTCGAGACAACGACGTCGCGGGATACCGCGACGTCTTTTTCATTCAAGTTCGCACTGCGACGTCAAAAGAAGGTTCCAGGCGAAAAGCTGAAACTGCGCCTGAGATAAAAGGGGAGAGTAAGTCGCATTGGTGGTGGTCCATTGCGAGGTATCCCAGAAGGCTCAGTACTGTTGTCCGGCGTCGGTCGGTGAGTGCACCGAAACAGCCGGGTCTTCAACATAGGGGCCCGACCATCCCAATCCGCGACACTGTTCTTCAGCATCCGCGCGCGCCGCATCAATATCATTGTAAGTGCCAGGAAGAATGTAGGATTGCTCGCGAAATAGGTAGGTCGCACTCCCGTTTTCGATATTCAGCTGCACGCTTGGGCTTCCGTTTTCTGATTGAGTTCCTGCATCGTTGTCTCCTTGGTTGGTGAGACCCGAAGCAGGCAGCAGTGATTTTGTTCCTGTGAAACCTGCATCGAACGCTAAGCGTTGGCAATCAGCCGCGCATGTTTTCGACGATGGCTAGAACTTCTTCCAATTCCCCATCGCCGCATTTTTGGCGTGCCAGGCTTTGGGCAACTTCCGAAATAATCAGAAGGGTTTCGCTCCTGCTCCAGCCGGCATTGACGGCATCGGCCACAAGTTCGAACAACTGGGCCTCAACCGTCTCCTGCGGATTCCGACGTGAAGCCGGCCACCATTCCGATCAAATACCGGCCAGCATTCCGATATGAAGCCGGCCACCATTCCAATCAAAGACCGGCCACTTCCGCCACTGATTATCATCCCCTGGGTCAGCAACTTTGGCATCAAATGGACCACGCGCAACGTGGAGATTTTGATGCCGGCAAAGAGAAGGCTGACCATGAGACAATTACGACAGATGCTGCGGCTTGCCGGAAGCGGGACGAGCTCCCGTGAGATTGCGGTCGTGTTAGGAATAGCGCGCAGCACAGTGCAGGATAATTTACGGCGAGCAACTGAGATCGGCTTGACTTGGCCTTTGCCAGGCGACCTGACCGATGATGCTCTCGAGAATAAGCTTTTCGCTCGCAACGGTGTCAAGCAGGGCACCCGACGGCGAACAGAGCCGATATGGGCAGAACTTGTCGTCGAGCTCAAGAAGCCTGGCGTTACGCTCCAAATCCTATGGGAAGAGTATCGCGCTTCAAACCCTGAGGGGTATGGATACAGCCGGTTTTGTGAGCTGTTCCGCAGCTTCGAGCAACGGCTGTCTCCGACGATGCGCCAGGAGCATGCTGCCGGCGACAAGGTCTTCGTGGACTATTCGGGAAAGAAGATACCGATCGTCGATCGGACGACGGGCGAGATCCGCGAGGCTGAGATCTTCGTCGCGGTGCTCGGCGCTTCCAGCTTCACCTACGCCGAGGCAACCTGGACCCAGACCCTGCCCGACTGGATCGGCTCGCATGTCCGCTTGTTTCGCTTCATCGGCGGGGTCCCTCGGCTGATCGTTCCCGACAATCTCAAATCGGGCGTGAATCGCGCCAGCTTCTACGATCCCGAGATTAACCGCAGCTACGGCATGATGGCCTCGCACTACGGCATTGGAGTCTTGCCGGCACGGCCGAAGCGACCGAAAGACAAATCAAAAGTCGAGAACGGTGTCCGTTTCGCTCAGTCCTGCATCCTTGGCCGCTTGCGCAAGCAGACCTTCTTCTCGCTCGCCGAGGCCAATGGGGCCATTGCCCAGTCTCTGGACCGCATCAACGACCATGTCATGCGTCGCCTTGGTGTCACCCGACGGCAGTTGTTCGAGAATGTCGAGCGTGCCGCGCTCGCAAATCTGCCCGGTGACGATTACGAGTTTGCGGAATGGCGATTGGTCCGTGTTTCAACCGACTACCACGTTGAATACAAGACCTTCCTCTATTCCGTTCCACATGGCCTTATCCGTCAGCAGGTCGATCTCAGAGCGACGGCACGGACCATCGAGGTCTTTCACCGCGGCAAGCGCGTCGCGGCTCATCAACGCCGATATGGTGGCCCTCGGTACGGCACTGATCCGGAGCACATGCCTAGCTCCCACCGGCGTTATGCAGAGTGGACGCCCGATCGTTTTCGCCGTTGGGGCGCATCGATTGGGCCCAATACCGAAGGCCTGGTCATCGCTGTTCTCGCCAGCCGGCCGCACCCGGAACAGGGCTTTCGAACATGCCTGGGCATCCTGCGCCTGTTTCGCGACATCGCTTGCGAACGCGCCGAGGCCGTATCAGCCAGAGCTGTCGAGATCGGAGGCCTGAACTGCAAAAGCATTGCCTCGCTTCTAGCCAACCATAAGGCAGCAAAACATTCCACCGAACCTTCTGCAATCATCGACCACGCCAATCTGCGTGGCCCGGGCTACTTTCATTGAGGACAAAACTGATGCTGACACACCCCACTATCGACCGACTACGAGAGCTTGGTCTTTACGGCATGGCCACTGCCTTCCAGGAGCTTGATGCCCAGTCAGAGGCGCGTGGTCTCGAACATGGCGAGTGGCTTGCCATTCTGCTGGAACGGGAAGCCACCATGCGCCAACAAAAGCGCTTCGAAGCGCGCGCAAGGGCCGCAAAGCTACGCCATGACGCGCAGATCGAGAACGTAGACTTCCGTGCGGCCCGCGGCCTTGATCGTAATATGTTCATGACCCTGGCCGGTTGCGATTGGATCACAAAACACCACAGCCTTCTCATCACCGGCCCAGCTGGGGTCGGCAAAAGCTGGTTGGCTTGCGCGATCGGTCACAAAGCATGCCGCGAGGATTTCTCCGTCGCGTACCACCGCGTCCCGAGGTTGTTTGCCAGCCTCGCACTGGCAAGAGGTGATGGCAGATATGGCCGGATCCTCAAGTCGCTGGCCAAGACCGACCTGCTGATCCTTGATGACTGGGGCCCGGAAAAGCTCAATGACGACCAGCGCCGCGACCTCCTTGAGATCATCGAAGATCGCTACGAACGGCGCTCTACCATCGTCACAAGCCAGGTACCCCTGGATCGGTGGTACGAGATCATCGCAAATCCGACGCTCGCCGACGCCATCCTCGATCGCCTTGTTCACAACGCCTACCGCATCGAGCTCAGCGGCGAAAGCATGCGAAAACAGCGTGCTCCAACGCTCCCCGAAACATCGCAAGCTTGACGTCGAACGAAACCAAAGCCACACATCCATTAGACCCAGGATCAGTCCGACAAGTGGCCGCCTTCAAATCGGAACGGCGGCCGGAATGAGATCGGAATGACTGGCCGGCTTGATTTCGGAATCAGTGGCCGGCTTCATTGGAATACGCAGTCTCCCGGTGATCAACGGCCTGGTCATATGTAACGAGACGTGTCTGTTTGAGCTTTCCCATAGCGTGAGTTTAGGGCGGTGACCGTGAATTAACAGATGCCTACGAGTTTTCCCCGCCGACATACATCGGTAGCAACGCCCTGCCTGCTCTCCTGGGCGGACAAGATTTGATATCCGGTCAGGAAGCCGAAACGATCTCAGGAAAAGGTTGGTCGTCGTTAGCAACCTCCTCAATCTCGAACAGTGGCTTGTCTGCCAGATCGTGAAGCTCGGCCGCCAGTTTCATGAGTTCTTGGGCGATCGGACCGAGCGTTCCTGGTTGGTTATCTTGATCATGCATCATGAAAATCTGCAGGATTCGGCCGGTGCGGTCAATGCTTCTCTGGACTTCGACGATTCCTGTAAGTCCTTCTGGCGGACCACGGGCAATGGTTGGAAGTTGCGGTCAGCGGGCACGGGCGAAAATGACACTACTGTTCGCGATCATGCAGGCCGAACTCAGCGCAGAGGAGAAAAAGGGCCGCATAACGCAGCCCTTTAGGTGAGAGGCTTTGCCTCCAGAGGGGAGTTGCAACGTGCAGCCGGGGGACAGTGGCTGCACAACAGCGCTTTCCTATCTGCCATCAGGTGACGTAAGTGCAAAGGCCGGTTTCCCGTATAACGGTACGCACGCTTTCGTACTGCACCGGAATATTACGCGAATGTCTGGCGGGCTAAAACATGCGGGCCGCGCGACCGCTCCCCTGGGTCGCATTATAGTAGCTTGAAGTCTGCTGTCCTGATCGGTGTCTTGACTGCTCCATTGCTTCGGGAAGGGGAATACCACGATCCCCCATACTATTTCACTCCGGACCAGGGGAGGGGCCAGCTAAAGCCCTGAAGCCTTGGTCAAATTCACGCGGAAGCGGTCACGCCGGCGCTGATACCGGCGGGTCATCTCGGCTGATGCATGGCCTAGCTGCTTCTGCACATATCGCTCGTCGACCTCGGCAGACGAGGCGAGGCCGGCGCGAAGGGAGTGACCCGAGAATTTAAACTGACGCTCGATCTCGGCCAGATCGCCTCGAATACCCGCAGCCATGGCGGTGCGCTTGACCAGGCGGGCTATTTCCTTGTCGTTCAAGCGCTCCGATCCAACCGCTTTGCCCTGTCCCGTGACCCGACGGAAGAGGGGGCCGTGCGCAAGCTTGGCGAACTTGATCCAGATCTCGATCGCGGCGACCGGGCAGGTGGCATCGGCCGAGCCGCGGCCGACCTCGACCTCTCGCCATCCGGTTTTGCCGCGTAAGGTGAGGAGCATGCCCTTGTCGAGGATCTCGATCCAACCGCGTCCGTCTTCGGTCTGGTCGGCTTTTAGATCAAGGCCAACGATCTCTGACCGCCGAAGCCCACCAGTGTAGCCGATTAGCAGCATTGCACGGTCGCGCATGCCTCGCAGAGTGCCGCGATCGAGTGTTTCTAGCATGGCAATGATGTCGGTCGCCATGACCGCTTCCTTCTGGACCGGTGGGCGGGCATGGCTGTTACGAATGCCGGCCATTACGGTGGCGATATGCCGGTCCTTGCGATCGAGGACCAGGCCGCGCTGCGCATAATTCCAAGAGATCGACGAGAGGCGGCGCTCAATCGTCGAAACGGAATTTCCCTTTGCTCCGCGGTCAACGGATCCCGAGGCGCAGGCTGTGATATAGAGACCGACGGTCTGCGGAAGTGGGGGGAGGGGGGAAAGACTGGAGCGACGGCACCAGGCAGAAAAATGCTTCCAATCGGATGCGTAGGCTTTTCTAGTGTTGATCGAGCTGGCCGCGTCGACGTAGCTTCGAGCGCGATCGGTGAGATCCTGCAGGTGGCCCGACAGGCTGGACCCCGGTTGTGGGGCAGGGGAGGGAATTTCTCCTGTGGAAATGAAAGGCTCGTCCGCCACAGCTTGTCCACCGAGAATCTCGCTCATCTCACACTTCCCATGGATTGATCACCGCTGCGCCTGTGTCCTCAAAGTCCTTAACGTTGCGAGTGACGAGGATCAGGTCATGGACAATTGCAGTGGCTGCGATCAGCCCGTCGATGTCGCCGCGTGGACGGATTGCGGCGATGCGGCCCCATTCGACTGCGATCTCGTCGGTCACCGTGAGGATGCGGTCAGCATGATCGTGGCGCAGCTTGCGCAGCCATTCGGCAAGATGTCCTGCAGCCTTGGGATCGGATTTTTGTTTCAAGGCAATACCGCGCATGATCTCACCAAGCGTCAGCGCACTCAAGTGGACGCTGAGAGGATCGACCGAGCGCAGCCACGACACTGCCTGTGGAGTGCCCCGCCTTGCCTCCGAGACGATATTCGTATCCACTAGATACATCAGAAGGCCACGTCGCGGCTTGAGACTTTGGCCCGCGCGTCGACCGCGTCGGTAAAGGCGTCATCCCAGGGCGGACCGGCGAGCAGGTCATCGACCAAAGTCGGTCGCCCAGCGCGCAAAGCGTCATAGTCTTTTGCGGACAAGACAACGGCAGTACGCTCGCCACGCACGGTTATCTCTTGCGGGCCTTCAAAGCGGGCTTTTTGCACTACTTTCGAAAATTGGTTCTTAGCGTCCTGCAGCTGCCAATCCATAAATTTGCTCCGATCTAGCTAGGCTGTCTAGACATAAATAGCGCCGTTCTCGACTATCTGAAAGCGCCAAAGTGTACGTCTAGAAGAAAAATCGTGGCGTTCGTCGCCTATCCAGTGACAGTAGCAAAGACGTCCGATAATGCAAGATTATCGGACGTTTTTAGTTGTCGACAGGCGGTGCGGTTTAGGTCGATAATAGTAGCACAAACTGCTCATGTGAATTACATTACGAGGTATGGATTCATTCGCGCCCTCCGCTCCCACCGCCCCCGCCTGGTCACCACGCGTGCCGGAATGGGCACTGCCGCGAAGGCGCGACATCAACGAGACGGACGCCGCCTTCGCTGCCGGTATCGCCCTGAAATCCCTCGACGATCTGATCCGCAGCGAAGCGCCGTGGCTAGGCTGCTGGCACGATCGACTTGCCCTCAAGTCAGCCGCCGTCGCCGCAAAAATGCTTGGCCGCGGAGAAGAGGAAGGTGCCATCCGGGACGCCGTTCTGCTGACCGTCGCCGGCGACGATCCCGGCCCCGCCGGAAAGCTGTTTCTGGCGACCCGAATGCTGACACGCCGATCCGGACAGGTCACCACCTCACTCGTCAAAGAGATCGCCGATCTTTTTGGCCTGCGGTGGGACGAGGATCTTGCCTCAATTCCCGATATTGTCGATTCTGCATATCAGTCCGGGCGAGCAGCACCCTTCGCGGTGGCGGACCTTATTACGGCGATCTCTGCCGTTCGCCCGGATGCCGAGGTGCTGGCGCTTGGGCTGGCCGCGGTCGTTCTGGCGCATAAGCTGAGTTGGCCGAAATCCGTGCCGCTGCTGCTGCCCGAACGCTATGGACCGGCTTTTCGGACGATCGGCGGCAGAGGCCGCGTTCGGCCGGGCGAGCCGGCTTATCCAAAAGCAATCTGCCTGGCGCTGGTCGACGGCGTCGACGCCGCCTTGCGCTCCGCCGCCGAGATTGACCGCCGTGCCACGCGCCTGCTCTCCGTGGTACCAAAACTGCGCACCAAGGGTGCCGAGCCGGTCGTCCAGAGATTGCTGACCGAGGACGCCGTGCCAGCCTCGGCGCCCGGCAGCAGTCTGTCGCGCTGGGCGGCCAACCGGCTGTTCGAACGGCTCGAAGGCTTTGAGGCGGTACGGGAGCTCTCCGGTCGTTCCTCCTTCCGGATATTCGGATTATGACCATGGCCGGAACAGGTGCACCCAAATCATCGCGCCGAAAGGCGAATGCCGCGGATGATCCTCTTTATGATCGTGAACTGGATCAGTTCCCGCCAGAGATGCGCTGGCGGGAATGGATGCTGCGGGTAGAGGCGGTGATCTTTGCCTCGGCCGAGCCGGTTGGCCGCGAGACGCTGGCGCGGGTGGTTGGCAAGGAGTGCAGCATTGATCTGCTAATCGACGATCTTGTCGAAGAGTTGCGAGACCGGCCATATGAACTGGTATCGGTCGCCGGTGGATGGCAGCATCGCACCCGACCCCGGTTTGCTGAGACAATTCGCATTTCGACCGCTCCGGCGAGATCGATTGGACCAACGCTGTCCGAGACCGAGACAATGGTGTTGACGGCTGTGGGATATTTCCAGCCGATCACCCGTGCCGAATTGTCGGAGGTTTTCGGCAAGGAGGTTAGTCGTGACACGATTGCTGGCCTTCGAGATGCGGGCTTTATCGTTTCAGGGCCAAGAAGTCCGACGCCCGGGGCGCCCTACACCTATGTAACAACACCCCAATTTTTGTCGGTATTCGGATTTGACACCCTGCGTGATCTTCCCAACGTCGGGGCACTTGAGGATGCCGGACTTCTGAGCAGGTTAGGTGCGTCAAAAGCTGCCAACAACGATATCCCTGACATCGCGCCTGGTAGACTAGACAACGATGATGCCGACTGACGCGCCTCCTCTCATCGGAAGGTCGATTATGTCGGCCTTTTCTCGGCAATCCAATATATTCGAAAAAACTTGGAATTGATCACGGTGCTGATGTACAGCCGCGCGGACTTCAGGATGACCCGCCTGACCAGAACAATTTGCGCCGCGGCATCAACTGATCAGCTTTACCGGCACCCATACGAAAAACAGGCCGCAGAAGGCCAGATTGAAAACCCAAGACACTGCTGAAAACCGGAGGGAAGATGGGTCTCAGGTCACATAACTTGCCATCTTTAACGCGTCTTTGACCAGCATGTGATCGAGCGCTGGCGTAAGGCGGGGGAGGGCAAACATTGACTTGTGGCCCATATCAGGGAAGAACCGACGAAACCCTGCGCTCATCGTACGTCCGCCACATATTGGCGCTCCTTTGGGTAACCAATAACCAGCAGCGCATGCATGCGCATCTTGAGATTATGAAGACACCAAACCGAAATTTCGTTGTCGAATACAAGGGTAGCCGCAAGCGGGGTACGCCGCAGCCCAAGTCGATCTGGGGTGACATCGATCTCCGCTCTGCCGCGAAGTCGGTGGAAGCCGATGGTCTGTTGCCGAAGGACACGCCGCCACCGTCGGCCGCAGAAGAAAGCCAAATCGGTCTCGGCCCTACCCTCGTTGAGTCAGCGCCAAAGGCCTCTGCCGTTGAAAAGCTTGTCGCCACCGAAGCGGCTGAGACATTCGTGGCGGTCGAGGAGACATTTGAAGATCAATCTTCACTGCCATCTCAAGTTCATGGTCTGGAGCAACCCGCGGCTGATAAGAACACCCTGCCCCCGAGAAAGGCCCGCGGCAAGGATCTTAAACCCAGACGCCGGCGCGCACAGGTCGCAGCGATGGCGGATGCACCGTCCAAACCCGAGAGCGGCATGGCCTGGGAAGACGAACTGGCACAGCTTGATGCCGAAAACCATAGCCTGAAGCGTGAGCTTTTGGAGAAGCTGCGCGCTGAGAACGAGGCCCTGGTTGCGATGCTGCAGCGGGTGAGCGCGACTGGTTAGCCCATCTTTGGAGCTCTGCTCTGTCAGATCAAGTCGTTCCGCGGCGGCGCCTCAGCGTGTCGAACTGGATGACCGTATGCTCATGAGCACCGACGGCATTCACGACTTCGAAACCTGCTGGCGTGAGACGCGCCCATTGTTTGCCGTTCCATCCAGGGTACCATTCCGCCCATCCACGTAGGGTCATCCGGCGGCAAACGTCATACAGAGCGCCCGATAACGCGGTCATTGGCTGGCCGACGCTGTCCTCGATCGGGCCATCTTTCAGGAACTTGAGCAGATCGATCTGCGGACCGGTAATGCGTAGAATGACGAGATCTGTACGGTAGCCGTCTGCTTTCAACTCGCGGCCACGCGGCGTCAGAAATGCCAAAAGCTTGCGGCGGTTTGCTCGACTTTCGACAAAGCCGAGCTTCTGCAATTCATCTAGCGCCAGAAGCTCACGGTATTCGAGGCGAGAGATGGGGATGCCGTCATTCTCCGCAGCAAGCCGCTCCATCAAAGCGACCTGGGAGGGCGTGAGTTTGCGCCAAGGAAAAGGTTTTGGGGTCATCGATCGTGCGCTCATTTCTTGTTCGTCTGCAGAATTCGTCGGGAACCACGTGTGGTCAAGATCCCCTTGGAAGAGCTGGCCGCTGCGTCGGTGGAAGTGTGATCAATGAAAACCCGGATTTCCGTCAGAGAATTTCGCATAAGCGGCAATACTGGGAAATGAGAATTTCGGGCCCTGCGCCTTCGGTTAGCACAGCGAGAAATGCTTTGATGAAATAATCCCCGGAAAACGACGAGCCGCCTCCTGCCCTATCCGGCTTTAAATCTGAATCTCTGACGAAAGCAAGGCGGAGCGCTTCTGCACTGGACCTTCAAAACAGAGGGCTGCCGCGAGAGGCCCGGTGCCCACCGGCACCGTCACCACCGTCGGACGGCAAAAACAGGTGAGCTTCACGGCAGGATTGTCAGCACGAATGCGAGTGTCAGAATGCCGCCCGCAAACACGACAAGAGCGATAATGAGATGCTCTGCGAACTCTGACTTTCTGGTCTCGCCTATCCAATCGTATGTCAGGACGGGCAACAGATTAAAGGGCGTAGATCTCTAAACGTCGGCCTTCGGAGATGTAGACAGCTGAATCCGGAACGATGTGTCTCTCCAAGTGTTCTCTCACCAAGCGGATCGTTAAACGGTCTGACAATGGACTTCCCCGGCAGATGACCGGATAGCAACTTGGAAGACCGTGCGTGCCCCGCTCGATACAGGAGATCCCAATCATGGGTTCCACAGCTGATAAAGTTTCCGGCAAGGCGAATGAAATGAGCGGCAAGGCAAAGCAGGCCGTCGGCGACGCCACCGATAACAATAAGCTCCAGGCAAAGGGTGCCGCCCAGGAAGCAAAGGGTGATGCACAGCAAGCCAAGGGTGAAGCCAAGGACGCGGTGAAAAAGGTCGTCGACAAGACTTGATCGTTCCCGCCACATAATGAGAGATGGCCCGCAAATGCGGGCCATTTTTATGTCACTCTGGCGAAGGCTCAGCGGCATCGGGACCGCCAGCAGGCTCGCCGACCGGCTTCGCCGCCTCTCTTGAAGGACTATCGTCTATGCCGCCGGATTGCCTTTGACGCTGGACGTCGTTGGCTGAATTGTCGCGGGTCTCCTGCGTCGGGCTTTGCTTTGTGTGACGCGCTCCCTCGGTGTCCGCATCGCTGATAGACGGCAGATGCAGAAAGACCTCACGCTTCTCGCGTTCGGCTAAGGCCTCGACGTTCGCTTGCCAGAATGCTTCCGCATCCATCGGGTCCATTTCCCATTCGCGAATATTGACAATATTGTCGTCCACTTTCGCCAGCCGTCGGCCACCTAATTCCAGATATCGCATAGCCGTATCGTAAGATGGTGTCTGCAGATTATCGTCGGCGAGCGGCTGTGTGTCATGATTGTCCGTTTTGCCCAGTATTTGGAGGAGGGAGTCATGCTCGGGCTTGCCGACGCTGACTTCAAGAAACCGATCTATGGTGCTCCTCGTCTCATGTCCGCCAGACGATGCATTCGCTCTGTGATGAACCATCGCCTCACCGGTCGATGGTTCGGTCTCAAGCGACCAGCTGTCTCCATTGGCGCTGCGCGAGAACGTCTTGCCGTCAGTCATATTCCGGCTTCCTTATTGTTGAGAGTAGCCCCGACAGGATGCTGGGGACAAAGGCAACGCGGTGCTGCGTTTGACGTGCTTAGGTCCGACGGCAGCATGAACGCGTGGTTGGCCGCTCTTTCGACAGTCTACGATGTGAGATCTACTCGAGGCGCAGCGGCACACAAGCTAAACAGCCGGCGGACACCGATTGTTCCGGTCGTTCACTAGAGGAGCCGTGGTGCCCCCATTGCGACAATTTCAGTGGCGATCTCGTCGATTAGAGCTCAAGCTGGACAAGTGCTCTTTTGAGGGGAGCATCTGAAATCTGAATCGCGCCAGCAAAGGGAATGTCCATGTCCAGGACAAGATAGATCGACGCCGCCACGAGACCGGCAGAGACGACGAACATTCCTGATATCACTGGGTTGAATGGTGCGCGATATCCAAACGACGCGAAGATCAACGTCAACCAGGCGATCAGCATGACGATCAACGGTGTAGGAATGACCCCCTCGGATTGCTCCACTATGGACCAGCGTTGCTCGACGATCTGCCGATACTGGCGCTGCGCCTCGGTTATAAGGGAAAGGTGATACCCGTCGGTCGGTTGGATCATGGCGAGATGATCGCCAATAGTTGCAAGTCGCTGCTCAGCCAATCTGGAGCCCGGTGCTTGATTGGCACGCTCGGGCGCATCGATTGCCGCGACTAAATAGTCTTTCAGGCTTTGCCGTGCTTGGACAGCGCCCAATCCATAGGTCCGCAAGCTACGATCAAGAAGGATAATCTGGGTGGCGTAGGAATGAACATTGCGGTCAATCGTTTCGTAGGTCGCCTTCGATGAATTGATCATCAGTCCGAACACCAGCGACGTCATAATCGCGAAAATATTCGCGATCAGCCTGACGATAGTGTTTGTCTCGTCGTCTCTATGGTGAGCCGGAAGCCGCGGGCAAAGCCACATGACTCCGAACGCCGCACTGATCAAACTGAAAAACACCGCAACTGAACCGATGATTTCTTCCAATGACAGCTATCCTTGGTAGCGAAAGCACGTTCGCAAAATTGCGCAGCGTGCTATGCAGTTTTCAGAACCCGCCGATGTCAGGGCGAGCCTCCCAGAATTGAACATTATAGTTGGGGTCAGAACAAGATTAGTGCGAAATCGTACGTTTAGGTGAGAAAACGATGATCGAGATCGATATTCCTACCCAAAACTGCACGCTCCTGATATATTTTCTACCTGGAACCTCACGTTCGGTGCAGGCAGAAAACTACGGAAAACAAGCGCAATCTCGGCTGGCGTACGATTTCGCACTAATCTTGTTCTGACCACTTATGGAAACAGACGAGGGCGCGGCAGCGGTGTTTGCCTATATCGAGGATACATTCGCGAACGCTGAACACGTATCCCGCGCCGGAAGCGCCATCATCGAGTTGACCGTGGCGCCCGCGATCAGCTCAGCAGCCGCGCCGCCTTCCCGCTGCGCCGTGTCGCGCTGTTGTAATAGCTCGAAGCCTGCTGCACCGATCGATGCCTCGACTGCTCCATCGCTTCCGGCAGCGGTATGCCACGATTGGCAGCCTCAGTCAGATACCCTGACCGCAAGCTGTGCGCCGAAAACTCCCCAGGCTCAAGCCCGGCAAGTTTTGCCCGCTGCTTGACGATGTCGTTGACAGACTGCGGATCGATCGTGCGTTTGGACACATTGCCCCAGCGGTCGATGGCGCGGAATATGCTGCCCGTGTCGATGCGGGCCGCTTCGAGCCAAGCATTGAGTGCCTCGACCGGCCGGCCAGTGAGATAGACGACCTCATCGTGGTCGGCACCGGATGTCTTTGTGCGTCCGAGATGAATGGCGAGAGAGAGCAGGGTGGTGCCATCCTCGGTGGTGATGGGTGGCTCATTGGTGAGCTGTTCTTTTCGCAGCCCGGCAATCTCGCTGCGTCGTCGGCCGCCAGAAGCAAAGGCTACCATCAGGATAGCCCTGTCGCGAATGTCCCTCAAACTATCGGTGCCACAGGTCGCAAGCAGCCTGGCCAGAACGTCACCTGTAACAGCCTTGGCACTCTTGCGTTTACGTGGTCGCGGCGTGGCGCGCACGGCAAGTCGTATTGCCGACTTGAGGGCAGGGGAGGCAAAGGCACCGGTGAGGCCCCGCCATCTGGTCAGCGTCGACCACGAGGCAAGCCGTCGGCGCACCGTGTCGGGTGCGTGAGGACCGAAGGATTTCAGGAAGCGTTGGGCACGGAGGTTTTGCTCGACAGAAACCGGCATGCCGTGATCGGGATCGGTGTTGCGTTTGTTGGGATCCCACAGGTGATGGGCGACAAATTTTAAGAGCAACGCCTCCGGCGCCGGCCAGGGCAGGGACGCGCCTGTTGCTGCCAATGACCATGCCTGCAGATAGGCAAGATCGGAGGTGAGAGCACGCAGCGTATTGTCACCCGTGCCTTCATTGACCAGATGCCGGAGTGTTTCGACATCCTGATCCGTCAGCAGCTCGGCAAGTTCGTCACGTCGATCGATCGGCAGAACGGCGGCGATCGTATCGAGCTCGGCCGCGCGACGATCGACGGAGGGGAGGGATGCAGACGGTTTTCGTTTCTGCGCCATCAGCGGATCAGCTCCACCGGCACCCAGACAGTTACATTGAAGCCGATTGCAGGATCAAAGCTTTCCGGCGTCAGCAGTGCGTTGCCATGTTCCTTCGCGAACCAGCGGGCAACGTCGGCATTGTAGATCTCTTCGACGACCTCGCGAACCCTTCCGGCAGCGGCCAGCGCTCCGCCATGCATCATCTTTGCCGTATTGACGTGTGCCAGTTTCCTTTTTGCCGGAGAGCCGCCATCGGAGACCGCCACCGCCAGTCGTGCAGGACCATAACTTTTGACACGCACTTTGAGCCGGGGAGGGCGGTAGGCATCAAAGCGGGCATTGATCTCAGCGATGCGAGCAATGACCTCCTCCTCGCTGATTTGCACCTGCGGCGCCACGTCGGCAACCACATCGAGCTGATGGTCAAAATTCTGGCGCGTGATCTCTTCGGCGTGATGGGCATAGGCCAGGTGCTTGACCGGCAGCGCGTTCAGCCAGCGCATGCGCTGCGCGATTGCCATCGACTTGGCCGCTTCCTCGCCAAGCCGGCCGATGGAGAAACTCTCACGCTTCTGGCCCTCATTGGTCATCAGCGTCGCCTGCCAGACGTCACCCTCTTCGGCTTCGACCCGGCGCACGCCTGAGATGCCGCTCTTGTTGTTCTTGCGGATCTTCACCGCCTGTTCGCCACCCAAACAGCATTACTCGGTTCAATGGAACGAGACGGATTTCGCTTATTTATCAAGGCGTTTCGAGGAGGACGGTTTATTCTACTGGTTCAGCCACGAGGATGGCAAGCACAAACTGCACGTGGCCGATACTGCCAATGGCTGGCTCGGCCCGTCACCGTCCGCGCAAGGGGAGGGCAGGGTGCGTCTGGCGCAGGGCTCGTCCGATCGCAACCATATCAACGAATGGGCGCGGCGTTTTTCCTACGTGCCGGGCCAGCGCGCCGGCGCCGACTGGAATTTTGAAACGCCGCGCATGGTGCCGGGCACGATGACACCGTCTCTGGTGCAGATGCCGGATGCGACCAAACGCGAGCTTTACGAATACCCGGCTCGCATCTCATCCGTCGCCGAGGCCGAACGTGCGCAAAAACTGCGCGCCCAGGCATCGGAAGCCGACCACGACCGCGTTTTTGGCGCTTCTACCAGCCGCATCATCGAAACCGGCCGACGTTTTACGCCGTATGAAGTCGCGCATCCCGACAATGTCTACGGCGAACACGTCATCATCAAGTCGATCCAGACGGTGGTCGACCAGTCCTACGAAACCAACAGCAACGAACCGGAATATCGCAACGAGTTCGAGGCCGTCCCCTCACGCGTGCCGATGACGCCGCACCGGGAAACCAAACGTCCGCGCATCGAGGGTACACAAGTAGCCATCGTCGCTGGTCCCGAAGGCGAAGAAATCCATCCGGATCAGTACGGCCGCATCAAAGTCTGGTTCCCATGGGACCGCAAGGCCAAGAAGGACGGGTCGGATACTTGCTGGGTGCGTGTCGCACAGACCTGGGCGGGTGGTGGCTGGGGTGGCCAGACCATTCCGCGCATCGGTATGGAAGTGATGGTGGCCTATGTCGATGGTGATCCCGATCGGCCGCTGGTAACGGGTGTTGTACCAAATACGGCCAATGGTGTGCCTTACGATCTGCCGGCCAACAAGACGCGTATGGTCATGCGTTCGAATACGCACAAGGGGCAGGGCTTCAATGAAATGTCCTTCGAGGATGAAGCCGGAAAAGAGCAACTGTTCCTGCACGCCCAGAAGGACCACGACATTCACGTTCTCAACGACACTCGAGAGCGGATTGAGCATGACCGCCATCAGCACGTGGCAAACGACAAGACTGGTTTCGTCGGTGGTGACTATGAGCAGGTTGTGACGGGCAACGTTTCTATAGCTGTCGGGCAGAACAAACTCACCGAATACCTCTTGTCGCGCACCATGAACATGTTTGGTAATTTTTCCGACTTCATGCAGAAGATGCGAATTCCAGACCCCTTCAATTTTGCCAAGGGCAACTATCAGATGTTCATTGAAAAGAACAAATCTGAGATAGTTCATGGTGGGAGTTCGGAAATTGTCGGCGTCGCGAAGTCTACGATCGTTGGCAACCTCCTACAAACGACGGTAGGCAAGAAAATGAGCCTGATCGTTAGGGGGCGGTATGATGCGGATATCGGCCGAGTTCATAACATCAATGTTGGTCACCAGTTCAACATTCGCGTCGGCGAAAACGTTTTGATTACGATGTCTAAGGAAGGTGATGTGACGATCAAGGCAAAGCGGATCCGTTTCCAGGCTGATCGTATTGACGAGAATTGATCGTCATGAGCGACAAAAACCAACCGCAAGCTTCTAATCTCGATTATTGGCGCGGAAATCCAAATTTCGGGCCTGTCTTACCACCGCTCTTCCGGCGTTCGTCGCGTGAAGAAGAAGCATTGCGTCAGGTGGTGCGCAAGGACCTAGAAGGGTTTTGTCCCGCACCGGCGGCGACACAGAGCGTTCGCCCGCCCTACAAACCTGGCTACGAACCGGGCTCCTACCTAAAACCCTGGCGCTTCTCTCCTTCGACCGATGGGGCGGCCGGCCCCCTGCTTGGCGAGCAAACACCGCGCGAGCATCAGAATACGATGCTGTCTTCTGACGGCTTTGCTACAGATGCATCTCATATAGAGACTGAGGGGGATCCCCAACAGGTCGCCAAGGAAGCTGAACAGCGGCCGGCGAACGAACTGATAAAACAAGAAGAGAAAAAAGAGGACGAGGACAAGACGCACGATCCGGAAGTGACAACTTCGGCCAAAAGCAAGGTGGAATCCGAAGAAGGGTACGAACGATCTCGGACAACATACGAGGATGGTTCCACTGAGAGAAAAAAGGGACACACTTCCACCTACAAGGAAACCGGAAAGCCAATCAGAGGCAAGTACGAAACCGGCTCGAACCTAGACAAGAAGTTTTACGATGAGTCCTACAAGGTCCTTGAGGACAAGGATGGCTTCGCTCAGGGAAAGTTGAGCGTTTTCAATGCGTCAAGCAAAGCGACGGTCGGCTACACCGGGTCGGACGACTGGGTTGGCGGCAATGCGAACGTCACCGCGAAAGCAGGAATGTCTGGTGCAGTAAGCTTGATCGAGGGGAATGGTACCCTTAACCAAGACGGGTTGCTCAACGCGAAAGGTGGCTTTGAGGTTGGAAAATTGGAAGGTGCCCTTGAAGCTGGCATTAAAGTCGGCACTTACAACGGCTCCCCCACCTTTGTTACCACTGGCAAGGCTGGCATAGACGCGACGCTTGGACAGATCAACGGCGGAGTCGGAGTATCCGTCACCCCTGCCCGCGCGCTAAATTTCGTCGTTCATTCCTTCAACGGCGTAGCAGAATGGGCGGAGTGGGACACTCGACTTGATAAAGTCGGCAAGGAATGGGACTGGGGATTTTTTGTCGAAATTGGCGGAGAAGCAAGTATTGGCGGGGCGCTTGCCGTGGAGGGAGAGATGGGTGATCTCGAGGACGGCAAAGTCGGCGCGAGACTAAAAGGCAAGGCGGCGTTTGGTCCTGGCGCTGGCATTAAGGCTGGTTTCGGCCTGCAAACACCGGAGAAATAACCTGACATGCACCAGCAATACAACAAACCTTATAAACTCGGTGAAATGTGTCGAAAGGCCGTGCTGGCATTTGCGGTTGGTGCGTCATCACTCTTTACCATTTTCATTTCCGAGGTGGCCATGGCCCAGACCTATTCGACTGAAAGAATTCTTGCGATCTCTACCGAAGAGTCGGGCAAATACACTCGGAAGAAGATTGATCTCGGCGAAACTGGTTTCAGCTTTTCGTCGATCTTGAACGACAAGATGGATATTTGGACAGAAGAGGCTCCTCAGGAGAAGGAGGGCGTTATTGCCCGAATCTACGAGCCAGAGGACCGTGACAGGCTCATGATCGAGGTCCATCGTCTCCGGTTTCCTTCTTTCGCCGATGCGCAAACTGCCGGTTACGGGTTCCTTGCTATCAATGGCTATAATCGGATCCTCCAAGATCAGGAAAAAGGCAACAGTGTTTTCGGCTTTCTCGCCGGCAGCGAGTTTAAGGAAGGCGCTGGCTACAGCCGCATGAGCCGAGTTGCCGCAATCAGTCACGGGCGTGATGTGCTCGTTATTCACGCGGCATTCGAGTACGAGGATTATCCGGAATACGAGGATGCGTTGTCCCGCTTTTTCGGCGGGATCCGGATGGAGGACGACGGCGATGCTTTTGCGAGCCTGGGCGAGGAAAAAGCCAAAGGTGGAGAGTCTTTTCTTTATCCTAAGAACTGGGACGTCAAAAAAGTCGACAGCAGCGGTAAGCCCCAAGGTACGAGCGATTACAACCTGTCACTTGATGGGGAGGAATATCCCAATCTGGTCGTCCACATTCGCCCGGTTGATCTGACGAAAGGTCGAGAGGTAGCTGCGGAGATGATATCCAAGTTTACCAAGCAGATCGATCAGAGTGGGCAAACGGCATTTTCAGGTGATGCCGAGATGCAAACCATCAAAAACACGTCTGGTGAAACCGTCGCGCATGCTTACGCGCGCGCTTGGGATATGGCAGCCGGCGGACATTTCGTTTCCGAAATTTATGTCCAGAAAAATACATCGCCGTCGATCTCAGTTCTTGGACTGAATACGTACGATGCTCGGCGAAACATCCGGTCGTTTGATGCGGAAGCCCGTCAGATGATTTTCAACGGTTGGGTGACTGGTGTGTCAGCATTCTCGGTTGCCAAGATATCACTTGGGCAAGAACGCAGCGAAATCGAGCGACAATTTGATCTGAGGGCAGTGGGACGCTGATGTCTCCGTATTTCACGCCTTGGCAGACTGAGAGCCGGAAACGAGACTTGGGTCCTTTGGCCGGCGAACAGGCTCCAAATTGGAGGACGCCCGTGTCTTTCCTGTTTGGCCTGATCAGCTCTCGTATGTTCTTCAGACGTTTGGCCTTGCTCGCTTTTGTGGCCTCCGGTGCGTTCAACCGTTTCTTGGGCGAGCCGATGCGTGAACTCGTCCTCGACTTGAAACAGCATGCTTCCTGCGGATATTGTGGAGTTGCCCTATCATGAAGTACGATCTTGCAACCAATCTTCTGCCGCTTTCCCAGTCAATCGATGCCGCTGCGGATAGAAGTCAGTTTTGCCTTCATCTCATTCTGGAAGTATCGGACGCAGGTGTTCCGGTTCTTGCAGGGGTGAATCCTGCAATCGTCATTTCCGGCATCCAGTTTGGAGCAGACACGGTCGGATGTCTGGCGATCGGGATGAACCTGGCGGCCGGGCCCGTCCTTCTGATCGGCCATGTGCCGTTTCATGCAATTGCACGCGCTTTCTCTCAGGGCGCGTTGTCTCCGGCGCATAAACCAGCGGATACGCCTCTTTCACTCAAATGCGGACGCTCTGAACTGCGCCTGTATCCCGATGGGCGCGTGCGCATTTTGGGTGACGACATTTCCATCGAGGCACTTGGGCGGATGGGCCTCAAGGGCGCCGTTGTCGAACTCAACTGAGATTCTGGGAGACCTGCGCTATGTGGACGCTGGCCAACCGTACACCCTTTGCCGCCTTTTCGGGTTTTGATCGCGACAAGGAAGGGCGAAGCTATTGGCTGGTCTGGGCGAAGGCGACCTTTCGCATGCGTTATCAGCGGACTTGTCTTTTCGAGCGCAAGCAGGTCGATCTTTTTCGCGCACCGGTCTGGCGTGAAGGTGTCGGCGTCAGCGATCTGGTCGCTGACCTTTATATCGGGCTTCCAAAGGTTCGGCCAGATATCGTCGTAACCGGCCATGCCTATCGACCGGCGACGACAGCGATTGATGAGCCCTACACGGTGTCCGCCTCCATCGGCGAGTGGTCGAAGGCCCTTTCGGTCCAGCCTGCCATGACATGGTCAGAGCGTTTGCAGCCGCAATTGCAGAGCGGCGATGATCCCGTTTTCCTTGGCTTCAGCCAGACCTTCGGCGGCACCGATCAGGCAAGCGACACGGAACTTGCACAGGAGCATCCGGGCAACCCTCTCGGATTGGGTTACTGGAAAACCGAGGCTGCGGCAAAAGGCAAGGCGCTGCCGCGTTTGTATGCGCAAGGTGCGGAGCCCTTGAGACAGTGGGATGGCAGTGCCGAGCCGGTCGGCTTTTGCGCCATTCCTAAATCATGGCCGCAGCGTGCGCAGCATTCCGGTACCTACGACCAGAACTGGATGCGCCGGAAATCACCGCTTCTGCCTGACGATCTTAATGAGGATTATTGGCAGAGTGTATCGGTGGACCAGAAGCTCGACCATGCACCCTCTGCAGGCCAGATCGTTACTTTGACCAATATGCTGCCCGACGGCGGAGATGCGTCACTTCGACAGTTCACGACCGAACTGCCGACCCTGCAATTCGAGCTGATGACGCGTTTCAAAAGCCGCTGGCAGGAAACGCCAATGGCGCTGCAAACCATTCATCTTTTCCCTGACGACGGCTTGCTGACACTGTCCTATTGCGGTGCCATGCCGCTGATGAGCGCTGCCAATGACGTTTTGGTCGAACGCAGCGAGTTGGCATTGCGGGGGCGGTCCGGGTTCCGTGTGCGGCCTGAAGATACCGAGTGCTTCGACGGCCTCGGCATGGAGGTTTGAAGATGCCGAATACCGTTTCCGCCAATGGCTTCACCATCTCCCACAAGGGCACGGGTGGTTATGAGAAGAACTCGACGCCGGATGTCTGCCTGACGCCGTCCGGGCCTGTCCCGGTGCCGTATTCGATCATTTCGTTCTCGCGTGACCTGATCCGCGGCACACGCACCGTTTTCGCCGATGGCGGTCATTCGGTGGCGATCAGGGGATCAGCGCACACGCCGGGTTATGGCGATGAGCCGGGGACCGCCAAGGGGGTGATGTCGGGTACCAACCTGCATGAATCAACGTGGATCACCTATTCACCGAACGTCTACGCGGAAGGCAAGAATATCTGCCGCCTGTCGGACAAGCTGTTCATGAACAACAAGAACTGCATTTCCGGCGCGGGCGGGCATTATGAGCCGCCTGCGGGCCTTTCGGAAGTGATGAAAGAACTCTGCAAGATTTTCTGCCAGGTTCGCGAAGAGTGGCACGATTGCAAGAAAAAGGGCGGGAATTGCCGAACACCCTCTAACATCGCAAAGGACCGGACGACTGCTGCGCTCAACAAAGGAGACAGCGCGTTGTCCCGAGCGATCGGACGCCGTTATCCGGGCGCCATCGGCCATGCGGAAAAGGCGTTCTATTCGTCTGCCGACAAGCTCTTCGAGGGAGCAAGAAAGATTTACGACCGCGCGGGCCTGGAGCGCGCTATCAAGCGACAGGTCGACAAGCTGGTCAAACGCAAGATCGTCCAGAAGGGCGTCAAGATGGCGGGCAAGGCCTGGATGAAGCTTGTTCCCGGATTGAACATACTTTCCACCATCGTCGATGCTGCAGACCTAGCCTACACCGGTTACGAAATCTACGACATGATTAAGCAATCTGAGATGATCATGGATAAGGCCATCAAGGTTGTTCCGGATGTCGCAATTCAGGGGCCAGACGGCGATCTGATCGACGTTTACGACTATAAGTTCGACGATCCCGACACGGGATACCAGGACAACTGGCAGGAAAAACAAAAACAGGAAGAAGCGTATCGCAGGGCCTCGGGTCAGAACCCGAAAAAGGTGGATAACGCCACTTGTGACTGCGATAAGAAGGGCGGCCTAGTCGTCCCGTCCGCCTGACTTAAAAAATCCGGAGTTTTGAATGACCGACCTACTTCTGTACAATGGTAATCCCTCTGCAGTGCCTGCATTCAGGATCATCGCGATTATCGACGGCGATATTCATGCAGAGCCAAGCCGCAGTGCATTGGGGGCGATTTATGGTCGGTTCGAGGCTGCGTTTGGGGAGAGCGCCAACGTCACGTCTTACAACTTTCCCGGTCATACGGGAAAAATTCGCTGGACCAATCCTGAACTGATCGCGGACGGTCAGAATTTCTTTCACCGTGACAGCACAGAATATGGCGAGGGTATTCGCCGCTATGGCTATGCCGTCGAAGAATTCAAGGAACCGGCTGTCCCGTATTTCTGCGTTGAACAGCGCAGCTATTTCCATTTTCTGGAAATAGCTCTTCCCGAAACCACTTCCTCGATCCGCGAATTTGCGGATTGCGTGACGGAGCAGTTGTTCAAGGTTCACTTGATAACCGGCGTGATGGGATTTGGTTTCTTCCTTCCTCCATATAAAAACAGCCTCGAATTTATCATGGGTGCCGCGACCGCGCGATTTAAAGCGGCGATCGAGATTTCTCCTTCAATGGTGATGGATGGCGTGCGGCGCAACGGTTCAGCTTATCGCTGGAAATCCGGAGAAAAGGCCGGCATTGCGGATATCGGCTGGCGAACTCTGGTCGGTCAGGAGTTTTGGGATCGTCTTCCGGCGACGGAAGATCTGAGAAGCCAACCCGATATTGCGGTCGATAAATCGGACTCCATGTTGAGTATTACGGCGGGCTCCGAGCCCATCTGGGGAGATGTCAATAAGGGTGAGGCTATCGACGCCTACCGGGCCGTTGCGGCATATCTTTCTCCAGTGCAAATGCCGGCTGGCTGTTTGAAGGCGTTCGCCTTCGGGGGAACCGGTGAGCCAGCCCATAATGACAAGGTTGAAGCCTACCTTTCGCGTTTCAAATAATCACTTTCATCGGAGAATACCGCGTGTCCAGCCTGGTCAAAGAGACGCTGAAGCAGCCAATTTCACATCTTCCGCTTTACATGCGCAGTTTCCGCCTCGACGTCATCTACAACGACGACATGGCGCCCGACGACGAGCGCCGTGAAGTGCTCGAAGGAGCGTTTACCGAGCTTGAAGATGCCTTGCGTCTCGGCTTTTTCTGCTGGGACAGGTTTTCAACGCGCGAAACGGCCGAAGTCCATGTCGCCTGGAGTGATGAAGGCAATATGTCCGTGGCCGTTTCGTCTGAAGGCGTTCATCACAACGCACTTGTCGCGGCCATTCGTATCGTGGCGCGGCTTCATCACACAAGCCAGGAAGGCTATGAAGCCATGCGCGCGCTTCTTGGTGAGGACGCAGACGCGCTGTCGTTGCCAACAAGCTTTCGACAGAATGTTGCATCACTGGAGATTTCAGATGTAACGGCTGCCGAACAAGGGGAGGCTGCGGCGACCGATGTTCTGAATTTTACCGCCGAGGGCATATCCTTCCCTGCGTTTGCCGCTCTTCGGGATGAGGTCAACGAGAACTACACCGGCGACAGGCTGATCGTCACATCAAGCGCGGGTCAGGACTTTCCCGCAGGCGATCTCGACGAAGTCGAGGATTGTTTCCTCAGTCTCTTCGGCAGTGGCGTGTTTACCTCCATCAGCAATCTCGACAGTGATATCCCGGACAACGAGGCCGAAATCTTTACACGCCAGCATAATGGTCAGGTCGAACTTCTGTTCGGAGATTACGGCGACCAGAAATACGGGATGCTTGAATTCCTCAATGTGGTGGCCGGTGGGCGGATAGCTAATCTGAATGTCCGCAGCGAAAGCGATGGTTGATCCGTGACATTCGCGCTAATTGAATGCGGCCTCTCAACGGCGCTTGCTCCGAGTGCCGAAGCCACGCTTGCCGCGATTACGGCGGATAAGACAGTTCTGTTTCGCAACAAGCGTTTTCTCGGGCAGGATTTTCAGCCGCAACTTTGCGCGTTTCGGGATGGAGACGCGATCGGTCGTTTTGCTGATCGTGCCCGTGAATTGCTGGCGGAAGCGACCGAAGATTTCATCGCCCGCCTGTCTTCGTCTGTCCCGGCGTTATCGGAAGCGCGTCGCAATACGATCAAGCTGATCCTGTTGCTTCCTGAGGTTGACGAAGCCGGTGGTCTGGACAAGGCCTCGCTTGCCATGCTCGGGCAGGAGTTGGCCGCCAATATTCAGCATGCGGTCAATCATGCTTGCGACCTTCGTTTTTCCTCGACGGTGATGCGCGCTGTCGGTCACGCCGGTGTAGGGTCGGCCATCGCTGATTGTTTTCTGGAAAGGAGGTCAGACGATTCGCCTATGATTATGATCGCAGCTGTCGACAGCTACAGCGATCACCTTCGGCTTAATCGTCTCAACGACCAGAAACGACTGTTCAGCAAGCAAAACCAGTTTGGTTTTGTTCCCGGCGAGGCGGCAGGCATGCTTTTGTTCTCGGATCAGAGTAATGTGTCGTCGCATCCGCAGGTCCTGGGCGCCGGCAACTTCGTTGAACCCACACTGGAATACGAGCAGGCCGAGAGCGCATTCACGGCGCTCAGCGATGCGGCATTTGCGGCCGCCGACATGGCCGCACCCAAAGGGCAGACGAAATGGATCAACGCCTGGATTGCCGACTGGAACAACAGTCGCTACCGCGCGACGGAGCTGTCTTTCGCCATGCATCGACTGAATCCATTCTGCTTGCAGGATGGGGTGGAGCCTGTCTACCCTTCTTTGCGCTTCGGCGATGTCGGTGCCGTCTATGGGGGGCTCTCGATCATTCTCGCGCGTTCGCAGCAGTCGTTCGATACCGCTTTTAATGGCAGCGACGCTGATGCACATACAGGTATGCGAGTCTTGATATCGGCTGGCAGTGGTTACAGCGGGTTGCGATCTGCAATCATAATCAAAACGCGCGACAACTGAGGCAGGCGAGCCGTATTCATCATCGATAAGAGGTACTTATCGATGGTTATAACGTCACCCGTCAATCATACCATGTGGCGAACTCAAATATTCGTATAGAGTTCGTTTAGCAAATCGTTTACCATAAATTCAATGGCTTACGATCTCGCAAAAATCAGCATTTCAAACTTGGTTCGGCCCGCTTTTGACGCGGGCATCGCGCTCACCCGTCTCGACGAGCGCATTGCTCGCTCGCCGGTCGGCGCCGGCTTCCTTGAGCGTATGCATTTTGCTGACGCGTGTGCCTCGCTCTGGATCGACGGCGAATTGGTGCATCTCGAAGACCTCGTCCTCCATGACGCCTTGCGCGACACCCGCACCCCCACCCACGAACTCACCATCGCCCGCGACGTTCTCCGCACTCGCCGGCGCATTGGTGGTCAGTCGCCGGACTGGGCACTATCGCCCGACGGTATTCGATCCTTGCGACAGACCCAAGCGTGGCCTGGATCATCAGACGGGTTTGAAAACACCGCGGACGGCAGAAGCATCGAGCCCGCAAGAATGGTCGAGCGGGAAGGGGAGGGGGACGATGATGATTCAGAAAATCTGCCCGGCGTCGATTATGCCGCCATCGATGCGCTGCTCGCTCGATCCGAGGCAGCGATTGAGGACGCCAAGAGGCCCGGCCGGGCTTCGGCTGATACCCGCGAACGAGATCCTCTCGTCTATGATCTCGACTGGGACGAGGATGCCCGGCTCGACGAATGGCGCGGTGTGATACGCCAGGCCGAGCATCTGCCGGCGGTGTTTAGGGCGATCGTCGCCCTCGATGCCTGGAACGAGCTGTCTGTACTTCAGCACGCGCCCTGGCTCGGCCGGCTGCTTTGCGCTTCGATCTTGCGGGAGGCCGGCATTACCAGCGGCGGCCATCTCGCCGCCATCAATCTCGGCCTCAAAACCATTCCAGTGGATCGGCGCCGGAGCCGCGATCGGGAAACACGGTTGCTCGCCATTGCCCACGGCCTTTTGGCGGCCGCCGAGATCGGCATGAAAGAACATGACCGGCTGATTTTGGCGCGTACACTGATGGATCGGAAACTGGAGGGGCGCCGAACGTCGTCAAAACTGCCAGAGCTGGTCGAGCTCGTCATGGCAAGACCGTTGGTGTCAGCTGGGATGGTGGCGAAAGCGCTCGAGGTGACGCCGCAGGCGGCGCGGCGGATCGTTTTGGAACTCGGCCTCAGGGAGATGACGGGGAGGGGGAGGTTTCGGGCGTGGGGCGTGATTTGAAAACTCGGAGAGGACCGCAACTGCTCGAGATGGCCGTTCAGAGCTACGGAAATATGAAAAGGCTATCTCACGGCTCGGCATGAAATCGGAAATGTGCTGAACGAAAAATTTGTTCTCGAGGGAACATGCCTTGAGCACAGTCAATATCGAGATGACAAGATTCAGCCTGACAGAAATAGAAGACAGTGCATGTTCGGTCCGGACGGCGGGTCAAGGGCCGCCGTTGGCGGGCCCAGCTTCACCCTTGACGCGCCGGCTGGCCGGTGCCAACGCGTCTTCGGTTACCCGTTCCGTTTTCGGCGCGGAGATGCGAGGTGGAACAGGCGCATAAGCTCTCTCGGATGCTCGCTCCAAATCGGACAGGTTGCGGCAGGTGGCAGGGCGTTCACACAACCAGGTTTCTCAGACCAGCGTGCGCCGACGAGCCTGATTTTCCAGATTTCGTGCTTCTTCGTCTCGCCATAGGCTGGATGTGACGATCAATTCCAGCGCGTCATATGCTTGTTTGCGTCTCGCCGGGGTCGGCATGACGATGCGGAAAGCGCGTGCGATGTCAGCTACTGTCTGATCTGGCTCGCCCAAGCCAATTTTCCAGCGCCAATCGTTTTCCGAAACGACATCACCAAATGCAAGGATGAATTCCTTGAGGGCGTCATGAAGGTTTTGCTGATTTGACGTTAGTTTGCTTTTATCTACAAAGGTTTTTGTCATGACATTTGCACGCATGGAGCCGTCAGCATAGTAGTCACGCAAGGACTTTTGCCGGGTACCCGTGCTGTCAACGATAGCCCGTAACGGGCCGGCCGCGGGGAGTTCACCGACTTTTTCGATCGCTGCAAAGAATAGCCCGCCCTCAAACGGCGTCACCACGGCGGTCACCGGATCACCTCGTCCCACCAAACGCTGCTCACGACGCATCCAAAGGATTGTTGGCCACAGCGCCGACATCTGCAATTGGATTGCGGCAAAATCTCGCAACTGGCCATTTCGTTCAAGGACCCGTTCGAACAGGTGCGGTTGGGTCATCCCCGGCAATAGCCCGTGCACAAAAAGGATAGAGGCCTCGCGCAGCAGAACAGCATGGCTTTCGATCGAAATGTATTTTTTTCCGGCTTCCACTACCACCCGGGTTTCATAGGCTATCAAACCGGCTCGAGCATCTTGGAGCGACAGCGTGCGCGGAGCACGGACGATGACACAGTCGGGCATATCCTGTCGGAGTACCGTGGCAAGCTTTGATGCGAACAGAGAGAGGCTTCGGCGTTTGACTGCTCCGTGGTGCCAAATTTCGACGGCGCGGCTCAGCGTCTTGTCGGCGGACCCCGCCCAGACCGGGCGGCGCGCCATGATCTCGTCCCCTCGCGCCTTGATAAACTTTTGAATTTGACGACCCAATATCCAGACCTTTTTCCAAACAGACTTAGTTCTTGCGACCGCAACAGTTTACACTACCCCAACCCTAGTTTGGTGAGGTTTCATTGGCGTTTACGCCCGCGCCAGCGGTTGCCGACCTGCGGTTGACAGGGGTGCCGCCTGTTCGTCCGAAGGGGTTACAGATCAAGGATTTTAAAGCGATGCTGTAGTGGCTCGTTCTAATCCAAGGCCGTCGGGCGCAAGCGGCTGAAATTGCAGTCGACTTGCTCGGCGATTTGTCGGAGCCGGTCCGAGTAGGCCTCCCCTTGCGTATCGGCGTCGGTTGCGGCGACGAGCATTTTATCGGAGGGGAGGCCCTGAGTGGCGCGAACCATCGATCGCGATCATCCACCATTGTTGCTGGATCTCAAATGCGCCAGAGCTGCAAGGCTCAAAGCATCGATCGCAGCCAGGTTCTCTCGCTCTGGTAAACGGGGTATGGCGAGGCCAAGCTCGCATTCCCATAGGGACAACGGATGAGGTTGGGTGGCTCCGGCCAACATTTCCCGGGGGTCGGATCTGAAAAAAGCGTCGGAAGGTCGGAGACTATGATGAACTAAGCGAAAAACGATACTACCTCAAGGTGAATGTTAAATCTTTTGCTTCACTCTCGCGCGGAAACAACACCCGACTACTCCTCCGACCTGAGCAAATGATTTCCGAGACGATTCATGTTTCCCATGCCGATATCCTCCAACTCGACGGCCACGCGTATGTCAGCGACCTGAAGGACGCTTTCAGAGAAGCCGCTGAGAAGGCAACTGCGATCGAGATCCTTGGCGGCTACGTCTCCGTTGACAGTACGATCGCCCTTCTGAAAACCGTCCCGCGGTCCAGGCGCGCGGCGTGCCAGATCCGTGTCGCGATTGGCCTTGACGCGAGTGCCAAGCTCAAACAGAATTGGGCCGACCTGCGCAGGCTCCACGACGCGCTCCGTAAAGCCGGTTTCAAAAAAGTCACAGCGTCCGTCATTACGGGACGCAGGCATTTTCACACAAAGCTGTTTCATTTTCTGCGGACCACGCACCACGTCTGGTTTGTCGGATCAGCAAACCCGGGTAGCGACCGCCATGAACTTATGGTCAGTTTCACCGGCAGGCACAAGGCCTTAAAAGAATATATCGATGCGGCCTTTGCCGTTGGACACGAGGTCACCAAACCTTTTCCGCCGAGACAATTGCCGAAAGACTTGCGGGAGTTTTTCCTCACGGGATCGTTGATCCATCGTATCTCGCGGCAGTCGCCGTTTACTTTCGACGCGTTCAGGCTCGATCCGGAAGACCGTGCAAAAATTATGCGGGCGTTGACGGCAGCAGTGGTGCCGCATGCGCGGCCAACGACGCAAGGGTTTGCCTTCGGACTTCGCAGCGCTGTCGAAACGGTGGATATTTTGGACGAGGACGGTGATGACATTGGCCGGGTTCAGGTTCGGCTAAATTCCGTCGATACCGTACTTGGGCTTTGGGCGCCGCGGCCTTTTATCGAGGATATAAAAGCGCAACTCGCGGCAAGCGAGGAAAGCCGGGTGGTTGAACTCCAACGCTTCGCCGAAAAGCTTTCCGGCGACGGAGCGAAAAGGGCGAGGGCCGCATTTTCCGACTACCTGACATCCATGGAGAGGTTACTTGCCGACAACGGCATCAAGCCGAAACCGGTTGCGCAGCGAGATGCCGCCTTTGAGAGGTTTCTCGCATCGAGGCAGCGGATGCTTGCCGACGAGACTGCGATTGCGCGGCTGGCCCGACGCCTTGAGATCATGGACATGCCGGATATTTGGTACGATCCCAGCGCAGTTGAGGCGTTTGAGACAGGCTTCTTTTCGGAGGTCGCTTACCGGCTTCCGGGGCCTGGGCGCATAATCAAATCGATTGCACGCGGGCTATCGCTCCCTGAGCAGGCTTATCTTGACGGGAAGACCCTGAGGGAGCAGTTGGAACGCCGGCTGGAGAGGCAGGCGTGGCGCGATGCGGAATGGGCGGCCTGACGCCGGCCTGGCATCACCTGCAAACACAACCTCTAAACGCCTCGCGCCTGCACCGCTTGCAGCGTCAGACGTTCGTGCTACGTTCTAGAAACGCAAGGATTCGTAATGACAGTGACGCCCTCTTCCCAGATCGATGCGGTAATCGACAGTTTTCGTGTTAAAGACGGCGTGTTTGCAGTTGGTATGCACGAACGTGGCGTAACGCTCTATAACCAGCAAGTGCGCGCGCATAACCTGGTCTGGGCGTTGTCAGAGCTTGAGCAAACAGGAGTACGGCCGCTAGGCCGCATTGCGGTTATCGGCGGCGGCGCAGCGGGATTGACCGCGACCGCGGCCCTTTTGGCTTGCATGCCGGTGGGTAGCTCCGTGACACTGTTCGAAAAGGAGTGGGATCTTTGCCCGGTACAGCAGGGTTGCGACGGCCGTTGGCTGCATCCCAGTCTCTATGCCTGGCCGGAATGGGGAAGCCGGGCACCCAGTGCGTCGCTGCCGATCCTGAACTGGAGCGAAGGTCGTGCCTCCGACGTCGCCCGCGCGCTACTCGACGGATTTTCAAAATATATTAACGAACGAACGGAAAGCAGATTTAAAGCGTTGGTCGGCGTCCATCACTTGCAAATCAATGCCACCCGCAAGGAAATCAGCTTTATCGGAACCAACGTCGTCATGACGGGCCCCTATTTTAAGCAGGGGGACAGCGAAGGCGGAACCGAGAAATTCGACACGATCATCTTGGCAGCCGGCTTCGGTTGGGAACGCGTTAATGATTACAACACCAGTTCGTACTGGCGCAACGAGCAGATTGCCCAGCCAAACCTCACTGTTGACCGGAGCCGATACCTTGTTTCGGGGTTTGGGGACGGCGCTCTGGTTGACGTCTCCCGCCTGACGATCGAGCGGTTCCGGCAGGATACGATCCTCTACGAACTGTTTGGCGACAAGTTGGAGAAAACCGAGGAAGAGTTGCGGCGCGGAATAGCCAAGGCTGGTCCCAATCTTCTCGGCTACTTTACGAGGATTGAGGCGAAGCTGCTAGAAGAGGCCAAAGTGTCGATGCGCGGCAGACTGCGGAAAGACACTGCGGTCACGCTCCATGTTTCCGGGACCGACGAGAAGGCGCCGAAAGACCTCCGTGACGTCTTCGGGCCGGGCAGCTCTGTTCTCAACCGACTGCTGACATATCTCCTTTACCGGTGTGGCGCCATTTCGATCAGCCGTCGTCCTCTCGGCGAAGCGATTTCGAGCGCGCATATCGCCCACGAACATGTATTATGTCGCCACGGGTGCGATACAAAACGTCATCTACAACTCATATTCTCCGATTATGATAAGGTAAAACTGGCGTTTGCCGATATGGAAGATAAGCAGGCACAACATCCGACCCGCTACTGGGCCCCAGGGTATTTTCCTGTTTGCTGAAGGAGTGACCATGGACTTGTTCAATAATCCGGAACCCGTTCCGCCGGCGTCGCAGATGGCCGTCCTTCCCTTCCTGGCAGGGGTGCAAGGCCTATTGTCGGCAGGCCGGGTCGATAATCTACAATTGACTATCCACCGCCTGATGTATCGTGAAGGGCAGGAATTCCTGCAACAAGTCTGTCCCTATCTGCCGCTCGGCGCGGGCGCTGACGGCGCCGGACGCGTATTTTCCGTGAACACTGGCATCATGGGTGCAGCCTACGACAAGGCTCAATTGTTCCGCACGCGCTACTTTGAAGATGAGCAAGCGTTCATTGCCGCACGCAGCAAGGATGCCAGCATGAAGGAGGATGCCAAGCGATCGTGGCTTGCGATCCCCTTGCTTGGCCCGGATGAACAGGTTGTGCTTATTCTTTACGCCACCTGCGAAACGCTAAACTTCTTTTCCGATGATGCGCGCATCCATCAGATTGTTGCCATGGCGAAGGGCTTTTGCTTGCTGCACGATTTCCTTCAGGAGTCGCCCTTCACCAACCTTCGGAATTTTCCCCTGTTGAAGGGTAAACCAAATCGGGATGGCGGCGGTCTTCACAAGGTGCAGGAAACTGTAGACATCGAACTCCCTCGTTTCAAAACCCTGTCGTCGTTCAACTACGAGGCCGCCGCCGCCTAAAGCGGTAGCTTGGCATCCTGCCCCGTGACCGCACTTTATTCGGCCACGTTTAAGTCTGCGCACGGTGACGCGAGCTCAAGCTTGAGATCAGGCTTGAAGAGCAGCGTTGCAACGGGCTTTGGCGATGAACTCAAATTACTGCAAGGTGGTACGAACAGCATTAAGGAAGGAAAACTTCCCTTGAAAACGCCCTATCTCACCAATATCCGCGTTCCCGTTAGACATTCTCCGCTTGATGTTACGAAAACATTGGCTAGCCGAGGCGAGCAGCGTGACGAAGCAGTGCCTCCAGGAGATCTTCGGACACCACGTTGCGAACGTTAGGCTCCAGCAGGAATGACGCCAACTGAGATGGGAAACGGTCCGAATTCCAAACCTGCGCGAGACTCATCGCCGACTCCCTAAGTAAAAGGAGGGTTTCCTTTGGTGCTCTGCTGTTGATGTCCCCCATCACCTTCAGGATGATATCGGGGGGAACTTGCTCAGGCGCAGCAACCTTGGCACCGTAGTGCTTGACCGCGGCATCGAGGACGAGCCACAGATCGGGCACCAGTTCCAAAATGCGCGCGGGCGAAATGTCGCCACCTTCAACCACAGCCAGGATCTCGTTGTGGATACCGGCATAGTGAGAGGGGTGCATCTGCACGATTTTATAGTCGAACAGGTCCTTTTGTATAGTACGTAGATCAGCCTGTTTTAACTCCACGTGCTCCTGGCCGGGAAATATATGTCCCACCACACGTACCCAGTGAGCCCAGATTCTCGCCACGATGAGTGCATGCGTTCCGGCGGGCTGTTGCGCAGCCAACGACAACCACTTCTGATCGTCCCGAAGCTTCTCCACCATCGCTTTTTTAACCCGCACCTTCGTTTCCCTAAGGACGCGCGCATTCGCTTGATCTGCCGAAATATCAAAAAAGCGGATTTGTAGAACTGCATCCGCTCGATCAAACAGAACCGCTGAGATTGCCTCAAACCGGTGGAGCGCTTCGACGTCCTCCGGAATATGTTTCAATCGAATCCTAATCCTGCCGCGCATCAAAGGCTTAGGTCGGGCTCTGTTCGCAACCTCAACGATTACGAATTTGGGTTGTTGCTGCTCTTTGGGCCGGCGCACCAGCCGCGCGACTAGGTCCAGCGTCAAGGCGTTGAAAGCGTCGGTGGCCGCCTGTCCCTGCAGGTCTAAAGTTTCGGCGCGAACATTTTGCTCGACAGCATATCCTTCGGAAACAAGCTCGGCCTGGATCGCGTCAAGTTGCGTTTGCTCGTTCATCGCGTAACAGACCTTCCGTGATTGGGAGGAAAGTCGACCGATACAAACACCGCAGCCTGTGCGGTGTTTGCATGAAGCATTGCGCGGTACTCTTCCAGCCGTAGCCCGTAAAATCTAGTATGAAACCGCATGTTGGTTCGCTGACTGACGACATGTTCGACATGACGGTCGTCGCTCAGCACGCGTGGGGTTGCTCGGGGTCCAGGACCCGTCTTTCCGTCCAATCCGTCAAAGATCGCTTTTAAAATGTTATCTACATCCTTCGGCCGGTCGAGACGGCGGAAATAGCGTATGCGCACCGAGCAAGATCCGCTCACCAGCGAGCCCGCCCATGACGCGGTGGCCGTGCCGTACGTGTGCACGTCCGCGCGCCACGCCTTGTAAGGAAGGGTGCCGTAGCGGTTCACCGAAACAGGCGATCCGGGCACGAAAAACTCATGTGGCAGGGTAGGGGAGACTACGAATACGGTCATTCGGCATGATCTTCACAAGTTTGGCACTGCTATACCAGATGAACATAGACTTGCAATCAGCACGAGCGCAAAACTCTAGGCACGCCGGCTGAGGTCAGGTGCTGGGTGCACACCTGAGATCCGACTAACGCTCGATACCATCGTCAGAAATCGCTAATGAATGTCGAAGCTCTTTCAACCTCTTGAAGTTATCTTGAGTTGCGTTCCTGGTCGATAAACGATCAACTGCAGGTGACCATTAGCGATTCGGGGGAGGGCAGAGGTCCCGATTGCTTTAATTATATCCATGATGTCAGGTTGCGGGTGGTTCCCGCCCCATCATTAGTCGAGGATTTTGAAACTTGTCCGCAGGGTGGGGCGAACGCCTGGACAAACATTTCGAGGCGTTGCGGATCGAACGGACGAAGTCCGGTACGCCCGTTTTTGCATTTGAGCATGGTCTGAATTCAGACGAACTTGCTGAGTTGTCTGATTATCTTCATGCACAGTTGCGCAATAGAGCGTTCTTCCTGCCGGATTGGCTGTTGTGGGTCGTCTACGGTGCCGAACTCGGTTACGACTTCGATGGACAGGACTACTGGACGAATTTCGAAAACCGGATGCCCTATTGGCGGCATTACTATCACAGGCGGTGGCTCCGTGAGGCGTTCAAGCGTTTCCATCGGCGTTATCAGGGCTTCGTGCCGTTGGGGACATGGGCGACACACTTCTCGATCATAGCCTGGCCCATCACACACGCGATCTTGCCGCGGGATTTGCAGACACAACTAGCCCGTAGACTGTTTTCTCTGCGCTATGGTCTTGCGGAGCGTCTCGACGAAAAACCTGCGGTCATCGGGCGCTATATCAGCGAACGAAGAGAGGGAAGCTCGAGGTTTCGCAACTTTTTGCAACAGGAAGAGATGGTTGGACGTATTGCGATCGGCCTTTTGGGCGGATCGGCGTCATCAGCGAGCGAAACGATTTTTCCACCGACGCTCGATCGGATAGTTCAGGATCTTGAAACCGGGCAAAGCGCCAAGGCGTGGCTCGGAGACGCGCGTCGTGTCGTCGAACGCGCACGCATCAAAGGTGTCGGCGGTTACGGTCGATGGCCGCGCGCTGCGATCGACAATATCAATCTTGAGCTTGGTACTGCATCATCGGAAAGGCCTCTCTCACTCAAGCCATCGCTTGCACTTGTACGCGCAGAAGGAAACGAATGGCTTGTGATGGCGCAACTTCCATCCTATCGGCCGCTCGCGGAAATTTCTGGTGATTTCGAGCGGTTTGTTAAAACAACGCGTTGCAAGATCGAGGGCGCCGATGGTTTACGACCCGCCGGCTGGCTTTTGTCAGAAGGACCGCGACGCGTCTTGACGTCGTGGCCGAACCCAAATTTGCCACTCGTCCGCTTCGAAAAGCGGCACGCAACAATCGACCGTTTAATGGCATCGGATGCCTGCATAACCCCAGGCCCAACCTGGTTGTTCGAAACAGGTACGGACGGTAGAGCCTCGGAGGTCGTAACCAAGAAGCTTCACCCTGGCAAACGTTACATCATTGTATCGCAAACACCCATTGACGTTCTCCCTTTCAGTTCGACAGCACGTCTCCAATGCATGAACTGCTGTGCACAGCAGGTCGATCTTCCGGCCCAGATAGAAAACCAAGAGTACAAAATCTTTAAGGCAGCGGGCCTCCTAGTCACACGCACGATTTCCATTTGGCCGGCAGGGCTACCAGCACGTCGGTGGGATGGACAAAGCCGCGCGGAGTGGCTCGAAGGAGAACTGCCGACGTTTGGTATTGGTGCCGACCACGATATCCAGGATCTATGCGTGTCCGTGAACGCTGGGGCGAGGTTTAATCTGCCGGATGTAGCTGCAGGATGCTCTGCATTCTTTTCTCTCCCGGATATGCACGCTGGTGTCCATCGCCTGCGTGTAGATGCACATGTCGCAAGGGATGACGGCGGGTTCGCCGCCACCACTGCAACAATCGAAGTCACTATCGCTTCTCCGAGTGGCTGGACCCCGGGCACGACGGAATTTAAGGGCATGGTGCCAACGGTCTCTCCAAGCGAACCCACTTTGGACGACTTTTTCGAAGAGCGGCTTGTTGTCACCGTAGCGGGACCAAAAGGGTACAGCTTCAAAGTTTCGGTCCAGCTTTTCGATGCTGGGGGCACCGTCATAGCGAGCGAACTGATTATGGAGGCCAGTCTTCCCTGCGATGAGGGCGTCTGGCGCCGCCAATGTTCACATGTGCTGCGGAACTGGTCAGCGCCCTGGGCAATCCTTTCCGCAACAAGCGCAAGCTTGCTGATCGATAGCGAAGAGCTTGGCACCTACAATATCCCGCTCCACCGAGATGTGAGGCCCGTTCGATTTGTCTGGCATACGGACGGAAAAACAACGCAGGTGCGGCTGATCGACGAGCATCAGGGGAAGCGTCCCGTGAAGGCGTCCTTTCATCCATTCACGGTGCCGTGCATGCCCTCCGTCCTGAGCTTGGAGGCACTCCAGGAAGGGTTCGAGCCTCCCGGACCGGGCGGCATGTTCCTTCTTGAATACGCCGAGGTAAAGGAAACGCTTGCAATCAGCATGCCGCATATAGTCGATTTATCCGAGCTTGCACCCGAACCAGACCAAAGGTGTTTTCCGGGTGGACACGATGCACTCGAACGGACCCAGGCCCATTTAGTGCGATGGCGATCCGCGGCTCTCGCCGGACCCTTGGCAAACTTTCGGCGAGAACGGGTCGTTCAACGTCTGGAACAGCATTTTTTTAAAGTCCTTTGTGGCGAGAGATGGGTTGAGGCCGAGCGGGTTTACGAGCTATCGCGCAAGAGCACGCACGATTTGAAAATGCTGGCGATGAAGACGGAAGCAAACAAATCGTTCGCCGTTTTGCTCAGCCGCGTCCTTGCCGAACTGCGCGGTCTCGACGAGGGAGCCTCCATCGATCGGTTTGCCGAGATGGCAAATCGGTATGGTGTATCAGACATCGCCACTGCCCGTGCAGCGATGGCGATATGCATGAATGGTGGTACGAAAGCGGATACGCAGGCTTTTGACTTCGCAAGGTCGCTTGGAAAGGGCGGTCGACCGATCTTGAGAGCGGCACGCTTCGTATGTGATGCGGAGGTTCCCATGGTGCAACAGAACTCATCGAGGGAAGCTTCGTGATAACCAGTATCTCAAGCGCGGAAGTGTTGACCACGACGCACCGGTTCCTCGGCGTTTCCGACGGCGGATCGGTGGGGCGGAGTTATCTCGCAGCCGCGTTGCGGAGATTGGCTGGGACTGTCTGCCCGTGCTCTCCGAAAACACTTGTCAGAGCAATGGTCGATTGTCATCGTGGTCTGGTGGATGATGCGCACGAGTTTTCAGAGAAAGTGGAGGTCGTCATTGATGACCTTATCTCGATTGGCGACCTTCTCGAAATAAACGATGTCGCCGCCATTGACGAATTGATCCGGGGAACGTGGGTTTTTGCCGCGCCACCTTCCTTTGTAATGCACCTTGGCAATGTCGCGCAGATAATCGGCCTTTCTTCGGACGAGCAGACGCCACTGCCGGCGGAAGTTCGAGATCGTGTACGACTTGAGGGTGTTACGCGGCGTCTCTATCCTAAAGACAACGAGGATCTTCGGAACCTGTTGCTATCATTGGGGTTGCGAGAGATTTACAGCGAGGTCTGGCTGCGTTTTCCGAAAGTCATCCCGGCAAAAGATTTGGTTGATCGCGCTGATCGCCAGTTGTCAGAACTGGGTCCGTCCGGAACACTCGACGGCGCGCGGATCTTCGACCATTTGTCGGAACACCGCGGCTACAGGTCTCGCTGGGAGCCGCTGAAACGCCAGACCGGCCGCTTTATCGTCCGCCGGCCGCAACCCTACGGCGCCGACCGATGGGGATATGGCGAAGTTTCAGGCGGGGAGGTCTGTAAGCTTCTCGAATTTCCGGACTCAAACGACCGCCGCCGGGCCTGCGACATCGCATGGAGGCTGGCGATGGCGTTGAAGGCGCTCGCTGGAAGCAATGTCACGTACCGACTTATCCAGAACCATGACTTCGGTTCCTTCGATTTCCATTTCCCGTTGCCAGATTGGGCGAAGCGGTCCTTAGCGTTCGCCGGCCAACAGGTTGAGCCCCGAGGATGCCTCCTGTCCTTCGACATTGCAGTGGGTCAAGTACCCTCGGCAGAACAATTCCTGAAATCCTACCTCTTCCTGTCGCCTGCCACCATTGATCGGTGAAATCATGAGCAAAACTATCCAAGAGACAATCGATTCCCTTCACGGCTCGCTGAAGGATTACATCGAAGCGACCTATCATATCGGCAATGCTCACCTCATCGAGCATCGGCGACGGCTCCTTAATCGGGTAGGGGTAACTCATCAGATCCCATACCTTGAATCGACACGGCGCTATAAAACCGGCAAGCGTTTTGCAGAGATAACCGGTATTCCGGCCGCGGCGCTGGCGGTGTATAACGCGTTGTCCCGACCGAACGGCGACATGCCTAATCTTCTCCACGATCCGGCCTATACACATCAAGCAGATGCGATCCAGCACGCCTTGATCGACGATAAAAACCTGCTGATCATGACAGGTACCGGCTCGGGTAAAACAGAGTCGTTTCTCATGCCGATCCTTGGCAAGCTTGCGCGGGAAGCATCCGAACGTCCGCACGACTTCAAGAACCGACGCGCCATGCGCGCTCTTCTGCTTTATCCGATGAACGCTCTGGTCAACGATCAGTTGGGCAGAATGCGGGCAATTTTCGGGGACCCTCGTCTTAAAGAGATCTTCGACAATCTCTGCGGCCGCCCGATTACGTTCGCGCGCTACACAAGCCGCACGCCCTACGCCGGCGTACGAAGCAAAGCAAAAGATCAGCGTAAGTTGGTCTCCTTTGAACAGTTTTTCGTCGAGATTGAGCGGCAGGCAAACGACCTAGATGGAGACAACCACGAGCAGGCACTGAAGCTCAAAGCACAATTGAAGAACCGTGGAAAGTGGCCCGCCAAGCCCGATCTTGCCAGTTGGTTTGGAGACAAGGGTGACGACTGGATCGATCGCAAAACGCGAGAATTCCTGCGTACGAACACGCTTCCAGATGACTCGGAATTGATTACGCGACATGAAGTGCAGGGCGGTTGCCCGGACCTCCTCGTCACCAACTATTCGATGCTCGAATACATGCTGATGCGTCCGATTGAACGTTCCATTTTCGACGATACGAAAGCCTGGCTTGCAGAAAATCCGGAAGAAAAGATTATTGTGGTTCTGGATGAGGCCCACTTATATCGGGGTGCAGCAGGGGCAGAGGTTGCCTTGCTGTTGCGCCGGCTGCGTGATCGGCTTGGTATCCCTCCCGAGCGTTTTCAGGTTATTTGTGCGACGGCCAGTTTTAGCGACGAAAAGGAGGCCGGTCTGTTTGGTGCAGCCCTCGCCGGCGTTCCGGCCGACCTCTTTGAAGTTGTCACCGGACAGTTGAAGACCAGGCCTGACGAGGGACCGGGCACGCTTTCCGACCAGACTGTACTTGCTTCGCTTGACCTCGAAAAGTTTTATGACCCGGATCCACTGAAGCGGCAGGAGGCGGTTGCACCATTCCTGTTCTACCGCAAAATAAAACAGACGGGCGACCTGGAGCGTGACCTTTTCGATGCGCTGGAAAGCTTTCCGCCAATCGGGTTGTTGATCAATACAACTATGGAAGCGGCACAGCCGCTCGCCGATCTGGGCCATACATTGTTTCCGGTTGATGCAGGGAAGGCCGATCAGTCGCTGACAGCATTATTGGCGCTTGGGAGCGTCGCACGCGAGAGCGCGCAAGCCGCAGGGCTGTTACCATGTCGCGTCCACAACTTCTACCGCGGGCTGCCAGGATTGTGGGTTTGCATGGATGCGGAGTGCAGCGAGGTGCACGAACGCGAGCGCTCCGGTGTTTGCGGAAAGATGTTCGGCCAGCCGCGCGATCAATGCAATTGCGGTGCACGCGTTCTACAGTTTTTCACATGTCGAAACTGCGGTGCTGCCCATGTGCGTGCGCACACCAACAATGTCGATACTCCACGCTCCTTATGGGCGGAGCCGGGACAGCGGCTTAAGATGCAGGGTGGGGAGACCCGGGAACTCCTCGATCTCGACCTCTTGCTGGAAATGCCTCGTTATGAAGCTTCGGCAGAGGTTGCCAATTACGATCTGTTGACCGGCCAGTTGGATCCGGATGTTCTTGGATCCAGAATGCGCACCGTATACATTCGTCGAGATCGGACAACGCCCGCGACCGATGAGAATGGAGACGCTGACGTCCGCGACGAGGCACGAGGTCAATTTATCCCTTGTGCGGTGTGCGACAAAACCGCCAGCTACGGCCGGACCTCTGTGCAGGATCATCAGACCAAGGGCGATCAACCTTTTCAAGCCTTGGTCTCGCGGCAGATTCAGGTGCAACCACCGGGGTCGCAAGAGGCGTCCGCGTTTGCGCCGTTGCGAGGCCGAAAGGTTCTGGTTTTCTCGGATTCCAGGCAGGTCGCTGCCCGTTTGGCGCCCAATCTGCAGATGTACTCCGTGCGTGATGCGCTGCGCTCGCTTATTGTGTGGGGCTTTAGACGGCTGCAGCAGTCCGAAATGCTGCGCCCCAATCTGAGCCTCGAGGATCTATACCTTGCAGTTATGATTAGTTCACGCGAACTAGGCATCCGGCTTCGCCCTGAAATGCGAAGTGGGGAAACTTTTGCCGAGACCGTCATCGATGATGCGATCGGAAATGGCGCCCTTAAAGACGAGATGCAATTGTTCAGGTTGCAATCCGACTTCTTCCACGAAACGCCTCCAAGCGGTCTGCTGGACGACATTGTAAAGACGGTGAGGGATCCGCATCTGGGTCTGGAGGCACTGGCACTTGCGTCCTTGTGCGAGACCGCCCGAAAGCAGAGAGACATTATCGCCCTTGCCAGTATACCTGGTCTGGCCGAGACGAACGAAGACAAGATTGCACTGGGGCGGGCTTGGCTGCGCTACTGGAAGAGAGAAGGCTTCTGGCTAAGCCGGATGCCGACAGGATGGTACAAGCGGGAGGGCAGGGGAACAACAGTTCGCAGCCGAAAAGCGACGTTCACCCTAATGAAGCGTCTGATCGGTGATACCAATAGCAACAAGATTTTCAACAAATCATGGGAGCCGGCACTGCGGGCGATGTTTACGGAAGACATCGACAACGGTTACAGACGGTTGCTCGGCAGGAATATGGCCCTCGAACTGGAGGGCAATTGGGTTCGCTGTGAAGCCTGCCGCTCCGTTCACCGCCCGGTTCCCCAACGTCGCCAATGTCTTGACTGTGGATCGACTGAGATCAAGCCGTTGGACCCTGTGAATGACCCGGTTTTCGTGGCGCGCAAAGGCTATTATCGAACGCCCGTCGTCACTGTTCTCAATGACCCGACTTCGCCACCAATGGCTTTGATCGCCGCAGAACATACCGCGCAATTGAACGCGCCGCAAAGCGAAGACGTGTTCTCAAAGGCCGAGGAGAATGAACTCCTTTTCCAAGACGTTGAACTCACCTGGATTGATCGGCCTAAGAAGGTGACGGCGATCGACGTGTTGTCAAGCACGACCACCATGGAAGTCGGGATTGATATCGGAGCGCTTTCCGGGGTTGCGCTGCGTAATATGCCGCCAGGCCGGGCTAACTATCAGCAGCGCGCTGGCCGCGCCGGCCGCCGAGGGAATGCCGTGGCGACTGTTATCGCGTTCGGTAGTGCCGACAGCCACGACGAACATTATTTCACCGATCCGAAGGCGATGATCGCGGGTCGTGTTGTCGACCCGAAGCTTACGCTGAACAACCCCGATATCGTGAAGCGGCACATTCGCGCCTTTATACTTCAGTGCTATCTACAGGATCGGGTTGCTACCTTCGCTCCGAATGCTGACCCGGACCTTTTCTCAGTTTTGGGAACGGTACAGGCTTTCCAGTCCGGCTCTGGTGCTTTGAACCGGATGGATTTTGGCAACTGGCTGTCTGCCAACACGGGCATGCTACAGTCACGGGCCGGTGCCTGGATTCCGGCCGAGCTTTCGCTGGATGCCCGGGATGCGCTACTTCTCGGCATGGCCGATGACTGCCTGAGAGAGATTGACAACGCGTTAGCAATTGCGTCCAGCACAGAGCAAATCGTGTCCAACCCTGCCGACGGCGGCGGCGAGGAAGAGAACGTCGAGGTGCAACTTGAAGAAGGCGAGGAACTTCCTCGTTTGGCACCTGACGGAAAACTGTTGGACCGGCTCCTCTACAAGGGCGTGTTGCCCCGATATGCGTTCCCGACCGACGTAGCGACGTTTAACGTTTTTGACACAACGCGATCGACTTCGTTTCGGCCGATCATGAAATTCGCGCCGTCGCAAGGACTTCCCGTTGCCTTGTCGCAGTATGCACCGGGCAAACAAGTTTGGATTTCCGGCAAGTGCTATACGTCAGGCGCCATTTACTCCCCGATGCAGCAGGATCGTCACGACGCCTGGCACAATCGGCGGCTATTTCTCGAATGCTCGGAATGCTCCTTCGCCGACACTCGCGCTCTCGACAGCGGTTTGAAGCTTGGATCAAAGCTTAACTGTATAGCGTGCGAATCAGAAGAGACATTCGGACCCGCTCGTTATTGGCTCCGCCCCCCGGGCTTTGCACATCCGAGGGACGCTGAAGAAGTAACGTCTCCGGACGACATGCCTGAAACTGCATACGCTACCCGCGCCAAGCTCAGAATGCCGACACCTCCCGATGACCTACGCTGGCGTACTGTTAGCGACCGGGTAAGGGTTATGCCGGAACGAAATTTCCTTCTCGTTTCCAATACCGGCCCAAAGCATGAGGGCTACGTTTACTGCACGCTTTGCGGCCGTATCGAGAGCAATGTCGAGGCGACGGGATCACTGAACCAGCCGCATCCTAAGCCATTCCCCGATGACAAGGAGCCGATCTGCAACGGCACGCGAACGGCTCAGCATCTGGTGTTGGGAACCGATTTTATAACCGACATCGCTTTGTTCTCTTTGAGGGTCAACGCTCCATTGAGATTAAGGCCGGGCCGCTTTGAGACCGATGTTGCTCTGCGGACCGTCAGCGAGGCCTTGGCAAAGGCCGCCTGCAATATGTTGGAGATCGAGCCTGGGGAATTGATGGCGGAATATCGCCCGGCGCTGACGCCGGGCGGGAGAAGCGGCCTTGAAGCGGAGATTTTTCTTTACGACACACTTCCGGGCGGGGCGGGCTTTGCAACGCATTTAGCAGATCGCGGGACAGAGCTGTTTAAAAGTGCCCTCGAACTGTTGCAGGACTGCCCGGACGGATGTGATGCGTCCTGCTATCGATGCCTGCGCAGCTTTAAAAACAAATTTGAGCACCGATTTTTGGATCGCCACGTCGGGCGAGAGCTTCTTCTGTATCTCGTCCACGGCGTTGTTAAGCCGTTCGATCCAACGCGGATCCGCAACTCCACAAATGTGCTCGGAGATGACCTCAAACGTATAGGCGGATATGACGTCAAGCTTTTCGAAAAAATCGAAATTCCCGGACACGGCTTGGTCGAGATTCCAATTCTTATTGCCACAGATACCGGACAACAGCATGTGGTCGCATTGTCCGGGGCACTGACCGACGGACACCCAGCGGATCCGGCAATCGCCAAACTCCAATTCGACTTCGAAGCTATCAGCGTTGCGGTCGTGAATGAATTGCTTGTTAGGGTAAACATTTCCGACGCCACTCGAAGGATCAAGGCACAGTTGGAGGGCAGTCTGTGATTGAAATTGTCGGCGTTCTGGACGGGCAGGAATATGAAGCCGCCGTGCATATAAGACGGTTACTTTTGAATGTCTGGCCCGATCTTGCGCAGAGCAGACGCGACAACGTCAAGATCTTTGTCGGCTTCAAAATGTATGGCCAGAGTGTCGAAGATCTCGATCTGGTAGTGATTGGCCATTTTCATGAGCCGAGAGAGTTCGCGGTCGAATACAAGTTCTTTCCAAGGGATGGTGACCCCTTCGTCCCGCGGCAGGGCTGGGTCAAGAATTTTGGACTTCTGATTGAAGTCAAGTCGCATGATGCGGGCGGCGTTCATTTTGATGGCAAGGTCGCGTCGGTGCGATATATGCGCAATGGAACAGGAAAATGGGAATGCGTGACTGAGAAAAATCGCGCTCAGATGTTCGAGTTCAAGAAATATCTTGCGCGCCAGGGCTTGGACCGGATCCATGTCCAGGATCTCATTCTGTTCACGGGATTGCGCGAACGGGATTTGCCGGAGCGTCCCCATAACTGCTTGGCGAACGATGCGAGCTTTGAGAGATTGCTGAATATCCTTGGACAGATTTCCCGTCCCCATCGCAATGGCAATCGCGTGACGCTCTCCTTCGGGGCGGACGATGCGTTTCAGGCTCTACTGGGAGGAAAGTTCGGCGTTTTTGATGTCGTCGAGCCGACCCCCCTGGACCGACGCCGAATGGATTTGATTGCGAAAAAGGCCGTGCCCGATGACTGGATGGACGATTTGGGTCGACGCCAGATCATCCTGCGCGGACGCGGCGGGGTGGGCAAGACTGTCCATCTTTTGCAGATGGCGTACCGGTCGTTTGACTCGCGCCAGCAACGATCGCTGCTATTGACGTTTAACAAGGCTCTTGTTGCCGACTTGAGAAGAACCATGGCGCTGCTTGGTGTTCCCAGAAGCGTTGAAAATGGCGGTATTGCCGTTGAAACGGGACACGGTTTTTTTGGCAAGCTGATGCTATCACTGGGCGTAATTTCGGACTTTGACGGGTTTCTCGAAGACTTTGACCGTCACAAGCAGACAACGTTGCAGTACCTGGAAACAGGAACGATTGACGAAGACGACATCGCGTCACTGCTGCAGAAAAATCCCACTGAATTCGACTGGGACCTTATTTTCGTTGACGAAGCGCAGGATTGGCCACAGGACGAAATCACGATCCTAAAGATGGTTTTTGGTACTGAGCGACTTACAGTATCCGATGGCGTTGACCAGTTTGTGCGGGACGACATTGCCGATTGGACCAGCGGCATCGCGAAAGGCGGCGTTCAGCCGCGCCGTCTGATCAAAAGCATGCGTATGAAGTCGAACGTGGCGATTTTTGCCGGCGACATGGCGGCCGCGCTGGGCTTGGAAGACTGGGATGTTGTGCCGAACCAAGATGCGGTCGGCGGACGCGTCATTGTCGTTGAGGGTGACTTGTCCAGCCGTCCAAACATGTTGCACGGCCTTGCGGCTGAAGCGCTGTCGCTTGGAAATTACCCCGTCGACATGCTTGCCTGTATTCCTCCAAGCATGGCGAGGGCGGCGTCCGAGGACGGCCTATGTGCGCCTGCGAGCCACTATGTCAATTCCGGCGGGCGTGTGTGGGATGGGACGACCCGAGACGTTCGGCAACATTTTCCTACACATCGAGATGAACTCCGCTTTGTACAGTACGATTCCTGCAGGGGTCTGGAGGCTTGGACCTCGATTAACTACGGGCTCGACCAACTATGGGATTACAAATTTAACCAGGGGATGGCCTCGGACCGAGATCGGGATGATCTGTTATTGGGCCGGGAGGAGACGGCCAAACTTCACGCTGCACGGTGGATCATGATCCCTCTCACGAGAGCAATGGATACTATCGTCATCAATATAGGAGCAAGCCCATCGCCGCTGAAGTCGGCGCTCAAAAGCGTGCGGGAGCGGCGTCAGGATTTCGTTCAGTGGATTAGCCCATCATAAATTTAGCGATCGAACAGGTCGTTTGCTTCGCCAGTACGAAGGCTTGCCTGTACCGTGGCAGGGCCGAGAAAACGGAGTTTTTCAAGTGTCTCTGGTCTGAGGCTGCGCGCCTCGAGCCACCTACGGCGCCAGGCCTCACCTATCGCCGACACGGTTTCGCTGTAAACCTCGGCCTGCGAGAGGCCGAGTAGCGCATCTCGGGCCCCAGTACCTAGTTCGCACGCATAGAACAAACGCGGTGTTGCATGATGAAGAATCGTATCGCTGTCCAGGCCGAGTGCGTTCAGCCCTTCGCGGATCTGACGCAGCCTGGGGCTCGTGCCTTCACCAAAGCGATTATTGACGCGCCTGGAAAAATGCCTGGATTGGGCTATCGATCGGAGCGCCTGGGCGGTGTCGGAGCCTAAGTGAAGCGTACCATACCCACCGGTCAAACTGCTGCCGATTGGCTTCCATTCGAGATCAGTCAGGAGAGCTGGGTGGTCTTTCGCCTTAACACAAAGCCGATTGTATTGACTCGAGCCAATGCCGTACAGGCTCGTTGTCGTTAGGATACGAAGGTCTGCAGGTTTGGAGATCGGGCGTCCTGCCATTTGGGAGGCAATGACGCTGACTTGGTTATTGTAACGATGATGATAGGCGTCACGAACCTCCTTGGAGGCAAGGAGTAGGGCGACCAGCTTTCCACCAAGCAGTTCATTATAAGGAGCAACCGCACCACAGACACTGACGTCTGCTATCCGGCTCGATAGCCCGGCTTTGCGGCATTCCGTTAGCACGATATCGATTGCGCGTTGACCGCTTCGGCCTGCCAGGAGTTGTTCCAGTGCCAAGGCGGGCTGGCTGGACAGATTCGCAGCGTGGAACATCAGCCTCGCAAACAGGAGTTGGGCAAGAACCTCGGCGCGTTTTCGCACGAAAAGGAGATCCTCCGACGCCGCGAGCCAGTCTATGTCGGCCGCGTCGCTCCTAACAGCGCCTCTGAGCGGTGACACCGGCTCGCCCGACTCCTGCCGAGCGTCGAAATGGGCCCGCAACTGCATTTCGCGCGCGTAGGCGGCGCCAGCGGCCCGTTGTTCCAGGCGTAAAACAGTGGCCTCGCTCGGTTCGCTGATTTCGTTACATCCGACGAGATCGTCTGAGCGAATAGCTGCTATCGATGCCTCAAGCTGGCTGAGGAGAGATTTCGAGAGCGAATTGGGATCTATGAGCCCGTTATCCAGTCTATGCTTCGTTTCGTCCCGCAGCCAGCCTATCCAGCGATCTCGAACGTTGACACGCATGACCGGACTGGCAAGCATTGCTATCCCGATGACGGGATGTTTCGGTCGAGCGGCATTGCGGATAAGCACCAGCAACTGCCGTCCTGGTATAGGACGATACTCGTGCGCCCATGTATGTCGAAAATATCTCCAAATATCGATAAGATTGAGACCGGTTTGAGCGCAGCGACGCCCTGCTTCGCAAATCTCTACGACAGGCTTGATGATTTCGCCCAGCGCGCGGTCCCGATCTTCTGGGTTGCATGCTTCGATTGACGCAAGCGCATCAGCAAGGCCGTTTCCGTCATCAATCAGATCGAGAATTGAAGTTTTCTGCCCTGATAGGCGACGCGACGGCCGCTCCATGCGTTGTATAAACGACTTGACGGAGTCTTCCCCAAGCTGGCGCTGCCGTGCCAACTGGAGAGCCAGCCGCACACGTGACTTGACGTCTTCGACGGTCTGCGTGCCCGATCGAGCTATACCCGGCGGCTCAAATTGGATTTCGCCTTCGTCTATGGAGACGCGCCAGCCTTGCTCGAAGAGATCAGCGACCAAGAGACAAATTGTCCGCAACTTCTGGCTGACGCCATCGTCAACGTATTGCCGCGCTAGATCGCGCAGTGCTTCCGCGAAACTTGATGGAGGACCATCGGCGAAATTGAGCAGTGCATGCAGTTGTTCTTTTTCTTCCGGCCCCAAGAAAGGGGAAAACGGCCGTAGGCGCCCGCGGCCCTGAATCTCTGCGAAAGGTGGTTTGTCGCTTGTCTGGTCACTCATGCTTCTATGGCCAAGGCTTATGCTCAGTTTAACGCGGCGTCCCTGACTGTACCCATCGGTGCCAGGTGGCGAGCAGATCACCATAGTGATCTTGTCCTTCTGCGCCACCACAACCAGTGCGACTGCCAATCATATCGACAAGTTTTTGCAGTGCCTCGCCACACGCTGCCGCGCCGGCCGATCCGTCGAAAAGAGGGTGGTTCTTGTTTCCCCTCAATTGATGCTCTCCTTTCATCATAAAAAGCGGGGGTGGGTTTGATAAATCGCGGCGCTTCACAGCGGCTGCGGCATCCAATGACTGCTTTTCTACCGTTGTTAAAGGTGGATCTGCGATTGCCGATCGAGACAACGGTGACCTTTTCAGCTTGGCCTGCCGTACTTTCGCTCGAAGCTGCTCGATCGCCTTATGGATGCCGGCCTGCCGCAGCGCGTCCCACACATCTGGCGAGACCGAAACTTGCTGCTTGGATGTGGTGACACCAAAAAGCTCATCGAGACTGGCCGAGAACTCGATCTCGACGCGAATATAGCGGTCGTTGTTGATAAAGACTGTCCAGGGGGCTCTGCTCTGGACGTCGATCAGCCGGCCATTTCGGCTAAAAATCAGGCCGTGATAGTCTTTCAGGAATGGAAAGCGCGCATTCGCATTAAGGCCTACCGCGTCGCGGCTCTTATCGACGCCACCAAAACTCGGAGGCAGCCACGCGTAACGCAACGTCACGATACCTTCCCGATCGGTAATCGGGTTGCGAACGGTAACGTCAACAGGTTCAAGGGCAACGGCGCGATCTTCGTCCAATGCAAAATATTTTGCGGTTGGCGTGAGAAATAGTGGATCGACTGGCTGCATCTGCATTCCGTCGACATACAGACCTGCGAGATTGGCCATCTTGTGATAGGTGACACCCAAATGCCGGAGCAGATTTGTGCGCATCCCAAGCGCCGTGGTCCATTCCACCCGGTCAAGCTTTTCCATGAGGATGATCGTCCCCGAATTCCAGCCGTCAGGATAGCACTGACCGAGATGCGAAAGAAGAAAATCGGGGATTTCGGCCGGCTTGGCGTCTGGCATGACGATCTGACCGTCTGTGGATCGATAGGTCCCTTTGTCCAGGTCATCCAGATCGAGCACGACTTCCAAAGCAGGCCCGCGTTCCAACTTGGATATAATCTTGAAGCGTCGGCCGATGCTGACCGTGGCACAAGGAAGTCCGTAGCCGTATCGTCCAAGCCCATCACGATTGCCTTCGCGATGGGTGCCGCCCCACATCATTGCAAGGCGGAGCATGTTGGATGGCATTCCATGCCCGTCATCGACAACGGCGATACGATTAGGTTTCTTCATTGAGTTGTCTTCGTCGTATCCAAAGACAATATCGATCCGCTCGGCGTAAGCCTGCACTGAATTATCGATGAGTTCGGCGAACGCATGAAGGTTGCTTCTATATCCCAGGTCCCGGATACCTCGAATGAAAGCCTCATCGACTGTCAGGCCGTGCAGCCTGATAGCACTCTGCCGCTCTGCGTAGGCCTGTTGCAGTTCAACAACTGCGTCGCCCCTTGTTCTCATGCTGATCTCCCGCGAATAGCGGCCCAGCAATCAGTTCGCCAGCCGTTTCTGTGAAGATACGTGTTATGGAGGACTTGTCAGTTGATTAGTTCGGAAGCGGGCATTTTTTGTTCAAACGATCGGGGCAGGCATCGGAGAGATGGGGAGTGCGGTTTGGCGCGGTGCTGAGGGATCTGGTTGCCGAACCTTCATGCGACAGTGATGCTGAAAACTACTGTTAACATGAGTCATTTGCAATCTACGACATTGAAATCGCGTGGCTGGACGGTTCGGTTCCCATCAAGGCGAAGAGCGGGAATGGCAAAATTCGCTTGTATAAAACGTCTTTTCACTGGGCAGTGAAAATTGGCGTGACATCGAATATTGGATGGTTTAATGAATTTTCACTCTGCAGTGAAAAAGGTAAAGCATGGAGTTAAGCGAGCGGGACCGTGCGACAAAGGCGATCAATGCGCTTGTTGAAACGCTTGAAGGGCTGCCGCATGTCACGGTTTCCCATGTTGAAGCCGAGCCCGGTTTCGGCCGTCACCTATACCTAGACGCTGCAGTGGAGGCCGATGTAGCCGGCAAAGGCATCGTCTTGATCGTCGAGTGCAAGTCCGTCGTATATCCTCGTGATGTCCGCGAGGCGATATGGCGCCTCCTCGCAGCCAAGAAAGACGCCGAAGCAAAGCGCGTTGAGACTGTCGTGCCCGTTCTCGCAGCAAGCTCCATATCGGTTGGCGCTCGCCAACTGCTTCGAGAGGAGGGGGTTGGATACTTCGATGACGGCGGAAGCCTATTTGTGCCAGCACCAGGCGCCTACCTCGACATCGAGCGCCCCGTCCCAAAGTCTGGGGAACGAAAGATTGGATCCCTGTTTACAGGGAAGCGCTCCCAGATCTTGCATGCCCTGGTTCTGGATCACGGAGACTGGTTCGGCGTCAGCGACCTGGCAGAGCGGGCGAAGGTATCGTTCGGAACCGCTTCAGAAACACTTAGCGCGCTGGAGCGCCTGGAATGGGTGTCTGCTCGCGGCCATGGCCCAAATAAAGAACGGCGCCTGTCGGACACCACCTCATTACTCGACAGCTGGGCTCGCCATGTGGAAGAGGGGCCGCGGTACAAACGCCGGCGCTTCTACGTTCCTGGTAAAGGTGCCGACACTATCGCAAACAAACTGGAAGCTGAATGCGAGGCTCTTGGCGCCGAGTATGTGCTTACCCAAGACAGGGCTGCACAAGAATATTCGCCCTACCTATCATCTATCAATCGCATCGCTTGCCGTATGGCGCCTGGTGAAAAGACAGACATCGTTCTGGAGCATCTTGATGTCCGAGCTGTGACGGAAGGTGCAAATCTCGACGTGATCGAGACGCCCTCCCGAACTCAGTTTCTTTTCAAAGAGAAGCGGGCAGGACTTTGGCTTGCGAGCCCCCTGCAGGTCTATCTGGACCTCCTGCGAGGCGAGGGGCGATCAAGGGATATGGCCGAACACCTTAGAAGAGAAGTTTTAGGAGTCTGAGATGACGAAACCGTCGACCGCCGAGGGATACAGCAATCAGGTCACTGAGAACTGCGAACGGGTCCTGGTCACGCTTCTTCGAGGGTTGGGGCCATGGCGTGACTCCATCTTCCTGGTGGGTGGTTTGACGCCTCGCTATCTTATCGAGAGGAAGCCTCCCGAAATTCCGGCACACGCAGGAACGGGCGATGTCGACGTCGTCATCCAGCTTCAGATGCTCAACGAAACGGAGGCTTACCATAGCCTTGAAGACAATTTCAAAAAACTCGGATTAACGCGCGGCACAAACATGAAGGGGCAGTCTGTCTCTTGGCGCTGGGAGATCAGCACGGGTGGTACGAAGGTTGCAATCGAACTCCTCGCCGATGATCCTGACAAGTCAGGCGGCAAGGTCGTTGAGTTGCCCACGGAAGGCAGCGTATCGGCCATGAATATCCCGCATTCGGCAATTGTCTTCGATCATCATAAAACGCGAAAGATCTCGGCCGAGCTTCTCGGGGACGACGGCGTTGCAACGGTCGACCTCCACTATGCTGACCTGGTGGCGTTCGTTTGCCTGAAAGCTTATGCCTTCAACCAGCGAGCCGAGCGAAAAGACGCCCACGACCTCGTCTACTGCATCGAGCATTATGATGGTAGCGTCGATGCGGCCGCAGACGAATTCGTGAAAGCGCTTGGTGGTGAACACAAGGAGGTTATCGCCGAGAGTCTGACTTTGTTGGCTCAGCACTTCGTTGATGACGAGCGGACCGAAGGCTTCACCAAGGATGGTGCTGTCGCGGTGGCGAAATTCGAATTGGGAGAAGACACCGATCGCGACACCCGTATTCTCAGGCAGCGTGAGGTTTCCGATCTCATATCGACGCTCCTGAAGAAAGTTGGCGCCTGACGCCTAGGGTCAGGACCCATTGATTTGAATTGACGGCTATGATTCTGACTGGCGGATAGGAGCCTGACTGATGAGTAATTTGTTCTGGCAGAATAACGAGAAATGGCTCGTCTTCAGCCCGATTTCCCCAAGAGCCATGGCCGCGAGCGTGTAGATGATCGGCGTGTGCTGATCGGCATCATTTTCGTCAATCGCAACGGGCTCCGGTGGTGCAATGCGCCGAAGGAATATGGCCCGGCGAAAACGCTGTATAACCGCTGGAAACGCTGGAGCGACAAGGGCATTTCTATCCAGATGATGGACGGCCTGGCGGTGCCTGAAGCTGCAGAACACCAGACCGTCATGATTGATGCAACCTATCTCAAGTCCCACCGCACGGCTTCCAGCCTGGGCGCACTCCCTCAAGTTCTATAAATCGGCGTTATGCCATCTTTTCAGAGGCTTAGTTCATTTGTTGAGCGTGCCACTGGTTCGAATCCGTTCAAGGCGTTCAGTTGTCCGAAAACGCATCTACTCACGTTCGATTTTGACGGTGACCTTGCCGGGACGGTCAAAAACCGAGACATCTCCTTGGACTTCACCAAGAATGACGATACCCGGCTGAGGAACGCGTCCATCACGGTAGTAGATGACGAAATCGCCGGAACTCCAGAGACCAAGCGTTCCAGCAGAGAATTCGCGCTGTCGCGAAGCGGCCGGCAGTGCCGCCGGCAGGTTGCCCGTCTTTTCCTGGCGCAGATGATCGTCCATCTCGATCGTCAACGGCAGCATGTCGGCAAGTGCGCGAGCAGCCGCGTTGTCGGTCAGCTCGGCCGTGACGTTGCCCCAGTTGGATGAAATTGAGATGCGGTCCTGCGCCAAGGCGGCTCCTCCAAGCGTTAGGGTAAACAAAGCTGCTATTATCGATGTTTCTGCTAGACGTTTCATGTTCCACCATTCTGCAACTGAGAACGAAGCTTTCCGGCTGACCTCAAACCAGCCAATGCGTAGTGTGAAAGCACCGCGACACCTGCGACGACCGCAGTCCAGTGCGCGAAAAACGGAGCTACGGAGGCGGTAAAATCCCAGAACTCAATGCTGTAACCGAACATCAGCTTCGTTGCGACGCCGAGGACAGCGAAACTCCAGGCGCCAAGAGCTACGAAGATCACCGCAACAAGTCTGAACATGCCGGTCCTGATCCGCGAGTGAGTTAGATTGAATATTGTCCCGGTCGCCGCCATCACGCGCGTCCAATGGCTGCCGACATGAACGGCGATGATCATCGCCACCCAGTGGGCCGAGAACCAGTGGAGTTCGATGACGCTGATATTGTCCGTGAACTGGATGAAGCTCAGCACCGAGCGGGATATCAGCACGCTGGTCACGAACAGCATCGCCATGTTGATCACAAGCCAGAAATGTACCACCGCGACTGCCCAGCGGCGGGCGTCATAACGCCCGATACGAAGTTTCAGGAACCAACGCCTGTTGGTGTAGAGGTGCCATGCCAAAAGTCCGAACATGGCCGTCCCAAAAATCTCATGCGGGCCGTTGTCGAGCCACCAATAGGCGAGCGCCAGCGTCAGCAAAGCGGCCATGCTGGCGGGAATAAGAAGTCGGTCGGTCGTTAGCCGGAGCATGGCAGCACCCCGATGACATCAAAGCGCATCGTCATCGGAGATCGCTCCATCAAACGTAAACATGAACTGTTCGGATTGCTTTGACCGGTGGCAGGAATAACAGCGAGCGACATTCTCGTCCGCTTTGACGGTCTGATCGGGCCAGAACCACTGGTATTCCCACTGATCGGCGTCATCACCGATTTTCTGTCCGACGAGATACCGCGTCAGAACATCGCTCTGAAAGTCGACAAGTACCATATGCGTGCCGGTGGGAACAGGCTGCCCGGCCTTGAGCGCCGCCAGCGCCTCAGGGCTTGTCAGCATGTGCTCGCGGGTGATCCCCCGCCGAACCGTCGTGTAATGCTCGAGCTGATCGAGAGGCGGGAATGTCACCGAGTTGGAAGCCGCGAGTGCTGTCGTTGGCGATAGCTCGGTTTCGAACACGAAATAGCCTGCCAGAACGATCAGGAAGGGTAAGGCCATTAAGCCGGACCAGCGAAAGATCTTCATAGTGTTCATCCCTTATACCGATCGATTAGCGGCTGCCGCACTCTCTGCCTCGCACTGCGTACGCAATTCTCGAGCTGGCAAAGACAGAAGGAAGGACTGAGGCCACGAGCATTGCCCGCAGCCCCATTCCGCTTACCGGTCAAGCGAGGTGTTGATCAAAGAAGCCTTTCAGCTTGTCGAATGGGATCAGATCGACACGGTCGTAGAGATCGACGTGACCGGCGCCCTTCACCCAGACCAATTCTTTCGGCTCGGAAGCACGCTTGTAGGCGTCCTCACTAAATTCCTTCGAATGCGCCTGGTCGCCGGAGATAAACAGCATCGGCCGCGGCGAGATCGTTTCGATGTCGTTGAACGGATAGAAGTTTGCGAACTTGACCACGCTGCTCATCGTCGGCTTGGTGGTCGTCTGCTTCGTTGCACCAGCCGGGGTGAACTCGCCGCGCGGCGTCCGGTAGAAGTCGAAGAACTCGCGCTGTACTGGGTCTGTATCGGCTGTCAGTTCCAGAGTGGTGCCGCCGACATATTGGACAGGGGCACCATCTGCTTCTGCCCAGCGCTGTTCCGCTGCTGCGGCGATGAACGCCTTGCGCTGCTCGACGCTCTGGGAGTGGTTGAGTGCATCACGGAAGGCCGAGCCCATATCGTACATGCTGACGGTTGCAACCGCCTTGATACGTGGGTCGATCTTGGCCGCGCTGACGACGAAGCTGCCACTGCCGCAGACACCGATTGCACCGATGTTGGCGCGGTCAACGAAAGCATTTGAACCAAGGAAATCGACACCGGCGCTGAACGCCTCGGAATAGACTTCCGGGGAAACCAGGTTACGCGATTGCCCTTCGCTTTCGCCCCAGAACGGCAGATCGATGGATATCGCGACAAAGCCCTGTTCCGCCATTTTGGTGGCGTAGAGATTAGCGCTCTGCTCTTTCACCGCACCCATCGGATGACCGACTATGATTGCCGGGTTCTTCGTCGCACGATCCAGATCTTTGGGAAGATAGAGATTGCCGGCGACATTCGTCTGGTACTGGGTCTTGAACGTGACCTTCTGCAGGGTCACCCGGTCACTGGTGTAGAAATTTGACGCGCCATTGGACATGTCTTGAGCCTCTGCATTTGTGATGTTGAAAATGGACATCGCCCCAAGGGCCGCAACGCCGGCACCTGTCATCCTGAGAAGATGTCGGCGGTCGATACCGGCCGTCGAGGTCTGTGTGTCGTCCTGATTTTGGTCGGTCATCTGCATGTCTCCTTGAGTGGTGGTGCGACGGAAATTGAGCTGGCGAGAGTTGCCGCCGCGTTTCATCGGCGTGTGGACCGCCAGGCGGCGATGGCGAAAATGAATGAGCCGACCAGCAGCACCGCGGCGAACAGGAAGGTGCTCCGCCAGCCGGAGCCGTCGAACAGGGCGCCGCCGACAGAAGCGCCAAAGGTGATTGCGAGCTGGATGGTCGCCACCTGCAGCCCGCCGCCTGCCTCCGCGTCGTCGGGCATGGTTCGGCTGAGCCAGGTTCCCCAGCCGACTGGAGCAGCGGTGCTGAACAGACCCCAGCCGATCAGAAGAACAGCGGTGAATGTCGAGGACGATCCGAATGCAATCAGCCCCAATGCAATGATGGCCATGATCAGGGGGATCGCGGCGAGAATGACGAACAACCGCTTTTGCAGCAGATGGCTGACGATCGTAGTCCCTGCGACTCCCGCCAGACCCATCAGCAGAAGAAGAAGAGAGAGGGTCGATATGGAAACCGACGTCACTGTTTCCAGGAAGGGGCGGAGGTATGTGAACAAAGCGAACTGGCCCATGAAGAGCAGCATGATCGATGCCATGCCGATCGCCACCGGCGGGCGGAGAAGCAGCCGGAAGACGTTCGACGAGCTCTCATTACGATGCGGAGGCAGTGACGGCAGGCTGATCCACTGCCAGATGAGCGCCAGGAGTGCCAGCGGAACGACAGCAAAGAACGCGCCGCGCCATCCGAAGTAACTCCCGAGCATGCTTCCGAGTGGCGCCGCGATCGTCGTTGCGACGGCGTTGCCGGTGTTCAACATCGCAAGACCCTTCGGCACAGCGTTCTCCGGAACCAGCCGCATAACGATCGACGTCGACATCGACCAGAAGCCCCCGATGGCTATGCCAAGAAGGCCGCGTCCGATCATCAGCACGAGATAGTTCGGGGCAAACGAGACGATCGTTCCCGAGATCACCAGGATTAATGAGAACGACGCAAGAACCAGCCGCCTGTCAAATCGACGAGTCAGCCCAGCCACGAAAATACTGGTGAGGACCGCAAAAACTCCGGACACCGAGATCGCCTGGCCGGCGCGGCCTTCGGTGACACCCAGTTCCGTCGCAATTGGGGAGAGAAGACTGACGGGCATGAACTCCGATGCGATCAGGACCGACACGCACAGGGCCATCGAGGTGACTGCGCCCCACGCCGCAATCGGCATGGGGGACGTTGGCGTTATCGCCGCCGCAAGCTCAATATCACCATGATTGAAGTTAGATCGTTTGAGAGCGTGCTGTGTCATGGCGGCAATATATGGCGGGGGGACTCTGAGGATTAGCCATTGCAATTCGCTTGGACTTATCGATTGATGACATCAATCAATGACGCCTGGAGGGAACTATGAAGCGGGAAGATCTCAATGATATGCTCTGGTTTCTGGCAGTGGCGGAGGAGCGGAGCTTCACGAAGGCGGCCGCGAAACTCGGTACGTCACAATCAACGATCAGTCATACGATCAAGAAGCTCGAGGCCCGGATGGGACTGCGCCTTCTGACGCGCACCACCCGTAACGTCGTTCCGACGGAGGCAGGCGAGAGGCTGATCCGCTCTCTGGCTCCCCGCATTCAAGAACTCGAAACCGAGATCGACGAATTGATGGCAATTCGAGACAAGCCGTCCGGCTCGGTCCGGATAACGCTCTCCGACTTCGCTCTGGAACGTTTCGTCTGGCCAAAACTGCGGTCGGTTCTCAGGGACTACCCCGACATCAAGGTCGAATTGATCAGCGACAACGGCCTCAACAATATCGTTGAGGAAAAGTTCGACGCTGGCGTGCGGCTTGGCGAAAGCCTGGATAAAGACATGATAGCAGTGCGGATCGGCCCCGACTGGCGTCTGGTCGCTGTTGGGTCACCCGGATATTTCGCGTCTCGCCCCCTCCCGATGACACCCCAGGAACTCGTCGGTCACAACTGCATCAACCACCGGCAGTCAAGTGCGGGTGGTCTTTACGCATGGGAATTCGAAAAGGACGGGCGAGAGCTTCGGGTCCGCGTCGATGGACAACTGACGTTCAACACCTCGTACGCAATGATCGATGCGGCCGTGAACGACTATGGCATCGCATATGTCCCTGAGGCTCTCGTTGAAGCACAGCGCGCGTCGGGAGAACTGGTGCAAGTTCTGGATGACTGGACGCCGTTGTTTTCGGGATACTACCTGTACTATCCAAGCCGGCGACAGAACTCCCCTGCGTTCAAGGTTGTCGTGGAGGCTCTCCGTATCTGAGGCGGATTGCACGATCGTTAAATTCCCATCAACGAGTTCTCACCTAACGCGCCTAACGCCCGATTGCTTTCAGAGCAGACCCGCGCGCCGGGGGCTGTCGGTCCCGGTTTCCGGCGTTGCCGGCGCGGTGCTTAACCTCCTGCGGCAACCCTTTTAACCGGTCTTGCGGGAGGCGAACGGCTTTCGCGCTTCCCGCTACAGCTTGTATGCCCTTTCTTGTTTTGGACGCTGCTGCCCATCGACCAAGAGCTGCCACTGCGTGAAACTTCGCGATTGTAAACCCTGCTCGCCGGGTTCGCTAAAATCGCATCTCCGCCAACAAGGTTGATCTGCCGATAGTGCCGTGTTTTGAAGGTGGAAGATCGGCGGCGGGGGTTTGACAACAGGAATGGCAGAACAGTTTGACTTGTTTTCGGAGCAGGCTCGGCGCGACCATGTGGTCACGCGTAGCACCGCCAAATCTGCGGAAACCGACAAGTATGCCATCCCCATAAGTGAAGAGGACATGGTCCGATATCTGTCGGAGACCGGTCGATATCGGATTCTCACGAAACTCGTGCCGCGCGCAATCGCGCCATTCGCCCGGTCAGCCTACCCCCTCAGGGGCATCATTGTCGACACTGAGACCACGGGCCTCAATGCTCGCAAGCATGAGATCATCGAGATTGGCGTGATCGCTTTCACCTTCGATGCCAAAGGAAACATCGGTGACGTCACCGGGATCTATGGTGGACTTCAGCAGCCAAGCGATTCCATTCCTCCCGAAATCACCAAGCTCACCGGGATAACGGACGACATGGTCGCCGGGCAAACGATCGACATGGCGGCGCTAGAGGCGCTGATTGAACCTGCTGATATTCTTATCGCCCACAATGCCGGTTTCGACCGGCCATTCTGCGAGGCGTTTTCTCACCTGTTTTCCGGCAAGGCCTGGGCTTGCTCAAACTCCGAGATAGACTGGTCGTCGCGCGGCTATGAAGGCACCAAGCTCGGCTACCTGATCGGGCAGGCGGGCTATTTTCATGAGGGTCATCGCGCGGTCGACGATTGCTTTGCACTTCTGGAGGTCCTGGCTCGAGAAAAGGACGGATTGGCTTCCACCGCTTTCGCAGAGCTCTATGAAGCAAGCCAAACTTCGCGTGTCCGGATCTTTGCGGAGAACAGCCCCTTCGACATGAAGGACCACTTGAAAGCGCGAGGCTATCGCTGGTCCGACGGAAGCGACGGCCGTCCCAAATCCTGGTGGATCGAGATTGGAGAAGAAGCGCTCGATGACGAACTCCGCTATCTCAGAGCCGAAATCTACCGCTATCCAGACGCCGATCCTCCAATCAAACGCCTCACTGCCTTCGACCGGTTCCGGGCCTGACAGCCCCCTTCAGCTCATCTCTGATTGGACCCATGCCTTGAGCGCATGGCCGACCTGAGACCTTGTGTCTTATCGACGAGCGTCCAAGAGCCTATGTTCCAACCATCGAAACGACGTTGGAACCGAAGCAAGGTTGCTGGCGTCAAGAGACCTCACGAAAGGGGATCATCATGAACGTAGCACGCTCTTTCAATAACTGGCGCAAGTATCGTCAGACGGTTACCGAACTCGGCCGCATGAGCTCGCGCGAACTGCAGGACCTCGGTATTAATCGCGCTGACATCCACAGCGTCGCCCGCCAGTCGGTCGCTCGCTAAGCGGCTTTTCCCGCGTATCCTGAGTGACACTACGCCCGCTGATGACGCGGGCGTTTCTGTGTCTGGCCTCCGACGAAGCGCTGAGCTGGAGATTTTCTTTCGTCAGAAACGGCTTTGCATTTTTCTCATAGCTGTACTGCAGCAAAGTCTATTTAATGTGCGGCGAGAATGGATATGATTGTTTTTATCGAGGCGATGCACCTCCTCCCGCAGAGCTCCGAATTCAGGCGGCCCACTCCTCCTCCCAAGGGACGTCTGTTGGAACAGCGGCATTCCTCCTCCCAGTCGCTGTTCGGTTATTTTGGAAAGCCTGCCGCACCTCCTCCCGCGGCAGGCTTTTTCGTTTCTGCGGACAGTCAGGGAGTGACATCGCGATTGGAGCAGTCACTTGGCGGGCGGTTCGAAGCCGTTCGAATGCCCCGGCTTCCTTAGTCACTTGTTCTGGAACCCGCGCATAAAAAGGTCTACGAGATCTGCGTCACGAATAAAGCCTTGCTGTCTAAGAGGTCCCGTTCATTCACGGCGTCATATTTTCGGATGTCACCCCGCATACGGCCCTGCCATCGGCTGACGAACGCCTTCGTTTCAAGCGCATCAAGATGGGTACCGAGTGCGTGCTGATCGAACCAACGTTCCAGTATCAGCAATTGTCCAGCTTGCTGATCAGCCACCGCCACGTCATAAACGATGTTTCCGGCACGCTGGCGGGTGGCAACCGCAAGCACCTTGAGATCTGCAATAAAATTTTCAAGATCAGCAGGGTCGACGTGCATATATCCGGTTACGATGAGCATGATGAATTCCATCTGGAGTTAGCCCCCGACCACTGAGCTCTTTCTGGCGGGGGCTCCGTGTGATCAGCCAGTGATGAGGACTACCTTGCCCTGGATTCCACCTCGGGCGGCGCGTTCATGGGCAGCCGAAGCCTCGGCCAACAGAAAGGTGCTATCGATGACGACGCGAAAAGTCCCGTTGCCAAGCAAACGGCCAGCCTCTGCCAGTTGGGTGCCGTTCGAGCGAACCTGTGTCGATGACACCGTAACGCCGCGCCTGGCCGCCTCATCGTGACCTGAGAAGCCAAGTGGGTTGGCCAGAAAGAGCGCTCCGCCCGGCTTGATCGACTTCAGGAAGCGCTCCATGTCCGGACCGCCGACAGCGTCAAGCACAAGGTCGACATTCTGCACCACCGCTTCAGCTGCCACCCTGGTGTAGTCGATGAAGTCATCCGCGCCGAGGTCGCGCAGAAGCGCCTCGTGCTTGCCGGAGGCGACAGCGATCACGCGCGCGCCCTTCCACTTTGCCACCTGAACCGCCAGGTGGCCCACACCACCCCCTGCGCCATTGACCAGAACCGTCTTGCCTCCGAGCGGGACAGGCATATGGGGGAAAGACTGGAACGGGTTCACCGCGCCATGGCCGGGAGCGACCAGAAACTGCCAGGCCGTCAGCAACGACATGGGTGCGCCAGCTGTCTGGGCGTGATCGATGCTTTCAGGCTTTTGTGCCAGTTCCGATGCGGGAACGCAGACATATTCGGCATAGGCGCCGCTGCCCTTCATTAAATCCTCCGGGAAGCGGACCATCGCATAGACCTCGTCGCCGACGCTGAACCCCGAAACGTCATCACCGATCGCCGCCACAATACCTGACACATCGGTGCCCGGGATGATTGGAAATGCCGGATCAGGCTGCCATTCGGGTGGTAGCGCCCGATAGCCATCACGCAGGTAGAGGTCCGGCGGGTTGATGCTCGCTGCATGCACGCGGACAAGCACATCGCCACCTGATGCGATGGGCCGCGGCGCATCTTCATACTTCAACACCTCCGGGCCGCCGAATTCGTGCAATTGAACAACCTTCATCATCTCAGCCATAATAACCTCTCTCTCTAACGTTGTGTTCGCCAACAGGACATATGACCAGACGATGAGATTGATAATTGCGCCTCCGTTCGCTTTAATAGTGCCATGAAGGAACAAATGGGTTTTGAACGGCTGACCGGACTGATTGCATTCGCTCGTGCTGGCTCTCTCGGCAGCTACACGGCGGCAGCGCGCGCGCTGTCCGTTTCGCCATCGGCGATAAGCAAAAGCATCCAGCGGCTGGAGGCCCATCTCGGTGTATCTCTGTTCACGCGCACGACACGCTCGCTGACCCTCACGGCCGAGGGGCGCGACATCCATCAGCGCGCACTGCGGCTGCTGCGCGATGCCGAGGAGATCGAGCAGGTCGCAAAGACCGCCCGTGCCGAACCCGCTGGCACATTGAGGATTGCATCCTCGTTGCCCATCGGCCTTCACGTGATCGCACGTGTGCTTCCGCAGTTTCGCAACCGCCACCCCAAGGTGACGATCGACCTGCGACTGAGTGACCATATGGTGGACCTCATCGAAGAAGGCATTGATCTGGCAGTCCGGATCGGCGACCTCGCCGACTCGCGCCTTCTGTCGCGTCGGCTCTCGCCACATCGTCTTTGCTGTTACGCGTCGCCCGGTTATCTCGCCACGCACGGCACCCCGATGCATCCTGATGAACTGGGTGGGCATGAAACGGTCAATCTGCGCTACCAGGGCACGGGCCAGCTGTTTCGCTGGCCCTTCCGGATTGAACATCGGGACATCGAGATCGTGCCGTCGTCGGGCGTGATCGTCGATGCCAGTGAGGCCGTTATAGAGACGATCGCCGCGGGCGGAGGCATTGGTATGTGCGCGAACTTCATGGCCACGCCTTGGGTCAGTCGCGGTCAGTTGATCCCGGTTCTGTCCGATTTCGCCGTGGAGCGGCACAACGTTACCGCAGTCTGGCCAGAGAACCGTCGCTCCAACCCCGCTGTTCGGGCTTTTCTGGATGAACTGATCGAACGGTTCTAGCCGAAGGTGCGGCGATAGCGACGTTCGACAGTCTTGCTGCAAGGCCATAACGCCGTTGAAGCGGGATCAACGAAGCCGATGGCTAGGGTTTGTTGAGGGAACGGAATCTACGAGTATTTGTAGCCGGGTCGATGGTTCAGATCCCCTATGTGGACGGCCCCCGACCCGCAAGATATTTCGAGATAATTTGATCTGATCGCTTGCGTCCATATGTCCGGCCTGTAGTTGCGCTCGCACATGAACGCTGGCCAAGATGGTTTCCGCGACACAGGTCCCGAACATCAAGGCGGCCTTGACGTGCCGAAGGGATCACCGGGGTATCCTGGGTCTCGGATCGATCGATCACACCATCTGTTATTATCTTGCAAGTTGTAGTGTTGCCTACACGTGATGAAGATCAGGGTATGTGGTTTTTGCTTCCCGGTCTTCATGTGGCGCACCCGTTCAAAGCCGATCCCGATTGTGCGCTGTACGTTTCTCCGGAGACCATGAGTTTCCAAGCTATGCGCTGTTGAGTTTCGGCAGGGCTTGCTCCATTTTTCCATTTCGCATCGTCCAACCAATCCGGTATAAGTCGTCGACAATAAACATCTTTGTTGAGTTCGTGTGGATCACAGCAAAATGAAAAAGTGGGTCAAGGACTCGCGATAGGCGACATCAGGGATAAAGGAGGACCGTTTCAACCGGCCGAAAGAGCCTTCGCGAGCGGCGATTTACTGAGAAACCCTGGCTTGAGATGGAATGAACCAGCTTCACGTCACTGATCCGAATAAGCCAGCCGGGTCAGCGATGATGGGCTTCATGATCAGAATGGACGTTCGCATGCTTTCAAGGCCGCCACGGGATCAACTTGTCTCGCTCGCGAGGGAGATATATTCTCAACGTCTCGAGCTGGAGGTCGGTTCATGAAGATTGTTCAATCTAAATTTGAAGGCTCATTTGCTGAAATCGAGATTGTGACTGGCATTAATCGCTCGTCCGAACTCGTCACTTTCGGACCGTTCCGACCGACGATCCTCGAATCCCTAAAAGACCCGATAGTCGCTGATGTTGATTTGGCGATTCAAGAGATCGCCAAGCAGTGTGGTGTGGCTGACATAGAAGTAAGGGCCGCCGTACTGGTTCACCTTACAGCAAACGACAACCCATTCTAAGATATCCTCTGAGCCATGGACGCATTGTGTTCCCGGTGAGATATTTGCTACTTTGAGTTCCCCCCATTTCGCCGGACAATTCAGCTATTAAGACAATGCATTGATGAACTACCGGGGGAAGGCCGTTTTATTTGTCAGCGCAACAAACATCGCAGGGGCTTTGAGCTCGATTCCCCATATCCGCGCTTCACGCCAAAAAACACGATCGTTTGGTCTCAGATGAGGGTTTATCACTGATTGTGCCACATTTTGAGCCGCTCCGAGAAACGATTGCGAAACTCTTCTAAGCTGCTGCTCTCCTTGATGATGACATCGGTTATATGCTGGACCTCTAATATCACGTTTCCGCTGCGCGATTGCAATTCTTCGACCAGCATTGCTTGTCGTGTTTGCAGACCTTTGAGGTCTTCAATATCGGTTGATGTGCCGAGCCATTCTAAAATCACGCCGTTGTCATCACGAACCGGAGTGGCGCGCGTATGGAACCACCGATACGCGTCTGTTCGACCTTCTCGAATACGATATTCGACCTCAAAGCCGCTTGTCTGGTTCGCGTTAGCCCACGCATTTTGAGCTGCGTTACGGTCGTCAGGGTGAACGACTTCCAACCACCCCATCTCATGGCTTTCAACTTCTGTCTGTCCCGTGTAGTTGACCCACTGCGGACCAGACCACGATACATGGCCCCCATTTGTAGCTCGCCAGACAAGTTGCGGTATGCCTTCCAAGAAGGCGCGTTGGCGCAACTGAACATTTGTGAGCGCTTCTTCGGCGCTCTTGATCGCTGTGATATCCTGCGCGATACCGCCTATGTGGACGATTTTGCCGTTGCTGTCTTTGATGGGAAAATCGGTGTTGCGGATCCACCGGATATTGCCGTCTTTAGGCCGCTTTACACGATAGTCGGATGTCACTCGTTCCCCGTTTCGCACGCGTCGCAGGTTTTCCGCAGCAATCTCTCGATCGTCCATCACGATCAACTCAAGCCAACCAAGCATATTGTCCCCGCGCAGCGCCGCCTCGCGATCCAGTCCAAAAATATCTTCGAATGCTGGCGTAAGGTATGACCACTGCAGTGTCTCTGCGTCTCGGATCCAGAGGATATCTTGTGATGCCTCCCCGAATTGGCGGAAACGATCCTCACTCTCTCGCAGCGCGGCCTCAGCACGCGCTCGGTCCGAAACGTCGACAAAGGTCACGACCGTGCCATCAATCCGATCCTCGACGGTTCTGTAGGGACGAAGCCGCATCGCGAATTCCTTGCCTCGCCGGCTGGTGACCTCACGCTCGATCGGCACGAGGTTCTTCAATACTCTGCGAGAATCGGCATCGATATCGTCATAATCGAGATAGTGCGTGAAGTCGGTAATCGCACGACCAATGTCGTGCCTGGTGATATTGAATAGCTCGGCGATTGGTGCTGTGAACATCTTGATCCTGAGATCCGCGTCGAGGAAGAGGGTCCCGATTTCAGTCGCAGACGAGAGGTTTTGAAGGTCGCTATGAGCAGCAGAAATGCTATCGAGCTTGTTTTTGAGCTCGGCATTAACCGTATGCAGTTCCTCGTTGATGGACTGTAGCTCTTCCTTGGATGTTTCAAGCTCCTCCGCCGTGGAGCGGTACTCCTCGTTCATCGACTGTAGCTCTTCGTTGGCCGCACGGAGTTCCTGGACAAGTGCCTCATGTCCCTGACGGCTCATCATCAAGGCTTCTTGCGACGCTTTGAGCTCCGCGTAGATGCGACGCACTTCATCCGGCCGGGGGTCAGAAGTCTGATCAGCCTCATCGGTTTCGAGGACGATACCGCCGTCCAGGAAAAACACGAGTGCTTGGGAAGCTTTGTGAGCTTCGTTCGTCACGGGTGTCACTTGTAACGCGACCCGCCGTTTACCGTGATCAAAGGCAACAACCGTCGGAAATGTCATCGATGGCTCGCCGCTTTCCAGCGCACGCGATAACGCGATGCCGAGGTCTAGCCGCAATTCAGGTCGGACCACTGCTGACAGCGATCGCGAGACGGGACCCGCGGAATGGAGAAGGAAGCGGCCGGCGGTAGCCGAAAGATGCAAGATGTTCTCGCTGTCATCCACCAGCGCGCTGGCGGGGGCGTGCTGTTCAAGAGACGCGACATGGAGAGCCGCAGGCAAAACTCCACGGTCGCTTATCAGCGGAACTGGGCGTGGAAAGTTCGCAAGCTGTTCTGATACCGCGAACTGCGGAAGAATGGGTAGCATTTGGGTGCCGTTCGCTCGGGCACTATAGATCCGCGCCTGTCGATCGATTGGCGTGAAGAGATCGGCTGCCACATCGACTGTTTCCGCGGAGCCGAGAAACAGATATCGCCCGGTTCGCAGTCCATAGCTGAACAGCGAGCAGATTTGGGCTTGCAGACCGCGTTCCAGGTAAATCAGCAAGTTACGGCAGGTAATCAAATCGAGCCGCATGAAAGGTGGCTCTTTGAGTATGCTGTGCTTGGCAAAAAGGACAGTTTCACGGAGCTCTTTTCGCACGCGAAAATGCGTACCCTCGTCGACGAAATATTGCGTGAGCCGCTCCTGCGAAACGTCTGCTTCAATCGCTCGCGGATAGCGTCCTTCCCGGGCAATAACCAAGGCCGCCTCATCCAAGTCTGTAGCAAATATCTGAAGCGGTATACTCACATTTTGCCGCGCCATTTCCTCATGCAACTGGATAGCAACGCTGTAGGCCTCTTCGCCAGTCGCGCAGCCCACGACCCACACGCGTATGCCGTCCTCGTTTGCAGTATCGTATCCGCTCACCAGTGGGCGTATCACTTGGCGCGCCAGCGCCTCGAAAGCATGTTCATCCCGGAAAAACATCGTCACTGATATCAGCAGATCCGAAAAAAGGTTCTTTGCTTCATCAGGTGTGGCGATCAGGTAGTCGGAATATTCTGCGAGCGTCTTACTCCGGCTCACCTGCATCCGTCTTACCACTCGGCGCATCACAGTCGCGCGTTTATACGCAGAAAAATCGTGTCCAACTCGCGAGCGTAGCAAAGTCACAATGCGACGGAGATCGTGCGCGGAGCCTCTAGCGTCAAGCGAACGCACTGCTTCTTTGCTGCCGGCAACCTCGCTGAGGTGCTCAACCAAGCGTGCGATCGGTGCGACAAAATCCGCAGCTCCTGTCGCGATGGCATTTTGCGGCATCGACGGGAAGCTGGCTTCGCTGGGATCCTGCACCATGATGACGCCGCCGGCTTCTTTCACTGCTGCGACGCCAAGTGAACCGTCGGTCCCGGCTCCTGTCAGAACAATCGCGACGCCGTCGCCTCTTGCGACAGCCACGGACCGAAAGAACATATCGATTGGCGCCCGCTTTCCCCGGGGCTCGGTGAACGGTCGCGCTGCGATACTGTCACCCTCGATGACGAGTTCGCGGTCCGGTGGGATGACGTAAACACAATTTGCCACCAGGGTCGGAGTGTCGTCAATCTGGTAGACTGGCATGCGGGTACAAACGGAAAGGATCTCTCGCAGTGAGCTCGGCTCGTCGGGTGATAAATGGAGGATGACGACATAAGCTAGCCCAAGGTCTGGCGCGATCAGCCTGAAGAACGTCTGCAGCGCAGCAACGCCGCCCGCCGAGGCGCCGATCGCACAGATGGGAACAAACTCATCATTGTTGGTCGAAATCTCTATAATGTCCGTCATATAGCCTCTGTCATTGTCGACTGCTGGACCGCGCAACGGTGGCGAGCGGACGTCTCGGCAATATATACCGAGGCGCGATCGAAGCTAGGCGACTGACTTGCTGTTCACGGAATTTTTGCTGATTTCGTCGAGGGTTGCGAGAACCTTCATGATGTCCTGCGAAGAGCAGTAATAATAAATATTCTGAGCATCTCTTCGCACCTGAACCAACCTGGCGCTTCTGAATTTTGCAAGATGTTGTGACAATGCAGACTGGCTGAGTCCGACCTCACTCGCCAGGTCGTTGACGCCCCATTCTGCCTTCGTAATGAGACCCATGACTTTGAGGCGGCTGGGATTTGCGAGTAGGGCGAGGAATTCTGCCGCCTTATCAGCATCGAACTTCATAGGTTCGTCCATCGAACAGTCCTCCCACGATCATGTGTCAGAAGATGCCGCTCATCACAATTGACGAAAAGCGATGTTCAATACCTGCTGGTTATATTAAGTTACGATATATAGTCGAGTTTTACAATGGACGTTGGGGAGGGCGTGGAATTGGAGCAAATGGAGCGAACAAAGGTTCTTACGTCAGAAATAGCCGGTCTTTTGTCTGATGTTCGGGAAAATATCGGTCTGAGTCGGAAGCTCTTGCAGGATGCGCCGAAACATCCACCCCCGCGCGAAACTGTCAGGCTCGTAATCCCGGAGATCGGCTTTTTCACATGGTTCGTTGCAGGCAACCTGTTTCATGGAGACAGCTTGTTTGCAGACCTGCACGGGATGGAGGTGGAAGACTTAGCGGCTGGGGTGGGCGTGGAGGCGCTGATCGGCCATATGACGGAGCGGGACCAGCCCTGCATCGCTGAAGGTTTCTATCAGGCCATTAAAACGGGAGAACGATGCTGTCTCGAGTACTCTACTTGTCCGGATGGAATGCACCGAAACGTAGTTCTTGCTGGGTGCTGTTTAAGGAATGAACAAGGTCTGGCATCGTTCTTTTGCGGAATAGTCTTCGAGAAAAAAGCGTCTTTGATTGTCGATGATTCGGAGCCATTTCGAGCTTACTGCGATGCAGCTCTCTCATTGGCCCACGAGAGAGGAAATCTGCTCGCGGCCCGCTATCTTAGATCCGCGATTCATACGACCGCCTCCCCTCAAGGATAGGTCCGCCTTATCTCGTTCATGCGATGACACTTGGCTTGAGTTTGACGACTTGTGCACGGGGGGCTTAGGGCTCAATACTGTCGAAATGTCAAACGGAAGCGCGAGCTGCTGCGATGAGCCGGCCGATTTCCGAAAACACAGGCTTCGATACGACAACGTGCATCATCTCGAGTTCAGCAAGCACCCCTGATCTCTCATAGCGTTTTGATAGGCTAGCCTCTATTTCATCCAAAATGGGCAGCGCATTTCTCCCTAGCATTTTGACAAGGGCGGAAAGCGCTTCTTCAGCCACTGCGGCCGCCCCGATATGGGCTGCGATTAGATGACTTACCTGACGTTGATGTTCGTCCATCCCGTTCTCTCATAGTTGGCTTTCGTAGCGCCTGTCAGGGCCAGAAACGACTAGTGCACGCTAGGTGAAGTGATGTCATCGAAACGGCTTAGCGGCGAGCTCGTACGGAGCTGTATCTGAGAGCTGGCCCCATTTGTCATCCCAGACGGCGCCTTCACTGAGGAAGACGACCACGCTGGAATAGGTCTCTGGCTTTTGCATAAGCCAGTTCCCCGCGAGTGAGAGGGCCTCCGGCGTCGAGTGATAGGCTGACCGTGGCTCCAAATTGACCGATCGAATTCGAGCAGTACCGTCCGATTGGACCTCGACCATAACCAAGCCATCCATTAACTCGCTGGCTTTGGTGATGTCCCGGTAGATCATTCGTCCCTCCTCATGTAGATCACAGATGGGGGAAAAGGCCAATGGTCGGGTTGGCAACGATGATTGCAACCTATCTCGATTTCACACAGCTGTTCACAGGGAGTGTGTGGTGTCGACGGACGACGCCAAATCCGCGACCTATGCTACCCGGATGATGGCGCTGAGGCCTGCCAGAGGAAGCGAACACTATTGACGAGCTGCAGGTTCGCCGGTTGTCGGAACAGGATCGAAATCGTCAGCTCACCCGCAGGAAAAGGTCTGGAGGCCTTGAAACCAGCCCGCCGGTGTCACTTGAGCGTCAACAGTTGCTCATGGACGGTTCCCGGAGATGGCTAGCGGTCCCATGCGGCGTGGCTGTTGCTTGACGAAGCACGCATTCTTGACAGGCTACAAACTAGCCAATTGACGTGCGTTCGCCTACCGACAGGCCAGGCTGTTTGCGCTGGCCATCGGGCACGGCAAGTAAAAAGTCTTGGCGAGGTGCTCTTCGGCTACTCCCAAAAAGTCTCGGAACAGGAGGTCGATCAACGCGATCGCGGGATGTTTCGCATTCTCTGGGAATGGACAGCGCTTCTCGGTTATGATCTCGGGTTATCGCCAGTCGCACCCAGTGCGCAGCCCACTAAGCTTCTGTAATTTACGGACCTTTGAATTTTAGGTTGGTTTGGACTTGCGCGTCGAAGGTTCGGCTTCCGTCAAGAGCTTAAGAACATCTCGAGTTCATTGACGTGGAAACTCAGAGCCTCAACTATTCGCAAAATCGCGGGCTGCCTGAATGAAAGCACTAAAGGCAGCCGGTGGGTTCTTCCTGCCAGGATAATATAGAGCCAGCGGCACCAAGAGCGGGGTCCAGTCCTCAAGAACTCGCACCAGTCGCCCGGCCGCAATGTCCTCGCACACATCCGCCTCCATAACGTAGCCGAGCCCAATGCCATTCTGAGCCGCTATTCTGACCAGGCTCGACTCGTCGAGCGTCATCGCGCCCTGCACGTCGATCTGGACAGCGTTTCCGTCCTTCTCAAATTTCCATCTGAACAAGGCATTGTTGGGAAGGCGTGCGCGGATACACCGAAACCTGTACAGGTCGGCCGGAACAATTGGCGTGCCGTGCGTGCGCAGAAAGTCCGGCGAAGCAACCACGGCATTACTGCGCTTTCGACCGAGTGGCACGGCGATCATGTCGTTCGGCACCAGATCGGCAGGCCTCAGGCCCAGGTCGAACCCGGCGGCGACGATGTCGACGAGCCGCCCCTCGGTGACCAGGTCGATGTGTACCTGCGGATAGCGCTGTAGAAAAGGCAGGATCAGCGGCTCCATCACCTCCCGTGCCGCGGTGGCAAATGCGTTGATCCGCAATGTACCGATCGGGATCTCCTGCAATGACTGAGCCGCGAGCATGGCATCGTGGATATCGGTCATTGCCGGTCCGATCCGCTCGACGAATGTCGTGCCGGCGACGGTGAGCGAGACGCTTCGCGTCGTCCGATTGAACAGCCGAATGCCCAGGTTCTTTTCAAGCTTTGCGATAGAGTTGCTCAGCGCTGTCGTAGACATGCCGAGCTCGAGCGATGCAGCCCGAAACGAACCGTGACGAGCGATGCTCAGGACAGCATCCAGATCGGTGAGAACAGACCTCGTCATTGTCCCTCTTTTCGTGATGTCTCATCCCATTTTGTCCCGCTTATCGCGTCAATCAGACTGAATTAAGTTACGTCCTATCGACCCAAAAGGGGCCGAAAGCCTCAGTCGGCGGAGACTGGAAACTTGCTTGGAGAACCAGGATGACTGTCAAATTACCGAAGGCTATCGAAGCCTATTTCGAGGCCGACCGGACGGGCAGCCCGAATGCAATCGCTGATACATTTACCGAAAACGGCGTCGTCAAGGATAAGGGCCTGACCCACAAAGGTCGTGATGCCATCCGTGCCTGGATGGCTGATGAAGCTCAGCAATACAGCTACACGGTGGAACCGTTCCTCATGGTCACCGAGAGCGCGAAAACCCAAGTCACGGCCCATGCCGCGGGCGATTTCCCGGGTAGCCCGATTGACCTGCGGTTCCTTTTTGTCCTCGCGGGCGACAAGGTTGCCGAGCTGGAGATCACCGTATGACCCCCTTCCTCACACTGCAGGGGCGTCGAGCCCTGATCACCGGCGGCACCTCGGGCGCCGGCGCTGCCACGGTGGCGCTCTTCCAGCAGCTTGGCGCCCATGTTCTCACGACTGCCCGCAAACAGCCGGCGGATTTATCCGGTGCGGCATTCGTCGAAGCCGACTTGACCACCGGGGCAGGGGTTCAAGCTGTCGTCGATGCGGTGCACCAGGAACTTGGTGGGCTCGATATCCTTGTGAATGTGTTGGGCGGATCTTCTGCTCCTTCAGGCGGATTTGCTGCGCTAACCGACGAGGAGTGGGAAAAGGAGTTTGACCTCAACTTCTTCCCGGCGGTCAGGCTCGATCGCGCTCTAATACCCGGGATGGTCGCTCAGGGAAGTGGTGTCGTCATCCATGTGACCTCGATCCAAAACCGTCTGCCACTACCGGAGGCGACGACCGGCTACGCCTCGGCCAAGGGGGCTCTCAACACCTATAGCAAAAGCATCTCCAAGGAGGTGTCTCCAAAGGGGATACGAGTGGTGCGCGTTTCTCCCGGCTGGATCGCCGATCCGGGAGCCAATGGTCTAGCCCTGCGCATAGCCGAGGAAGCCGGCATTGAATACGACGCCGCGGTGCAGGTGATCATGAATTCGCTCGGAGGCATACCGCTGGGACGACCAGCAGCGCCGGAGGAAGTTGCCGACCTGATCGCGTTCCTTGCATCAGATCGAGCATCGTCCATTACCGGCACAGAGCATGTGATTGACGGGGGGACGGTTCCGACCGCTTGAACACTCGGCAATGCAGCGGCCAACCGCCAACATCATCAGCTGAAGCGACTAACGCAGACCAAGCTGGTCGATTGTAAGTTGGTGCCGCGGGTCGATCTGAGCCCCTGCAGCTATCGTAAGATCAGGCAGGTGCGTCCCACCCGCCGATCTGGGAGTAGATCGCGTTGCGGAGATGGCGGACATCACGGTTCAGAGCCGCCAGTTCTTTTGGCGTCTGGGTCGAGGCCGCGAGCAGAGTGTCGCTGAGACAGCCTGCCTTGTGCTGCAAGGCACGGCCTTCGTCGGTCAGGGCGATGACGACCTGCCGCTCGTTGCTCAGGTTTCGTGTCCTACGCAGAAGACCGGACGTCTCGAGGCGCTTCAATAGCGGGGTCAGTGTGCTGGATTCCAATGCAAGGGCGTGGGCAATGGCGCCGACCGTTTGTCCATCCTGGCTCCATAGGACGTTGAGGACGAGATATTGCGGGTATGTCAGGCCCAGTTCATCGAGGAGGGGCTTGTAGGCGCGCTGGATCGCAATGCCGGCCGTGTAGATCGCGTAGCAAAGCTGGTCGTGCAAGGGCGGCGGATCATTGTGGCGTGTGGTCATTCTGAACTCCTGTCCGTGTCAAATGTAACGAACGAAACGACGAAAAACAATATCGCGATAATAATTATTTTGACGCGCAACAGAAAGCATGACAGCATAAAGATATCGCGATAAACCTTATCGCAATTTAAAAGAGGAGAAAGTCATGACAACCAAGACCACCGTCGCTGCACTTGCAGCCGCAGCCTCCCTGTCTGCCGCATTGCCGGCAAACTCCGCCGACATCATCCCTCAGGATCAGTCCGTCAGAAACGTCGTCCTCGTTCATGGCGCCTTTGCGGACGGCTCCGGCTGGAAGGGTGTTTACGATAATCTGACTAAGCGCGGTTATCGCGTGACCATCGTTCAGAACCCGCTGACATCTCTCGCTGACGACGTTGCCGCGACTAGCCGCGCGCTTGAGCGTCAGGATGGTCCCGTCATTCTTGCCGGGCATTCCTGGGGCGGCACGGTCATCACTGAAGCCGGTATCGATCAGAAGGTTGCTGGCCTCGTCTATGTCTCCGCGCTTTCTCCAGATGCCGGCGAAACGACGGCTCAGCAATACGAGGGCTTTGCTCCCGCGTCGGAGTTCGTCATCGAAACCACGAAGGATGGTTTTGGTTATGTCAGCCCGGAAAAGTTCAAGGCCGGATTTGCGCATGACGTCAGCGATGCGGATGTCGCTTTCATGAGGGATGCACAGGTTCCGATCAATATGTCGGCCTTCGGCACGAAGCTCGAACATGCCGCCTGGCGCTCGAAGCCCAGTTGGGCTGTCATCGCCACCGAGGACAGGGCATTCGATCAGGCGATGCTGATCCATATGGCCGAGCGCATCAAGGCAAAAATCACCAAAGTGTCAGCAAGTCACGCCCTGTTCATGACCCAGCCGGAGGTCGTGGCCGATACCATCGATCAGGCCGCCAAGGCCGTCTCGACGAAGAAGTAATGCGAAGTGCAGCGTCATCGGGGCGGCCAGTCTGTCCCGGTGACGATACGCAGTACCTGCCTGGTCAGAACAGGCGGACTAGGCCGCCCTTTAGAGGACGCTGATTTCGGGCTGAGCCTCAACGGCTGCCCTCATAGTTCCGCAATTCAAGAATTTGAGCGCAATCCATTCACGGAGGTAATCACGTGACGCTGAATACTCATGACCAAAATCCAAGTGAACGTAGGGCAAATACCGAGCGGGAGGTTGATGATGTCTTCGACTTCATCGTTTGCGGCGCAGGATCCAGCGGGTCCGTTGTCGCAGCACGTCTGGCGGAGGATGGAAACGCACGCGTTCTTCTTCTCGAGGCTGGTGGAGATGATGTGGATGAAGCTGTCACCAACCCTGCGCTATGGCCACTCAATCTCGGCTCAAGTCGGGATTGGGGCTTTGTTGGACAGCCGGCACCTGGCCTGAATGGGCGACGTCTCCCGCTCAGCATGGGCAAGGGGCTCGGCGGCGGTTCGAGTATCAATGTCATGGTGTGGGCGAGGGGGCATAAAGAGGACTGGGATCACTTTGCCTCAGAGGCCGGTGACGACGCCTGGGGCTATGAGTCGATCCTGGGTTACTACCGGCGGATCGAAAACTGGCAGGGCGCCCCTGATCCCTCCCGCCGCGGCGCGGGAGGGCCGGCCTATGTCGCGCAGCCACAGTCACCTCAGCCTGTTGCTGAAGCTCTGTTGAGTGCCGCGTCCACGATCGGCATTCCAGTCTACGATACCCCAAACGGCGAGATGATGGAGTCCGCAGGCGGTGCCTCGATCGCTGAACTTCGGATCCGCGACGGGAAGCGGGAGACGGTGTTCGAGTCCTATATGCGCCCGCTTATATCTCAGCCAAACCTCACGGTGTTGACTGGGGCGTTGGTTACGCGCCTGATATTCGAAGGCCAGCGCGTGATCGGGGTCGAAGTGCTTCTCGAAGGCAAGAAACACCAGTTCATGGCGCGCTGCGAGACCGTTCTTTCGCTCGGAGCAATCAACACACCGAAAGTCCTGATGCAATCGGGCATCGGCCCGGAAGAGGAACTGCGATCACACGGTATCGCCGTCGTTCAACACCTGCCCGGTGTCGGTCGCAATCATCAGGATCATCTCGCCGTCGGCTGCACCTGGGCGTACCGAAAACCAGAAGCCGTTGGCGGTAGCGGTTGCGAAGCAAAACTCTACTGGAAGAGCGACTCGCGTCTCGCCCAGCCGGACATTCTCCAGTGCCAGCTTGAGTTTGCTGTTGCGTCGCCGATCGAAACGGGTCTCGAAACGCGGATCATGGCTGGACGATGTTCAACGGCCTTGCACAACCGAAGAGCCGTGGTCGGCTGCAGCTCTCCGGTCCGGATTTCGATGATCCTATCTTGATTGAACCAAATTCACTGAGCGAGCCGGAAGACATGGCTGCCGCCTTGGCCGCAGTGGAATTGTGCCGCGAGCTTGGGAACAGCGATGGTTTCAAGCCTTTGGCGACGGGCGAAGCGGCTCCGGGTGCACGCAATAGATCGGGGATGATCGACTTCATCCGGCGTTCTGCTGTCACCTACTGGCACCAGTCCTGCACCGCCAAGATGGGGCGCGATAGCATGTCGGTAGTCGATCACGAGCTCAAGGTTCACGGGATCGAAGGCCTGCGCATCGCGGATTCTTCGATCATGCCGCGGATCACGACCGGCAATACGATGGCGCCTTGCGTTGTCATCGGAGAGCGTGCGGCCGATCTGATCCGGAACATGTACGGTCTCGAAGCCGCCGGCGAAAATCAGGCTCTGGTCAACTGAACGTCGCTGTAGAACTCGGTGGCTGGCTTCCGCCAGCCGCCGCTGATCGATTATGTAAAGCGGTCCAAATCAACGAAGTTCGATGATAACAACGGGTCGTCGGTTCGAATCCGCTCAAGAGCGAAGGCGCGCGCCGGGCAAATGGCTTAAACTTCCGTGGAGTTCCGCTGGTGGCTTTCACCTCCCGGGGGGAGCTGCGCGCCGTCGTTTGCCGTTCCTGAGAGCGGTCATCATTCTCGGCGAAGTATCGTAGGTTTCGCGCCATAAGTAGACGCTCTGCTCCTGTATAGAGCGCTCTGGTGGTTAGGTCAGATCGTGGAGCTCTTTGCCCAAAGCCCGCCCCAATTGCCACCCACTAAATTTCACCTCCAAACCTGCACGCTCTGGAGTGCAGCACATTGGGCCAACTAGGTAATAATCCGCTTCTGGGAATGGACAGAGGCGGACCAGTGGCCAAGCCTGTCCATCGTGTGAGGCTTGTATTCTCATAACGCCACTCTGGACTGTCACCCTGATCCAAAAATCTGATGGGTCGCCGTCATATCGCCCCGTTGCCCAGTCGGAGGTTCCATTAGTCAGCACACTGCCGAGCAAGCCATATCCGTCCGAGAACTCGATTCCGGTCTTGACCCATCGTCTTTCGTCGAGCCTGACCATGAGGCCAGCTTGGTCGTAAAGATGGTTGAAATGTGCCTGGATCCGAACCTGGGCGGTGAAATCGCGTTGGGCCTGGAATGCGTAGAAGTGGCCGCTGTCGCGCACAAAGCCATAGTGTGTCTCTCGCCAAAAGTCCGTGTTGGCGTCGGTCGTTACGGAAAGTTCAGTATTCGAAGCTTCTGCTTTTGTGGGCTCATTGAGCCACCGTCCATTTTCAAGACTCTGCAACGGTGTCTCCTTATGACGACTAGCGGACTTGCTCAGCACATCCCCTGCAAAGCGGTTAGTTCCTAGAGAGCCCAATTGCTGCCAACAGGCAAGCTCTGAGAAGGCATCTTACGCTCTGGGCGGCCAAGGCGGTCTGAACCGCCGCGAGCAACTTGAAAGCGGGCTTCGTGTCGACGGGAGTTTGTCCCGTTCGCGGTATGAGCGGCGGCTGAGTCGGTCGGCCTCAAATTTTGGAAGAGGGCACGCCAGACCATAGCCTCGGATGTCGGTTAAGGGTCTTCGTCATCGCGCCATGGCGAAACAACGGGAACACTTCGATCATGACCGAAGCTTCTGGTCGTTGAGCCTGCGATAAGGGCTAATGACCAATGGAACGCTTTCATGACATCTAAAGCCTCATCATTTTTCGGCTGGCATGTGGTCGCTGCCACTTTCCTCGTCGCTATGTTTGGCTGGGGGGTCGGTTTTTACGGACCGCCCATCTATTTGCAGATGGTGGTTCAGCGGACTGGATGGCCCTTCGCGCTCGTATCCGCCGCTGTCACGCTGCATTTTCTCATTGGAGCGGTCGTCGTCGCAAACCTGCCTCGACTTTATCGGCGTTGGGGCGTTCCAGTGACAACGTCTGCCGGTGCGGTTGTGCTTGCCATCGGTGTCGGCGGGTGGTCACTGGCCAGCCATCCTTGGCACCTTTTTGCAGCTGCTCTTCTGAGTGGGGCAGGTTGGGTTGCCATGGGAGCTGCGGCGGTGAATGCAATTATCGCTCCATGGTTTGTCCGCAAACGTCCGGCAGCACTGTCCATGGCATACAATGGAGCGAGCGTGGGTGGCGTAGTTTTTTCGCCCTTGTGGGTCGTTCTCATCGCTTGGAGCGGGTTTTCACAGGCTGCGATGATTGTCGGGATTTCCATGACCGCCACAGTCGCGGTCCTGTCTGCTCTGGTGTTTTCCAAATCGCCAGAAGCCTTGAGGCAGTCTCCAGACGGAGCGAAGTCAAACCAAGTGCAGACGATGGCAGCGTCTTCGCCGGCTCCATCCCTGGCACGCGGTTTGCTGTGGCGCGATCGTCGCTTCATAACGCTCTCAGCGAGTATGGCCGCCGGACTGTTTGCGCAGATAGGACTGTTGGCACATATGTTTTCGATCGTTGTTCCTTTCTTTGGTCCGCAAGGCGCGGGCGTACTGATGGGTGGCGCAACCGCTGCTGCAGTTGCGGGGCGCACTGGCATGGGCTGGTTTATGCCGGTTTCGGCGGACCGCCGTCTTATCGCTTCCGCAAGTTACGGCGTCCAGGTCATCGGCTCCGTCACGCTTCTGCTGGCAGGTGGAGACCATGCGGCTGCAATGATAGCCGGGGTCCTCCTTTTCGGCCTGGGCATTGGCAACGCTACGTCGCTCCCGCCTCTCATCGCACAGGTGGAATTTGACAAGGCCGATGTTTCACGAGTCGTGCCGCTGATCGTGGCTCTTAGTCAAGCGACGTATGCCCTTGCACCCGCCGTGTTCGGCATCGTCAGGACAATCTCCGAACCTGGCGTTTTTATACTGGCGGCGGCGATCCAACTTGTTGCGGTAGCGACCTTTGTTTACGGCCGCCAAAAATGACCGATTCGAGTCCAGTCCCGACCCCGGCGGCAAGAACCCTAATGTTCGTTTCTCTGTCAACGTGCCCTGGGAACGCGCGGTCGGCAATCTGGCTCAGATCGGTCGTTCTCCATACGGCGTACCGGCGTTTTCCGCTAAGCAGCTTCCGTGCGTTAGTTCTCGCATAACAGGGTCGGAAGTTCGAATCCTATCAAGACGTAAGACCTGCAGTAGCAGTGAATAGCTTAGCGGCTGCAGCAGGACGGCGCTGTCAATGCGGCATAATGGTGCCATTCGTTAGTGTCGTTTAGCGCGGCAGTAAGTGCTTGCGGCACCACCACCGACAACTACCTTGAATAAGGCACCAATGAGTGCCCGCTGCCTCTAAGTCGGCACGGGACAGTTTGGTCCCCGAAAAAGTAGCTTCAGGCCATCCGTCCAGATGCCGTAAGCCGGATCTTATGCGGGTATAATCAGCCAAGTTTTTCAGCTGACAAACGGATATCCAAATCCAGCAATAATTTGGATTTTCGATATTTTTTTATGCTAATTCACTCATATAGATTCGGGCGGGAAATGGCTAATCGATGAGTACAGGTGCGGGATTGTGGAAATGCTCGAACCAATGCGACAGCAACCAGCGTTTTAGCCGCCTTTCACTGGTTCAAATGCTCATTTCGTTCGTCGTGGCATTGTTAGCTGTCGGTGCGACTGGCTTTTCGCCCGCCTACGCTTTGTCTGCCGCATGCAGCACCTTGAATAACCAGAGTGGGACGACGTCGTACACCGGCCGATTTGCGGCTTCTGCCTTTGACACGGGCGAAACGATCACTGTGTCGTTTACTGATAACGGGACGGATCCCAAAACTAATCAAACTGCTTCTGCTAATATTCGACTTTCGACTTACGACCTTGCCGCAGTTTATGTCTACTCAAGTTATTCAGGCTCTCAAGGACAGCAGTCCGGCACCAACAACTCTCTAAGTACCTCAGGGCTTTATATTGCTTTGAACGCACGGACCTACCTCAGCGCTTTCTCCATCGTTTGCTCGGGCCAGCTATCCACACCAAGTGTGATATCTGTGAACCCCAACGCTGGCACGACGGCCGGCGGTACTTTGGTAACGATCACCGGGACCAACTTTACCGGTGCGACAGGCGTGACCTTCGGTGGGACGGCTGCGACCAGTTATACGGTCAACAGCGCCACCTCGGTCACCGCGGCAACCCCAGCGCACGCTGCAGGCTCCGTCGATGTCGTGGTGACCACGGCTAACGGAACGGCAACGCTTTCTAGCGGATATAGCTATACGGCGGCGAACCTGAGCCTGATGCCTCCTTCTGGAGCACTAAACTCAGGCACCGTCGGCACGGTCTTTTCTCAGACCATTACGGTTTCAGGTGGGAGCTTGCCCTATTCCTACTCTGTCAATTCAGGTGCGCTTCCAGCGGGCGTGACGCTCAACACTGCGACTGGTGCCATCGTCGGGACGCCGACGACGGCTGGCAGCTACAGCTTTGCTGTCACAGCAACGGATGCAAACAACACTGCAGCATCGGCAAGTTATACGCTGGCCATAGCTGCCATATCGGTGCCACTCACAGTCTCGCCGAGCTCGGGCGCTTTGACAACCGGGACAGTTGGAACGGCTTACAGCGAGGCCGTTTCGGTTTCGGGGGGTACATCACCCTATAGCTATGCCGTAACCTCCGGATCGCTTCCTGCGGGTCTGGCGCTGAATACCTCAACAGGGGTGATCTCAGGCACCCCGACGACAGGTGGATACGCCGCCTTCACTGTGGCGGCCACCGATGCCAACAGCGCAACGGGCAGTGCGAGCTATACGCTCGCCATTGCAGCCGTGGTTCCCGGCGCTCCAACGATCGGGGCAGCAACGGCAGGCGATGGCGGGGCGACTGTGTCCTTCACCGCACCGTCCGCCAATGGCGGAGCCGCGATCACCGGATATACCTTCACGGCCAGCCCCGGCGGCGCAACCGCGACCGGTGCGGCGAGCCCGATCACAGTGACCGGCCTGACCAATGGCACGGCCTATACCTTCACCGTCGTCGCTACCAACAGCGTCGGTTCAAGCGCCGCATCCGCTGCATCCAATTCGGTGACCCCGGCGGCGGCCGTTCAGCTTCCTGTTGCCAACAATGTCAGCGCGACGGTTGCGGCCAATTCGTTGGCCAATCCGATTGCCCTCAACATTACCGGTGGCGCTGCAAACTCTGTTGCCATCGCATCGAACCCCGCCCACGGCACGGCGAGCATCGCCGGAACATCGATCACCTACACGCCGACGGCTGGTTACTCCGGAGCTGACAGTTTCACTTATACCGCGACCAACACGGCCGGAACCTCGACGGCCGCAACTGTCAGCATCACGGTATCGGCCCCAACCTTTGCCTTCTCGCCAGCGGCTGGCACGCTGACGGGCGCAACGGTCGGAACGGCTTACAGCCAGACTGTTGCAGCCTCCGGGGGCGCTTCGCCCTACACTTATGCCGTAAGTTCCGGATCGCTTCCTGCGGGCCTGACGCTGGATATGTCGACAGGGGTGATCTCCGGCACACTGACGACGGCTGGAAACGCAAGCTTCACCGTGACGGCAACCGATGCCAACAATGCAGCAGGCAGTTCGGCCTATGCGCTCGCAGTGACGTCGCAAGCTGTAACACTCACCGTCTCGCCAGCATCTGGTGCCTTGACGTCTGGAACAGTCGGAACCGCCTATTCCGGCTCCGTCAGTGCAACGGGTGGGACCGCACCTTACACCTATGACGCTACCGGACTGCCGGCGGGCCTTACTCTCAACGCCTCAACCGGTACGATATCTGGTACTCCGACGGCAGCTGGCAATTCCTCTGTCGTGGTAACGGTCAACGATAGCAGCACTCCGGCCAATACCGGTGATGCGAATTACACACTGGCGATCGCGGCTGCTCCGGCGGTTTCCTTCACCTTCTCCCCCTCCGGCGGTGCGCTGACGGAGGCGATGGCTGGCGAAGACTATAGTCAGGCCATCTCAGCCACAGGCGGCGCAGCGCCGCTGATCTACAGCCTCTCGTCTGGAAGTTTACCGAACGGCGTGGTTCTCAATGTCTCGACAGGTGAACTCACTGGCCCGCTGGCCGCTGGATCCGAAGGAGACTACAGCTTTACCATCCAGGCGCGCGACAACAACGGTGATATAGGCACGGCTAGCTATACCTTGAAAGTTGCGCCTCGTGCCGTCACCGTCGATGACAAGGTCGTATCGGTTCCAGCTGGCTCTTCACCTGCAAACGTCAATCTGGCGGGAGGGGCGACAGGGGGGCCCTTTGTTTCAGGCGATCTGACGTTTGTGGAGCCAGCAAACGCCGGCACGGTCAGTATCGTCAATGGCGAGTTTGCCCAAGCAGGTGGCCCAACGCCGACCGGCTGGTACCTGAAGTTCATTCCCAACCCTGCATATGCGGGTCAGGTCCGCATCGGCTTCCGTCTCACCAGCGCGCTCGGAGTCTCAAATACTGGCACGGTCACCTACAATATTGGCTTTAGCCCAACTCAGGTCGCCGAGGATATCGACAATCTGGTGCGTGGTTTCGTGCAGACACGGCAAAACATGATAGCCTCGTCCATCAAGGTTCCCGGCCTGATGGAACGACGCCGTATGGCAACAGCAACCGATCCGGTCACGGCCCGCATGATGCCATCTGCAGAGGGTATGACACTCGGCTTCTCTACCAGCCTTGCACAGTTGGAGTCTGCAAGAGATGCCGTCGATGGTGGGGCAGGGGGATACTTCTCTTCGTTCAACATCTGGATCGATGGAACCTTCTTCGCCCATAATCGCGAGGAAAACGGAAACAAGTGGGGTAACTTTGCAATGGTTTCCGCCGGGGCGGATTACCTGTTTTCCGATAAGGCGCTGCTAGGAGTCTCTTTCCACTACGACCGGATGACGGATCCAACCAATGAGGATACGACCCTGACCGGCAACGGCTGGCTCGCCGGCCCCTACGCTTCATTCGAAATTGGCAAGAATGTCTTCTGGGATACGAGTCTGCTTTACGGCGGCTCTGCCAACGATATCGATACCCGGTTCTGGGACGGCACATTCGATACCAGTCGCTGGCTGTTCGACACCTCCATCAAGGGGCAGTGGAACCTTGATGAGGTCACGGTGCTCACGCCCAAGCTTCGTGCGGTCTACATGTCGGAAACGGTTGACGATTATTCCGTTACGAACGGCGCGGGTGATATCCTTGATCTCGACGGCTTCACCAGCGAGCAATTACGCGCCAGCCTTGGTGCAGAAATATCGCGGCAGGTCACGCTGGACAACGACCTCGTGTTGACACCGAAGATCGGCGCCACAGCTGGCTTCTCTGGGATGGATGGCGCCGGTGCATTCGCGCAGGTGTCCGCCGGATTGTCGATGCAGACGAGCCAGGAGTTCGATGTCGATTTCGGCTTGCTGTTCAACATCGAAGGCGATGGCGAGCAATCGGCTGGTGCAAGAGTGGGAATCAGTGGGCGGTTCTAGAAGGGTGCCATGCGTCCGAGCGACGACCACTGCTCAACCGTGCGGCGAGCTGTGCTTACCGTACGCTTGCCGCGACACCAAAATTCAGAGGGCAATCCTTCTCAACAATCATCGTGCTGCGTCAGTTTCTTCGCACAGACTGCTTGAGCTAGATACTTCGGCTGAATCAAAGGAACAACGCATTGACCTGCCTACATTTTTTAGCACGCAAATAAACAGGTCGACGGTTCAGATCCTATCAAGAACTTCTACACTCGAACTTTTTTCGATCGCAATATCCTGAACAGGCCGATCTGTTTAGTGCTCCATAAGTGGTTAGGCAGCCTCGTTAACATTCCCGATTGCTAGTTGCTGCATAATCTCTCCAGCACTCTGTGGTCTCCCAAATAGGTAGCCCTGTCCTTCCTCACATTGCAATTCGGCGAGAATCCGCCGCTCTTCTTCGTTCTCAATACCTTCAGCGACAAGCTTCAGCCCGAGGCCCTGAGCGAGAGAGATTACTGCTTTTACGATCAGAAGAGACTGATGGTCGGTCGTCAGCTTGCGGACAAAGGACTGGTCTATCTTCAGCTTGTCCAACGGGAAACCAGACATATAGCTGAGGGATGAATAGCCGGTACCGAAATCGTCAAGCGCGATGCAAACGCCGAGACTTCTCAACTGTGAAATGACGCCCAATAAACGCTCTGTTCCGTCCAAGAAAGCGGATTCGGTGATCTCAAGGTGAAGGCGGTGGGCGGCCAGCCCGCTTTCTGCCAAAGCTCTTTTCACCTCAGCCACCATATCTGTCTTGGCAAACTGAATGGGGGAGACGTTAACTGCCACGGTCATATGAGGTGGCCATGTCATCGCCGTTGCGCAGGCATTTTGAAGCGCCCATGTGCCCAAGTCGCACACGACACCACTGCTCTCGGCAACGGGGATAAACTCACCCGGCGAAACCAAGCCAAAATCTGGATGCCTCCACCGCATGAGTGCCTCGGCCCCTACCATCCGCCCCGTGGCGAGATCGACCTGCGGCTGATATGCAAGAAAGAATTCATCCCTCCTCAGGCTCGAGCGCATCGCCTGTTCGAGCTTTCTGGCTCGAAGTTGATCCTGGGCACGTTTTTCATCGTAGACGATCCAGTTGGAATTGGGGTTAGACCTCGCGTCGATAAGTGCTGCTTCGGCGTGGTCCACAGCGGACGCGGCCGGAAGCCTAATGTCGTCGAACAATGCAATGCCCAGACGAGCGTCAACGTAGATTTCGGACCCATCGGCTTCAAAAGGAAGCGCGAACTGTCTCAGGACGGCTTCCGCTTGAATCTCGTGGAAGTCCCGAGTGGGCAGGCTCAGTGACATCGCAAAGCAATCACCATCGACACGGCCCAAATGCGAGACGCGCGAGACGCTGGACAAGCGGCCAGCGATTGCACGCAGCAGCTGGTCGCATGCTGGGCGGCCCAGAGTCGCACTGAGCTCAGGAAATCTGTGCAGTCCAACAGCGACGACAACCTGCGGTTCGATCATGGACTGAAGGCGATTGATGAATTCTCGACGGCTGAGCAGCCCGGTTAATTCATCGACCTGGGAAATTCGAAGGAGGTCCGCTTCGTACTTTCGACGGACGGTAACGTCTCGAGCGATGACGCTTCCCATAAACCCGTAGATTTGCTCGCCCCTATCGTCGAGACGTTCTGAACGAGAAATTGTAATTGATGCTTCAAAACGGGCCTCGAAGCCGCCGCGAACCACTTCGAAGTCCGCGGAAACCGAGTAGGTGGGCGAGTGGCCTGCTCTGAAACGATGGACGGCCTCCTCGACATGCCGCATCAACGCGCTTGGAATAGTATGACGGTGGTCGTCACCTTCCTCATGCTCTAAGTCGAGGTCATCAGCAGACGCACTCCGATCGAGAACGCGAAGGTTTTCATCGAAAACGAGGACGACGTCGTTGCTGTCCGCGATTATGGACTGAAGTGTGTTTTTTGAAGTTTGAAAGTCAGCAACGGCGATCCGGCTCCGGACGTGGGCGAAATTACTTCTCTCGCTGAGGGCGAGCAAGACAGAGAGCCCGACAAGTAACCAACTGTTTGCTGTTCGCAGTGCATAGGCATCATTGGCTTGCACAATGAATGCAATGGTTTCCATTGCTGAGATGATTATGACGGCAGTCGCGAAAAAAGCGACGGGACGATACACTTTGAAAGCTACAGCTAGCCCTATGAGCGCCGCTGCGAGGATCAATTCTGGTACTGTCTGATCGACGCCCGAACCCAATCGATGCTGCAAAATCGTTTCGGTCGCCAGGATATGGATCAGGGGGCCCGCCAGAGGACCGTACATTGGTACTGGGTAGACATCCTTCAGTTCAGTAGCGTAAGCGCCGACAACCACCGCTTTATCGGCGAAAACGCTCGGTGGAACCTTTCCATCTATTAGCTCAGAGGCAGAAAAAGTGGGGATTGTTGAAGGGTCGATGGAATAATCTATGAGATAGGTACCAGCGGTGTCGTCGACTTGTGCCAAGACGGCAGGTACGGACTGCGTCACCCTTCCGTCCAATCGGTCGGCCATTTTGAATGTCGTTATCAGCCCACTTTCCGCAAGTTCAACGTTAGCGAACGCGAGCCAAGCATTTGAGGCGAGGGCGGGGATAGGCCTTGTTACGCTTGTAGACGATCCGGGTACGGCGCTTTCGTGTTGCCGGAATACGGGCAACACAGTGCCTCCGCCGGCAGCAATGAGTGATAGCCTGAGCTTCTCATCTTCCTTGGCGGACGACGGGTTGCTGAAGTCAATATCGAGAAAAACGTCACGAGCACCCGCCGCTGTCAGTCGATCGATGATCTCCGAGTGAATGCCTCGTGGCCAAGGCCAGACGCCGACCGCATCAAGACTTTTCTTATCGATTGCCACGAAGACAACGTCGCCACTCGCCGGCCGTTGCAAAGCTTTGAAACGAAGGCTGGCAATGACATTGTCGACGTAATCGGTGAACGGCTTTACGGCCGTCCAAACTGGCACGGCGCACATAAGAGCGACTAACGCGGCGCGAACAGCGAGTGACGTTTGTACTTTTCTCCAAAAACCCATCACGTCCCCCTAGACACCCGATAGCGACTTTAGTCGTTCCCGTTCCCGTTCCCGTTCCCGTTCCCGTTGCCGTTGCCGTTGCCGTTTCCGTTGCCGTTTCCGTTGCCGTTGCCGTTGCCGTTGCCGTTGCCGTTGCCGTTGCCGTTGCCGTTGCCGTTTCCGTTGCCGTTTCCGTTTCCGTTGCCGTTGCCGTTTCCGTTGCCGTTGCCGTTTCCGTTGCCGTTGCCGTTGCCGTTTCCGTTGCCGTTGCCGTTGCCGTTGCCGTTGCCGTTTCCGTTGCCGTTTCCGTTGCCGTTTCCGTTTCCGTTGCCGTTGCCGTTGCCGTTTCCGTTGCCGTTTCCGTTGCCGTTGCCGTTGCCGTTTCCGTTGCCGTTGCCGTTGCCGTTTCCGTTCCCATTGCCGTTCCCGGCACCATCGTCACTGCTTCCGCTCTTCGAATGGCCAGCACTGTCGGCGCGATTGCTGTTCGTCGAGCCAGACGTCGTAGAGTTTTTTCCAGCGGCCGTGGACTGCGGTTGGCCGTTGAGCGCTGTTGCGCCAACAGCCCGCACGCTAGCCACTGATGGTTCCACGGCACTAATAGAGGGCTTTGAAACAGCCCCGGCGACCGTCATCCCTTTCACCCCATCTACTGCGGCACGTTGACCAGGCCCCAACGACGAGCGTTGACCACTGGCGAATGAACTCACTTGAACGAGGCCACGCGTTACAGAAACGCTCGCAGTTGTCTTTGTGACTGACACGCGAAACGCTGTACCTTTGACGACAGCGGCAAGGTACGGCGTCTGGACTGTCGTATGAGGCCTGCTGCGCTTCTCGATTTCGAGGTCGAGAGTACCGGTCTGTTGGCGAACCTCGGTGGTCTTTTGAAAAAAACCGGAGGTGGTAATGCTTGCCAACGTGTTCGGCTGAAAGGAAACAGACTCCACGCCTCGAGAGAGCTGGACCCTTCCCTTTGGTCCTGTGGAAACCCAAGCCTTATTCGGAATTACATCGCCGACTCTGACTGCGAGCCAAGTTTTCGAATCGGTCGTGTAGTTCACCTGTCTTGTCGTCATAGTGACTTGCCACTCCGTTGGTGCGGCGTGGACAGATTGTCCCATAGCGAAAAGGAAGCTGAAAAGAATGAAAAAGCGATGCATGTATGGTCCCCCGCGGTCGAAGCAGGGAGCCATAGTTAGATTAACAGCTGTTGAATTAGCTCTTTCGAGAAGACGCTAGCCTTAACAAATCGATAGGAAGTTCAGCCCATAGAGCGGCGAAATTTCCGTGATCAATCCGGGGCACACGCTGACTATGCGGGAACGACAGAGCAGGGCGTTTCTGGATAAGAGGGATACGCTATTTACTGAATGCGTTTACCGCCTCATTTCATGTGAGGGCAGAAGAAGGCACACGATTTTGCCCAATCTCAAGATCGTCGGACGGCACAATGTTTCCGTCAGGGGCATTCGCGTCGAGCCTGTTCTTTTCGCTTTTCTTTTTGTTGGTGCTTGCAGGCCGCGTTCCTCGCCCCTGAAGCCTCTCAGATTTTTTCTCGGCCACGCTGTCTAGGGCCTGCTGGACCCGATCATTTCGAATCTCTCTTACCATTTGCAATTCCTAGATGGACACACGGCCAAGCGCGTGGTCGGTCGGCACCGAGGCCTATATCGTCTTCGGCAAGAGGAGCGATGTCGCGAAATTAGCCCATTGTTGCCCGTTAATACTCGCGCAGACACTTTGACCGGTCTAACGTCGTAACGCCGCAGGAGTTGAGAGGAGATCGAAATGCCCGCTAAATGCTCGGGAGTTATCTGTACGCTACCGCACAGCTCAAGAGCCAGTTTCAACTCGAGGCTTCCTGAGATTTCAGATAGTCTCCATGCAGGCTCGATTCGAAGACTGTCGCAGCAGACAACGTTCGCGAATGAAACGCGACGATAATGAGGATCGGAAATGAATTTCGACATGGAAGCCCTGATTGATTGGCAGCAGCTTGGAATGAACGCCCGTGTGCTGGGCCTGTCTAAGGGTGATAATCCCATAGCGGCTCGTATCGCGAACGCGAGCTGTTTACTCGAAAAGGATTCCTGGTTGCAAAAAGCAGAAGCCTGGATATTTGGCTGGAATATCGAAAACGCCGCACGCGCATTTTCTGAAAAGGTGTCCATGGCCGCGTCTACGTAAGCCCCGGATTTTGTTTTTGCGGTCAGAGAGACGGCTTCCCCGACGTCTCGGAGGAATGATGACCTTTGACAGTGTGCCTGCCGCGCAGGTCAATCCTTGTCCTTACTCTCGATTAAAGCGTAGACGTCTTCGACACCGCGACCAGCGTTAGTCAAACCATACGCAGTGGAACCACTTGATAGCGGCGACATTTTCGTACGCAAAATCATCAGGTTGTTCTCATGCGCGAACTTTTCACAAGTCTCTTGCTCGCTACGTGTCTGCTTCCAGTCGCCGCCGGCGGATTAAAGGTAGCGTCAGAGGTCGCGCAGCAGTCAAAGCCTCATTCGTTCACCAATTTGCATGACGAGCCCCTTTGGGCATCCGAGGTAAAGCGAGTTGATCGCAACCAGCAAGCTTACCAACGCCTTCCCGCCGCCCAGTCGGGTAATACGATCATCGCCGAGCTCGAACCCGTTGAGCGCACAACCCGGACGCTCGGGTCGCCAACAGATATTAGCACATCTGACGAACAAAACACATTGCCGAAATCCCTCTCTGCCGAGCTACAAGCATTGAAGTCGCGTGAATGGTGCAGCGCGCGGTACCGCTCCTTCGATCCGGTCAGCAACACCTACCAGCCCTACGGTGGAGGATCCCGCCAACCCTGCTTGCCTCCCACTCTAATCGTACCTGCACAACAGCTAGCGGGTAATAGTAGTGCTGAAGAGATGAACTCGAATGCGCGTTGGTGTATGCAGAAGTATAGCTCGTACCGTCTCGACGACAACACGTATCAACCCTTCTCGGGAGGCAGAAAACAGTGTGAGCGCCCTGAAACACAGTCTGCGAGCAATTCTGTCCAAAACCATAGTATCGCACGGTTTTGACGATTGATACTTATGCTGTGAAACACACCTACATGCAGAATAGTGTGAAAGACTATCGGGAAATTGCGGCTCTCGGCAGCACATTAATGAACTATGGATGAGAAACCCATTGGGGCCAGGGCAAGGTCAGCCACAATTGCTGCCAATCATCTTTTTGGCCACTTGGGCAACTCGGACTTTTATCGCCAGCAGGGACTAGACCGAGTTCCGAGACATCTCAGTGACACTGTCGTGAGCATCGTGCAATGCATGGAAGGGAACGCGGTTAGTGTGTGAATCGCATCCGCTTCTGACGCGGACTGGCAGACGCCGTTGCGTCTGCAATGGCGTCATTATTCCCTGTCCGCGATGCACGACTGACGTTGAATAGAACAGCTCGCCGCAAGTTCACGACAATCCTGTCGACAGGCTGATGACGCAAAATTGACAGTGCCACCTCACCGCGATGGCACCGTCCCGTCCGTGCGGCAAAGCCAGGATCAGTCAATAACCTGCACTACACGGCGGCTCGAAGGCTCAATGATCACACGCCGGTCATTGACCACCGCGTACCCGTAGTTCGGATTGTCAGGCACCTGCTGAACAACGATCGTCTGAGGAAGTGGCTCCCCGACGACGACGCGCTCTTCGACGACAACCTGTTCCGTTGGGGCGGGCGCTTCGCGAACATATGTGACTACACGCTGCGGCGGCGGATCGATCGCGGTGCCGACGATCGCGCCAGCAACACCGCCTACAGCGGCACCGACCGGGCCGCCCACGATAGCGCCGGTGACCGCTCCACCGGCGGCGCCATTCACCGTGGACTCCTGTGCAAAAACTGATCCTGCGACCAGAAGGGTGGCGCCGACCAAAACAACCTGTCTCTTAAACATTGCGTTCTCCTCCTTGCGCTATTTGCGCGTCTGAGAACGTTGAGCCGGGTAGTTGGTTCCCGTATCTGTTTACTTGTAGACTACAGTCGGCACGTCAAAAGTTAAGGGGTTTCTTCACTGCACAGCCAAAATGTTAGGAACGCCGCACATGTTCATTTGTGGCGCGGATATATGGCATTTGCCAAGTTCGTCCTCTCGGGTACGATCGACAAAATTGCTGCCTTTTTTCCACGGCGGAAACAGTTTCACTGTCCCGGCACGGACGATTAATTGCTTTCGCAGCGCTACTGCAGTATGTCGACGCTTTGAATCTCATCAAGAGCTGATATGGGCATCTGGCTCATTCGGTTGACAAGGCTACAATACATCCATTAATCTGGATATATGGAAAATAACGACGCAATTGCCGCCCTTTCTGCCTTGGCTCAAGCCACCCGCCTCGAGACGTTTCGTCTACTCGTGCGTCAAGAACCTGATGGAGTCCCAGCAGGCGAATTGGCCCGGCTGCTCGATGTCCCACAAAACACCATGTCCGCCCATCTCGCGACCCTGTCTCGTGCGGGGCTGGTCAAAAGCGAGCGGCAGAGCCGGTCAATCATTTACCGAGCCGACCTCGACGGACTGCGTGACCTAACCTTGTTCCTGGTTAAGGAATGCTGTGGCGGTTCGACTGAGCTTTGTGCGCCCCTCATCGCCGAGCTCACGCCCTGCTGCGAACCGCGGGCGAAGCCATGTTGAGCACGGTCACCCTTATCGAGGTGCCCGGTCAGGACGAGGGCTTCCGCGTGGCGCTCCATGCCGCGGGCTTGCCTACCGATGACATCGAGGACGAAGGTCGGACGTTTTTCAGAGCCGTTTCCGACGCAGGCCATACGATCGGCTATGCAGGTATCGAGCGCTGCGCGGGCGACGCTCTATTGCGATCTGTCGTCGTGCTGCCTGAACATCGTAGCCATGGTCTCGGACGGGCGATCGTCCAGGAGACCTTGCAGAGAGTCGACTGCATCGGCGACGTTTTCCTCGCGACGACGAGCGCCGCGCCGTTCTTTTCTACTCTCGGATTTACCGAGGTGCCTCGGACCATCGTGCCGGCAGCGGTACTCGCGACCCGCCAGCTGTCTTCTATTTGCCCGTCGTCGGCGACCATCATGAGGTTCAACCGGCCCCCTACCTAACGCGGACAATGACCATGACTGACAAGACCTGCAACGTGCTGTTCGTCGGCACGAACGATATCGCTCGCTCTATTTCCACCGACGCCATCCTCGGCGGACGGCCCGTCACTACCGCAAGGAAAGTCCACCTGATGTCCACCTTCGAACGATACCTGACCGTCTGGGTCTTCCTCTGCATCGCCGTCGGCGTTGCCCTCGGCCACCTGATGCCCGGTGTCTTCCAGGTCATCGGCGGCGCCGAGATCGCCAAGGTCAATATCCCGGTTGCGATCCTGATCTGGCTGATGATCATTCCGATGCTGCTGAAGATCGATTTCCGGTCGTTGGCGCAGGTCGGATCCTACTGGCGTGGGATCGGCGTCACGCTGATCATCAACTGGGCGATCAAACCGTTCTCGATGGCATTGCTGGGCTGGCTGTTCGTCGGGTGGCTGTTTCGGCCCTATCTCCCTGCGGACCAGATCGACTCCTATATCGCGGGTCTGATCATTCTTGCCGCCGCACCCTGCACGGCCATGGTTTTCGTCTGGTCGAACCTGACGCGGGGCGAGCCGCTGTTCACTCTCTCGCAGGTCGCCCTGAACGATGCGATCATGGTCGTTGCCTTCGCGCCGATCGTCGGCCTCTTGCTCGGTCTCTCGGCCATCACCGTGCCGTGGGCGACGCTTGCCCTGTCGGTCGCGCTCTACATCGTGGTGCCTGTCATTATCGCCCAGGTACTGCGGAGCTACCTGACGGCCGACGGCACAACGGGCGCGCTCGACCGCTTGCTTGCGAAGCTGCAGCCGGTATCGCTCATCGCGTTGCTCGCCACGCTCGTGCTTCTCTTCGCCTTCCAGGGCGAACAGATCATCGCCCAGCCGACTATTATCGCATTGCTGGCCGTGCCGATCCTGATCCAGGTCTACCTGAACTCGGGGCTGGCCTATCTTCTGAACCGCCTCGCGGGCGAGCGCCATTGCGTCGCCGGACCCTCCGCGCTCATCGGTGCCAGCAACTTCTTCGAACTCGCGGTTGCCGCCGCCATCAGCCTGTTCGGGTTTCAGTCGGGCGCGGCACTCGCCACCGTCGTCGGTGTCCTGATCGAGGTGCCCGTGATGCTCTCGGTGGTCTGGATCGTGAACCGCTCGAAGGGTTGGTACGAGGCATCGCCCGCCGTTTCCCGCAACACCATCATCGAAAGTCCCTGACCATGGACGCCATCATCTATCATAACCCTGCCTGCGGTACGTCTCGCAACACGCTGGCGCTGATCCGCGCCGCCGGGATCGAACCCACCGTCATCGAGTACCTTCAAAACCCGCCATCGCGCGAGCAGCTCTCCACGATGATCACAGATGCCGGCCTGACGGTCCGCGAAGCGATCCGTGAGAAGGGCACGCCCTATGCGGAACTCGCCTCGACAATCCTGATCTGACCGATGACCAGTTGCTGGGCGCGATGATCACCACCCCGATCCTGATCAACCGACCACTCGTCGTCACGCCGCTTGGCACCAGGCTTGCCCGCCCATCGGAGCTCGTACTCAACATACTGCCAGCCGACGCCTTCAAAGGACCGTTCACCAAGGAAGACGGCGAACAGGTCCTCGACCAGGAAGGAAAGCGCGTTGTCTGAGACATTTCCTGCATTGCATCACGACCATCTTCAGTCGATCTCGCCAGAATCCCTGCGGCCAGCATTCTCGACGCACAAGCCCAGAATCCTGGTCCTCTATGGATCGCTTCGGGAAGTGTCTTATAGCCGTCTCCTTGCCGTCGAAGTCCGTCGGCTGCTCGAACGCCTCGGATGCGAGGTGCGGATATTCGATCCGGCCGGATTGCCGCTCCCGGACGAGGCACCCGTCAGCCATCCCAAGGTTCAGGAGCTGCGCGACCTCACGCAATGGTCAGAAGGCCAAGTCTGGATCAGCCCGGAGCGCCACGGCGCGATGACAGGCATCATGAAGGCGCAGATCGACTGGATCCCGCTGTCGCTAGGCTCTATCCGCCCGACGCAAGGCAAGACGCTGGCAGTGATGGAGGTTTCCGGCGGCAGTCAATCCTTCAACGCTGTGAATCAGTTGCGCATCCTGGGTCGTTAGATGCGGATGATCACCATCCCCAATCAGAGCAGCGTGGCGAAGGCGTTTCAGGAATTCGACACCGATGGCCAGATGAAGCCGTCGTCCTACTATGACCGCGTCGTCGATGTCTGCGAGGAACTGGTGAAGTTCACCATTCTTACCCGCGATACCTCGACCTATCTGACCGACCGCTATAGCGAACGGAAGGAGGCGGCGGCCGAGCTGGAGAAGCGGGTTTCGCTCAAGTCGATCTGATAGCTCGGGCGTCAAAGCATCTGAAGGACAACGGTGACGGCCGCCATCAGCACCACGACGATCCATGGAGATGTTCTCCAGACAACCAGCAACAAGAAGCCGAAAAGTGCTATAGCAAAGTCCACCGGCGTCAGTACGGAGCTCGTCCAGACTGGATTGTACAAGGCAGCGCCCAGCACGCCGACGACTGCGGCATTCGCACCGCGCATCGCAGCTTGTGCCAAGGGTAGCTGGTTCAACGCTCCCCAGAAGGGAAGAACGCCCACCAGGAGCAGAAAGCCGGGTAGGAAGATCGCCACTAGGCAGATCGCGGCTCCAAGGAGCCCGCTAGGAGCCGGGCCGATGACGGCGCCAAGATAGGCGGCGAACGTGAAAAGTGGGCCAGGAACCGCTTGAGCAACCCCATAGCCGGCAAGGAAGGTGCTTTCGGGCACCCAGCCAGGATGAACGACCTCGGATTGTAAGAGCGGCAGGACGACGTGTCCCCCGCCGAACACCAGCGAGCCTGACCGATAGAAAGCTTCGAATAGGTTCAGCGATTGAGAGCCGCTGCTGGCCGCAATTACGGGCAACAAAATGAGGAACGCTGCGAATGTCACCAGGCAGACAACGCCTGTGGTCCTTGAAACACGGAAGGACAGCGCCTCCATGGTCTTGCTGTCAGGCTCACGACAGACGACGAGATCCGCCAGCGCGCCGACTATGATGGCGATGAGCTGTCCGAACACGCCGGCAAAGGTGACAGCGATGACTGCAGCAAGAGCTATGCCTGCGCGTGTGCGATCAGGCGTCAGCGATTTTGCCATTCCCCAGACGGCTTGGCCGACGACTGCCACGGCGACCAGTTTGAGACCGTGTAGCAAGGCGTGGCCGACTGGATTGTCGAGCGCGGTCGCAGCCATCGCAAACAGGACAAGGATGATCGCTGACGGAAGAGTAAAAGCGCTCCACGCGGCGAGCGCTCCCAGTGGGCCGCCGCGCATGAGACCGAGCGCAAATCCGACTTGGCTTGAAGCAGGTCCGGGAAGGAACTGACAAAGCGCGACAAGATCGGCGTAAGCCTTCTCATCTAGCCACTTTCGACGAATGACGAGTTCGTCGCGGAAATAGCCGAGATGGGCGACGGGGCCGCCGAAGGATGTCAGGCCTAGTTTCAGGAATGCCCAAAGCACTTCGGATGCGGACCCATGAGGGCGTAAAGCTGTTTGATCCTCAATTGCCATAGCGTCCAATCCCACAGCCCCAAAATTCCGATGTGATGGCTCTACAACTTTGCTGATGACAGAATTACGACAGCCTTGTCTCCTGCCAACTTGCGCTAGCAATGGGCGAACGAAGACAGGGCCACAGCAAGGATCAACTGCTGAACAAACGAATGCTGCAGCTCCTTCGTTGCTGCTAACAGCGGCGCCGCCGCATTCATTGAAGGCCGGGCCACATCCGTTTCCGTTTTCGAAGAGATAGTCAATCAGTCCGTCTGATGTTCGTTAGCCGGACGATCTGCCGATATTGGGCCATTCAGCTTCGGATACTTCAGATGAGATTTGCATTGTGCCACGGCGAGCCACAGCTCGGTATCCGCTGAGATCGTTAGGGGTGATATGCATCGCTGCTCACGATCCACACGACAACCGAGCTAGATGCGCAGACAGTCAGCCTATCCCGGGCTAGTTTATCCTAGCTGGCGGGAGCGAAACATCGGATACCGTCTGATCGTGGTCCGTCGTGCGTTGCTGCCCCGCCTTGTGGAGGCTTATGGCCCCGGCCGTGACGACGACAATTGCAATCAAACCGATGAGATAATAATTCCGGTCGTTTTTCACTGCGTGGGCTCCTGTGAACTGACACGGTCGGGACGGTGCAACATGCGCCGGCTGGGTCAACGCGCCTTCATTGGATCTGCGGTGTTCTCCGCAACCCGAAGATCGATGCAAGGATCTTCAACACACCCTCTCAGCGCTAAAACACGAAAGTCCTAATCCTCCTCTGCGGGAGGATTCCTTAGAGAAAGTGCTATAAGACCAACGCCGACCGCTGTTACCAGAGCGGCAACCGTGACTGCCAAAATATCGACCAACATCGTGATATTTCCAGTTGGGACGTGAAGTAGGACAACGCACGTTGAAGTCTCCTGTTCCCCCGTAGTCTCAGCATGAATAATCACTTCTTAAACTGAGGCTGGGGAAAACGGCTCTTCGTGCTGGAAGGCGCTCGATCAATAGTGGACACTGGGTCGTCCACCCTCTGGGCAGGGCGCAACCCGCACGTCCCGCGGCGTTGATGAAGTATCGGCTGGCAGCTTGTACTTTATTGTGAAGGAAACCTGCACTTCGCCGCCCGACTTCAAGAAAACGGAGATGCCTGCCGCCGAGAGTGGTTCGATGGAAATTCTCGAACTGAGACACGTGGCAGAGGGCGTCTATGAGCCGAATGTCCAGCAGGGGCGCGTTTCGACCTTCCGGGCTATGCACCTAGTTGCTAACTCAACGAAGCGACACTGCGTTCGGATAGGCGGGATCCCCACAGCTGAAGCAGATTTTTCATTGAAACACTGGATACTGCGAGTGCTTGAGCCAAACGTGATCCAGACAGATGGACAAACTGGCAAGCTCCGCGCAAGCTTCGATCTGCAGAGAAAGCGAAAGCCCTATATGGGCGCCGCTCGCAAATGAGGATCGATATGAAGTTCGATGAACAAGTCATTCTCGATTGGCAACAGCGCGGCATGAACGCGCGAGTTCTTGGGCGTTCGACAGCTGAGAATCCCATCGCTCCATACCTGAATAAATCAACCTGTCGATATGAGCGGGACAGTTGGTTGCAAAAAGCCGACGCCTGGCTTTTCGGTTGGCATATTGAGAACGCTGCGCGCGGATAGCTACGTGCGGATTTCGCACATGATCAGCGATCGAATGCCTTTTCCGAATAACAGATGGTTGGTATCGGAAACATGAACCAGCTGCCTTAGGGTTGGTTCATGGCCGCTGCTATCAAATGACCGAAACGTTTTCCGCCTTTGATTTGCCCGTCCTCTGGTCCTGACCAATCTCGAAACTGACCTTGTCACCTTGCCGCAACGAGCCGCCGTGTTGAAGTGCGGAGACATGGACGAATACGTCCTGTCCACCAGTTTCCGGAGTTATGAACCCGAACCCCTTTTCGTCGTTGAAAAATTTTACAGTACCAGTCGCCATCAATGCATCCCTGTCTGCGGCCAACCACATGGTTGAGTTGGTCATGTTGCTATCCCAGTACCGCTAGTCAATTACAAACATGTAACCTTGCGTTTCTTTATCTCAGAATTCATTTGAGGTGTGGCAGCTCAAGACCGAGCAGCATGGTTTCCCCGGTGAGGAGACCACCGCCGTGTCCACCTTCGCACTTATGTGTTTGCTCTGTGAGACAGAAACTTTGCCCGGACTATTTCCGCGCTTCCACGAATATGAACAGCGTCTGGTTGTTCTCCGGCCCCACCGATTGCAAGCGCCACGATCGATACATCTTCCTCAAAGGAGGTGACGTATAAGACGTGTTCTGGATTCACGTATATCGGCTGGTTGTGGGTGTTTCTGAAGCGGATTATGCGGCGCAGGGAAAGTTAGGAGAAAGGCGGCAATAATCATGATTGCAGCCTTTCTCAACGAGCGAGACGAGCGGCGTCATGCCAGCGTCCTACACAAGTTGCGGATATTCGATTCGACTAAATTTGGTCAAGGGAGCATCGACCTCAAAAGATAGCGGCCAGTCGTTTTCCATAGCTATCGAGTGACCGGCACAGCGGCCCACGTTGATGGAATATTTCGGCAGTGCAATGCTATCCAGCTTTTCAAAGACAGGGCGGCTGTCACCTGGCCCGGTGATCTACTGTAACTCTTTCACGCGGCTTGAGACGTATCCGCTTGAACGTGGAAGTTCGATGCGAGCAGCATCAAAATTTCGTTTACGGCTTTGGAGTTGCAACGATACCAAATCGTTTGAGCTTCGCGCCGGATGGTGACAAGACCTGCGGCTTTCAGCTTTGCCAGATGTTGGGACAACGCAGATTGAGACAAACCCACAGCGGCGGCGAGTGATGTCACGTCCCACTCAGCTTGATTGAGCAACGTCAGGACATGGAGCCGACGGCCATTTGCGAGTGCTTGCAGAAAAAGTGCGGGCTCATTGAACATCGACCCGGGATCATCGCGCATATGATTGATTTGACCTTATCTTAATTAGCGACACCTACAATGACGGCAATCGATTCGCAATCATCCCGGCACATCCTAAGAAACTTGGAATGGGGAAACGCGAGAGCAATTATTGCGAAGGCTCGTCAATGCTGATCCACGCCAGTCATGAATTGGTATGGAGGCCGCGCCAGCAGTCGACCTCCATTGGCTCCGTCGGTGTTTAGAATTCTTCCCAGTTATCTGTCGCCGCCGCGGTCGCCGGACCACCTCGGCCTGTGAAAGCTCTGGCGATCTTGCCGACCATGCCGCGAGCCGGGGAGGCGGCCGGTGCTGAGCGGGATGAGGCTGCCATGATCGCAGCAGTCTGGCGCAGGGCAGACGAGGGGTTGGCCATGCCTTGGGTCTGACCAAGCTGAAACTGGTTAATCAGCTCGCGCAGGCGGCCGGCTTCGGTGGCGAGCGTCGCGCCGGCGGCATTGGCCTCTTCCACCATGGCGGCGTTCTGCTGGGTCACCTGGTCCATCTGGTTGACGGCGGTATTGACCTCGGAAAGGCCTACCGACTGTTCACGCGAGGAGGTGGCGATCGAATCCATATGCTGGTTGATCGTGACGATATGAGCTTCAATGGCGTGCAGCGCCTCGCCCGTCTCCCGCACTAGCTTGACACCAGTGCCAACTTCGATCGAGGATTTTCCGATGAGATCCTTGATCTCCTTCGCAGCTTTGGCCGAACGCTGGGCGAGTTCACGCACTTCCTGCGCGACGACAGCAAACCCCTTGCCAGCTTCACCGGCGCGAGCCGCTTCAACACCGGCGTTGAGCGCCAGAAGGTTGGTCTGGAAGGCGATGTCGTCAATCACACCAATGATGTTGGAAATCTGCCCCGACGATTCTTCGATACGGCCCATAGCCTGCACGGCACCTGCGACAACGGCGCCGGACTGGCGGGCGCTTTCGTTGGCCTGGATGGCAACCGTGCGGGCCTCTTCGGCGCGCTTGGAAGAATTGGAGACGTTGACGGTGATCTGGTCGAGGGCCGCAGCCGTCTCTTCCAGCGAGGCGGCCTGCTGTTCGGTACGCTTGGAAAGATCGTCGGCGCTCTGGCTGACTTCGCGCGAACCGCTGTCGATGGCGCTGGTTGCCTGGGCAACCGAACCGAGTGTGCCGCGCAGCTGGCTGACAGCGGCGTTGAAATCGGCACGCAGGCTTTCGAAGTCTTCTGCGAACGGACGGTCGAGCTGGAAGCTCAGATCGCCGGAAGACAGATGCTGCAGGCCGGTGGCCAGACCGTTGGTGGCTTCCGCCATCTGTTCGGCACGCACGCGCGCTTCCTCGGCATTCTGGCGGCGCTGCTCTTCGGTCATGTTGCGCTGCTCGTCGGCCTGCCGCTCCAGTTCCTTGGTCTTCAGGGCATTGTCCTTGAACACCTGAACGGCGCGGGCCATGGCGCCGGTTTCGTCGCGACGGTCCTCACCTTCTATGTTGGCGGTGAGGTCGCCTGAAGCAAGGCGTCCCATGGTCGAGGTCAAGCGACCGATGGCATTACCGAGCGATTTGGCGAAGATGAAGAATGCGGTAAGGGCAAGGAGCGAAATGACGAGGGTGACGCCGAGCATGGTCCAGAGCGAGGCACGGGCGCCGGCAAGGATATCAGTTGCGTCCGTCCCCACCTCGATGACACCAATCTTCTCGCCGGCGAACGAGGTAAATGGGACAGCTTTGATAAACATGTCACGGCCCTCGAGAACGTCTTGTTCAAAGACCGGCTTCCCGTCGAGAGCGTTTTGCAGCAACGTGGTTTCCAAAAACGCTTGGTTTCCATCGGTAGAAGACTGATTTACGATCTTGCCATCTTGAAGAACGTTGACCGAAATTTCGGCGCCGAGCCGTTCCGCAAGAGGCGTGAAGTAGGGATTGGAAAGTTCGGTGCCGATATCGATAACGCCAACCACTTCGCCATCAACCACGACCGGGGCGACGGCATAAATGCCGATCCCTGTTCTGCCGGGTTCAATTCCAGCTGCAAGCGTACCGGATGTGATGGCTGAGGCTACGGTCTTGCGACGACCCATATAATTGTCGCCGAATTTGTCAGGGGCATGCATGCGGGCGACGACGTTGCCTTTCGCATCTGCGATAGTGACAAGCTGCAACCCGCCGGCTTTCGCCATGGCCGTAAGATTCTTCGACAGCTTGCTGATCAATCCTTGGCGCTCGTTGCCTGCGATCATCCCTGGGATGTCGGGTTCGCCGGCAATAACGAGAGCCAATGCCGAGGCAGATCTTTGAATAGCATCCATGTCAGTCTGGATGACTTGTAGGTCGCTAGCTGCCTTGCTGTAGAGCGCCTTATCGTTCATCGTTCGCTGTTCATACCAAGCGATACCGCCAATGGCAGCGCTGGTGAATAACACGGCGCCGCAGCCGTAGAGTGTAATCTTGCGCCAAAGAGGTTTGGTTACGGTCGAGGTGGCAGTCATAATTCATTCGCTCGCATTGCTTTGGCGATGACTGTTAAATCAGAATGTTGAATTTTAGCTAAATATTATCGGTGTCTATCGGCGCTCTTGTCGAGGCCACAATCCAGGACCACCATCCGCGCGCGTTTCTGGATTCACACCGATGATAAGAGGTCGCTGCGACGCGCACGGTCGAGTAAGGACTTTGCAATCCATATCCTTACTGGGGCCGACCCCGGTTGAGCGCTCAGGCAGTTGCACATTCATATGTCTGGTCAGCAAGAAACGTTCTAGCGGCGGCGGGGCAAAGGGGACGGGCGAGAAGGAACCCTTGCAGGTGATCGCACCCAAGTTCCATAAGTTGCACACGCTGCTCGTGCGTCTCGACGCCCTCAGCCGTAATCATCAGGCCTTTCGCCTGCGCCATGTTGATCATCGCGATCACCAGCGCCCGGCTGTCCTCCTTATGCATTTCGTTGATAAAAGAACGGTCGATCTTTACTCTGTCCGCTTCGATTTTCTGGATTCGAGAGAATGACGAATAACCCGTTCCAAAATCGTCGATTGCGAACCGGATTCCGGCATTCCGCAACGTTGATACAGCCTGTGCTACTCGGCCGTTCTCATCTGCAGCAGCGCTCTCTGTCAGTTCGATCTCCAGTCGGGACGGTTTGACCCCTGCCGTGGCTAGCGCTGACAGAACTCGAAGGGGGTAGCCCGGCGCGGCAAGTTCGGTTGGCGAAGCGTTGATCGCGACCTCAATGTCCGGAAACTCAACCATGAGGGTGCATGCATCCTCAAGGACTATCGCACCGATCTGATTGATCGCACCACAATCTTCAGCAACGGGTATGAATATGTCTGGGCTTATGAAGCCGAGTTCTGGATGCTGCCAACGAACTAATGCCTCAAGGGAAACAACGGCATTCGTCTCTGCTGAAAAGACCGGCTGATAGTGAACTTCGATGCCAGTCTTGCTCTCGATCGCCTCCCGGAGATCGTGCTCCAAGGCACGCCGCTTCTTCAAGAGTTCGTCCATATGCGCCCCGAAAACCGCGTAGGTGTTTCGACCGGCCGCCTTAGCATGATACAAGGCGATATCCGCATGCCGCGTCAGCTCGTCGCCATTGGCGGGGCCGACGGAGGTCGCTACCCCAACGCTGGCTCCAACAGTCACGAACACTCCGTCGATCAGAAAGGGAGTTCGCAGAGTCGCCACCACCGCGTCAGCAATTTCCTCAGCCTTATTCGATTGTTGCGGCGATAAAAGAATTGTGAACTCATCGCCACCAATTCGGGCGACCAGTGCATTGGGTAGAAGCTTATGAAGTCGGTGAGCGGCATCAGCAATCAGCTTGTCTCCTACCGGATGACCGAGCGTATCATTAACTTCCTTGAATTTGTCCAGATCGATGAACAGAACGCTGTGGGTCTCGTGTTCACGAGTATTTTTGAGACTGATGTCGAGATACTTGGTGAAGCACGCGCGGTTGGAAAGGCCTGTCAGAGCGTCGTGTGTCGCCTGATGTCGAAGTTCGGCCTGGCTCTCCGTGAGACGCACAGACCGCCTCCAAATAATACCTCCCGCGAAACTGGCTGCCGTGAAGATTGCTACGAAGACCAGCCCCAACGCTGGCCTCGTTGCGTGCAACACGCTCTGGCCAGGTCGGAAGGGGGTCCAGTGGAAATAACCAACAGTGCCGCCCGAACGCGCAGTAAGAGCAACATAGGTAAGCTGGTCGTCTTTAGGTTTCGAAACGCTGAATGAAAGTCGCTCGACGTCATAATCCTTGGACATCAATGTCGGCAGATCACCGTCTAGGAAACGCACCGCGACGTGCAGATTTTCCGAGCCCGGGGCCTGTTCGATATCACCGGTGTCCGAAACGATTGGCTTCACGCTGACGACAGCTGGACGGAAGCCAACAAACGCAAGGTCCGCTTCCCCAATCGACAGCGTTCTGTTGTTGATGCCATCGCGATCCCCGGAGCTTAAGCGGCCTCGCAACTTCTCAGCTAATGGTCTGTAGGCCTTCGCCAACTGATTTGTTCTGGGCGCATTCAGCCGGTCAGCGATGAACTGGTAAATCGGCTTTAAGTCTTCGCCAAGGACCACCGTCGCATCGTGATCGAAGTAGCTGTGCATCCAAGCACCAAGATTGGTATCCAGCCAATCCATATTTCTTTCAGACGCGTTCCGCACCGCGTCGTCCCACACGGTTGCACTTTCCTGGTCATGTGCAACAGAAGCCTCCAGCTTCGCGACCGTCAGGGTTATCAAGGCACGCTGACGTTGGGCGGCAACCTCATCGATGGCCCGACTTGCCAATGCTAATGCCAGAAGAAGAGAGAGGGAAATGATCGCCGCGGCGGTTACTGGTAAGGCTAATGTCAAAAACCATTTTGACTGGATGTTTATATGCACTGCGAACCGCCCCATTGTTTCGAAGACGGTAAATCAGCAGTGCTTAATACGCGTAAAACACCTATGGTTAAGGGTCCAAGATAAAGCAAGCGTACGCTACCGGACACAGGACATGAATACGTCAATTGTCATGTTTCTAATCAACGCTTTCGTTGATTCGGAGTGCAACATGCCATTTTCGACAATCAAGACGCCCGTACAGCCAACTGAGTTGAATATGTTGCAGCGAGTATTTGACAGCATATGCGCAGAGCATCAGCTACCCAAGATTGGCCCAGATGCCGAAGCTCTCGCGCTCATACTCGTAAGACAACTGCAAAACGGGGTAAAAGACGAGAGCGAACTTGCAGCCTTGGGGAGTGGGTTAATGCATCACGCCTAAACTCGTTCAGGGCCCGCTCCGAATTCACTACGCGCCCTTGCTGCAAATCACTTTCTTGTCTACCTGAGATCAGAAGGCTCCCGTGCGGAAGCGATGGGCCAGAATTCTCAGGATACCACGTGATACTGTCGATCGCACCCTGCAAAGCTTGTAAGGATACTCACTTCGTGTGCGAGGCCCACCCGCATCGGGCGCGGACTGGAAGGCGGCCGTGCGTTTGTGTGAGCGTAAGTATCCCTTGCCCGGCTTGCACCAGCGATGCCGAGTGGGATAACCCCCCAGAAACTTTTAGTCAGTTCGCTGCTATTGCAGTTACAGGGTGCAACTGACTGTCGGTTCAAACCGCAAGGCCGGCGTCACCCGAAAATCTGCGCTTCCCGACGGGTCGAACCGTCGATGATCATTCTGCGATCTCGACACATTAGATAGCCGTAGTTAGATTATCAGAGATCTCCTGTAAGACGACGGGCTGAGAAAGTGGCGCCATGCTTATCCTGTCGGGATGGCGGAAACATCTTGGCTGACGTGGTGCGGCTGCTTGATTGATTTCGCTGCGGTATTTCAATGGTTCGAGGGGTTCGAACCTCATCAAGGCTCCAGACATTCATCGCAAATGCCGCAGCCATCTTCGTCCATCGTGGAGCGCGGGCGCTGGCGACAACAGCAAGCGCAAATGGCCGTTTCGCATTCAGTGATATGCTCCGGCGGTAAAATTTCCACATCAGCGTCCAAAAAACCGTCACTGGCCAAGTCGTCCATCTCGATGCTCCCAAGTCCAGGATTGAGCATCGAAATAGGATGGGATTTGCGACGAACAAGACGCCATCAAATTCGCTCGAAAAATTTCCCTATGAGGTCTTGAACCGAGAAATCTGAGAAACCAAATCGATCGGCGCCGACGGCCCAATGAGGGGGTCGGTTAACCGAGGAAGCGGATATACCGCTTCCTTCCATGTTGCTTTACGGAGGATATGGTTATGAGAACTGAACTTGATTTTGCCCCGCTGTACCGCTCGAGCATCGGCTTCGACCGTGTGTTCAACCTGCTGAGCAATACCCAGCGCCTGAATGCAATTGATACCTGGCCCGCCTATGACATCGTCAAGACCGGTGAGGACGACTATCGTATCACGATGGCTGTGGCCGGCTTTGGCGACGGCGACCTTGATATCACTCAGGAGCGCAACGTCCTGGTGATAAAAGGCGGCAAAGCCGAGGAGCTCCAGGGCGAATATCTCCACCGCGGCATTGCCGGTCGTTCGTTCGAGCGGACGTTCGAGCTTGCTGATCATGTCAGGGTGGAAGGTGCCGATCTCCGACACGGCTTGCTGACGATTAGCTTGAAGCGCGAGGTGCCGGAAGCGATGAAGCCACGCAAGATCGAGATCGGCGGCGTTGCATCGTCTAGCGAACCGCTTCGGTTGGAAACCGAACGTCAGGTTGCCTGAGCCAGAACCTGGCAGTAGGCGAGGGCATTCGCTTAAGAGCCCTCAAGTCATGATCGGGTGACGTTCGACCAAGGTCTTGTATCACCCATAGCACCGCCGGCCTCAGCGAGGCCGGCTTCCCTTTTCATGCAGAGCAAAGAAGGAGGCTCCGATGTTACTCGCTCTGTTCGATAAACCGCTGTACGCGCAGCGCCGGTACTTTGTGCAGGAAATCACCGGGCTGGATGACGTGTTCGATTTTCTCGACGAGTGGCCACAGGAGAAGCGCAACCTCGCCTATGAGACCCTTATCCGCTACTGTCGCGAGGCGGCAAACGGTCGCTGGCCCATCAACGCGGTTCGCGAGAACTTTCGTGTGTTTCTGAAGCAGAATGACAAACTTGCCGAACTCGAAGATGTCCCGCCGCATCTCCGGCGTGACACTGGCGCCAAGATCGGTGGAATGTAGGTTGTCGGCTTAGCTTACTGGTGCCGGGACGAATCGGCACCTTGATTACCATCCCCTAAAACACACTTATTGCGGTAAAGCTCTTGTCTTTGGAGGAAAGATGGTAGCGGAACCCTACACAGTCGATGATCCCGAAACCCGCTTGGCGCTTTTCGACTTTGCCTTCGAGAACGCGCCGATCGGGATCGCCCTGGTCGATCTTGAGGGGCGCATCATTCGCGGCAACACCGCTTTCGCCAAGCTGCTATCGCTTCCTCTCAAGAAGGTGCTCGGTAAGCATTTCAAGGATTTCACCCACCCTGACGATATCGAAGCGGACCTGATCCTGTTTCAGCAGGTGCTGCAGGGAAGGCGGGACGGCTACACGATCGAAAAGCGTTACCTGCGGCCATTCGGAGAGATTGTCCACGTCCTGATCCACATCGCTGCGATGCGCGATCGTCAGGGTAAGGTCGTACGCTTCATTTCGCAGATCGAGGACATCACCCGCCACAAGGACCATGAGCGTCAGCTCGCCGAGCGGGCAGCGCAGCTTGAGCTGGCGCTGGAAGCCGTCCGTGGTGGCTTCTGGCAAATGGATATTTTGACAGGCAAGTTTGAAACGTCAGATCGGCTGGCGCGGTTTATCGGTGGCCCGACGGCCGCACGGCTCGACCTTGAGCGCTACGTCAACAGGGTCAACGTGAACGACGGCGCCCAGGCGGATCTGACGCCGCTGATTGCCGGAAAGCTCGATCAGAATGTTGCCGAGTATCGTCTCGACACAGTTCACGGCGAACGGTGGATGCGCTGTGATCGCCGGCTTTTGCGCGACAGCGACGGTCGTCCAGTCAAGATCGTCGGAATGGCGATCGACTTTACCGAAGAGCGGCGCCGGATCGAGATTCTGGAGGAGACAGCGCGGACGGACGCGTTGACTGGACTGTTGAACCGCCGTGGACTGTCGATCGAATACGCCAGCCTGCAATCTGCGGATGGCTTTGCCATTCTCGCACTCGATCTCGACGGCTTCAAGCAAGTGAACGATGCTCATGGCCATGCGATGGGCGATATTGTCCTGCAAACGACTGCTGCGCGCCTGACCTCCGCCATCAGAGAAAACGATCTTGTGGCACGCACAGGCGGGGATGAATTCGTCGTGGTTGTCGCAGGTGGTCGAGCCGCAGGCGAGGCCGCCGCCGAACGCATTCTCGAGCTGATGAGGGAGCCTATCGCGATCGCAGAGGAAAACGCTGACGTCCGCACGAGCATCGGCGGGATCTGGACGCACGCAAAGCGTGATGTGACGGAGCTCCTGAAAGAGGCAGACGCACTTCTTTACGATGCGAAGGCGGCCGGAAAAGATGCCGTCAGATTTCAGTCGACATCCCGGACAGTTGGATAACTGGGATCATTATCGGCACCGTGGATATCAATCGGTTCCGCATCGGTGACGGTCGGTACTATTGCGCCAGGGAAAGACCTCGATCGTTGTGCTCGACGGACTGCGAGGTCGTTATAACGAGACCTTAGCTCAGACATGTCGTACTCGCCGCTGATCCAAAGCTCGACCCATCCCAGGAACTCGGGGTCATCGTCGATGGGCGTTCCCCGCAACACAGCCTTGGTGCGAACCTGATCGAAAATCATTCGCCGTCTGTCGCTGTCGATCACCAGACCATATCTCCCTTGATGAAGGCGTCTAGAGAAAGACCGCGAGACCTTCCGTATTGACGACGTAGATGAACTCTTCCCATGCTTCGTGCGCAGACGCGAAGGATTCATTCCATTCGGTGACCTGGTCTTCTAAGCTTGTGACCTCCATCCGCCAATCATCCCCGGCTAAGGGACGGAAGATTTCCACAATGACGGTGATGTCGTTTTCAGTGTAGCGGCCGGAGAGTTCTGAGCGTTCAGAGGAGGGAGGATCTGTCTGGGTCATGGGTCTGGCACTGTTGAATGGCAGGCTCAAGATTACCGGAGGACGTCGAGTTTTTGCAAGCCGGCTAAGAGGCAATTGGCGCCGTTTTGATTCCAGCAAAAGTTGATGTAGACGTCTGCCGCCATCCAACACAGCGTTCCATGCGCGTCCCCAGGTCTTCAGCAACTCATATGAAAAAGCCTCTGCGTAGTTTTGTCGTCGAATACAAATCCGGTCGTCGTAAAGTCGAGAGCAAGGCACCGAGCTCCATCTGGGGCAATCTGGACCTGAAGTCCGTGGCCCGCGATGTCGAGGTTGCTCTAGTCCAGAGCGAACCTTCCAAGCCGGGGAAAGCGTCAGCACCAGCTCATATCCCTGAACAATCCGCCCCGACCTCATCAAGCATCGACATGGTCGACATTGGTGGTTTGGAGGTTTCAATCGATGATGTCAGCGCAGCGCCGGATAGGGCTGATGAGCAAGACATTGGCGCTGCCGTGCCGGCGATAAGTCGGCGCAAGTCGGGACGGGCTGTCAGGGAGCGCCGATCGCCTGCCGGACGGCGGCTTCTACAAGACCGCAGACAGATACCGGTCGAGCAAAATGAACCGGATGATCTCGAGCGGCTCGAGGAAGAGAACCGTCTTTTAAGGACGATGCTGGCGGCAAAACTCCGCAAGGAAAATTCGTGGCTTCGAGAGCGCCTCCAGCATCGGTAACGGAGGGCGGTCGCATACAGGCCATTTGATCCTGTAAGTTGATCGGCCGATCCTTCGACGGAATCTCTTAAATCGACGCGGTTCTTGCCGATGAGACCGCCTGCTTGCTCAACTCATTTCTTCGAGACCGCTTTCGGCTTCGGTTGATACAGGCGTCGCCTGGCATTCGACCGAAGAGCATTCCGGAGATCTTTGTCCGTCATCGCAAGATCGAACCATTCCGGATCGAAATGACCACCACACCAGCGAATGGTCTCTTCGAACTCCGGATCATCGAGCGTAATGAATTTCCGCGTGTAGCGGACATGGGATTCGACATTGTAGGCTAGGGCGGTGCCTTCCGCGATGACGCGCATCTGGTTTTCGATGTCGGCGCTGACGTCACTTCGGAAGCTTCGGGGATTACCAAGGATGCGTGCGGTTCCTGGAAGCGCGCTCCTCGTCCCGTCAGTGATGAGCTCGGTCACCGACACCACGGCGATATCGGCCGGGTCAAGACGCCGCGCGACGATCGTCTGAAGGTTGGTGACAAGCTCGCAGGCGGTAACAAGCACCTCATTGCCGGAATGCGGTCTGGTGGCGTGACCGCCGATGCCCCTGAGCGTGATCTCGAAATTGTCCTCGCCCCACATGATGGCATCGGGTTTCGTTTCGAACACGCCCACAGGCAGACCCGGCATGTTGTGGATGCCATAGATCTGATCGAACGGGAACCTCTCCAGGAGGCCGTCGGCCATCATCGCCAGCGCACCTTTCCCCCATTCCTCCGCAGGCTGGAAGATGAAGCGAACGGTGCCATCGAAACCGCCTTCCTCGGCCAGCGAGCGAACCGCAATCCGCTGGACCACCCGTACCATCCCCAGCAGCTTGTCGAGCGCATCAAGCGATTGCGACGACCCTGACGGCGCAACTGCCGTTGCGTCAGGTTCGCTAATGAATATGGTCGTGGTCGCTCCATTCCGTGTCGAGCGGCGCTGCGATCATGCAGTGTACGCCCAAAACATCGTAATTGAGGTCGACTTGGCCCCGAAGATGGCCAGATGACAGTGCTTCGATCAACCGGGATCCGAAGCCTCTACGGCTGGGCCGCTTGACTGGTGGCCCCCCGGTTTCTTTCCACAACAGAGTGAGTAGCGGTTCGGTGGCGGACACGTTCCATGACACAGTCACCTTTCCCGAGTTCGCTCCCAAGGCACCATATTTCGCGGCGTTCGTAGCAAGCTCGTGCAATATCAGCGTGAGGGCGACCACGGCCTTGGGTGAGACGTCGACATCAGGCCCACTGAT
>NZ_JBCIYT010000012.1:0-162749 GCF_050455485.1 Neorhizobium sp. BT27B | reverse complement strand
ACGCCCTCACTCCGTCACACCCCGGCGCGAGTCTCATCCTGATTGACGCTGAATCTCACCTAGATTGCCGCTACGCATCGCCCTGTGGTTGGGTCACACCGACATCCGTACAACGGAGGTCTACCTGCGCATGGATCCTACCGAAAAGCTGGAAGCGGTCGAGGCGGTCGTCCCGCCAGAACTGCGACGCGGACGGTTCAAGGCACCGGATGCTTTGATCGCATCGCTGCTTTCGGACTTGGAAACACCGGCGTGATCGGATCGGTTACAGATCTGAGGCGGCGTCGGCGCACCGCGTGAGCCGCTTGGTTCCACCGGCATCCTGCTTGACATGGCCCGCACCATGTCGAGCGGGATTGGTGTCGTCGGCTCGGAGCGTGATGGCAATGACATCGGTAGGGGCGATGACGCTGCGACAGCGGTGTTCCTGCTGATGATGAGGCGATCATCCACGTCGTTCTCGGCCGACAATGCCGCGAAGCCCCGATACGGCCTCTCATCTCGGCTGGTCTGGCGCCGGTCCGGCCTTGGCCTGCAACGGCTTCGCCGACCTTCTTCCCCTGACCGCAAGCGGCCATTCCTCGCGAGCCAACAAGCTCGGCTACCGCCGTCCTCCGCTGGCGCTGTGGTCCTTTGGATGCAGCAGGCCAACCTGTCGCCTCTCGACCGCCATCGAGGCCGCATCGGGCGGCTTCGAACAACTCTCAGGAGAAACGACAATGGCTCAGATCGGCACCTTCACCCGCGACGAAACCGGCGCCTACAACGGTACCATCAAGACCCTCACCCTCAACGTCAAGGCATCCATCAAACCCTGCGACCGCGACAACGATCGCGCCCCGGACTTCCGGGTCACAGCAACGGGTGTCGAGTTCGGAGCCGGCTGGAGCCGGACCGCCCGGGAAACCGGCGCCGAATACCTCTCGCTCAAGCTCGACGATCCGTCCTTCACAGCTCCGGTCTATGCCTCCCTCGTCCAGGGCGACAAAGGCGAGCACAAGCTCATCTGGTCCCGCTGACCAGAAACACGGCGCTCCGCCCACAGCGGGGCGCTACCCATCAACCCCCGGAATTATGCGGAGTAAAATCCACCGCAAACCTCGGCAAAGCAGGCTTCAGCGACCAACGCTCCGCATAATCCCGCTCTCTGCATAATCAACGTTATGCGGTGCACCGCATAAGGTCGAACTCGGCGCAGCCTGGCAGAAGACCTCTGAGCAGGGCCGCGACTACCTATCGGTCAAGCTCGACGATCCTTCCTTCCCGGCCCCGATCTACGCAACGCTTACCGAGGTCGAAGGCGAGGATGGCCTTCAGCTTATCTGGTCTCGCTCGAACCGGGACTGATTGACATCACGAGGCTCCGCCACAGGCGGGGCCTTCCCCTCTTCCGAGAGGTCAAAGCCGGACCTGGCGTCGAGCCAGTTTCGGCTTTCGTGGTGCCATACGGTGGGCGGGGAAGTTGCTCATAATGCGGAATGGTACCAAATGAGCAGGACGGCCTCAAGGATGAGCGGTTCCCCCATCAATTCTGAAAAACGGAGCGTGTCCGTTTGACAAAATCGGCTCCCCCACTCCCCGGCTCTGCCGGTCGCATGGGCGATCCCTGACCCCGGGCGCTCTTCGCGCCCCGTCCTCCCGTCTTTCGAAACTCAAGGAGAACGGGACGATGACAATGTCACTCGAAACACTGATTGAAGAACTGCGTGCCGAATTATCGAATACGTGGGATCCGGCAGAGCGTCGGCTGCTTGTTGTCGAACTCGATCTTGCACGGGCCGAGCTTCAGGTCCGAATTGCGGACCTGATCGATAGAAACGACACCGAGCCGCCTTTTTGAAGGCGGCTATCGACTTGAAGCGATCGGGAGAGATTTTGGCGTGGCGATAGACTATGGCCGGTGGCCGATAACAGGCGACTGTCGGCCAAACTTACCTGCCAAGTTTCTGACTTCGTCGTTTCTTCGTATCAAGCCGCAGAGCAAAGGTCCTCAATGAGATCGCCTCCTGAGTGCTGCGATCATCTGCCGATGACACCTTTGTCTGAATGCCGTCCGCCAGAGGGGCGTCCGACCCGGACTGAGGTTCGGGAGGGCTGCCTTGTTCTCGAAGTTCCAAAATCATACTCACCAGGCCCATACGCAAAACTACCTTCTCATCATCGAGCGCAAGCTCCGCATGATAATGGTGATGAGGAAACCGTGCCAGAGTTTTTTGAGGACGACACGGCGCAGCGCCGCGTTTATGGGCCTTCGTAGCGATCGATCAGGTTGCGCAATTGTGCATTCTGGAGCTTCAGCTTTTCAGCAAGCTGTTTGCGCAAATCTTCGATGTCCCGATCAAGGTCGGCCATCTCATCCGAGTCCGACTTAGGGCTGGGGTTCGCCTTTTTCGCAAACTCGACAGCCTCAAGAGCGATTTCCTGTTGGCCCCGCTTGGCGACCGCGTGTTTGGGTTTTGCGGGTGCCGGTGCTTTCACGGTTGGCGGCTTTACCGCAATTATTTCTGGTTTGGTGTCTGTCTCTAATGAAACGACCGATTCCGCTTTCTCTTCGATGGGCAGTGCCAACTCTACTGACTTCGTTTCGGCCACAGGTCCTGTGTCGTCGACGGTCGCCGGGTCTTTGATGACTTCGCGCTTGGGAGTGTTTTCCGGTTCAGGCGACGTCACGACAACGTCCTCAATGCGTCCAGCAATATCGTCCGTGCTTGCTGCAGTCTTCTTCGCATCAGGTACAGCCGGTGTTACCTCAACTGTACTTGTCTGCGGGGCGGTCTCGGTCTTGGATGGTTTTCCCGACACCAGGTCCGCAATCATTCTCCATGGTGTTCTCATCGCACTTCAACCTCGATCAACAAGGCGGGATAGGTCCCGCATCAATAAATGCCGGACCTTCGAAAAAAGGTCCGGCTATGTCTTCGTTCCCGATCTTATGCGAACAGCCGCAATTGATTGAGACGGTCAGCTCTTGCCGAGCTTCTTTTTCAGGTCGGCGTTTTCTGTGCGCAGCTTGTAGCCAAGCTCCTTACGCAGAAGCTTGTTTTCTTCTTCAAGCTTCAGAAGGTCAGAAAACTCGTCGGATGCGGCGGCAGCGGTAACCGGTGCCGGGGCGTCTGCGACCGGCTTTGCGACGGCTGCGACGCGCGGTGCCTTGGTTGCCTTTTCGGCTTTTGCAGCCTTGGCCAGTTGCACTTCTGCAGCTTTTTCGCCGCGCTTTGCGCGGATCTTCTTTACAGGTGCTTCTGCAGTGGTCGCTGCAGCAACTGCTTCAGCCGCAGGCTTCTTGCGGTTGAGACCACGGGTCTTTTTCGCGACTGGCGCGGCCGCGGCAGATTCAGTCGCAGCATTTTCGACGGTCACGCCAGTATTCGTCTCTTCAGCCATCAGTTATCTCCTTGCTGGGCGAGCCTTTCATTGATGGACATGCCTGCAGAGTCAACATGTGAAGGCGATACGACATGTCTAGATGCTTGCTGCCAAGTGAACGGTATGGAGACGGGAGATCGTGTAATCAGCGGAGGGCAGATTGAATGCAATGTTACATGCGGCGCTGTCTTGATTGATAATCAGGGGGTCACGATTTCAAACCTTGTCGGGGGCACCACTTTTTCTATAGCAATGTCAGCTATTTGACATGCCTGCTACTCTGAAAATGAGTGGCGGGCATGTGGCATTCTGTCACGCCGGAAAACACCGGATTACGTGGGACTCCCTACAGCCTCGGCCGCTCCGTGCGACATTGATTGCAACATGCCACATGCCGTGGCAGTCTCGAACCAAGCATTGGGGGGGATGGCATGGAAAAGATATTGCTCTGGGTTGGCTGGATCGGGATCGCCATTGTGATCTTCGCGCTTCTCGCGATTGTGGCAGCTGCCGGTCGCGGGTATTACCCCATGCTTGCCCTCGTCGCGGCACTTCCATGGGCAGCGCCGGCTCTCGTCGGGTTCGTGCTTGTCGCAGCGTTTGGCAGCATGCTTGCGCAGCTCAAGGCCATTCGAGCGGCTTCTGAAAGACAAGCAGACATCTTTCAGAAGCTTTTCGACCGCAAGCCATCAGCCTAAATTTACGGAAAAATACTTAGTGAGGCAGCGATGCCCGAGGTGTTCACACCAAAGACCCTTGCCCAGCGATGGAGTGCTCGGAGCGCCACATTCGCAAAATGATCGAAAATGGCGAGCTCCCCGCTTTTCGAGTGGGCAAGCTCGTGCGCATCCGGCGCGACGTAGTAGAGGAGCGCGATCCCGCCCCTTTTCCTACCGAACTCTCAGACGTGGCTGCAAAAATCTCTGACGCCTTCTCCTAAATGAAGGGTAACCAAATAATCGTCACCGTTAAGGAAGACGGTGGGAGACATGAGGCATGGTTTTCCGACAAGGATGAAGCGAGAAATACCGCCAGCAGCAAAGCGCTCGGCTTGCGGAGATAGATCAAACGCAGACAGAGACCGAGTAAGCCCTCGGTGGACACGGAAGAGCGGGCAAAGCGCGGCGCGCGCCTGATGCCGGACCAATACGCGGGCGTCGTCGCGCGGAGCCGGGAGGCCGATCCGGGTATCGGAGAGTCCAGCCCCGCGGTCATCATCTTTCAGAGCGGTGAAATGCCGGATCCGGAATAAGTACAACTTGCAGATTTGCGAGTTGCTCTGCACACTGACGGTCCATAAGCTCGACACATGAACGACATCACCAACCGCAACTATGATATTGCCGCAGCGCGGCTTGCCGGAGAAAAGGTGAGTTCTCTAGCAGACAAGTAGGGGTTGCACGCCAAATCGATTGGGCGGATTGCACAAGAGAACGCAATTTACGTGGAGCGACGCGACAATCGCCCGCTGCCACACAGTCTCACCGCAAGGGCTGCCGTAGCGATCGAGGATGCTCTAGAAATTTGGCCGACGGACGCGGATATTCCTTATATAGCCGACAGGTGGTACCGAATCCTTCGTTTTCCGAATCGTCGAGGAGTGATTGCGGATATCAGGGAGTGACTGGGCATCAGTCGCTAACAGACTTCGCTGACTTCAGTTCAGTGACGTAGTCGCAACAACGATACACCGTCGCACCATGGGTAGCTTACCAGAGCAGGCCAGCCGCGTTCCAGTTGATTAACTGCGGCGTGAGTTGGAAGGGATGAAATAAATTGGAATGCCAATGCTAATTGCATACAGGGCGCTTGCCACAGCTGCATTCTGCCTCGCCTATACGCTGTCTTTCAACCTGCCAAAATGGAGCAGTTACGAAAACGGTCCGATCGAGATAACTCAGAACCTAGTTCTGGTGCTTGGGGCAGTACAAGCCATAAGCTACGTCGTTCGGGAGAAATCACCATGGCGAAATCTGTGGGCTGCCGCGGTCCCAATCTGGATAATATGCGTAGGAAGAGAACTAAGCTGGGGCGCTGTATTCGTGCCACCCGCAGATTTTGCGGAGATCGGCCCTTTCTACACCAGCACATCGTTGCCGTACAAATTCTTGGTTGCGCCAGCGGTCGGCGCCCTTCTCATGGCGTCGGCATTCATCTTCATTCGATGCAAGGTTTGGAGGCTGTGCCGCTCAATGTGGAGCTCTGGGCACTTACCGCTCCTAGAAACCGGGATGACTGGAGTTGCGCTCCTGCTCACGACTGCGGCTGAGAATAACATGGGGTTAACTTTGCAAAACTACCTCGGCTTTAGCCAGATCTTCGAGGAAACAGTGGAACTGGCAGCCTACCTTTTCTTACTTGCTGCGCAGCAGCGTATTCGTGCTGCAGAACTGCAGGCTCAGTCATACCCGTAAAGTCCGTGTTAACCATGTCGCTTTAGTGAGGTGTCACGGACATTAGAACCCGTACTGACTCTCTTAATATCCTCCGCATTGATTAAGCCCGCTTCGGCGGGCTTCTTTTTGTCCGCCGTGCGGGTAGGCTCATCAGCAGACCCAGGCGTTAGTCCGAGGATCATAAGCGCTACGCCAGCCAGAAAGAAAAACCCTGCGAGCGTGACAGGGAAAATAAGTTCAGTCATGAAGGCTTTCCACCGCGAGATAAGGAGGCCCTAGAACCTTCGCCCGCGTGCATGGTTCCCATCCCGCTGCCACGGCCAGCCGAATAGCTAATGAAATTTTAACGGGAAAATCACAGCTAAGTCTTGAACGACTGCTGTGCGTATTGGAGACTTGCCTCTCCCCCAGGGAAGGGCGTAATGCGTGTGTCCCACGGATTGGCGAGGCACTGGCCAACCAGTACCTTGTCGCGACGACACCCCCTCGTTCGTCGCCGCCCGTTTTGGACGAGCATTCGCGATAACCTTACCGGTTAACAATAGGTTAATTCGTGAATTGCAATTCCGCCTAGCAGGCATAAGAGTTTGTGCTTTCTGGGAGGAAGGTATGAGGCGAAAAAGCGCAAATTCCACTCGATCGGATCGCATAAGCTTTAGATCCCGAAGTAAGCCGCATCCGCCTCCGAGCAAGGCTCGGGGTTTACGTATGGCCGAAGCCGCACTTCTCGTACTCAAGCGTGCAAAAGCAGTCACCTGGGTGGATAGTGAAGACTAGAGTTTCCAACGATAATCTTACATGCCCCCTAGGTATTCGCCTGCGGACCGCAGGTTAAAGGCTGCAATTGTCCAAAGCGTCCCACGCGGTCAAGGCGCTCACTGAGGTAAAGGATCACATTGCGCGCGGCATAGACGTCCCTGCTGCTGGGTCGAGTGGGGTAGATGGCTGATCAGGGTGACGTCGCTCTAGCCGCGCCATAGATTTGACGCTCAACCCGATCCAGTCTCTCTGGAAGGTCAAGGATAAAGTCGCTGGTGCCCTGCATATGGGCATACGCTGGAGCCCGCCTAGTCATTGACGCATTGGGACGAATCCTCCAACATCTCAGGGCCTATCGCCCGAACTCGTGAAGCTGGCTGAAGAGCTTCGGGACCTCGCAGAGGCACCGCTTTTCGCATCTGAAGATGTTGCAAATGATGATCGCGCCTTGTTACCAGAGCAAGCTCGCCCGTCGGCCCGAGGGAGGCCGTTGCACCCACTGGAAAGTCACGCTACTCTGTCAGACATGAGCACCGATCGGAATTACGAGATAGCCGCTGCGCGCTCGCGCGGTGATAACCTGTCGGAAATCGCTTCAAGACATGGCATCTCTCGGTCGCATGCAAGTCAGATCATTAAGAACAATGCCTGGATGGTAGCGCGGTGCAATGAGCGAGAGATTCCGGACGCTCTTACGGCTCGGGCCGCCATCGCGATCTATGATGCAATCGGCTTATGGCCCTCAGCGAGCGACAAAGCTGAAGTCGAGAGCCGGTCCATGGAGATAATGCGTTCACCCGCTGGCCGGAGAGTCATCATGAAAGAAATTGGTGATTGGCTGCGAGCGGATGATAGATCGGAAAATACCGTATCTGAATAAGCCCACTCATCATTCTCGAATTGTACGAAAACGGACGGACTCAGTTCAAATCTATAGTCGTAGAACGAATCATCTTAGAATGGCTTTCGGGCCCGGCGACATTATAGATGGCGCCGGAAAGGTCGGCTCGATCCTTTCTTTCGCTGGATGGCGACCCCTCTAAGTCCAGCCGCCCTAAATATCTTTCAGAAATAGCATTGGGGGCTTCTTCCTCCTGGACGGCTGTAGGCTGATCGTCCACCACATTTCCGGCCATTCCTCATCAAATCGTAAGGACAGTCACACGTCGCAACGTATGGTTCCCGGGCTGCCTCTCCCGATCGGCTGGGTTTCGTCTGGCGAACGAGTGGTGCAATGGGCGCAGGTTTTTGCGGCTTGATGTCTGGCGACGCTGGCGGCGTAGGGCTCAGGAAGTCACTGCTGATCCAGCCCTCCAAGGTTCCAACTTTTACCTTGCGCCACCCCCGCTCTGCGTCCGTCGCCTCTACTGCCGATCCCGCCGGCACCGTAGATACTATAGCCCCGCTGGACGACGGCCGGGACCGTAGCCGGACGTTTGAGGCAGCGTACAAACGTTCCGGCAGCGTTGGCAAATCAGGCATAGTAAGAGGTTGCGGTCGTGTGGGCAGCTCCGCTGGTGGAGCAGTTGGTCGAGGCTGGGATATTGATGGTGGCGAGGGTAATGGAGCCATAATTGATTCAGGCTCGGGTTGCGGATCTTGCTTGTCACTCTTGGACCCTATCCAGCCTATCAACAACACTACGGCGACTGCCCACCCGATCATTCCACGTTTAGTCATGCCCTATCCCCGCCCGACGGGGATCATGCCACAACCTGCGAAAGAGTCGAGCTAGCCGAGCTCGTATGAAACCTACTGTTTCCAAGCCTGTCTGACGAAGGTTGCGCATGTGTTGGTGATGGCGGCAGTATCGTCATCCATGCGAGCCAAATATCCTCGCAAGATAAGTGACTGCCAAGCATTTTGGAAATCGTGCGTTGGGATCGCAAGCTTACGTGCCTGCCTTTCGATCTGCTCGAGCGCGAAAAACGTTCTCAGACGGGTGGCTGCGGATCACGTCCGCAAAGAATTGAAGGATGAACAGTTACGCGACATGGATGCAACATAGAACACGCATTGCCATATTATGCAGGCTCCTACCTCTGATTTGTAAGACGGTCACAGGCTTGTGCGTGTATAAACCCGGTTGCCCCACGATGTCTCGTGGGGCGATACCTGCTTACTTGTTCAAGCTATCCTTCAGCGCCTTGGCTGGCTGGAAGGCGAGCTTGCGGGCAGCCGCCACCTTGATCATCGCACCGGTGCCCGGATTGCGTGCTTCACGCTCCGGCGTGTCCTTTACCTTGAACTTCCCAAATCCCGGGATCGATGTTTCCGCTCCGGTGGTGGCCGCTGCCGTGATCGCAGCAAATACGGATTCGACGATCGCCTTGCCTTGAGCCTTGGTGAGGCCGTTGTCGGCGGCAATCTTGTCTGCGATTTCGTTTGTGGTGGTCATGACTCATTCCTCGTTGTACACGCTGAAAACCTCGCCTTCATCACCGGCGATGTCACGCGATGAACATCCCTGGATGTCAGCAATTATGCGGATTTCCACAGCTTGCGACCGGACGGTAGCCCTTTTTTCGCTTTCGGCGCGCCAGTTCGAGGAAATGCTGCGCGGCGTCGCGTTCCGTATCGAACACGTCCATCATCTCTCCGCCGATATTACCGATCCGTCCCCAGGACCGCATCACGGCAATTTCACCGAACAGAGTCGGCTGTATCGAAAGCATGTAATATCGAGCCATGTTTTGGCTGGGGTCGAGGCGTTGGCAATATAGTTGATATGGGTAAAGGCTCATGAACAGATCATCGCGCTGTGCGCGTGGATCGTCCAACGAGTGTTTTGAATCGGAGTGTGCTGACCGATTCATATCGGTGATGAAACACGACAATCGCTAAGGTTTGCGACAGCGCGCTTGAAGTGAAACGAGGACAAGACGCATGACACTGGACGGGCTTATCCAGGCTTATCGCCCCTATCTCGCGGACGAAACCGTCCCGGTTCGACGAAGTTGGGAGGACACTTTCAAATATGCCATCAAGCAATATCGGGGCGAAGCGCCACTCGAGGAGTTCGATCTGGATGAATGGGCTGCGAAGCTTGTCGCCGACGGCGTCAATCCGAAATTCGTAGACGGTTATATCAGACGCTGGCGAGACCTGCTGAGCCGCGCCGAGACGTTGTAGGTTCCCGCTTCTTTCGATGACGTTCGCGCGAATACTATCCACATCATTGCTCCCGGTTGTGCTCGTGGTACCGATTGTTTGAAATGCATTCGATCATGTCCTTTCGCCTGAACCAGATCGCGCGCCCGCATCTCAGTGGCGCGTTCCCGGCTGTGAAGACGATCTGTTCGTCGGCGCGCATTCGCATGACCTCATGCGGCTGGATCAGCGGCCGCGCGGCCAACTGCTTCGAGCGCGTCCGAGACGATCCGCTCGCCTGAAAACTACGACTGATCTGATCGATCTCGACCGTCGTTGTACCGCATCGCTGCGAGATATATTCAGCAGTTTCCGGATCATTAATGGCTGCGAAGCTGATCCAGCTAGCGCTCTCGAACCACTTGCTTGACGCATCGCGCCCGCCGTAGGTTTCGCGAAGCTGGCCGATCGATTGATAGATCATCGTCAGGCTGATGCCATATTTGCGACCAGCGTCTCGCGCTGTCTCTATAATGCGCATGTAGCCGAGCCTTGCGACCTCATCGAACAGGAACAGCGCCCGACCCTCCATCGCGCCATTTCGATTGTAGATCGCGTTGAGGAAGGAGCCGATCACCACACGGGCCAAGCCGGCATGAGTCTCAAGCGTTTTAAGGTCGATGTTTATGAACACGTCGACCTTGCCCGAGGCGATATCCTCGGTCTGGAATGTCGAACCCGAGACCAAGGCTGCATAGTTCTGGTAGGACAGCCAATGCGTTTCCTTGATCGCGTTGGCATAAACGCCCGAGAACGTTTCCGGCGTCATGTTGACGAAGGCGGCGACGTTCTCCTTGACGAAGTCCGAACCCGAATTGTCGTAGATGTCCTGCAGGCGCTGTCGCAGCTTCGGCTCGGGCTCCGACAAATTCTCGCGGACCTGGCGCAGCGTCTGCTGCTCCTGCGGCGTATGCCCGGACAGGCAGACATCTGCGATCATAGCCGTCAGGAGTTGAAGCCCCGAGGCTCGGAAGAAGTCGTCGCGGATGCCGCTTGCGCGACCGCTATCGCTCATAATCCATGAGGCGACGGAAGCAATGTCCTCCTCCTTGGTGCCGCCGTATTGGCCGACCCAGTCGAGAGCGTTGAAGCTGGTTTCCGGTTTGCGCGGATCCAGGATCCTGACCCGCCGGCCGGCTTCTTCACGATGTTTCGACACCATGGGTGCGACCTCGTTCGAGGGGTCGAGCACGATGAGCGCACCGCCCCACTTCAAGGCTGTGGGGATCGTCACTGATGTCGTCTTGAAGCCGCCTGATCCGGCGAAGACGATACCATGCGAGGAGCCGAACGATCCGTCGAAACAGAGCAGCGGAGACTTGCCACCGGCGCCCCATGTTTCTCTGGTGTCGGCACGGAGGGACACGCCGGCGATGCTGTCTCGGTCAACGCGATACCGCTCGCCGATCACGATGCCCCCGCCCTCCGGAAAGAGCTTCGCCGCTTCGGCAAGTTTCATCCAGTCCGCTTCGCCATGCAGCGCACGCTTGCCAATGATGCGTTTCGGCGTGGCCCGGGCGAAGGCGGCGTTGCCGACCATCGCCACGCGCAGTGCGAAGCAACCGGACATCAGGGCGGCGGCCGCGCCGATCATGGTCGATGGATCGAGATAGGATAGCGCGGATTGTCCCACCGGCACATGTGAGGACAGCGCTGCAAGCCGGATGCCTTCTCGCAAGCAAGCCGTCAGGATAATGGCGGCGTTTCCGATTGCAGCACCAACGCCCGCGGTACGGATGCTTGCCGACCCGGCCGTTGCGAATAGGAAAATCAAGCCAAGGGCTGCAGCCGCCGTGAATGGTGCCGCGACCCCTGCCCGTCCTAAGGCCAGCTTTGCCGCCTCGGACTTCCCGAACCCTGCAATCCAGACCTCGATGCCGGTCATTGCGAACATGGTAGCGCTCATCACGACCACGGGCAGAATGATGAGAATGATCCTATTCGCCTTCATTGCCGAACGCCTTCGTTCCGATCGCCGTCAAACGTATTCGCTCATTGTCGTCGGACTTCAGCCGCTTTTGCAGGTCGATCAGGGCGCCGAGCAGAAGCGCTCGCTTCTCGAAGCGAAGGCCCGCTTTGACGATCAAGCCACCAAGCTCGATCTTGTCGCGCGTGTCCTTCTTCCTGGCGTCGGAGATTGCGTTCCTGCTCATGCGCTCAAGCCTCAGGAGTGATGCCCGAAGCCGCGCCAGACGCGACCGTCTCGGATTGCCCGCTGCCAGCGCTACCTTCACCCGTCCCTTTCCTTCTGTTCGGGCCAGGCTGGTCTGCGCGAAAGCGTTTCGCCAGCTCCTCGAACGCTGCCTGGAGGTCGACCTCCTCGATCTCGATCTCGCCAAGGCCTGCCCGCAACGCCACGCGGCCGATGCGTTCGGCTTCTCTCGTCTCCGCGTGCTTGAGCTGTTCCTGGAGTTTGGCGATTTCTTCGCGGATCCTGGAGGATGGTTTCTTCATCTCTGGATTGTCCTCTGTTGGTGCATGTCGCAGCTAGTGCACCCAGGATCGTTCAGATCGGCGTGCCGATCTACTAACAGAAATGCGAGTAGGCGGAGCCTACGCTTTTGAGCATCATCCCGACCGTTCGCAAGGACGGACCCGAAGGGCGCAATTATACGTCGCGGATGCGACGCTCCGCTTATGCCCCCTGGCGGGGCCGTTTGATCCTGACGAACACATTGATTTTGTTCGATCACAGGAGTGCATCTGCAATGGCCGTCCCGCATTTTTCAGTCAGCATCGTTGCACGCGGATCCGGCCGCAGTGCTGTGCTGTCGGCGGCGTATCGGCACTGCGCGAAAATGGAATACGAACGGGAAGCCCGGACGATCGACTACACGCGCAAGCAGGGGCTGCTGCATGAGCAGTTTGTCATTCCGGGAAATGCACCGGAATGGTTGCAATCCTTGATTGCTGACCGGTCCGTCTCAGGCGCATCGGAAGCTTTCTGGAACAGGGTCGAGGAGTTCGAAAAGCGGTCGGATGCGCAGCTTGCCAAGGACATAACGATCGCACTACCGATCGAGCTGTCCAGCGCGCAGAATATTGAGCTCGTACAGGATTTCGTGGCGAGACACATCACGGCACAGGGCATGGTGGGTGACTGGGTGTTTCATGACGCACCGGGCAATCCGCATATCCATTTGATGACGACGTTGCGACCACTCACCGAGGACGGGTTCGGATCGAAGAAGGTGGCGGTCACTGGCCCTGACGGCGATGTGCTGCGCAACGATAGCGGCAAGATCGTCTACGAGCTTTGGGCCGGTGGGCTCGATGACTTCAACGCGTTTCGGGACGGTTGGTTTACATGCCAGAACCGGCATCTTGCGCTTGCCGGTCTCGACATCAGCATCGACGGGCGCTCCTTCGAAAAGCAGGGCATCGAGCTTACTCCGACCATCCATCTTGGCGTCGGCACGAAGGCAATCGAGAGAAAGGCAGCGAGCGGGAATGGACAGACGGACGAGAAAGTCGCGCTCGAACGTCTTGTGCTGCAGGAGGAGCGGCGGGCGCAGAATGCACGTAGGATCCAGCGTCGGCCGGAGATCGTGCTCGATCTGATCACGCGGGAAAAGAGTGTTTTCGACGAACGCGATGTCGCCAAGATCCTGCATCGCTATATCGAGGATGCGGGCCTCTTTCAAAGCTTGATGGCGCGCATCTTGCAGAGCCCGGAGACCCTCCGGCTTGATCGTGAGCGGATGGACTTCGCGACCGGGATCCGCGCACCGGAAAAATACACGACACGCGAGCTGATCCGGCTTGAAGCCGAGATGGCCAACCGGGCGATCTGGCTCTCACAGCGGTCGTCGCATGGTGTCCGCAAGCCGGCGCTTAAGGCGACATTTGCGCGTCACGAACGGCTTTCCGATGAGCAAAAGACGGCGATCGAACATGTTGCTGGCGACGGGCGCATCGCTGCCGTGATTGGCCGCGCCGGCGCTGGCAAGACCACGATGATGAAGGCGGCGCGCGAGGTATGGGAATCGGCCGGCTATCGTGTCGTCGGTGGCGCACTTGCCGGCAAGGCAGCCGAAGGTCTGGAGAAAGAAGCCGGCATCGCCTCTCGCACGCTGTCGTCCTGGGAGCTGCGCTGGAGCCAGGGTCACGGGCAACTGAATGAAAAGACAGTGTTCGTTCTGGACGAGGCCGGTATGGTGTCGTCGCGGCAGATGGCACTGTTCGTCGAAACCGTCACCAAGGCTGGCGCCAAGCTCGTTCTCGTCGGCGATCCGGAGCAGCTCCAGCCGATCGAGGCGGGTGCGGCCTTCCGGGCGATCACTGAGCGCATCGGATACGCGGAACTCGAAACGATCTATCGCCAGCATGACCAATGGATGCGCGACGCCTCGCTCGAACTTGCACGTGGCAATGTTGACAAAGCCGTCGCAGCCTATCAGTCCCATGGCAAGGTGGTTGGCGCTGAGCTGAAGGCTGATGCCATCACTAACCTCATCGCCGACTGGAGCCGTGATTACGACCCCGCCAAGTCTACATTGATCCTCGCTCACCTGCGCCGTGACGTCCGACTTCTGAATGAGCTGGCACGTGCCAAGCTCATCGAGCGAGACATCATCGAGCAGGGTTTCGCGTTCACGACCGCCGATGGTGTCAGACGTTTTGCAGCAGGCGACCAGATTGTCTTCCTGAAGAACGAGGGCGCGATCGGCGTGAAGAACGGCATGCTGGGCAAGGTGGTGGAGGCTGCGCCGGGGCGCGTCGTCGTCGCAATTGGCGAGGGCGAACATCCGCGCCAGGTTATCATCGAGCAGCGCTTCTATAACAATGTCGATCACGGATACGCCACCACGGTGCACAAGAGCCAAGGTGCCACGGTCGACTGCGTCAAGGTGCTCGCGTCCCTTTCTCTCGATCGCCACCTGACCTATGTCGCGATGACCCGCCACCGTGAGGATCTGGCGGTCTATTACGGCCGGCGATCCTTCGCCAAGGCTGGCGGTCTGGTCGAAATCCTTTCGCGCAGGAATTCGAAGGAAACGACGCTCGATTATGCCGGTGGCAGCATCTACGGCCAAGCACTCCGCTTTGCCGAGGCGCGCGGGCTTCACATCGTTAACGTCGCCAGAACTGTTGCGCGCGACCGGCTAGATTGGACCGTTCGTCAGAAACAGAAGCTACTCGATCTCGCCGGTCGGCTCATGACCATCGGCGCCAGGCTCGGTTTTGCAACGTCTACAGTCAGCACGGGTCCAACGTCAGCAAAGGAGGCCAAGCCCATGGTGGCCGGTATCACGACCTTCCCAAAATCGGTCGATCAGGCAGTCGAAGACAAGCTTGCATCCGATCCGGCATTAAAGAAGCAGTGGGAGGAAGTCTCGATGCGCTTCCACCACGTTTACGCGCAGCCTGAAACAGCGTTCAAGGCGGTAAATGTCGAGGCGATGCTGAGTGATCAGGCGGCTGCGGCGAAGACGATCGCCAGGATTGCCAGTGAGCCTGGGTCCTTCGGCGCTCTCAAGGGCAAGGTCGGGGTCTTCGCGAGCCCGGCCGACAAATCGGACCGGGATCGCGCACTCAAGAATGTGACGCCGCTCGCTGACAGTATCAGCGACTATCTTCGCCAGCGCGCCGATGCCGAGCGGCGAAATCACGCCGAGGAAATGGTGGTGCGTAGCCAAGTCGCACTGGAGATCCCGGCGCTTTCGTCCAACGCGAGAAACGTCTTGGAACGCGTCCGTGACGCCATCGATCGAAACGACCTGCCGTCAGGTCTCGAGTATGCGCTCGCCGACAAGATGGTGAAAGCGGAACTCGAGGGTTTCGCCAAGGCCGTCTCCGAACGCTTCGGCGAAAGAACGTTCCTGCCGCTTGCCGCCAAGGCGACAGATGACGAGGCCTTCCAATGGCTGACCGCGGGCATGAACGCTGCGCAGAAGAGCGAGGTCAGACAAGCCTGGAATACGATGCGAACCGTGCAGCAGCTATCTGCCCACGAGCGGAGTGTGACGGCACTCAAGCAGACGGAGGCTATGCGCCAGACTAGATCCCAGGGGATCACCCTCAAATGAAAATGCGCCGTCGAGAAAGAAGGCTCCAGCGCCCAAATCACTTCGTCTGGTTTTATCGGATCAGCAGCGTCAGCCTCCTCACGCTTGGCTTTGTCGTGTTGCTTGGAGGCGCAGGTTTCAGGATCAATGTCACGCCAAGCGAACCGTTAGGCCTGTGGCGTATCGTCGAACCCGATGGCCCGATCCTGGTCGGCGATCTCATCTTCATCTGCCCACCGACCACCAACGAAATGCGTGAGGCGCGAGCACGCGGATATCTGCGCTCCGGGCTATGTGCCGGCCACGTCGCGCCACTGATCAAGACGGTGGGGGCGACAGCCGGTCAGGCGATCGACATCCGCGAGGAGGTGCGTATCGATGGAAGGCCGCTCCCTCATTCGCGTATCTCTCGGACGGATGGTCAAGGGCGCGAGATGGTGCCTCATGTGGGTGGTGTTGTGCCGCCTGCCACGGTTTTTCTCCATTCAGAATTTCCGGGGTCATTTGACAGCCGGTATTTCGGCCCTCTTCCCATGGAAGGCATCCTCGGGTTGGCGCTGGAGGTGTGGACTTATGCACCGTGAGCTTTCCCGAGGGGCCATGCTCGTCGGGCTATCAGCCATCACCGGATGGATCGGCTGGAGCGGTCATGTGCTGCTTCTGCCGCTCGCCGCCGTCTTCCCGCTGCTCTGGTCCCTGGCGCCGGCCCGCCCTCAAGCAGCGGCGGTCTCCGCCGCCTACTTCCTTGCTGCATCGCGAGGATTGCCTCTGGGTGCAGCGAACTTCTACGCCTCGGACATCTTGCCCGGCCTTTTGTTATGGCTGGTTGCCTCCGCCTCGTTCGTGACGGTCCATTCACTGGCTTGGACTGGACGCGCAGGATGGCGAAGGCCGCTCCGATACACGGCCGCTTGCGCTGCCATGGCGGTTCCACCTTTCGGTATTCTGGGATGGGCGCATCCGATCACAGCAGCTGGCATTCTGTTTCCAGGCTGGGGATGGTGGGGACTGGCGGCGATGGCAGCCGGCCTGGGCGTCCTAACGATGCGCCATCGACCGGCGGTAGCCACGGCCATGACAGGCTTATGGCTCTGGTCCGCCGCTGGGTGGACGATGCCGGCACTACCCCCGTCGTGGATCGGTGTCGACCTTCAATTGGGTGCGTCCCTCGGCCGAGACGCAGGCCTAGAGCGGCAACGGGAACTGATTCAGATCGCTCGCGCCCACCCACCCGGCACAACGATCGTGATGCCGGAGAGCGCTTTGGGGTTCTGGACACCGACGGTTGGCCGTTTCTGGCAGAAGGGGCTCGCCGGGACGGATGTCACCGTGATCGCGGGAGCGGCAATCATCGTTCCGCATGGCTACGACAATGTGCTGGTCAAGATATCCGCGGAGGGCAGCGAGGTACTCTACCGGGAGCGGATGCCGGTCCCCGGCGCGATGTGGCAGCCATGGCGCGGCTGGACTGGTGACGGCAATGATGATGGCGGCGGCGCGCGGGCAGATTTCTTCGCCAACCCCGTCGTTGACTTTGGCAATGCGAAGGTCGCGCCGATGATCTGTTACGAGCAACTCCTCGTCTGGCCGATCTTGCAATCGGCAATCCACCGGCCCGAGGCGATCGTCGCAGTCGGAAACGGCTGGTGGACTGCGGGTACGTCGATCATCGGCATACAGCGGGCGAGCAGCGAGGCCTGGGCACGCCTGTTTGCCCTGCCTCTCGTCATCTCATTCAACAGGTAGGAGGTCGCATGCTGGATGCCACGCTGATGAAGGAATGTGCCGATCCAATGTTGAAGCCGGCAATCGTCGAACAATTCGTGGCTGCGGTCGGCTCGGACGATCCGCTCGCCATCACCGTGAAATCCGGAAATCGTCTGATCCTCGTTCCCAAGCCGAAAACGCCAGAAGAAGCGATGAAAATCGTTCGTGAAAACATTGGTGGCGCAGTGGTACGGGTCGGTCTCACGCAGATTCCGGCGGGCATCGGTCTGAAGGATGCGTCGGAACGACATGCCGATCTCGTCGATTCCTGTGCCAACCTGCGGATGGGAACAGCGATGTTTTCCAAGATCCTCCGCATCGTTGCAAAGTGGTATGGAAACCCGACGAACGAAGAGGTGTTTCCCCAGTTGTTCGATGATGCCGTTCACGCCTGGCGCACGGGCAAGTTCGAGGGCGATAATGTGTTTCAGGCGCCGGATCCAGGCGGCCTTGTTATACAGGAAGAGCAGCCATCACCCGATGCATCCGATAGCGTTGCGCAATCCGCTGAAAACGAGCCAAACCCGCAATTGGTGGAACCTAACAATGCCGCGATCCGTGTCGATCTCTCGCGAATTGGAGGCCAGTGAGGCAGCTCCGCAGCTTATAGGACGGGGGTCCAAGTGGGACATTATGATGTTGCGGATGCCTTATCGGAGCGAAGCCTGAAGCGTGAATGTGTCGCTGTCACATGCTGTGTCCGACCTAAGTCATGGTTTCGACGGTTGCGAATAATTCGAATATTGCGAATAATGCACTTGTTAGGTTGCGCCGGGTCGCTTATCTTGACGTCATAAGAGAAGGACACAACCAATGAGCGCAATACGAAAAGACGCGTTTGCCGAGCGACTTCCCGATGAAGTCGAGATCAGGAATGCGGAGCAACTGCGCACGATCATCGCCTCTCAGCTGAAATCTGAAGAAGGTGCACAAATTTCACTGGCTCAGCCGTTGGGCGACGTGAAAACGATCACGCTTTCTCCTGCGCTGGCAGAATCCTTCATGGAAGTGCTCAGGCTCGTGTCGACAGGCCGTGGTTTCCGCATGATCCCGGTCGATGCGGAGCTGACGACCCAGGAGGCCGCAGATTGCCTGAACGTATCACGTCCCTATCTCATCAAGCTTCTGGAGAATGGTGATGTTCCGCATGTGAAGACGGGACGACATCGCAAGGTCAGGGCGTCAGAGCTGTTCGCTTACAAGCAAAGGCGGGGTGATACCCGGTCGGCGGCATTGAGCGAGCTCGCTGTCTTGGACAGTGAACTGTTGTGAGCCACTACGCAGACAGGTTTACGGTCCTCATCGATGCCAATTGTCTGGCGGGCGCGCTCCGCCGAAACATGATCCTCAGTCTTGCTGAAGCTGGCTTCTACCGCGTTCGATGGTCCGCAAGGATCATGGATGAAACCGCCCGCGCCATCGATACGATCACCGGAGGAAAGGCCGATTCTTCGAAACAAATCGATGCCATGACCCGAGCCTTTCCCGAAGCAACCGTCGAAGATTTCGAAGAGCTGGAGCGACTCTTGATCGATGGGGGGCTGCGGGACGTCGGAGATGCGCATGTGATCGCTGCGGCGATCAAGTGCGGCGCCTCGGTGATCGTAACGGACAACCTGCGTGATTTTCCAGAAAAGACGTTGAAGCCACTAGGCCTGGAAGCTCAAGGTTCAGATGGTTTTATCGCGGACTGCATTGATCTCGATAATGCTCAGGCGATGGCGGCGCTGAACAAGATGCGCTTGCGGTTCAAACATCCTGAACTGACCTGGGATGCGATCTGCCAGAAAGTCGAAGCCCAGGGGCTCACGCAGTCGGCATCGATGATGCAGAAATTCTCGGATCTGTTCAGGGAGTGATCGCTCCAGTGATAATCACTGTCGGGACACCGTCACTTGGCCAGTTCTGGAAGTTTGAGCGTCGCCAGATGATCACTACAGACGACTTCCACCAGTTCGATTAGGGTCGCGGTCTGTTGCCCCAGCCAATCGAGTGCCTCGTCGCTGATCTCATAGTGTTTGGAATACCTTGCCTTCACATAGGCTTCGTTCAGCGTATTGAACCAAGCGCGTTCGCGGTGCTGGTCCCGCGGAAATGCTTCCGCTAGGCGGCGGTCCTGTTCTTCGGCAAGTGACCTCAGGAATTTGATATTATGCGATGGTGGGCCGTAATTGGTGAGTGTCAGCAGGGCGCATGAGTAGGCTTGCTCCAACGACTGATGGAGCAGGAATGCTGCCTCGTTTAGGTCTTTCTCCCCAAGGTAGAACCTCATGCCTTTGTAGTATTTCGAAGCCGTTGCAAACCTCTGCTCAAAATGCTGGCTTGCGATCCGAAAACGGTCTTCCGCCGTTAGTGCTTTTGGCTCTGGTAGTGGTTCGTCATCGAGTTCGTAAAGAACGATGCCTTCCTTGCGGATGTCGGAAAAGAAATACTGGCCTTCCTTGAGGTAAGTGTTCACCTCCCGCCGCGAGTGGACGATGAAGCTGACCGGCGTCTCGATCCCTTTGTCGTGGTTCAACCGGTCGGCGGCCTTGTGCCAATATTCCGCAAAGTCGCAAAGCTTGCGATTGTTGACGATGAGAAGAAGGTCGAAATCGGATCGATAGCCTTTCATCGTGAATGGCTCATCAACCCAGCCACCCTTGGCGTAGGAACCGAACAGGATGATTTTCAGGATACGGCCGCGCTTCTTGAAATCCGCGGTCCCTTCGCTGAGCGCATCCTCGAATTCCTCGTGCAGGATTTCCAGAACCCTGGCGAGTTCACGCTGCTTGCGCGGAGGCATATGATCGAGCGAAGACTTCATCATGTGGCAGGGTCAATGGCTTGTGGTGAAAAGGCTTTGGGTGAAAACGAACCTATCACAACCATAGCATCAAAAAGGCAGATTTTGAAGAATCCTGTTTCATCATGGTCGGCTTTTTTTGCCGCTGCTACGGTCGTTTGGGTCGCGAGACCTTATCGAAGGCCTCGAAAAACAAGGTGCTTTCGGTGAGGAAGTCGCAGAGAAATTTGTGAGGTCAGCTATATGAGGAGGTCTACCTTTGAGTGCCGAGCGTGCTCGTCCTCGACTTTTTGAAGAGCGGTTGGTCGGCGGCGATGCGCCGAGAGATGGAAAGATACTCAACCGGGTCAGTTTCCAGTGACGGGGCGGCCCACTCGTAGTTCAAACGACAATTATCTAACCCATTTTAATGGGTTGAATAAAAGCATAAAATGCATTAATTGAACCATTAAGAGGGTCGATTAATGCGCCTAACGCTCCAAATCCATTTTGACGGTCAGTGGCATCACGCCGCTACGCTGGAACTGAAGGATGATGCCATCGGTTTCCAGGGCGCATCCATCGTTGATTACGATCTCGACTATTTCGTCACGATGGCATCAGCCGAATTCGCGGCCGGAAAGACGGTGCGCGATCATCGTGCCTTGTCCGTCCGTAATCCCGTCGATCTCGAAAATCGCTACAGCCCTACTTGGCCACCCTTCCTCCTTGATCTCATGCCGCAGGGACATGCGAGGCGAAAGCTTACCGAACATCTCGGGCTCTCGGAAGCCTCGCGCATTTCCGATCTCCCTCTGCTTCTGCGATCAGCGACAGGCGGCATAGGAAATATCCGCATCATGGAAGCGGCGGAGGCCGAAGCGGACCGGCTGCGTGATGTTGAGCGCCAAGGGGTTACGGAAGCGGAGATTCTCGAGCGTTCGGATCGCTTCATGGAAGTCGCCGACCGGTTTGGCATGCTCGCGTCCGGCTCAAGCGGCCTGCAAGGCGAATGGCCGAAGGTCTCCATGACCCAAGCTACCGATGGTCTTTATTATCCTGACAGCTTCGTAACCGATGAAGAAGCCTTGTGCCATGTCATCGTAAAGCTGGTACGCAGCAACGAACTCGTGGACCGCCTCATACTCGAAGGTGAGGGCCTCTATTCGAGGCTTGCAAGAGAAATTGGTCTGAATGTCAGCGAGCCATCAACCTACGCCGAAGGCGTACTGATCATTCCCCGTTTCGACCGGAAGAAGAAGCAAGGCGGCGGGACCGTCCGTCTGGGGCAGGAAAGTCTGGTGTCTGCGATCGGCGTTGCGGACTTCGGCCATGTCGGGACACACGAGGCATATATCGACGTGCTACGGCAACATTCTGCCGATCCCTTCGCCGATGTCGTTGAATACCTGAAGCGCGACATCGCCAACCTGGCCATGGGCAACCCCGACAATCACGGCCGTAATTCGGCACTTAGCAAACACCACGACGGCACAATCCGCCTTTCACCGCTGTTTGATTTTGCCCCAATGCGGCTCGCCAAAGAAGGGATCGTGCGCTCTACCCGGTGGGCCATGATGCGCGACAGTGGCCACGATCATCTTCCCGACTGGAAGCAGGTTTGCGCCGAAATGATGCCAGACCCGGCAGAGCAGAAAGCACTCAACGTCACGCTTTGCGAGTTTGCCGCACATCTGTTGGAAGTCCCAGGCATGGCGAAAGACATGGGGGCCACCCCGGAAGTTCTGGAACGTGGAATGGGACGCTGCATTGAGATCGCGGACAGTGTTTTGGCGGCGTGCCAGTGATGTCGGAGATCCGCTGAATGGCTCGCTGGAAAAAGCCGACTAAGGAAGAGGTTCTTGAAAACCGGCGAAAGCTCGCGGAGCGTGCTCGGACCGGCGACTTGAGGATACCTGGCGCCGTGGCGGAAATCCGCAAAGGGTTCGGCATGACACAGGAGGAATTTGCCAAAACCCTATCGCTCACCAGGCGGCAAGTTGCCGAGATCGAAGGCGGATCAGCGAATCCCACGCTTGAAACCCTGGAAAAGATAGGCCGATTGTTCGGATTCGCGGTTGGGTTCGTAGCCAAATAGGTGTGCGGAAAAAAGCAACGCCGACACTACGAACATCGAATACGCTTCGTGTGTGACGTTCGCACCTGTTGCGAAGACTTCACCTGAACTTGACGTGCGGTTTACAGCCATTGGTCCCGATCTCTGAAACTCTTTGACACTTCTGAGCGGTGTCGTTTCACGCGCCTTGTGGGTGGGGCTTCAGATGTCGAAAAAATGGGGAACAGGTAGAGCGATTGCCCATCATGGGGAATTGCTGCAGGGCATTTTCGAAGGTCCCGACGGAACCCTTCACCGCGGTCTCGTGTCGCTGCCCTGTCCTGCGCTGAAATCGATCGCGACCTTTACGCCGGGTGTGACATCCGCGATTACCGTTTCACCCTCATCCTGTGAAAAATCCCGTAACGCCGGCGAACTGGCTATCGCTGCTTTCGGGAACGCAAGCGTCGGTGGACATCTACAGATCGCCACCGATATTCCCATTGGCCAGGGCATGGGCTCCTCGACCGCCGACGTGCTTGCCAGCATTCATGCGGTTCTCGATTATCACGGTGCCGAGCCCACTCCTGAAATGATCATGAAGATCGCGGTTGCCGCCGAGACGGCCTGCGATGCGACATTGTTCCGGCAACATGCCGTGGTCTTTGCGCACCGCGAGGGATTTGTCATTGAGGCTTTTCGCCGGCCGATCCCTCCTCTGGCGATCATCAGTATCGACACCGCGCCCGACTTAAGAGTTTCTACGCTCGAGCATCAGCCGGCCGTGTATGAGCCTGATGAGATCGAGGCCTTTCGTCCGCTTCACAGCCTGCTGCGACTGGCGATCAATACCGGAAACGTCCAGTTGCTAGGGCGCGTTGCAACGGCAAGCGCAAGGATAAATGAACGATTTCTACCCAAGCCGTACCTTCAGACGCTGCATGACATCGCAAGGCGTTTCGATGCCGCGGGAATCCAGGTTGCCCATAGCGGCACGCTGGCCGGCATCATCTTTGATCCGCAATTGAAAACGACCCCCGACAATGTCCGGCGCGCAACCCAGGCCGTGGATGCCATGGGTTTGCATCATCGCCAATTCCTTATGTGAGACAGTGAGGTATCAATGGACGAGCGTGGAAGCTTGCGGGATCTAAAGTCTTTCGAGGACCCGAGGATTGTTCCGCTGGGTGACGGCGTCTACGGCGCCTGCTTCTTTCTGATGAAGCTGCTTCCGGCACGCTACATGCTTGAACGGGCTGTCGAAAGCGGCCAGCTGACCGAGGGTGGAACGATCTGCGAGTCGTCATCGGGTACCTTCGCACTGGCGCTGGCGATGTTGGCGGCACAGGGAAATTTTAGACTTCTGATCGTCGGCGACTGGGCACTTGATGTTGGTCTGCAACGACGTCTGCTGGCCCTTGGTGTCGAGCTCGATATCGTCGAGGAGCCACATCCGCGCGGCGGATATCAACTGGCACGGCTAGAGCGTCTGAAAAAGCATCTGGCGAACAGGCCAGGCAGCTACTGGCCGGCCCAATATTCCAATCCCGACAACCCTCTCTCCTACGCGAAGGTCGCAGCACAGATTATTGATGAAGTCGGACAGATCGATTGCCTGGTGGGGGCTGTCGGCTCGGGAGGATCGATGTGCGGGATCGCACACTATCTTCGTCTGCTGTTTCCCGAGCTTGTGCTGATCGGCATCGACACTCCGGGCAGCGTTCTCTTCGGTCAACCCGGTGCGTTGCGCCAGGTCAGCGGTCTCGGAGGCGGCATCGTCCCTGCGAATGTCGACCACAGCCAGTTCGACGAGGTGCACTGGTTGTCGGCGGCAGAAATCATCGCAGCTGCTCATGACCTCCATAGCGACCGCGGCCTGTTCATGGGCCCAACAAGCGGTGCAGCTGTAAAGGTCGCCCGGTGGTGGGGAGAAACACATCCCGGTAAAACGGCCGTCGCACTGTGTCCTGACGAAGGACATCGATACGTGGACACAGTCTACGACGAGAGCTGGGTGAAGGCGAACATCGGTGGATGGTCCGATGCACGTCGAAAGAGACCCCTCACCGTCACTTCACCGACAGAGAATATGGCGGGATGGTCGCGCTTTGGCTGGGGGCGGCGGTCGTTGGTCGAAGTGCTATCGCAAACCATGTCATCGAAATGAATAGCGGTTTCTGGACCCGCTTACGACTGGAAGGAGAGTACAGATGTGTTCGACAGCCATCGTGATGATCGAGAGCAGTTTTTCCGGCCATCTTTTCCATCGAGCCATCCGAGATCTTGGCCATATTCCGGTTCTTCTTACTGCCGATGCCGGCAGATATCGCCATCTCGATACGCCTGATCTTGCCATTGTCTCTGCCGATACCGCATCCATCGACGCTATCGTCGAATGGTGTCAGCGGGATCAATTCGGTTTGGATATCATTGGCGTTCTCTCCAGCTCAAGCGCTTCTGCCGGGATGGCGGCCTCCGTTTGTCGCCGACTGGGGCTGCCTGGTGCAAAGCCGGAAGCGATCGAGCGGTGTCTGAACAAGTTTACGCAGCGTGACTGCCTGAAAGGTGCCGGCCTATTGTCTCCGAGCTATCTTTTTACGGCAGACCCCGATGCAGCGACAAAGTTTTGTGCTGAGATTGGGTTTCCGGTCATCGTCAAGCCGGCCATCGGCAGTGGCAGCATGGGGGTGAAACTTTGCAGCAGCTTGGTCGAAGTCATCGAGCAGATGTCTATGGTCTTGGGCGGCGACGAATTTGCGGCCTCACCTGGCATTTTGATCGAACAGTATGTCTCGGGTCCCGAGTTCTCGGTCGAGACGATTGGTGACGTGGTCATTGGGATCACCGCGAAGCATCTCGGAGACCACCCACATTTTGTGGAAGTTGGTCATGACTTCCCGGCGTCTTTGGATTGGCACGTGCAGCAAGCAATCGGAGCCACAGTGATCGGCGCAATCCGGGCACTCGATCTCCTTTGGGGACCTGCGCATACAGAAATACGCCTGTCCGCAGACGGACCTGTGATCATAGAGGTCAATCCGCGCATGGCGGGAGAGCTTATTCCCGAACTCGTTCGGCTAGCCTGCGGTGTTGATCCGGTCGAGGCTACCGTCATACTCGCGACGGGTGGGAACCCCGTGCTCAACCGAACATCCAACCGAAGCGCCGGCATCCGCTTCGTCAGTCCGGACAGGGACGGTATTCTTCACTGGGGCGCCGGTGCCCAAGACGCGCGGAAAATCGATGGCGTCGTCGACGTTGAACTGCATCAGCCGGACAGTTTTCGCGTTCAGCGACGTGGAGATTTTCGAGATCGCGTGGGTCACGTCATAGCGGTGACGGACGATGCGAATGAAACAGCACATGCACTTGAAAATGCAATGCGCGCATTGGGAGCGCGGGTTGAGGACGGTTGAAGCGGGCGAAGGTGCAACCCTTCCCTCTTATCCTCCGTCCTGCGTGGTATTGGCGTCGAGCGAGTAGCCGACAGATCTGACCGTGCGGATGATGTCTCTGCGGTTTTTGCCATTCAGGAGTTTTCTCAAGCGGCCGATATGCACATCGACGGTGCGTGGTTCGACATAGACCCTTGGTGGCCATGCCGCGGAGATGATCTCGTCACGGGTGAAAACTTGTTCCGGCGCCGAAAGCAGCAGTTTGAGGATATTGAATTCGACCTGCGCCATTGGAAGTGTCGCCCCACCTCGAACTACCCGCCGTTTCGCGACATTCATCTCGAGATCATCGTATCGTAGAAATAGTTTCTCGGTCCGTCGCGGCAGGGCGTCAGTCTTCAGCACGTCGAGAAGCGTCGAAGGCGAAATGGGACGCTTGAGCGTTTCATCGACGCCGACTTTCAGCAGGTCCAAATGATGCTGCTCGGCGCTTCGTCCTATCACTGCAATCGTCAAGATGTGGGAGGTAGCCCTTTCGCTCTTCAAGCGGTCGCAGACTTCAATGACCATCCTCAGACTTTCCGCGCGGCAATCAAGAACAACGGCGACAGGGCTGCGACGCAATGACAATCTGAAGATGTCCTGAACATTGTCGGCTGAAACGCAGTTAAATCCGTCAGCGTTCAAAATGTGGGTTGCAAGCAAATGGAATTCAGCGTCCTGCGACCCGATTATGATTGTGTGTGTCATCGGATGAACCCGTTCAAGACAGCGACTTAGCCTGAAAGCTACAGCCGGACGTTCCAGGACGTTTATCCTGCGAAGCTTTGAAGGTTGGTCAACTCGCAGATCCGTTAGTGCACAATGAGACTACCCGTGTCGCGGCGCGAGCGATCTTTGTGATCAACTGGCTGTGTTCGCCATCAAGCTGGGCGCGCTGGCGCTCATTTGCCGCTCTCTTTCAATGCAAGCGGCGCTTTCCATGCGCCCAAAAGGTTCAGGAAAATCTGCTCGGTAGACTTATATTTAAGTGTGTCATTACGAGTACCTTTCATCCAAATTGAAATATCCTTTCCAAAAAATCTGGCTGAACCTGTGCATAGGGACTTTGAGCATCTTATAAGCGCAGCTGAAATCGGATCTTAAATCCAGAAATAGATAATAGATTCAGATTTATTTTCATGTATCGTATAATTATAGATTGCATGAGTGACGTATTCAGGCGTGATAATATATTTTCTAAAGTTATCGTATTGCACGCGCGGGTCGCGCCGTTGTTCGCTTTTCGAAAAATTGATCTGAATGTAACCGTCCACGACGCCAGTCGGATCTTTCGCCGCTGTCGTTCCAAGCGCACGACCTTCAATAGTCGGCTTTAGCGGACTTCCATCTTCGACCGAAAACCTGATGGAAAATGAACGAGAGTGCAGGAGGCAATTGTTGCCAGATATCCTAGGAATAGTCATCAGATACAGTCGAGGGACCGAATAGAGCTGCCCGCTTATAATTAAATTGAACGTTTCCGTTGATTCCGCGGGCTCTAGCTCTCGTTTAGCGTCATCAGCCGTGACCGATTTAGGCCAGGCTGCATTAGTTGTATTTTCAGCTAGAGAAGGGCGAACCGCGAGCATTCCAGCGACTGATATCAAGATTAGGAGGGAACCCGTCACCCTTGACGTCATTGTCGCCGTTCTCCGATCAACGTGCCGAGCCACCATTCCCGTGAACAGGGATATTGACGCTAACTAGCGCACACTTTATTGATTGCTAACGCAATCACAACGGGCGGATTTCCTTTCCGTTAATATTTTCCTTAAACAGAAATGAAGTGCCCCGGTTGCCGGTCGATCCGAGTCAAGGCGGCATTGCCGCTGCTCGCAAACTGTCGTCCCCGTTTCGACGCGAGGACGACAGCCCGCCTGTACCCTTTGCACGAGGGGCTTCCCTATTTTCCAAGTTAGGAAGCATGCTCATCGTAGTTGAGCCCGATCTGGACAGCTTTCCGTAAAATGACGGAACTGCACAAAAGTGCCATTTTTGATGCTCTTGCTGCGTTGTCGAAAGCGAGTATTGCGCGCCATTGAAGCTTCTGCCAGTATGAGTGTGCTTCCTCGGCGTGGGACCGCGCGCATAAACTGACGCGCAATCTGCCCTTTGGTAACGTCCGGACCGAGATGGCATCCTGTCATGCCCGCGCCGGACGGTTCGGGGTAGAGCTTTGCTGTCCTTTCCAGAAATTCAACCGGGTGCTCGCTTGCCGCCGGCGACCTGCCGCGGGAGCCATGAATTCTTCGATGGTTTCTTAGATCTTGCACAATCACTCCTTGGGGGTGATGGCACATGAACTTGCGGCAGATCGAGGTCTTCCAGGCGGTGATGCGGACCGGCAGTGTGACCGCAGGCGCGGAATTGCTGAACCTGTCGCAACCCGCCGTCAGTCGCCAGATCGAGCGGCTTGAGAAAGTCTCCAACCTGACACTGTTTCGCCGTGTCGGCCGAGGACTGCAGCCAACGCCTGAGGGGCTTGCCTTCTATGAGGAAGTGAAGCGCTCGTTCGTTGGCCTCCAGAATTTGCGCCATATCGCCGATACGATCAGCAATTTTAACACCGGCCATCTGCGCATCACGTCTCTGCCTGCGCTCGGCTTCGGTTTCCTTCCGCGTGTAATCAGCCGGTTTTCTGCGGAGTATCCCGGCGTAGACGTGTCGTTACAGGTCCGAAGCTCTGGTTCCGTGCGCGCTGTCACCCTGACCCAGGAATTCGATCTCGGCTTCTTGCCATCCGTCTCGAACGACAACGAACACCACTCTCAGCCTTTCGCAAGTGTCGATGCAGTCTGCATTCTGCCAACCGGACACCGGTTGTCGAACAAGGTCGTGATCGAGCCTGCCGATCTTACCGGCCTGCCATTCATCGGCCTGGTCAAGGACGACACGACCCGGCGTCAGGTCGATCGTATTTTCGAGGATGCGGGTGTGCCTCTGACCCAGCATATCGAGACGCAGTTTGCAGCGACGATCTGCAATTTTGTGCTGGGTGGTGCCGGTGTCTCGATCATCAGCCCGTTTGCGGCGGCGGACTTTATCGGCACAGGTCTGGTGATGCGTCGTTTTCGGCCGGCAGTGCGGATCGATTACCAGATGGTCGCGCCAAGCATGCGTCCCCAGTCCGCTGTCACGCGCAAATTCCTGTCGGTTCTGATGGAGGAGCGGGACAAGATATTGCTCGGCTTCGACGCCATCTGACATCTGTCGCGATGCGGTCAAGCGATCGCTTACATTACATCCGTGCATGAATTGCCAAGATAATTCGATTGGACGCCGGCGCCCATTTTCCTGAACCTTGAGTGGTTCGATCACGCCTCGTTCGGTCCGATCTCCATGGCTTCACCGTCGCCTCTGCAAGGTGCTCGGCTCGAAGGTGTGAGGACGGCTGCACCCTCGGCCGATCGACAATGACCCACCGTCAAAAAAGGTGGGCAATCCAACAAGGGGACCTATCATGCATACAAAAGACAAGACATCCGCGCCGTGTATCGACCGGCGCAGCTTCATGGTTGCTTCAGGCGCGGCATTGCTCTCAGCGCCATTTGTCAAATCGGCTGCGGCGCAGAACCGCTCGCTGACAATCCGCGATCCCGGCGGGCCCGTTGGCGAGGCTTACAAAAAAGCCTTCTTCGAGCCATTCAGCAAGGCGACCGGCATCGACGTCGTCGGTGTCCAGTCATCCCATGGTCCGACCGGCGAGATCAAGGCCATGGTCGAGGCCGGCAACTACGCCTGGGACGGTGCCCTCATCGACATGAGCGATGCCGTCCTGTTAAGGCAGGGCAACTACCTCGATCCTGTTGCTGGCCCTGGCGGCCTCGGCCCCAATGCGCTGCAGATACCAGCGACACTGCGTCACGAGTTTCTGGTAGGCGCGATGGGTTATGCGACCGCTATCGCTTATCGGACCGATACGATGGGGAGCAAGCCTCCGACCAGCTTCGCCGATTTTTGGGATATCGCCGGGGTCCCTGGAACGCGTTCCCTGCGCAAACATCCAAGCGGCACGCTGGAGCCGGCTTTACTTGCCGATGGTGTCGCCAAGGAGAAGCTCTATCCGCTCGATCTCGATCGGACATTCCAAATCCTCGACAGGATCCGCAACGATGTGGCGGTCTGGTGGACGGGTGGTGCCCAGACGTCGCAGATGCTGAAGACCGGCGAGGTCGATTGCGTTCTCACATGGAACGGTCGTGCCCAGGTGGCGATCGATGACGGCGCGCCGGTCCGCATCGTCTGGAAGGACGCCATGTTTTCCTTCGGTGGCTTTGCCATCCTGCGCGGCGGGCCCAATGTCGCGCTGATGCGCGAGTTCATCGAGTTTGCCTCGGCCGGCGAGAACCAGGCGGAATTCGTCAAATATTCCACAAGCGGACCATGCAATCCGAAAGCCTTCGATCTCATCGATCCAAAGCTCGCGGACATTCTACCGACCAACCCGAAATATTTCGCCCAGATGTTCGTGATGGATGCGAACTGGTGGAGTGCCAATAGCAACAAGGCACAGGAACGGTTCGAGACCTGGCTGCTCGGTTGAGCGCGATTTCGACAGCCGGACTTGCCCCGGCGATCCCGTTTCCTTGTTCCAGGATATGCACAATGACCCAACCCGAAATGAAATTGGCCATTCGCGGCCTCACCAAACACTATGGATCCGCGATGGCACTCGACCATGTCGACCTTGATCTGGCCGATGGCGAGTTCCTAACAATGCTTGGCCCATCCGGCTCAGGTAAATCGACGCTGCTCTGGTCGGTCGCCGGCCTTAATGATTCCGATGCCGGAAAGATCTGGATTGACGGCCGCGAGGCGACATCCATGCCGGCCTCGGCCCGCGATATCGGCATGGTTTTCCAGAACTATGCCCTTTTCCCGCACATGACCGTTGCCGAAAACCTCTCCTTCCCGCTCGAAATGCGCAAGGTGCCGGCGCTGGAAAGAGCGCTCGCAATCCAGCGCGCGCTGGAAATGGTGAAGCTCGATCATGTCGGTGATCGTTTCTGCAACCAGTTGTCAGGAGGTCAGCAGCAACGCATTGCCTTGGCCCGTGCGTTTGTCGCCGGACCTTCGATCGTGCTGATGGACGAGCCATTGGGGGCTCTCGACAAGAAGCTTCGCGATCACCTTCAACTTGAGATCAAGCGGCTCCATGAACAGCTGAACATGACTGTCCTTTACGTGACGCATGATCAGGAGGAGGCGATGGTGATGTCCGATCGCATATGCCTGATGAACCAGGGGCGGATCGAGCAGATCGGCACGCCGGAAGAGCTTTATTTCCGACCCAAAAGCCTGTTTGCCGCCGATTTCCTCGGAGAATCCAATCTGATCGCCGGCAAAGTCAAGTCCGAGAACGGCAAATGGATGACGATCGATCTTCCGGGGATCGGTGTCGTGAAAACGCTGCCGTCGGCCCTTCTCCGGTCCGGTCCGGATATCGTGCATTTTACCCGACCGGAATCGATCGAAATCCTCACTGATGAACAACGCAAGGACAATGCCTTCCGTGGGCTGGTCGACGAGGTGGTGGTTTCCGGCGCGATTACAAAACTGTTCGTCCGCTTTGGGGAGGCAGCAAAACTGCAATTGTCGATGTTGACCAGCCGTTCGCCACGCGTACGCAAAGGCGATGCGGTCAGGGTCGGCTGGGATGTCGATGTGGGCCGGCTTCTTGCCGGAAGAGCGCTGGAGGCGGCGTGATGACCAGCGTGGATACTCTTGCCAGCGACGTCACCCATCGCCGCTCAATTCCGACCGGAAGTAAGCTCTTCTGGCAGGTCGGGCCAAGCACGCTTTTCCTGATCGTGCTCTTTATCGTCCCAGTCGTCATGTTGCTGGGACTGAGTTTTGTCGATGACCGCTTCGCTTTCACCATGGCGCACTACCAGAGGCTCGTTGATGTGCCGCTCTACGGGAAGGTTTTGTGGGCTACGATCAAGGTGGCGCTGTTTACCACCTTGTTTTGCTTGGCTGCGGCCTACCCTGTCGCTTACCTCCTCGCGAGTTCAAGGAAATCGACGCGCAGCTGGTTGATCATTCTGGTCTTGATGCCGTTCTGGACAAGTGTCCTCGTGAAGAGTTTTGCCTGGTTCGTCCTTCTCGGACGAAAAGGCGCGTTCAATCAGATCCTTCAGGCCGCCGGCTTGATCGATGCACCTGTCCAGCTCATCTACAATTTCACCGGTATCATGATCGGCATGACGCACGCACTCATTCCGGTGGCGGTGATGACATTGCTGTCGGTAATGGAGAGCATCGATCCAAACTTGTCAAAGGCCGCAGCGACACAGGGTGCCAGCCCGGGAACGCGCTTCTGGCGGATCTATTTTCCGCTGACGATGCCCGGTGTCGCTTCTGCGGGTCTGCTGGTGTTCATCAGTTCTCTCGGTTTTTTTGTGACCCCTGCCCTCCTCGGAGGACCGCAGGATACGATGATCGTCCAATTGATCGTCTTTCAGATCCGCGAAGTCCTCAACTGGCAATTCGCGGGTGCCATCGGTGTGCTGCTGGTTTTGACATTCCTGGTGATCTTTTATCTCTACGATCGTGTCTTCGGGCTTTCGGTCATGGGTGGAAATGCGCGAACACCAATTTCGGAGGATCGCTCCAGGCTGCGACAGCTGGCAAATCGGGCTGGGAAAATTCTTGCTCGTGCGCTCGGGATCGCCACTGACGCGGCAATCTCACTCGGTGGAAAAATCCCTTCTTCCCGTCGTGGCAGCCGCGGCATCGGGCTCTATCTCATCTGCGCCCTCGTCTTTGCATTTCTCGCTTTGCCAACACTTTTCGTTGTGCCGGTATCGTTCACATCGGAGGCCTTTCTGACCTGGCCGCCAAATCTGTTCTCCCTGAAATGGTATCGTGATGTGTTCGCATCACCGGTCTGGCTGGATGCCGCATGGCGCTCGTTGATGGTGGCATTGATTACGGCTGCCATCGGTATGCTGCTCGCCGTTCCATGCGCCTTCGCATTAGCACGGCGGCGGTTTGCAGGGAAACAGATCCTGTTTGGCCTGGTTGTCGCGCCGATGATCGTCCCCAATATCTTCATCGCGGTTGGATTGTTCTTCCTGTTTTCGCGCATTGGGATAGCAGGGACGACGCTTGCGGTCGTTCTTGGCCATACGGTTATCGTCATACCCTACGTGGTCGTGACCATGCTTGCCGTCGTCAAAGGCTATGATCGCAATCTCGATCATGCCGCGGCAACGATGGGCGCAAGTGGATGGACCACCTTCCGGCGCGTCACGTTTCCGCTGATCCGATCGGGCACGATCGCATCCTTCATGTTCGCCTTCATCGTATCCTTTGACGAGTTGACGATCGCACTTTTCGTGACGGGTGGGCGCGTCACCACCCTGCCCAAACTCATGTATGAGGATGCCCTGCTCTCGGTCAGCCCACGTCTGGCAGCTGTTGCGACGCTCCTCCTCATCTTCATGACGATCGTCATTCTCGTATCAGAATTTATCCGCCGCAAGGGAGGAGCCCGCTATGGGAAAGCCTGACGCACGCACACGCCTGAATGTCGTCAATGATCATCAGCCAGCCCGCGATTTCAATCTGGCGGAGCGGCTTGCGCAAACGCCGATCCTGACCCCGTTGGACTATGATCGAGACGGCAAACAGGACGGTTTCCTGCGCCTGTATTATTCGGGCGAAACCAACGGCTATGGATATGTGCCAATCCCGGTCATCTGCATCAGCAATGGTGAAGGTCCGACCGCGCTCCTGTTCGGTGGCAACCACGGCAACGAATATGAAGGGATCGTCGGGCTGATGAGCTTGGCGCGCGAACTTGAGGTAAGTGACGTGCGAGGTCGGGTCATCATCATGCCATCGCTCAACTATCCGGCGGTTATGGCTGGTACGCGGGCATCGCCACTCGATGGAGCAAACCTCAACCGATCCTTCCCCGGGAGCCCGTCGGGCAGCCCGACACAGGTTTTGGCGCACTATGTCAGCACCGTTCTGGTTCCCCTCGCCGACCTGGTGATCGATCTTCATGCAGGCGGGCGCTCGGCACATTTTGTCCCCTGCTCCATCGTGCAGGAGGCCCGGGATCCGCACGAAGCGGCGGGATTGGCTCAGGTTGCCGAATGGTTCGGTGCTCCGGTTAGTTTTGTCAGCGTCGGCAAAGGCCGAGGTGGCAGTCTGACGCTTGCCGGCGAATGCATGCGCCAGGGCGTGATATGCCTGACCGCCGAACTGGGCGGTGGCGAAACCATGTCGCCGCAGGGACTTGCACTCGCACGCGATGGCGTCACGCGCGTGCTCAATCGCATCGGAATTCTACCATTCTGCGACGTGCCGGCCGCGACGGCGACACGTTGGGTCAGGAAGGGTCCGGAAAATCGGCTCCACGCGCATGTTGCCGGGATATTCGAACCTCGAGTTTCGTTGGGCGATACCGTTGCGGCCGGGCAGCTCGCCGGGTTGATCCATTTCCACGATCTGCCGATGGCGCAGCCGGACGAAGTGCGTTTCGAGGTGTCGGGTGCTGTTCTGTCACTCCACATTCCAGCGCTTGTTGGACGGGGAGACGAGCTTTGCACCGTTGTCTCGGATGTGGGTTAAAACCATGCCCATCTCCCCCGGTGAGCGCAGGTCGATCCCGCAGCCTGTCCGTTTTGGTAAACCCAGTCCGTTCCTCAACGGATTGCGCTGCATCAAGTGCGCTAAAGTCTGGCCTCTGGACGATCATTTGTCAGGGTGCCCGGCCTGTGCGCAGGCGGGGACACCGGCAAGCGTTGCGCCAAGTTTTTTCCATCTCCCCAGCCTCTGCACGCCGCAGGACATACCGTTCTGGATGGCTTATCCCGGGGCATCTGAATTGGGGGAAGGAAATACGCCGCTTATCGACCTTCCTCGCCTGGCCACTCAAAATGACCTCGAGAGGCTAATGGTCAAAAACGAAGCTGCCAACCCGTCTGGATCGCATAAAGACCGGATGAGCGCAGCGCTTGTCCGGCGTGCCCTTGATATCGGTCCCCGTAAGGTAGCGCTGGCTTCCAGTGGCAATGCCGGCGCGTCGCTTGCGGCTTACTGCGCCAGTGCAGGCATCGAATGCGTGGTGGTGACGACGCAAGGCATGGCACCCGGTTGGCGGCGATCCATCGAGTTGAGTGGTGCAGAGCTGATCGTGGTTGGGGATCCAGTGTCCCGGTGGGAATTGATTGCCGAGCGTGTCCGCTCCGGGGAATGGTATCCCGCCACCAATTTCACGACGCCGGCGGTCGGAAGCAACCCCTTTGCCGTCGATGGTTTGAGGGCCATGGCCTTCGAGCTCTACCTCACTCTGGGCAGTGATCAGCCGACGGACATTGTCGTGCCGGTGTCTCGTGCCGATCTTCTCTGGGGGATAACCAAAGGATATGCCGATCTCGTGTCCGCCGGTCTTCTCAAGGTAATGCCGCGTATTCATGCGGCCGAACCATTTCCGCGCATTTCCAGAGCACTGGCTGGCGAAAACTGGGCTGGGCGCTTCGAAGGGCAGTCGCCTTTTCGCTCTCTGGGAGGAGACAGCGTCACCTATCAGGCGATCGCTGCTCTGCAGCAGTCACGCGGGCTTGTCGTGTCACCTGACACGGACGAGACGATCACGGCACAGGTCGACCTTGGTCGTCAGGGCCTGTTCGTGGAGACATCCTCGGCCATAGTCCTGTCAGGACTTCAGACGCTGCGCCGTCAGTCTGACATAGCGCGCGGCGCGTCCGTGCTGCTTGTTGCGACGTCCCACGGTTACAAGGAGGTCGATAGCAGATTGGGAAATCGATCGATGGGTGTCGCAGAAACTTTGCAGAAGCTTCGCTTTGATTGCTCCGATGGCTCGTTACAATGAGCTTGTCGAGATCTCGGTGGAGGCAACGATGCGTGTGCGAGAGGCTCATGTTGGCGACCTAGCTGAGGTTCTCAATCTTATGAGGCGACACGCGGAAACCGAGGCTTATCGCGACGACTTCTCGCTCGACGAAACAGCGCTGAGACTGCTCGGGTTTGGCGTCGGGAAGCCTGCCTATCGTTTGCTCGTCAGCGAAACCCTCGATGGAAAAATCAATGGCTATGCCCTGTACTTTCTCCAGGAATTTACGTTCAGGAACAGGCCTCTGCTTTATCTCAACGACCTGATGGTGGACGAACGTCATCGACGTAAAGGCGTCGCTGCGGCACTCATCAGGGCTCTGTATGCCGAAGCGTGGTCGCTTGGATGCTTTCGCATCAAGTGGGGCGTTGCCAGCGACAATCCCGATGCAATCGCATTTTACGAGAACATTGGCGCCCAGGCTGAACAGAACAAGCTGTATTTCATACTGGACGTCCCTGGCTCTGAATCAAACTGACGGCTCGGCGATTTTCGCTCAGTCGGCAAGGTTCTTTGGCGACCGCTTGAGGAGTTCGCAGGCTTCCACACCCAGCGCAGCCGCCAGTCGCTCGACGATATCGATGGTGGCGCTGTACACGCTTCTCTCCAAGGCGCTGACATAGGTTCGATCAAGCTCTGCCCGATGCGCGAGCTCCTCCTGCGTCATGCCTTTTGCCTGGCGCCCGGCTTTCAAATTTCTCGCGAAGACGTCCCGAATTTCCATGCGGACGACATCAGTCGCCTGTAGAGTATTCCTCCACGGAGTATACTCTACATTTCATCCATGGAGCGCCGATTTCCAGTTTTACCCAAAACGTGCACACCGGCGATCGGTCAACTGCGCTGTCTACGCAGCTGTGATAATCGTGTCTCATTCAAGATGCAGACTTGTGGCGTCGAGGGTTCGGCGTATCGCCCAAATGATATTGAACAGGAGCAATTGTGTCGCAAAAATCAATTTTGGAGCCGCTCATCGGATTGATGCGCGGCCAGCCGCAAGACCTCATCGAAAGCATCACGATCGCCGAGATCAAAGAGCACCGTCGCTTGCTTGACGCCGCAACATCTGCAGACGCAATGCGCAAGGAGGGAGGCTCTGACCAGGACGATAGAGCCTTGGAACAGGCCTATCTATCGGCCATGATCGCGCTTTATGCGCAGCAGGCAGCCTTATCGACACTTCTCGACATATTGGGTCACATCCCGAATGTACCCAACGATCCCCTGAACTGATCTTCAGAAGATCCGCAAAGCCGTTGCGATGCGTGCTGCCTGGGTGAGTGTGGTGGCTCCCAGTGCATGTTTCGCTTCGCGTAGATGAAATCGCACATTTCCATAGGTCGTTCCGAGAATGACCGCGATATCTTCCGCTGTCTTCCCCTCGGCGTTCCAACTCAGGCAGAGCAATTGATTGGGCTTCAGGTCCGTATCGACGTTGAGCTTTGTGTCGTTGCACAAGTTATCGAGGTAGGAATGGATTTGTGCGACGGCCGAGGCGGCAATGACAGGATCGATTTTTTTGGTGGCAATGAGTGAGGCATCGCTGGTGGCAAGAGCAAGGACCGCAGCACTTCCGAACGGCCCCCTGATCGGCACCGCAATGCCGGCGCGAATGCCGTAGGTCGCAGCATCGTTGAAGAGTCTACGCTCTTTCTTCGAATTGGTCGTGTCTGCGTAGGACCATTCAAACGCCTCGGTGCGAGAGCGCAAGCCTTTCAGGACCGGGTCCACGCTGAAATAGGATTTGTGTTTGTACAGTGTCTGGTACTCGGCTGCGTAGTTGGAGATGACTTTATGTGTAGCAGCATGGACGATGACATAGGCAAAGGCGTCGAAGCCCGCCTCGTGGGTCAGGATTTCCAGCTCTGTACTGGCTGCCTGCGTGTCGCGCACAACCGAGATTCTGTCCGTGAGGTGTTCGAACCACTGATTCAATTCACAGCCTCCCAATTGAGGAAATGAATGCAACCGAGTTGCAATCAAAATGGGCACGTTATAAAAATGCGACAATATATTGCATTGCAAACGTGACAGACCGTCGAAAGGCGGTCAACCCTGCAGAATTGATGGAATCCGTAAAAATACCCATTTTTACCTGCGCTCGGCAGGCAGGAATGGTTAGGCAGCCTTCATCGGCTTTGGGGATCGGACAACGGCGCTATTACTCAGCGTGGTACCGCCCTGGAAAGATGATGTCCTGGTCAACAAGCACATTGAACTTGTAGCCGGGCCGAATTCGGATCGTCGGCTGAACATTGAGATTTTTTGAGATCGTCTGTTCCGCGGCCCGTCCGAACACTTCTGCGAAATTGCGCCTGGCAGCATCCGACGCGGTGTCCTGGGTTGCGAGCGTTGAACTTTGTGGCATCGACATGTCAATTCCAGTTCCGATCACCGCAACCAGCGCCGCCGAACCGAACGTGCGCCACAGGTGCCGATCGACCTTATCCTTGAAACCGCTGGATCCTTGCGCATCCGTTCCAGCCATCCCTCCTAGCTGTAGCGTCGAACCATTGGGAAAAATCAAGTCTGTCCAGACAACAAGCACCCGTTCCTGGCCGAACGACACTTTGGAATCGTACCGGCCGTACAGCTTTGCGCCTTGAGGAATCAGCAACTGGTGACCGGTAGCGCTATCGTAGACGTTCTGACTGATCTGCGCAGAAATGCGGCCGGGCAAATCTGAATTGAGACCGGTAATGAGGGTGGCTGGAATGACTGATCCTCTTTTGAGTTCGTACCGGGACATTGGCGACACGACCGAATTGGCAAGGTAGCCAAGCTCCTTGATGTCCTGGTTGAAAAAGTCCTCTTTTGAAGACTGTCCGTTTTGATCGGTCGTCTGGCCAGCAAGTCCTGCTTTCATCGCCGCCGCATAGACATCCGAGGTGTTCCCCCCTGGTGTTGCTCTCGCCGAACCAACGACGGCAGCATCCGCCGCCTCGGATTGATCGGAGACATTGGAAACGTCGATCTCGAGGGGTGAATCGAGCGCCGTTGCGGCGGCCTGGAGGCGCGCCATTCGTTGGCGATTGCGTTCCCGCTCGAACTGTTCTTCCTGCTCGCGCTTCAGCCGCGCCCTCCACTCCGCATCCGGCTCCAGCCCCGCGCGTTGTGGCACGGTGTTGGATGTCGCCGACTGAGGTTTGACATCCGCTCGCCTTTCACGCGGAGGTTCAGCAATCGGCGATGGTTGGAACACTTCCCGTTGATCGGGGTCACCAATAATGCCGTCGCTAATGCCTCGCTTCAACTGATCGCCGAACGATGTTGCCGGGGAATTTGAGGCGCTGCCGATATCGTTGCCACGGTTGAATCCGGTCCCACGCCAAGACAGCCCCAGGATAACCACGCCCAGAAATAGCACGAGTACTGCGATCGCGATAAAAACCGGCAGGCGATTGATCCGGCGTACGCCGGGTAGATTTCCAGTCTGCGGGGATGTGCCGAGCTGCAATGACTGAGCCATGTCTGCCTCTCTCAACCTCTCGTCATGATGGAAAGAGGGCTGGCTGGAACGGCACCGGCATGCGACGCGTCGTAGGCGCGCCCCAACGCGATTGTCGTGGTCGACAATTGTACTAGGAGCTGTCCGTCGGTCCCTTCGAGACCATATTCGAGCTTCATCGCGCTCGCGCTGCCGGACGATTGCTCCGCGATCATCGTGTAACCCCAACCCTTGAGCGCGGCTTCGAGAGCGGCGGCAAATTCCGACCCATCCGACTTCATGTTCAGACGTGTTGCTGCCGGCGGCAGATGTTCGGCCAGTCGCGCAGCCATGTCGCCCGCGATGGCGCCGACTGCGGCGCTGGAAACTGCGATCGGCTCAGCCTTTGGGCCAATCGCCTCACTCGAGATTTGGCAGCTCGAAACAGTGACGACGATCAGACACATGGAAAACCATAAACGCATCGCTCACCCTCCCCTTCTGATGGTAATTTTCTGCTGACGCCATCCAACTCCGGAAATCAGGATTGCTTTTTCGACCGCGTAATCGACGATCATCATGTCGTGCTTCATGCGGTAGTTGACGATCCGGTTCTGCCCGCCGGAGACGACGAACAGAACCGGTGCGTCCTGACCTCTGATGGATCGGGGAAACTGTATGAAGGTTTTCTCGCCGTCGGAATAAACCCGCTTCGGCTTCCACGGCGCCCGACCGCTGACCGAGTAGGAAAAATTGAGCTTGTCAGCAGCTGTGCTCGCAAGATCACCCGCCTCGAGCCTCGCATTGACGTCGGCAAGTCTGGTCGACACGTCTTGAGGATACTCGAAGCCGACGCGCGCCATGTATTGGCTTTGATGCGATTTCAGTTGAATGTGGTAGGTGCGACGCGACGTCGTGACAACCATCGATGTGGCGAGGCCCGGTTCGGATGGTTTGACGACGAGGTGGATGGCCTGACCAGTGGCTGCGCCGGACGTTGCTGGTTCGACCTTCCATCGGACTGTATCGCCGACAAGGACATCACGGACAATTTCGCCGCCTTGAAGTTCGATATCGCACACCTGCAAGGGCGAACACACGACCGATGGCTGGATTTCGCCGAACAGGAAGACGACCTTTCCGTCCGTACCGCGGGTGACCAAGCCCGCCGACCCGCGCCATTTCCCCGAAATCGCAGTCCCCTTGGCTTCATTATAGGTCATGCCTTGCTGATCGGCTGCTGTCGCGACCAGTGGCACGGCCAACCAAATGGCTGTCGCGAGTGTAACCCTGTCCATCATGAAGTCCCCTGCTCCTAAAGCTGTGCCGTCCAGTCAAAATCGCTGATGTAGAGGCCGATTGGGTTGAGGCGGATCGTTGCCTCGTCCTGCGGAGCCGTCAGCGTGACGGTTGCTACCCCCCGAAAGCGACGAGACGCAGTTTCCTTGCCGCGGCGATCACGTTCGAATTCAGTCCAGTCGATCTGATAGGTCTGGTTCGACAGCGCGATGATGTTGTTGACCTCAATGGCAATGGTCGCGCTTCTCGCCTTTTCGAACGGTGAATTCCCTCGAAACCACGCATTGACTTTTTCAGTCGCCGGGTCGGATGAGCGAAGAAGCGCATAGGTGCGGTCGATATATTGCTTCTGAACCACGGCATCCGGCGTCACGCTGCGAAAGCTCGTGATGTAGTTTCCGAGCGTAGCCCGAACGACACGTGGGTCAGCGTATTCGATCTGTTGTGGGAAGCCCGCATTTACCGACGTCCCCAACTTGTCGACCTCGATGATGTAGGGAACCAGTTTGACCTGGCTGCTCAGATAAAGCGCATAGGCAAAGCCGATCACGGCCATCGCTAGACCAAGGATGCCGACAAGGCGCCAGGCTGCGGCGGCCCTGATATAGGAGCCATACCGTTCAGACCACTCTTGCCGGGCAGCAAGATATGGGTTTTCCGGGAAATCGTTTCCAGCCATCCGTCTGTCCTCAAGGTTGCTTTGTCACTGGTGGAGGCGGTGGTGCCTTGCCGGCTTGGTCCGACCGTCTCTGGTCGAGCTTGGCGTTGGCGAGGCCTAGGATGGAGCCGGCATAAGCGCCAGGTGATCCGATGGCCTTGTCCTTTGCGGCGGATCCGATCGCCCTGCCGCCGGCACTGAGACCTGACCAGACACCGCTTGTCGCGGCGCCTGCTGTTGATGATCCCCCTGCCCTTGCAGCCTGAGCCGCCGCAAAGGCAGCACTTATGGTACCTGCGGCCAGGAAACCGCCACCGACCGCAAACGATGCGGCGTGCGCGCCGTGCCGAATGGTTTCCATCCCCCCGGTCACGGAAGCGCCTTGAACCACACCCTGCATGATGTTTGGGACATAGATTGCAATGATGAAAACGACCACCGCAATGCCGGCTATTGCGAGCGCAGTTTGAAACTGATCGCCAATTGTCGGTTCATTCGCCAATCCGATCAGCACTTCTGAGCCGATCCGCGAAATCATGACCAGCGCCATAAGCTTCATTCCAACAGAGAACGCGTAAACCAGGTATCGGACGGCAAAGTCCTTGGTGTAGGAAGACCCACCAAGGCCGAGCATGATCATCCCCGCCAGAAGCCCGATGTACATTTCGACCATCACCGAGACGAAAATCGCCGCAACGAGCGAAAACGCGATCACGGTGACGATCATTGCGAAGGCCGCTGAAATCGCCAACGCGTTGTCCTCAAAAAGGCCAAACTGAATTTTCTCAGACATTTTAGCTGCAACCGAGAGCCCGGCGTTGAACACGTCGGCCGGTGACGCCGTTCCTGAGCCGGCACCAATTTGAAACAGGCTGTCGACCACAGCGTGGGCGAAGGTTGGACCTTGATCCAGTACGAAGGCAAAGAAGCCGATGAAAATGATCCGGCGCACCAGCTCGGCGAACCAGGTATCCAGTGAGGCAGCCTGCAACGCCAGCCACACGGCCGCAATTCCGATCTCGATCGCTGCAAGGATCCAGAACAAGGACTTGGCGGCGTCCCCGATGGAGGTTTCCCAGCTTTTCGCAGCTGTTGTGATTTGATTTTGAAGCGACGTCAGGACAGAGCCGTCCTGAGCGATGGCTGGATAGTTCAAGACCAAAACGAAGAAGCCCGAGATGAGCGCGGCCTGAAAGGAACGTCGAACGACCTGCTTGAGCATCTCTCACCACTCCGGTCTCATTTTTTGCCCTCCGGTTGTCGGAAACGGCCTGGGTGTCGCGAAGAATTCAGCGCGTCGCGATTGATCCATCCTCTCGGTGACCAGCCATGATCCGAAAGCGCTCATCGCCAGGACGACGGTGGCGATAGCGAGGGTGGTCAGCTTTGTCTTCACCACTCAATTTCCATCTTCTGACCACCTGACGTCGAGGGAGCCGTACTGCTGAAAAATTTCTCGCGACGGGCCTGGGCCAGATCCTTGTCGGTCTGTTCGGTTTGCAGCCAGGTTCCCATCAACGTCATCTGCTGGGAAACCAGACCTCTCAGTTTCTGCATCTGTCCGACCTGTTGAGCCGCGATCTGGTGCCCGACCTGCAAGGCTTTCATTTGCCCATCAGCGGATTGCGACATCGACCGAAGCTCGCTCATCGTGTCCTCTTCGCTATCGAACTGATCAGCAGTCAGGCTTGCCGCTTTCAATGTTCCAGCGATGGTGCCGCGATTGGTGTCCGACCAGGACTGGTAAGTGGCCGAAAAAGTATCCTTGTCCGGCAGGCTGGTCCTGAGATCGGAATAGCTCTTGAATCTCTGGCTCAACATGTCGTCGGCATTGCCCATCGAGAATGCGATGCCCTGCCCCTGTTCGACCACGTTGCGCAGTTGTGTAAGGTCGCTTTCGATCTGACCCCAGATGTGACTGGGGAGCTGAGCCGTGTTCTGAAGCATATTCTGGTATATGTTCAACTGGTTCTGGATTTGCTCGGCAAGCTGGGTGATCTGCGTGATCTGGTTCTGGATTTGCTCGCCGGACTGACCGACCAGTGAAATCAGCTCGCCATTGTTGAGAAGCTGCGTCCACTCGGTTGCAGCACCTGTCGCCGTGCCGGCCGTCGCTGGGTTTGTCGCAGTTAGCAGCAAAGTGACGGCAGCTGCTGCATGCACTTTACGTATGGCTAGTCGGTAATATTGCATCCTCAACTCCTCTCGTCTGAAGCCAGCGGGAAGGCCAATCGGTGCCATGTTCGGCCCGAAGCGCGCGGATGCGCTTCAGGTCGTCCTTGCCTGAAGCACCCACGAAACTCAGTGCAACAGGCCCAAGCGACATGTCGAACAGGCGGCGTCCTTCCGGCGTGGCGACGTAATATTCCCGTTTGGGGATCGCGGTCGCGACGATCTCGATCTGACGCTCATTGAAGCCGATACGCTCATAAAACTCCCGGGTGCCCGCCTCCCGCGCCGATCCGTTCGGCAAACAGATCTTGGTCGGGCATGATTCCTTGAGAACATCGACTATGCCGGAGCGTTCAGCGTCAGAGATGGACTGCGTAGCGAGCACGACGGCACAATTGGCTTTGCGCAGCACTTTCAGCCATTCGCGAATCTTGTCGCGAAAAACCGGATGACCAAGCATCAGCCACGCTTCGTCGAGAATGATCAGGCTCGGCGCCCCATCAAGCCGCTTTTCGATCCGGCGGAACAGATAGGTTAGGACCGGAACGAGATTTCGCTCGCCCATGGTCATTAGCTGTTCGATTTCAAATGTCTGGAAGGCCCCAAGCGACAGTCCGTCTTGTTCGGCATCCAGCAACTGTCCCATCGGACCATCGACGGTATAATGGTGAAGCGCGTCCTTGATGTCGCGCATCTGCACGCCGGACACGAAGTCGGAGAGCGACCGGCCATTGGCAAGCGCCATCAGCATGATCTGCCGCGAAATCGCATTGCGATGATCGGGCGTGATCGTGACGCCCTGGATCGCCACCAGCGTCTCGATCCACTCACTGGCCCAGGCGCGGTCGGCCTCTGTCGACAACTCGGCAAGCGGGCAGAATGCAAGCGTTCCACCCTCCTCTTCATAACCGCGGTCGTCACCGCCGATCTCATAATGGTCGCCGCCCGCTGCAAGCGTCAGCGGCATCAGCGAATTGCCCTTGTCGAAGGCAAAGATCTGCGCATGCCGATAGCGCCGGAATTGCGCGGCGATCAGCGCCAGCAAAGTCGATTTGCCCGAGCCCGTCGGCCCGAAGATCAGTGTGTGGCCGACATCGTCGACATGCAGATTAAGCCTGAAAGGGGTTGATCCGCTTGCGACTTGCATCAATGGAGGCGATTGCGGAGGATAGAATGGGCACGGTGCAAAGGCATTGCCTGACCACACGGAGTTCAGTGGTACAAGGTCCGACAGATTGCTGGTGTTGATGAGCGGTTCACGAATGTTGCAGTACCAATTGCCGGGCAGGCTTCCGAGATAGGCGTCGGTGGCGTTGAGTGTCTCGATCCGTGCGCCAAAACCCTCAGCCTGGATCAACCGCCGTATCGTTTCTGCCTTTTCAAGCAAAGCTTCCGGGTCTTCGTCGAAAAGGATGACAACGGGTGTGTAATACCCGTAGGCCACCAGTTGAGACGACGCCTGTGCGATCGCGTCTTCGGTCTCGCCGACCATCGCCATCGCGTCCTGATCGATCGATCTCGATTGCGTCTGGAACAGCTGATCGAAAAATGGCCTGACCTTCTGCTGCCATTTCTTGCGAGTGCGTTCCAGCTTTTGCCGGGCTTCTTGCGCATCAAGGAAAATGAACCTCGATGACCATCGGTAGGTCAGCGGCATCAGGTCGAGGCTGTTGAGAATGCCAGGCCAGCTTTCCGCCGGTAGGCCGTCGATCGCTACGATTCCCAAAAAACGGTTCTCGACCTTTGGTGTCAGGCCATGCTGCAACTCGGCGGTCACGACCCAGTCAAGATACATCGGCACATCGGGCAGTCTCACGGGATGATTTTCACCGGTGATGCAGAACCGGATAAATTGCAGGAGTTCATCGAAGCGCCCGATCCGCACTCCTCCCCGTTCTGTGACCTCCGTTGTCTGCATTCTGCGAATGGAGACGCAGTTTGCGAGATACTGCTCGACTTCCCGGACGGAATTCTTGAACATGAATAGAACGGTGTCGGCGTATGAGCGTTTTCGGCTCTCTTCGTCCGAATACATGTATTTGCTGAGCGCCGTGCGTTTCTGTTCCAGCGGCCGGAAGGTCAGCACAATCGCATGCTTGCTCTCGAAATGGCCCTGTTCGCGTCTGAAATGCGCGCGGCGCTCTTCGTCGATGGCGCGCGTTACCGGATCGGGAAAGTGACAATCGTTCTGCGTGGGATAGTCGAGCGTGGGAATACGCACGGCCTCCACCTGTATCATCCAGCCGGATCCAAGCCGCGACAGGATCGCGTTGATCTGACGCGACAGATCATTGCGCTCGCTGTCCGTTGCGCTTTCGCTGTCAGGTCCGGCAAAATACCAACCGGCCATCAGACTTCCGTCTTTGAGGAGAAGCACCCCGTTGTCGATGAGGCCGGCATAGGGCACGAGGTCTGCAAATGACGGACCTGTCGCGCGAAACTTTTTGAGAGCGACCATCAGCACCTCCTCAGAACCGGCGCCATGGCGCAGTGGTCGGCTTGTAGAGCGGCTTGTAGGCAATGTGTCGGATGTAGACGCGGCGCATCATAGGGTCCGACTTTGCCATCAGCCGCAATGCGGCTATGATCACGACCCAGACGGCAAGGCCGAAGATGGCCGAATAGACGGTAAGCACAACAAAAATGAGGATGGCTGAGGCCAGCCCGGTGATCATCACCAGTTCTCGATCGGCACCCATCAGCAGGCTCGGGCGTGACAAAGCGCGGTGGATGCGGTTCCTGTGCAGGCTGGAAAGCGCCTCAGACATCGGGCCCCTCCTCTGTCCAAGCAAACTGCGTTGGCATTGGCAACGGCTCGGTCAGGCCAATCGAGGAGCCAGTGGCACCGAACAAGCCGACAATCGTGGTCGCGCCCAGCAGAATGCCCGCAACAAGCACGACATAGACAAGCCTTCGCGCGAAGTCATTGAGCTCGCCGCCAAATATCAACATCCCGCCAGCAATGGCCACCGCGGCAAGCGCGATATAGCCCGCCACGGGGCCGGTGATGGATTCCTGGATCTGTTCGAGTGGCCCCTCCCATGGCAGGCTGCCTCCCGAACCCGCTATTGCCGGCGATCCGGCAACAACAACGGCAATGGTAAGATAAGCTACCAGCGAGTACGTCCGTTCACGCCGCATCGTGCGTCTCCTCTGCATAGGGTTCTGTGATGTAGTGGCCGCCAGCAAACCGGCTGACATGCAGGATTTCTGAAACGCGGCGGCCCTTGGGCGTGCGTTCGATGGAGATGATGAGATCAACCGCGTCTCCGATCACGGCCTGCATCGGCTGCTGGCTGGCTTCGGCGGTCAGCTGCTCAAGACGCTGCAGCGCGGATTTCGCCGTATTGGAATGGACGGTGCAAAGACCACCCGGGTGCCCGGTATTCCAGGCTTTCAGCAGGGTTAAGGCTGCCCCGTCGCGGACTTCGCCGACAATGATGCGGTCCGGCCGCAAACGCATCGTGCTTTTCAAGAGCCGGGACATGTCGATCCCGTCGCTTGTGTGCAGTGAGATGGAGTTCCGGGCGGCACACTGGATCTCGGCAGTGTCTTCGAGAATGACCAGCCGATCGTCTGGGGCGTGTTCGACGATTTCCGCAATGATCGCGTTTGCAAGCGTCGTCTTGCCGGAGCCGGTTCCTCCCGAGACGACGATATTCAATCGGGAGGCAACCGCGTTGCGGATCACCGACGCCTGATGCGGCGTCATGACATGGGACGCCACGTAGTCATCAAGCGGAATGAGCCGCGACGCGCGCCGGCGGATCGTGAATGACGGAGCAGATACGATCGGGGGAAGCAAACCCTCGAACCGATGCCCGCCTATCGGCAATTCCCCCGAAATGATTGGCCGATCTTCGTCAGCCTCGGTGTCCAGTACATGCGCGACGCAGCCTATCACGGTTTCAGCGGCGCCGGCAGACATCTCCCCGGCGGGTGTCATGCCATGACCGAGACGCTCGACAAATATTCGGCCATCTGGATTGAGCACGATCTCGACGACACTGCCATCGTCGAGAGCGGCGCAGATCTGCTCGCCCAGTGCGTCCTGGAGTTTTCGAATGAGCCGCGGAAGTGATCTCACCTGAGCCATGACGTCACCGTCCAGACGATAGGTAGGGCAATAGAATGCCGGATGTGACTTTTGAACAATCGCGTTGCAGGTTGCAGGTCATGAACATGGAGACCTCTTTTTCGGTTTCTCCATCGAAGGTGTGCGACACCGCGCTCACATGATCCACTAGCAGAACTGGCAGTGGTGATTCTCACGACTCGGAATGATGGAGGCGCCGCTAGTCGCCTGCACGCGGCAGGAGAGCACTACCAAAAGTGTGAGTAACTTTTTTGGGCATGTTACGAGAAAAACGACCCATCGTCATGATTCTACAATGGAATAGGAGGCTCCTGCCCAGATTCTTCGAGGGCGCAAAAATTGGCGTTAACCTCTTGTTAACTCTATTTCTCTTGCGGCAGCGTGAGAATCGTGCGTTAGTTTGAGACGGCAATAGCGCGTCTAACGCCGAGAAACCGTCTTAAGCTAGGGGCCACCGTGAACGTGATTGACCGGGACATCAACCGAGCATCCACATCCGCTCGTATCACGCAACGCGCGGAAGCGCTGTCCGCGCGATTGAGGAAAGTTGGCGAACGGGCGTTTCCGCCGACGGCGCAGAAGAGTCTCCGTTCTTTCACTTCGGGTGAAGTCGCCGAGATCGTCGGCGTATCCGATGGTTACCTGCGCCAGCTATCCCTCGACGGTCTCGGTCCGGTGCCGGATATTGGTACAGGCGGTCGGCGCTCCTACACGCTGGAGCAGATCAACCAGCTGCGTGAGTATTTGGCATCCGCGCGGCCGAAGGAGGCAGTGCGTTTCTGGCCGCGCCGTCGTGACGGTGAAAAGCTGCAGATCATTACGGTCGCCAATTTCAAGGGTGGATCCGCCAAGACGACAACCTCGCTTTATCTGGCGCAAGGTCTCGCGCTCCAGGGTTACCGCGTTCTCGCCATCGACCTCGATCCGCAAGCGTCGTTGTCTGCAATGTTCGGCTATCAGCCTGAGTTCGATGTCGCCGAAAACACGACGCTCTATGGTGCTATTCGCTATGATGAACAGCGCGTAGCGATGAAAGATGTCATCCGGCCCACGTATTTTACCGGAATCAGCATCGTTCCGGGCAATCTCGAACTGATGGAGTTCGAGCACCAGACCCCTCGCTTCATGCTGCAAAACCGTTCGCGACCCGAGGACATGTTCTTCCGCAGGGTTGCCGGTGCAATTGCTCAGGTGGAAGATGATTTCGATGTCGTGGTGGTCGACTGCCCGCCTCAGCTCGGGTTCCTGACCATGGGTGCGCTCAATGCTGCGACCGGTATGATCGTCACCGTACATCCGCAAATGGTCGATGTTGCATCAATGAGCCAGTTCCTGCTTATGACGTCCGACCTCGTGTCCGTCATCGAGGAAGCCGGTGGTCGTCTGGACTATGACTTCCTGCGTTTCCTCGTGACGCGGCACGATCCACGCGATGTGCCCGAGCAGGAGATCGTCGGGCTTTTGCGTGATGTCTTCTCCGAGGATGTCATGACCGCATCGGCCTGGAAATCGACCGCAATCGCCAATGCCGGTCTGACAAAACAGTCCCTGTACGAGCTTTCGCGCGGTGCGGTTGGTCGATCGACTTATGATCGAGCGATGGAATCGATCAGTGCCGTCAACCACGAGGCCGTTGGCCTGATCAACGAGGTGTGGGGTCGATGAACGCTGTGCAGATGACGGAAATTCAGAGAGTTAAGCTGTTGTCAGCTGACGACATCAACTCCTCCAATGGTCGTGACCAGGGAGATTAACATGAGCAGCAACCGTAGACAGTCGATCCGTAACCTATTCGCAGGTGATGATGAACAGGCGCCCGCCGAAGACGCACGTCAGCCCGTTCAGCGTGTCGCGTCCGGTGCAGTCAAGTCTCTGAAGGATACGTTTTCATCGGTTGAACGGGATTATGAGGAGCTCAAGAAGCAGGTCGCCAACGGTTCGTTCCCCGTCGAACTCGATCCGAGCCAGATAGACCCGTCTCCTTTTGCAGATCGTTTCGCGGATCAGGATGCCGCCGCTGTGGAGGCGTTGACCACCTCCATGCGTGAACACGGCCAGGAAATCCCGATTCTGGTACGCCCGCATCCGTCCGAGCATGGACGTTATCAGATCGCATACGGCCATCGGCGTGTCAAAGCTGCCACCGACCTCGGCCTGCAGGTCAAGGCCTATGTTCGTGAGCTATCCGATGATCGTCTCGTCGTCGCGCAGGGTATCGAAAACTCGGCACGCGAAGACCTCACATTCATTGAACGTGCCAGCTTTGCACTCAAGCTTGAGACCGGCGGCTTCCAGCGATCGCTGATCCAGACTGCCCTGTCCATCGACCGGCAGGAAGCGTCTAAACTTCTGAGCGTTGCGAAAGCTGTCCCGACCTGGTTGATCGAGGCGATAGGACGCGCACCGAAGATTGGTCGACCGAGATGGCAGGAACTTGCCGATGTCTTAAAGGCCAGTACTGCTGAGCGAAATGCCCGGAGCGCGATCGATGAGAAGTCGTTCGCCCAAAAGGAATCTGATGATCGCTTTTTGGCGGTGCTACGTGCCACCAAGGCAAAGCCCGTTGCTGCCCCCTCCCCTGCCCGACTTGTCGCTCACACGGCAAATGGCGCGGAAATCGCGACGTTGGCGCTCACAGCCAAGCATTGCAAAATTCAGATCGATCGCGATCGCGATGCCGATTTTGCAGAATACCTCATGCAGCAGCTGCCGGAACTCTATGAAAGCTTCCGGAGCAAAAGTGTAACATCTGAGGAAAAATAGAGAACAGGAACAGCAAAAGAAAAAGGCCCCCCAAACGTCGCCGTCGTGGAAGCCCCTCTCTATGGTGTAAGCAGCCTGAGAATCGCATTTCCATGAATCACAGTCAAGAGTCTTTGGCGCCTATTTGGTGAGCGGATTTCCTTTGCCTTTTTGAAGGTAGAAGAAAATGCAAACGGGAAATGTGACGACGCCCTTTGGGCGGCGGTCGGTTTCGCTTGCTCTCGTGAAACGGCAGACTGCCGTGAACGAGATTGAGCCAGGCAGAACGGCCGAAAAATGGCGTGTGTTTCGCGATGCCTCGGAAGCGCGAATAGAGCTTGGGCTGCAGGACCGCAGCCTGGCGGTCCTCGACGCTCTGTTGAGTTTTTATCCAGAGAACGAGCTTCGCCAGGACGCGCAGAAGATTGTCTTCCCGTCCAACGCACAATTGACTTTGCGTGCTCACGGCATTGCCGGGGCGACACTACGCCGGCATCTCGCGCAGCTGGTCAATTCTGGACTGATCATCCGCCGCGATAGCGCAAACGGCAAACGTTTCGCCCGCAAAGATGACGAAGGTTCAGTCGAATCCGCCTACGGGTTCGATCTTTCGCCGCTTTTAGCGCGCGCGGGTGAGCTTGCGCAGATGGCGCAAAAAGTCGTTGCCGAGCGCGCTGCTTTCCGGAGAGTGAAAGAGAGCCTGACGATCTGCCGGCGTGACGTTCGTAAGCTGATCTCCGCGGCTATGGAAGAGGGTGCTGATGGCGATTGGCAGCACATTGAGGACGTCTATGTCGGCATCGTCGGAAGAATCCCGCGCTCACCGACCCGCGCGCAGATCGATAGCTTGCTGGAAGAAATGTCTATATTGCGCGATGAGGTCGTCAACCAGCTGGAAGTGCAGGAAAAAGATCAAAATATGAGCAGCAATGATGCTCATATTGAGCGTCACATACAGAATTCAAAACCCGAATCCTTCAGTGAATTTGAACCTGGCCCCGAAAAAGAGCAGGGAGCGAAGTCGAGCGAAAAGAAGCGGGCGTCGAGCGAGCCGCCAAAGGCATTCCCGCTATCCGTAGTCCTGAAGGCGTGCCCACAAATATTCGATTATGCGAGTGGTGGCGTGATCGAAAACTGGCGGGATTTCATGTCGGCCGCCGTGGTTATACGATCGGCACTGGATATCAGCCCGTCTGCATATCAACATGCCTGCGAGGTGATGGGGCCGGAGAATGCGGCGATCGCTGTGGCCTGTATGCTGGAGCGCGCCAACCTGATCAATTCGCCAGGCGGTTACCTTCGCGATCTGACGCGCCGATCAGAACAGGGGGAGTTCTCGCTTGGCCCGATGGTGATGGCACAACTTCGTGCGCATGGGCACGGTCTGGGTAAAACGGGGTGATGCATCCTTCATAAATGATGTCCGGTCGCAATCCCCGGCCGAGGCTTACACCGCTTGCATCCGGAGTAGCGCAAGATCAGTACTCAGGCTGCATGTCTTGCGCGGACGTCGGTTACTTGTCCTTAAACACGTCGCAGCGTCCGTGCCCGGATCCCGTCGACATGAAATTTTCGAAATCCATGTTCGAGATTAGACACACAAAAATCCCCCGCTGGCCAGTTGGGATATATTTGGATTTGTACACATAGACAAATTTTGGTGCGTTTTCGTCACGAATATGGATGTTGTGTTTGTTTGATGCCGCTATTTCTTCCCAATTCGTAACTGCGTAGACGTGAGCACCATCGGCGTTCTTATAAACAGACTGATAGCGCTCGTTCATCTTGGCTAGATCGAAACTGCCCTCGTGCATCAGATGCAACGACCCCTTCACTGCTTTATAGGTCAGGCTGTCCTTGGTTAGCGTTGCAGCCATTCCGACGGCTTTGCCATTGTCCGATTTGGGGATCGCTGTCAGTCTGAGCGGCACCTGCAATTTTGCCAAGTCGAGACCGTCGGCCAAAGCCGACATTGGGGTCGTGAGTACGAATCCCGCAAATAGGATCAAGAGGAATTTGCATTTTGCATTCAAGATCTAGGTCTCACTTTTTTTTCGACGAATGCGTTGCCAGGAATTTATAGCCATTTTCCTGATTGCCGAACATCCTCGCATCCATATCGCGGCGATTCTGCACGCCAAGGCTCCATATTTTATTCGAGGTGTTGAAATGGTTTTTCATACAATGTGGCACGAGCGAGTAACGGCCCGCGTTCGGGAATTTTGGAGAGATTCTGAACATCAGTCGTCGGTGTATTGCCCTGATCCCCAAAAGCTGGATCGTTTTTGATTGGGTTTCTCGCGCTAGATTCCTGGCTTTTGGCAGGAGCGGAAACGGTGAAAGCGTCGAATTTTCGGACGCCCAGAAGGTGTTTATCCTGAAGCAGGGTAATGACGGTGTCCCTTTGGCTGGAATTTGCTGCCATGCGAGTTGGCTGCCTGACGAGATGCGTCGATTGACGGCTCTGGAGTACGAGAACGGTCGTCTGAAAAACATTGTCGCCAACGTGACCCTGGACCGAGAGATGCTGCAGGACGTTATTCGCGGAAAGCTCTAAGGCCTGCCCGCAAGCGCAATCTGATCAACGGGATGCTGGTGTCGCGGGGTATACCGACCCGACGGGCCTGCTAGGTCCTGACGTGCGACACCTCGACCTACCACTACAAACGCCGAGAAACCGGGGAGGCCCCTCTCGAAAGACGGATCAGGGTGATTTGCGAGACGCGCGTTCGCTATGGATATCGCTGCGTCCATATCCATCTGCGCCGTGATAAAGGGACGATGGGTCTCAGAGTCTGAAAACATAGAAGATGGCGTTGACGATCTCGAGCACAGACCAAACTGGTTTGCGCCCTCTGCGGGCCGGTTGAGGAAACAGTGGGGAGAGCACCTTCCATTCGCTATCCGTTAGGTCGGTTTCATATCGGGGCTGGTTGCGACTATACTGCCGCCGGGTGGTCGGGTTCCACATGGCGCTTCCATTCTGGCTTTGAACACCGTCTTGGAATCATCATCGACCCGATCACTCAACACAATTCTCGGACAGGCTGTCAGGTCACGTTGACACTGTCATAAGCGAACTTCTAAACCGAATATATATAAACATGATAACTCAACATGCTACGAACTTTGTTGGAATTACAAATATAGGAAAGTAATGCCATCTCGATGGTGATCACGTTTTGACTTTGAGCCTGCGCAAAAAAATCACCCGTATTCGATTTCGGACTTCAAATGTTCAATCATCTCCGAGGTCGCCGAGGTAAACCAAGACCAGAATGTCTCATGCACATTCATTATCTCCTCACCATCCACCGCCGAGTATTCAATAATATAGACCTTATCCGAGCCCGGAACCCAGCATGCGAGGTCATCGCTACCGCGTTGCTCTGCAAAAGGAACATAACTTTTTTTATAGGTGCCACTAAGATGCTGGATTATCTGGTCCGCGCGCTTGCCGGGAATGAAATTCCATACGGCGAAATCCACCAGTCCCAATTCAATGATGCTGGTAAATTCGGGAGGGTAGGTAAACCCAGCGGGTCGAACTGCTTCAGATGAGTAAAATTCCGTCATTCAGGTGATCCTGTAAATGGTGCCCCGGTGGGATAGGTTCTGCGCCACAGCCCATTTTGGCCCGAGATTCGAAGGTCAATAGCCTCTCCCCACGTATTGGGAACGACATCTTGGCCCTTAACTCGACGTGTGAATCTGGTCTGTTCCTCAGCCGTCAATTTGTCGGTACGAGAATGGACTCTTGCTTTGACTTGAATATTCGCTCTCGACGCAGGAATAATCCTCCTGTTGTCGATACTGGTCATTTTACCATTGAGACCGTAGAGGGTGACGTCTGGCAAGCGACGCTGATGACCAATGAGGGCCAGAAGCGCGAAAGCTTCTCCATCGGCCGTCTCGGCGAGGAAGCGGCCAAGTCGATGGCGATCGCGCAGCGCATGCGCTGGCTGAAGGCACTGCCGGTCAAACATCTGGCTTATGCTCATCATGCCGAAGCAATCACGCGCCAGAACTTTGACCACCAGCTCGATGTCGTTGCCGATGTAGCGCCGCAGGTGCAGATCAGCGATGAGGACGTCATTGCCTGCATCGCCGAGATCAATGCTCGTTTTGATGCCTACCGCCCTCCCCGCCTGAAGGTACGCGTCAAAAGTTATGGACCTGCACGGCTGGCAGTCGCTGTTTCGGATGGTGGTTCTCCGGCGAAGCGCAGGCTGGCGCATGTCAACACGGCAAAGCTGATGCACGGCGGAGCGATTGCCGCAGCCGGAAAAGTTCGCGAGGTCGTCGAAGAGATCTACAATGCCGACGTTGCCCGCTGGTTCGCAAAGGAACATGGCAATGCGCTGTTGGCACCGGAGAGGTTTGATCCTGCTATCGGGTTCAACGTCACCGTCTGGGTGCCGGTAGAGTTTGCACAGTGTCGGTAACATGGCCGTAAGGTGAAATGGATGTTGTCAGCTGACTACACCTTAACTTGTTGATATTCAACATTTCGGCAATCCTTGAGGCGCCGCGCGGTGGTCGGCTGTGCCCAAACTTGACCGCCGTTCCGAGCGGCCGAGCACCTAAAATTCATTGACCCCTACCCTCCCTTCGGTTCCTCCATTCCATCCGTCGCAAGAAATGACGTCTTAACGCAACACCGCCCACGTCTCGGTTGGTGACGGTGGCCCACTCCTACCCCGGCCCCCCAAGTGGCTGTCTGAAACCGCGAGGGGCTGTTCTGAAACTGGTGCCCGAGATGCGCGCCCTACCCTCTGAAACAGAGGTCAATCTTTCATCTGCGAATGTACAAAATTTTCGAAGTGCATGATTGGATGATAGCCTGGGAGCTAGGTGGACCTTAGCGTTGTCTGTTATCACAGACACCGTATCCAACTTGGAAAGGCCCCACAAAACGGGGCGGAGGGAATTGAGATGACCCGTAACCGTCCTTCATCGAAGCCAAAGCCGCCAATTTTGCGTCGATCCCCGAAGCAGGCTCGAAGCCGGGATCGCGTAACAGAGATCCTGAAGGTGTCTGCGGATCTTATTGGTGAAAAAGGAATCGATGCCGTCACGATGAAGGAAATCGGGTCAAAGTCCGGTGGACCAATTGCGTCGGTCTATCAGTACTTCCCGGACAAGGCGGCTATCCTTGCGACGCTCTATGAAGCTTACGTGGCAGAGACAAGAGCAATTTTACAGGCCACCATCGCAAACATCCGCACGGCGCAGGACGCAATGGTCGCGCCAGGCCAGTTGCTTGATGCATATTATAAGATCATGCAGAAGGATGCGTCTGCGATCGAAATTCTCAACGCTATCAAGGCTAGCAAACTGCTTGGGCAACAGGACATCGAGGAAACACGTGCGCAGGTCCAGGACTTCTACGACGCGACTGCTGGGTATGTGAAAGCCCCTCGCCGTGACGAGTACAAAGGCACGCTCTTCATATTGTCGAACATGGCCGATGCTTGCGTCAGGCTCGCGTTGATGCATCCACGCCCCCAAGCCGCGGCGGTCGTCGAAAACTTTAAAGGGATCGTCAACGCCCAGGCCGCCGAGTTCATCGGGGGAATAATCCCCGCCGGCTTTCTGCTGCCGCCCGGCGTCCGTCCACAATGATTGCCCTAGATTGTCTTAGCTTCACAGTCGGACCCCGACCACCCCAAGCCACGGCATTGTTCTTCAGCATTCCGGCGCGCCACGTCGATATCACTGTAAGTGCCGGGAAGCATGTATGACTGCTCGCGAAATAAGTAGCTGGCGGTTCCGTCTTCGATATTGAGCTGGACACTGGGCGCGTCCGCTGTCTGGTTGAATTCCGGCATTGTCGTCTCCTTGCCTGACGATCCTCAAAGCAGGCAAGGCTAAATTTGTTCCTGAAAATCGCTCTACCGGATATCACTGTGGCAATGAGGCACGCATCCTGTTCACTGCCGCGAGAACTTCTTCCAGATCACCAGCGTCAGATTTACGGGGGGAAATGCTTCTGGCGATTTGTTCCATTGCCGAGATGGTATCGGTCTTACTCCATCCTGCCCCGACTGCATCTGCTACAAGCGCGTTCAATTGTAACTTGATCATTTTTCCATGATCGCCGGCTTGCTCACCTGCCACTGAACGACGCTGTTTGTTCTTTCTCATTCCTTGATGGTAGGGCGCTGTATCTGGATCCACAGGGCCTGCAAACCCACCGGCTCAGCATCATTTGAGCTATTGCGCTCTTTCTATAGCTGACATGACTGCACCACGGGAATGGATTTGGCGGCGCGCTCATCGTCGTTGATGATGTCCTCAAAGGTGTGGCGCGGCTTATGCGAACTGGGGCCTGACCCGGCCATCGGGATCGGGCTGACCGTAGTGAATGTCGCTGCAAGAAAAAAAGGGCTAGCAAAACCGCAGCCCTTTAGTTGAGAGGCAATGCCTCTAGGGGAGTTGCATTGCACAGCCGGGGGACAGTGGCTGTACAGGAGCACAACCTTATGTGCGGCGAGATGGCGTCTAAGCAAAGGCCAATTTCCCTCATAGCGGTACGTATCTCCATGTTATTCGCTAGAGAGGGTCCCCGGACGTTTCTTGATTTTTGGTATATGATGACCCGCCGGGATCGCGGCTCGTGTCGTAGAGCAGCTGGCAGTCTGTTCGATCGAGCGAGGGCGAGACTGCTTCATTGCCTCGGCTAAGGAATGCTGCGGTTGGCGGCCTCGGTCAGGTAGACCTGAGCCCGTGGCCGGGAAACTCCTCGCCGGTCAAACCCGCCAAAGTCGCGCGCTGTTTGCCGATATCGTTGACCGATTTCGGATCCGGCGCCAAACCGAAACATGGCGCTGCGATCGATCTTTCGGGAAAATGCTGCCACGGGGAACCTTCGCCGCATCCAGACAGGCGTCGAGCGCCTCAACCGGGCGGCCGGTAAGATAGACGACCGCGTCCGTATCGCCGCCACTGGTCTTTGTGCGTCCCAGATGGTTGGCAAGCGAGGGATGGGGAGGGGCGTCGGCGACGGCGATGGGATCGTCTCTCATCAATTGCTCGATGCGCAGGCCGGCGATTTCGCTGCGTCGGCGCCCACCATGCGAAAGCCACCATCAGAATTGCCCGATCTCACGCAGGCACGTGGCACGGCGCATACAGCGAGGCGAATGGCGGACTCAAGGGCTGGCGTGGAAAACGCGCCGGTGAGCCCGCGCCATCTGCTTGGCGTCGACCATGTCGCCAGCCGGCGGCGTACCACATCCGGTGTATGCGGTCCGGAGGTTTTCATGAAAGCGCCAACAGGGGGCGTAGTGGTTATCGCACAACGCGTTACCATGGCCGTCATAAAAATCAGGAAAAAACAGCCGCTTTTATCAAGGCTTCTGCAATGCAGAACGTTGGTTGGATTGAGAAGCACGCCCGTGACAACAACCTACGTCCCGAAGCAAACCGCCACCAATGGACGGGTCGTCCAGATCGACAGCATTGAGTTGTATTACGAGGAATACGGGAGTGGAGAGCCACTCGTGCTTCTACACGGCTTTGATGGTTCCGGCCGGAACTGGGATCCTTTTGTCGCCAGGCTGCAGAACCCTATCGACTGATCGTTGTCGATCTGCGTGGTCGTGGTCTCGACCAATCCAATGGGAAGGTTAACGCACCAGGAAGCGGCCAGCGACGTGCTGGTGTTGCTTGAGAAGCCGGGGGTCGATCGCTTCTCGGCTGTAGGGATAAGTTCCGGTGGGATGACGCTCCTGCACATGGCAACGAGCCAACCGAAACGCATGAGGTCGATCGTATTGGTTAGCGCGACCACCCATTTCCCGATCAGGCAGGAACGATTATGCGTCGAGCCTCGTTCGTGACCATACCCCGTAAAGTGCAGGAAACGTATCGAGCGTGCGCAAAGCGCCGAACGAACCAAAGCAGGCCGCGCGAGAAGCCGCACAATCGGCAAGTTGATGCTCCGTGCCCTCAATGACGAATAAGGCCGAACCGATGTGCCTCGTCCAGCAGGTGGCGAACAGAGGACGGTTGCCATTTCCGCCCACCGCGCGCCGGACGTTCACCCATTTGATCCAGCTGGGCGGCAATCTCGCGCAGCGACAGCCCTGGATCAGCAATGGCAATGGCCGCCACGAGCTTCATCAGGTGATCTTCCGGAGCGCGACGGGGCGAGCGCGCGATCAGCTCGGGATCGGCCAGCTTCTCACGGACCATCCGATGCACCGCGCGGCGCAGTCTTTCCACGGTCCAGTCATGGCCTTGGCGATTGAGGACCCTCACGACATTGTCCCAGCTGTGCGCGGGGCGAAGCTGCCGGACGGTTGGAAGCCAAGTTTGGGCGGACGAGATCAACTCGTTGAGATAGAGTTTCTCTCGCGCCTTCGACACCGCCATGATCGCTTCTGGCCGCCTTTCCCGAAGTCCGGGATTGCCCGGCATTCTGCCACGAGCCTTCGCTTGCTCGATCCCAGCTTTGGTTCGTTCGGCGCTTAGCGCTCGTTCGAGCTGTGCGACCGCCTCGAGGACCTGAAGAGAAAACATTCCCTGAGATGTGGACGTGTCGATCGGATCACAGATCGATCTGAAATAGACGCCGCGTTCTAGAAGGCCCTTGATCAGTTGCAACAGATGGCTCACCGATTGAGCGAGGCGGTCCAGCCTGACGACGACAAGGACGTCACCGGTGGCAAGCTCGCCGAGCAGCCTTGTCAGTACCGGCTGGGTCCGTGGCGCGCCAGATTCATGCTCTTGAAAAATCCGCTCGCAACCGGCGGCGCGCAACTCGTCCATCTGGACATCATCGACCTGATCGTCGGTCGAGATACGTGCATAGCCGATAAGACGTTTTGGAGGTGGCGATGGATTGGCGGCCTGCCGTTTTGCCATGGTTCTCTCATGCATTTTTCAGATGCTTTGTACAGATTAAGAATGCGTGAGAAAACGGCATTTTGCAAGCGTGTATTATTAGTGAAATCCAGCCCCGCCAGAATCGATCTGCTGCCCTGAATGAACTGGGTTCTGACATTGGCGTAAATCGCGCGCTGGCGGAGCCCTGCGGGGGAAAAATCGGAAAACAGCGACGTCTGAGAGCGGGGAGGGCGGGAAAGATGATAAGAGAAGGATGGCTGAGTATAAATCTGCGCTGATCGCGAGGGACGAGGGTAAAGATGACACTTGGTGAGTTGGTTGACCGTTACCGTCTCGAATTGCAGGACGAGACGGTCAGTGTTCGGAAAAGCTGGGAGGAAATGTTTCGATACACCTTCAGGCACTATTCACAAGATACCGAATTGAACAGGTTCGACCTCGGCATGTTCGCGGACCGGCTGCTGTCGTCTGATATGAATCCGCAGATTGTTGAGGGATACATGAAGCGTTGGCGTGATCTGCTGGCGTGGGCAAAGAGCGTTTAGCCAGTCGTGTCTAGTCATGAATTCACAACGCAGGCTTATGCATCGACGGCTCCAAATTCGGCGTCTGTCGGCCAATCGGTCTCCCGCATGATTTCCACAGCAGCTTTGATGGCAACCAGTGCAGTGTTCAGATCATTGTAGCGACTTGAAGAGTCGACGTACACGCCGAAACCATTAACAACCCGGCCGTTGAAACCCGACCGCAGGGAATCCAGCGCTTCACCCACAAGCGACTGGATTTTGTCTGTTGTATTTGCGGCTCTCGAAATCTTCTCATGGCTCTCGTTCATTGGACTTTCCTCCAGCCGTAATGACTTGTCCCCATGCTGTAAGCGTAACCCTAGCGGGAGTTTAATGGAGGACAATGAGAAAGTATCTTGGACTATGAGACAAGCGATCTGGAGTGCCGTTATACCCATCATGAAACGTTCATGGTGAAGGAAGGCCCCTAAAGCAACCTTGCCGCCCGCCCACTACGGCGCGTGGCGCTGTTATAGTAGCTGGATGCCTGCTGGACAGAGCGGTGACGGGATTGCTCCATGGCCTCGGGGAGGGGAATGCCGCGATTTGCAGCTTCTGTCAGGTATCCCGACCGCAGCCCGTGCGCCGAAAACTCCTCAGGATCCAACTCCGCCATCGCCGCCCGCTGTTTGACGATATCGTTGACCGATTTCGGATCCAGTGTCCGCTTCGAGACATTGCCCCAGCGATCCACCTTGCGAAACACGGACCCGGCCTCGATGCGCGCGGCCGCGATCCAGGCATTCAGCGCCTCGACAGGCCGGCCGGTGAGATAAACCACCTCGTCGTGATCGGACCCGGATGTTTTTGTGCGACCGAGATGAATGGAAAGAGAGGGCAGGGGAGGGCTGTCCTCACCGGCGATTGGCGGTTCGACCGTCAGTTGTTCCTTCCGCAATCCTGCGATCTCGCTGCGCCGGCGTCCACCGGAGGCAAAGGCTACCATCAGGATCGCCCGGTCACGCAGATCGCGCAGACTGTTGCTTGAACAGGTGGCCAGCATCTTTGCCAGCACATCCCCTGTGATCGCCTTGGCGCTCTTGCGTTTGCGCGGCCGCGGTGTGGCACGGACAGCAAGGCGTATGGCCGACTTGAGGGCAGTGGATGTGAAGGCGCCAGAAAGGCCTCGCCATTTCGTCAGGGTCGACCAGGTGGCAAGACGCCGGCGCACGGTGTCGGGCGCATGCGGGCCAGCCGCCTTCAGAAAGCCCTGACTACGAAGGTTCTGTTCGACTTCTGTAGGCATCCCATGCTGAGGATCCTCCTGTCGCCTCTGTGGATCCCAAAGATGATGCGCGACAAATTTCAGAAGCAGCGCCTCGGGCGCCGGCCAGGGCAGGGATTTGCTGGTTGCCGCCAGGGACCAGGCTTGCAGATAGGCCAGATCGGAGGTGAGGGCTCGAAGGGTGTTTTCGCCCATGCCCTCATTGACCAGATGGCGAAGCGTCGCGACATCCTGATCGGTGAGCAGCTCGGCGAGCTCGTCGCGCCGTTCCATTGGCAGGACAGCGGCGATCGTGTCGAGTTCGTGGGCACGACGGTCGACGGCGCTCATTTAGGCAATCCGTGCTCATCGTAGCAATCGTCGTGGTTCGAGGTCGTGCCGGCCGGTACATTTGCGCGCCCTCTAGCAGCCAGCGTCCAGACGTCATCCATCGTGCCCGCAGTTAGCGCGGCGACCGGTGTTCCTGCACGACAGACCAGTATCTCGTCGCCACGTTGCGCCAGTTCGATCAGTTCCTCGAACCGGTCAGCGGCTTCGACGACATCTACCGAAATGCGCATCTTCTCTCCTATGACCAAGCCAACCACACTGAAATGACGGGCTGCCCATTCTTCGCTATCGGCAACCCGTGTCATGGCAAACGCTGCGACCGTCCGCTCGCTCTTACCACACGCGCTCATGCAGAACCGCGTCAAATACAACGTCCGTCGAAACCAGTGTGCAATGTTCCAGCCTCGTCTGTGCCGCCAGAATCCTGTCCCACGGGTCGCGATGTTCCCAGTCGAAAGCGGCCGCCAGTTCGGCATGCAGATCACTGATGGCCAATGTCTGCAAACCGCTGGCAGTCACTGCAGCCCGCAATTCCTGCGGCTTCAGATCGAGCTTTTTGAGGCGCATCTTGTTGTCCAGCTCGTAGAAGGAGACGGCGCTGACGAAAATGACATTGGTCTTGTCCTCGATGAGCGCTCTGGCTTTCTGTGACAGACGGTCACTACCGATCGTCCACCAGTACACCGCATGGCTATCGAGCAGAATTTTCACGAGCGGCTCCCGTGATCGGGGACGGGGCCCCGAAATACGCCGGTATCGTCATTCCAGTCGCCAGCGTCGATCGCCGCCTGTTCCGCGTCGTGATCATCGAATAGGTCGTCGGGTAGACCACGCTGGCGTAGCAGCCCAAACGGCCGCTTGCCGCCGGCTTCCCCCGGGCCGATGCGCGCATATACGTCATTGCCCCGCATAATAATGATTTCCTCGCCCTGATTGGCGCGTTCCAGCACCTGAGCAAAGTTCTTGCGGGCCTCACTGATCTTGTAGCTGGTTTGCGGCATTGTTTGAGCTCCGGCGGCAGGTTTGACGCGAGGATAGCACGGCGCGCATCGACGTACAAACGCCGTGTACTTATCACTTCCGATAAGAGGTACTTATCGATGGTTATAACCTCAACCACCAATCATACTGTGGCTTTTAGCTCCCGATTTCAATTGAAGCGCTAAGTGAGAATTCCGAACTAAAATCTCCGCTTACAATTTCATGCGGAGGAGGGGAGGGGCCAGCTAAAGCCCTGAAGCCTTGGTCAAATTCACGCGGAAGCGGTCACGCCGGCGCTGATACCGGCGGGTCATCTCGGCTGATGCATGGCCTAGCTGCTTCTGCACATATCGCTCGTCGACCTCGGCAGACGAGGCGAGGCCGGCGCGCAGGGAGTGGCCCGAGAATTTAAACTGACGCTCGATCTCGGCCAGATCGCCTCGAATACCCGCAGCCATGGCGGTGCGCTTGACCAGGCGGGCTATTTCCTTGTCGTTCAAGCGCTCCGATCCAACCGCTTTGCCGTGTCCCGTGACCCGACGGAAGAGGGGACCGTGCGCAAGCTTGGCGAACTTGATCCACGTTTCGATCGCGGCGACCGGGCAGGTGGCATCGGCCGAGCCGCGGCCGACCTCGACCTCTCGCCACCCGGTTTTGCCACGTAAGGTGAGGAGCATGCCCTTGTCGACGATCTCGATCCAACCGCGTCCGTCCTCGGTCTGGTCGGCTTTTAGATCAAGGCCAACGATCTCTGACCGCCGAAGCCCACCAGTGTAGCCGATTAGCAGCATTGCACGGTCGCGCATGCCGCGCAGAGTGCCGCGATCGAGTGTTTCTAGCATGGCAATGATGTCGGTCGCCATGACCGCTTCCTTCTGGACCGGTGGGCGGGCATGGCTGTTACGAATGCCGGCCATTACGGTGGCGATATGCCGGTCCTTGCGATCGAGGACCAGGCCGCGCTGCGCATAATTCCAAGAGATCGACGAGAGGCGGCGCTCAATCGTCGAAACGGAATTTCCCTTTGCCCCGCGGTCGACGGATCCCGAGGCGCAGGCTGTGATATAGAGACCGACGGTCTGCGGAAGTGGGGGGAGGGGGGAAAGACTGGAGCGACGGCACCAGGCAGAAAAATGCTTCCAATCGGATGCGTAGGCTTTTCTAGTGTTGATCGAGCTGGCCGCGTCGACGTAGCTTCGAGCGCGATCGGTGAGATCCTGCAGGTGGCCCGACAGGCTGGACCCCGGTTGTGGGGCAGGGGAGGGAATTTCTCCTGTGGAAATGAAAGGCTCGTCCGCCACAGCTTGTCCACCGAGAATCTCGCTCATCTCACACTTCCCATGGATTGATCACCGCTGCGCCTGTGTCCTCAAAGTCCTTAACGTTGCGAGTGACGAGGATCAGGTCATGGACAATTGCAGTGGCTGCGATCAGCCCGTCGATGTCGCCGCGTGGACGGATTGCGGCGATGCGGCCCCATTCGACTGCGATCTCGTCGGTCACCGTGAGGATGCGGTCAGCATGATCGTGGCGCAGCTTGCGCAGCCATTCGGCAAGATGTGACGCAGCCTTGGGATCTGATTTTTGTTTCAAGGCAATACCACGCATGATCTCACCAAGCGTCAGCGCACTCAAGTGGACGCTGAGAGGATCGACCGAGCGCAACCACGACACCGCCTGTGGAGTGCCCCGCCTTGCCTCCGAGACGATATTCGTATCCACTAGATACATCAGAAGGCCACGTCGCGGCTTGAAACTTTGGCCCGCGCGTCGACAGCGTCGGTGAAGGCGTCATCCCAGGGCGGACCGGCGAGCAGGTCATCGACCAAAGTCGGTCGCCCTGCGCGCAAAGCGTCATAGTCTTTTGCGGACAAGACAACGGCCGTGCGCTCGCCACGCACGGTTATCTCTTGTGGGCCTTCGAAGCGGGCTTTTTGCACTACTTTCGAAAATTGGTTTTTAGCGTCCTGCAGCTGCCAATCCATGAATCTGCTCCGATCTAGCTAGGCTGTCTAGCCACAATTAGCACCGTTCTCGATTATCTGAAAGCGGCGAAATGCGCGTTTAGAAGTAAAATCTTGGCGTTCGTAGCGGATCCAGTAAGAATAGCAAAGACGTCCGATAATGCAAGATTATCGGACATTATTTGGCGACGACAGGCTGTGCGGTTTCAGTCAATATTAGTGGCAAAAACCGCGCCCATGATTTATGCTGCCAGACATGGACTCGATCACCAAAGCGCAAATTGAACGAACGACATGGTCAGTTCACCTGCCGGGTTGGACGTTGGCGCGCGGTCGTGACATCGACGAAATTGATGCCGCCTTTGCCGCCGGTATCGCCCTGAAATCCCTCGACGATCTGATCTGCGCCGATCCTCGATGGATTGGTTGCTGGCGCGATCGCCTAGCCCTTAAATCGGCTGCTGTCGCTGCCCGCATGCTCGGTCGGAATGAAGAAGAGGATGCGCTGCGCGACGCCGTTTTGCTAGCGCCGGCCGATGGGAATCCGGGGCCGGCCGGAAAGCTGTTTTTAGCCACACGAATGCTGGCACGTCAAACAGCCATGCCAGGTACTGCGTTCGTCAGCGAATTGGTCGAGCTTCTGTCGATCCGGTGGGACATGAAGCTGTCCTCGATCGTGGATCTCACCGATGCGGCAACCCAGTCCGGGCGCGCCGCCCCTCTTGCTATTGCTGATCTGATATCCGCAATCATGGCTCTTCGTCCGGACGCAGAAGTCCTGGCTCTGACTTTGGCAGACATCGTACTGGCCCGGAAGCTGAAATGGGCGAGACCCGTGCCACTATTGCTACCTGTACGGTTCGGGTCTGCATTCCGCACCATCGGCGGAAGAGGCCGAGTGCGGCCGGGTGAGCCAGCTTATCCGAAGGCAATCTGTTTGGCGTTGGTCAGCAGCGTCGAGGCGGCGCTTCAATCTGCCGCCGATATTGATCGCCGTGCCGCTCGGTTAATGGCAGCAGTGCCAAAAGTGAGGACCAAGGGGGGCGATGCGGTTATCCAAAAGCTCCTCAATGAAGACGCGATTTCGGCCTCGGCGCCGGGCTGCAATCTGTCGCGCTGGGCAGCTACTCGACTGTTTGAGCGACTGGAGAGTTTCGAGGCTGTACGAGAAGTTTCCGGCCGTTCATCATTCCGCATGTTCGGGCTATGAATATGGCAAAACCTTCGACAACTCAGACCAAAAGGCGAGCGTCGCGAGACCGAAAGCAGGACGTTCTCTTCGATCGCGAGCTTGACGATCTGCCATCGGAGTTGCGGTGGCGAGAATGGATGCTACGGGTCGAGGCAGTAATTTTCGCTTCCGCTGAGCCAGTCAGCCGAGAGATGCTGGCAGCCGTCGTGGGCAGGGACTGCAGCATTGACTTGCTGATCGACGATCTGGTGGAGGAGCTGCGGGATCGGCCCTATGAACTCGTGCCGGTCGCGGGTGGGTGGCAGCATCGCACCCGACCGCGGTTTGCTGAGACAATTCGCATTTCGACCGCTCCGGCGAGATCGACTGCACCAGCGCTATCCGAGACCGAGACCATGGTGTTGACGGCGGTGGGATATTTTCAGCCGATCACCAGGGCTGAACTGTCAGAAATTTTCGGCAAAGAGGTCAGTCGTGACACGATCGCCGGCCTGCGAGATGCGGGCTTTATCGTTTCTGGGCCGAGAAGTCCGACACCCGGCGCGCCCTACACCTATGTGACAACACCCCGCTTTTTGTCAGTGTTTGGCTTTGAGACACTGCGTGACCTTCCCAACATAGAGGCACTTGAGGATGCTGGACTTCTGAGCAGCCGGATTGCGTCGAATGCTGCCAACAAAGATCTCGCCGACCTCACTTCCGGCGGACAGGACGACGATGATGCCGACTGATATTCCTGTTCATCGTGAATTCGTTCGATAACGGCCTTTTCTCCGCGATCCGATGTACTCAAGTAACTTGGAATGGAGCAACGTGCTGATATCCCTACGCGCGGTTTTCAGGCTGACATGCCAATGGGGGAAATGACTGTAGCGCATGACATAAGGCATGGACTTAAAGCCGATCAGCAAATCACGGCAGACGGCCTTCGGCGGAGGGATACACTTCAGGGCTCATATCGGCGAGCGCCTGGCACAAACGACGCACCTCTAGCCGCAAGTTTGGTGCAAGCTTCCAGTAGGATAGGTTCAAATTCTTTCCTTCAGCAGTTGAGACAAAATGAATTACCGGATCTTTGATATCCAAATCACCGTCTGCAGTTGCTAGCGCCTTCGCAGGCTCAAAGAACATAGAAATCGGAACCCCGAATAAGCGAGCGATCTCGTGCATCCGGCTCGCGGCGATACGATTGGCGCCTTTTTCATATTTCTGAATCTGTTGGAACGTGACGCCTAGGTGACTACCAAGCTCAGTTTGTGTCATCCCTGCTGTCCGACGCAGCTTCCTCAATCGATGGCCAACTTCAAAGTCAACTGAATCCGGAACAAATTTCATACAAGCATCATCCGTGATTTTTTTAATTCACGCTCATGGCTGAGTCTATCCCGCGTCTCAGGGAAATCGCGTTCGATCACATCTACGACCTGTTTCACAAAAGGGGAAATACACCTGTAGCGAATAGTTGTAGAATCCCGTTGCCCGGCAACGAGACCTGAACTTTTAAGCTTCGCTAAATGTTGCGAAAGAGAGGGCTGCGAAATATTGATCGCACGTGCAAGCGAGGTAACGTCCCATTCCGAGTCACAAAGCAGCTTGAGAATTCGAAGGCGTTGCCTGTTTGCCAGCGCGAGCAGGACGTCGGCCGACGCTTGAAAAGCAAACTCTGAATGAGAACGTGAAACGCTGTGCGAGCAGATATCTTCCGTTAGCATAGATTAATGCACCTCCGCTTAAGAATGCAACACATAATCAGATGGTGAGACCAGACTTACGGCTGGTGTAATACCACTCCTCATGGTGTCTTCGATTGACCAACCAAACACCCATGCTTCAGCTTTGAGAGTACTCATTGGATCAATGCGGATCTTTAGGCCAGCCTTCTGCGGACACTCCTCCACACGTAGACCAAGGATGCGGGCGTTCATTCCGCGCTGTTGCCAGTCGAGTATGATCTCGAAATCCTGTATCACCGTCTACCTGCTTTTTAGTTTATCATGAACAACGCATGTATTGTGCATCGATCTTGCGCGAAGCTTACGTTACCTAGCCATAGCAACAGTGAACTTTCGAAGCGGGAAGGCGACCGACCAATTTCTCGATGAGGTGAAAATGACAAGTTTGGACAGGTGGCACAAACACAGGAAGAATGGGCCATCGTTGGTAACGGGAGCTTTACCTCTGGGCGCCCTTTCGGAGCTCGCATCCCAGCTTTGAAAGCTCCGGTTAGTTTTCCATTGAGGCGACTGGTGTCATACCAATCGTCACTGATGTTGACTCTTGGGATTCCCAAAAGCGAACGAATCTGAATCGATGGCGCAAACAGGAGGTTTGCGATGGGTTCAGCGTTTTCATTGCGGTCGGACTTCGACGGGGCCGGGTTGCGGCGCTTGGCTCGGCAGACACGCGATGCCGATCAGGCGCGGCGGCTTCTGGCGCTCGCATCAATCTATGACGGCGGCTCACGCGCCGATGCCGCCCGGCTTGGCAGTGTGACGGTTCAGATCGTGCGCGACTGGGTGGTGCGCTTCAATGAACGCGGTCCCGACGGCCTGATCAACGGCAAGGCCCCGGGCAAGCCTTCTCTCCTGAACGATGAACAGCGAACGGCTTTGGCGCAAGCCATAGAGCGCGGACCGACCCCGTACCTGGATGGCATCGCTCGCTGGCGTCTGTGTGATCTGGCTCAGTGGATTTGGGAAGACTTCCGCATCTCGGTGAGCGAGGAGACCTTGGGCCGCGAAGTGCGTGCCATGGGCTATCGCAAGCTCTCGGCTCGCCCAAGACATCATGCGCAGGATGCCGAGGCGGCCGGAGCATTTAAAAAAACTTCCCCGCCGCTGTGGCAGATATCGCCGCAGGTCCCGCCAAGGGCAAAGTGAACTCCACTTCAAAATGGCCACGGTCGCACAAGGCGCAGAGCAACCGATATGTTCCACCGTAACAGTCGTGAGGCGCAATGACGCGTTCGCCGGGTTTTAAAAGACTGAGGATTAGATTCACGGCCGCCATTCCGGAGGATGTCACCACCGCTCCCGCTCCGCCCTCAAGCTTAGCCAGCGTATCGGAGAGCAGGTCCCGCGTTGGGTTGGAGGTGCGGGAATATTCGTACTCCTGCGCCTGTTCGAATTTCCGAAACGCGAAGTTGCTGGATAGGTAGATGGGAGCCGTCACAGCACAGAAAGCGGTGTCGTCGGCGATGCCGTTCGATGCTGCAATCGTTCTGATATCTGTCATCTGCGAAATTCCAATCCGATTATTTATGATGTAGCTGACAAAAATGGATCCAAAATTTCTGCCTTCCTCAGTCGGCAGCCTGACTGTCTTTTCGGAGGCCCAGCCACTACAAATCTCCAAATACCGATATTAATTCTTGATATAGGAATGACAATAAGCAATCGTTCTCTCTTGGAGATTTTTCTACCGCACTGGCCTTTATGAATGGACACGAATTTGTTTGTCGAGTGCAGCCCAAACGGAGATTTCACCCTGGATTCGAGCGAGATCGCATCCCGCTTCGGTGTGTCGCAGTCGGAATTCCGCTACTTTATCCAACGAGGTTTCGTCACTAGCTCCGTGGAGATAGGTTCGGATGAGCACGCAGGGACGAGGCGTCTGTCATTACGTTTCGGAAATCGTCAATGGCGCGCAATCCTGGATGTCGGAAATGAGGTTCAGCATGAGGAGTTGACGTTCCTTAAAGGTAGATCGTCGAAACGGTCACCGCGTCAATGACTGCCATCTTCAAAGGAATCTGCACTACGTTTGCGGATGACAGGGAGCAGGCATATGCTGCAAACAACGCAGCGCTTTGGTGGTTGAATGGAAAATGAATTGCAAGCACGCGCCGCTCAAAACGCCGAGGTTCGCAATCGGGCGGATGAGGAAATGTACGCGCTCGGCATCGACCGCGCCTTGATCAGCAACGTAGTCGATACTTTTTACGCACGTGTAGTAGAGCATCCCGAACTCGGTCCCGTTTTCAACGCACGACTTACAGGGCGCTGGTCGGAACACACCCTGAAAATGAAAAGCTTCTGGTCGGCGGTTGCCTTCCGAGACGGCACATATGGGGGGAAACCCGTTCAGGCCCATTTAAGTGTGGCCAACCTGACGCCAGAACTATTCCCACAATGGCTGGAACTGTTTGAAAAAACGCTGGACGACGTCGTCACGAATGAAGAAGCCAAGGTATGGTTTATGGCGACGGCGCAGCGTATCGCCCAAAGCCTGACGCTGTCGTTATTTTACAATCCAGCACTGGATGACCCTAACCGGCGGTCATAACTGGCAAAAATTTCGCGGTTGTTCGCGCCTAGGTCGCCGAGCTACTGCCATTAGCTATTGCCATTTTGCATGCCGGCGTACTCTCGAGATCGATGAGATGCCTGGCCTGAAGAACGACAGGCTGGACCTTTAACTCAAGCTCCAGGAGAGACAGGAATGCCAGCTTGAGCCAGAAGCCGTTCTCGTTCAGACCGCGTTGATCGATACTCCCACCTACCAGTGGCCGCCTTTCGCCGGAACACGATCTCCAGCCAACATAGTGTATCGTCCGCTGGCAAGACGGGGTACCACGCATACCAGTGCAACCAAATTCCTTTTGATGGCCTGTGATCCGTAAGCATTGCTCGCTCCTATACCTGAACGCCGTTCCGTATTGAAAAACACACAAAAAGGCACACGGCTGAGAGGGCTATGCCGATCTCATGCCGTAGATTGCCGCGCAACGGTATCGAGAGCATCAGGCCGGTCGCAAACACGAGGCTCCCGGTCGTTGCTCCCAAGTTGGAATAAGTGAAGGTCAACGCCGACAATGCCAGGCTGGCGGCGAGCGTCGTCATGACAGGTGTACGCACAGCAAGGGCATTGTTTCGGTAAAGGATCAGAAATGGGTTCCAGCTGAGCGCAATGACCGCCGTTAGACAGACTGGAACAAGTGAGGTAACGCTAAGAGAACTCATCAGCTAGCCCTAGAATTTCCAAGCGAAAAGGGTATCAAAGCCTTGGCGAAACCGGATGTCAGTATCGGTGACGATCGCATCCATGGGAATGTCATGACCCTGAGGACGGATCGTCTCGATCTGCTGGAAGTCAAACCCGACGCCGATCACAACAGGCTTTGGATGGAGCACAGCGAGCGTTCGATCAAAATATCCGCCTCCGAACCCGAGCCGGTAACATTGCGCGTCAAACCCGACAACCGGGGCGATGACGATATCCGGTTGGCGTTCATCACCGTGCAGCGGAACAGGGATGTTTAGGACACCGCGCGTTAATTTCTCGCCAATCCGCCAGGATCGAAACGTGAGAGGCTTGCCCTTTTCAGACACCACCGGCAACAGGCATGTTGCGCCACGGACTGAAGCCGCTGTCAACCAACCGCGAAGATCAGGTTCGCCCAGAAATGGCCAGTAGATACTGACAGTGCGCCCAGTGACTTCAGGCAAAAGCCGGTCAAGGTTTTGCCGGATCCGCAAGGATTTCTGGTCGCGCTCTTCTGCGTTAAAACTGGCACGATGATCGATCAGACGGCGGCGCTCACCTTTGCGCCATTCCTTGACCGTTTCACCATTACCCTCCAGTCCCATATAGGCTGGATCGACTTCATGCATAAAACAGGCAGGCGAGGAGAAGTGATCAGGATTGTCATTCTGATTTTCGTCGTTCATCTGACATTTCATTTCTATTTATGCATTTACGGGCTTCAAACCGTCATCTCCGGCTTGCGTGATGTTCGCTCATGGAGAATAATAAGGCAATACCATTCTTCATTTGGTGACTTTTTTGGACCCAATCTCATTGCATATTTTTCTTATCGTCGCCGACGAGACGAGCGTCACGCGCGCGGCGAAGCAGCTTGGTCGGGCACCCTCGAATATAACAACACGTATCCAGCTTCTTGAGGAGCAAGTTGGCGCTTTGCTTTTCAGCAGGGAGGGAAAGAAGATGACCCTGACCCGGGAAGGACAAATTTTACTGGGCTACGCGAAGAAAATGGTCGCTCTCGCCACTGAGGCTCGTCTTGCGCTCAGGAAAGAAAATCAGGGGGAGACGTTGCGAGTGGGCACGATGGAAAGCACGGCAGCAAGCCGCCTGCCGCCGGTGCTTGCAACCTTTAATGAGGCCTGGCCAAAGGTGACAGTGCGTTTGACGCTTGGCGCAACGCAGGAATTGGCAAAGGCGGTGATTGCCGACGAACTCGATTGCGCTCTCATCGCTCAACCGCCTGATCAGAAAGAATGGGCAGGGATACTTGGGCGTGAGCAGCATCCGCTTCACGCGACAAGGGTCTTTCAAGAAGAGTTGCTTCTGATCCTGCCGTCCAACCATCCTCCGCTCCGCGACGCCGGCGATATTCGGCTGACGGCTCTTGCCGCTTTAGAACCAGGTTGTACTTATCGCCGCATTGCCGAGCGTTGGGTGAAATTGGGAGCCGACGTTCCGACCGTGGAATTGACCTCCTATCACTCCATTCTCGCCCACGTCGTTGCGGGACACGCAATGGGTGTCATACCGCGCTCTGTCCTTGAAGGCATGCATTGGACCGCCGATATCGTTGTACATTCCCTTGGTGCGGTAGACACACTGCTCATTTCCCGAAATGACCGGAGGTCTGATCCGCTTTGCGGATTTGAGGATATGCTTCTGGCGTCAACGCCTCCGCTCTACGCTTCCCTTTCTCCTTCCTGAACCCGCCAACACAATTTTCTATCAGGTAATCAATGTCCCCTTCAGATCCCCGAGGAGCGGCCCAGAAGCGCGCGCTTCTTTCACTATGGTTGTTCCGACCCATTCTTGCTGGCGCAACGTTGCGCGATCGGCTGCTGGCATGCCTTGGCGCTCTCGCGGCGATCGCGCTGACAGGTCTGATTTGCAGCTACCTGCTCGGAAAAGGTTCACATCTGCCGTTGATTGTCGCGCCGATGGGCGCCTCGGCTGTGCTGCTGTTTGCCGTTCCGGCAAGCCCGCTCGCCCAGCCATGGTCGATCATCGGAGGCAACACGATTTCTGCCATCATGGGGGTGCTTGCCGCCAGTCTTATCAGCGACCCGATCATTGCTACCGGTGTGGGCGTGTCATTGGCAATCGCGGCAATGTCCTTCACCCGATGTCTCCATCCACCTGGCGGGGCGGCAGCCCTGACAGCCGTCCTCGGTGGACCTGCTGTCGCAAGCTGGGGTCTGCTGTTTCCGTTCGTTCCGGTTGCCCTGAACTCTTGCATCCTTGTTGCAGTGGGACTGCTGTTCCACAAGCTCTCCCGGCATAACTATCCACATGTCGCAACGCCCACGGTGAGCGGTCATCTAACAGCAGACCTTCCTCCGGCCGAGAGGACCGGGTTTCGTGACGAAGATATCGACGCCGCGCTTGAGGCGCTCCACGAGACATTCGATATTGACCGCACTGACCTTGGACGATTGCTTCGCCGCGTGGAGTACGAGGCGGTCGCCCGTTCCAATGACGGGATCAAATGTGCCGACATCATGTCGCGCGATGTTGTTGCGGTCGGAATCGATGCCACCATCGAACAGGCGCGAGCGTTGCTTCTCAAACATAATATCCGAACTCTGCCGGTCAAGGATCAAAACGGACAACTGATCGGAACTGTCGGTTTGAGAGAACTGGTGATGGGAGAAGGACCCTTGAAGGAACTTGTCTCTCTGCCAACCACCGCTTCTGCTGCCGATCGAGCCCTAAGCCTGCTTCCTGTCCTGACGGACGGCCGAACACATGCGGTGATCGTCGTCGATGAGCAGAGCCACATTATCGGGCTAATTTCCCAGACCGACCTTTTGAGTGCCGTCGCGCGGTCGCTTCCAGAAGGGCCGCATCAGCCAGCGGCGATTGACCTTTGAGCATGGTGACTTCGAAGCGCTCGGGGTGACGCCAAATGTATCGAGAGATACCAAGACGCGCGATATCGAAAATGGCCGTGCGCGGCAAGCTGAGATCACTGAACCGACCGGAGGCCGAGATAGGTTGCCAAGCTGACGACGGAGATGGCGATCGTCATGTTCGGCTTGAAATCGTCGAGAAATGACGCAAGCCAGACGCTGAATGTCAGAACGATGGGCATTGCCCAGAGATTTTGATCGGAGACCGTGAAGGCAATCGCTGCCAGGAAGACAGCACTCGCCACCATTGTCACAGGTGCACGCTTTTCTGCCGCGTCGCCGTCGGGAAAATACGGCAGGAGAAATCGCCGCATGCTCAAACCGGCCGCGACGCTTAGGAGAAGACAGGTCATTAGAGGGTGGAACATGATTGGCGCCGCCGAGCGATATGCAGGTATCCATCCCCTGCAATCCTCATGCCATCTTAAGGCCCTGCATCTAAAGCTCGGTTGAACGCCGTTGATGATGACGTGGCGATTTCCACGGCGAAGCGGTGCTTTTTTCGGCAAATCTCCATTGTCGTTCAGGTACCGAGGATAGAAGCTCTATTGCTTTCCTGTCCGGTAACAAGAACCGTCGGGTTTCCGAACTCGCAGGCCTGGATCATCTTCAGTCACAATCTGAGTTGCCCGATACTAGCGGCAAGCGCCGGCTTGGCGTTCAAAAAGTGAGATGTTAACGTTTATTATTTGAGAGCTGCGCGCTTGCGCAGTGAGACGATTTCGGAGGTCGTGAGAGGCCTGCTGTCTCCTTTTTGTAAGTCACCCAGTCGCAGCGTGTCGACCGCTATCCTGACCAGGCGCAGACAGTCCAGTCCAACGCCTTCCAGCATTCTGCGGATTTGCCTGTATCGACCCTCGCGCAGTTCGACCTCGATCCAGGCATTCTTGCTTCCGTGACGCAATACGTCAACGGAGGTGGCACGGAGGAGTTCACCGTCGCTGGGAATGCCAAAAATCATCTGCTCAAGTTCAGGAGTGCCAATTTCTCCCCTGACCTGGACGTGATAGATCTTGGGAACATTCGTGATAGGATCGAGAAGCCGCTGGGCGAGTACCGTGTCATTGGTAAACAACAGCAAGCCTTCGCTAGCCTTGTCCAGGCGGCCGACCGGCGAAATAAAGGGGATGTCCTGAGGCTTGAGGCAGTCAAATACCGTAGCACGACCGGCGGGATCATCACGCGTGGTAACCACACCGCGGGGCTTGTTCATCATGATGTAAAGCTTGGGCGATGCCGAAATAGATTCTCCATCGACCGCGATCTGATCCGATATTAGATCGACCCATATCGAGGGGTCTATGGCACGATGGCCATTAAGTTTAACCCGGCCCTCGGCAATCAGTCGCTCGGCCTGAGTTCGCGAACAGTGCCCAAGTTTGGACAGCGCTCGCGGAAGCGTTACCCGCATACCGCAGGGTGCAAGGGGTTTTCTGGTCAAGATATTGAAGCCGAAAAAATTTAGCGAGAGGCACCAGCCACTGCTATCGTTTAGGGAACTGCATGATCCTGGCCCCCCGAACGCAAACCAGGATTTACCTGCGTTCGGGCCGAGGGCCGTTTTTTGAGCGTTGAGGCTCTCTGGGGAGTTGGATCAAAAACGTTGCCATTGGACGTTTTTGCGTCAGCGGATACCAGAAGTCAAACCTGTCGACGCATGTTTCGCCGACAGCTGCCATCACGAGTGTTCAGATAATGCCCAGCGCATCCATCGCCTCAGCTACGCGGACGAAGCCGCCGATGTTGGCGCCAAGCACATAGTCGCCCGGCGCGCCGTATTCTTCGGCGGTCGCAGCGCAGGTATCATGGATATTGTGCATGATGGTTGCCAAGCGCTTTTCTGTTTGCTCGAAAGTCCAGCTATCCCGCGAAGCATTTTGTTGCATTTCCAACGCCGACGTTGCGACGCCCCCTGCATTGGCAGCCTTGCCCGGCGCAAATAATACCCCTGCTTCCTGAAAAAGTCGCACCGCTTCCGGCGTGGTTGGCATGTTGGCGCCTTCGCCGACCGCAATGACCTTGTTCCGGATCAGTGCCTTGGCATCCCGCCCGGTCAATTCGTTCTGGGTCGCGGACGGCATTGCGACATCACAAGCCACGTCCCAGATCGAACCGCCCTCGACGAAACGGCTGCCAGCGCCCCTAAAACCAGCATATTCTGAAATCCGACCGCGACGCTCTTCCTTGATCTCTTTTACAAGATCGAGGTCGATGCCATTCTCATCGATGACATAGCCGCCAGAATCCGAGCACGCGACAATCTTGCCCCCGAATTCCATGACCTTTTCCATGGTATAGATGGCAACGTTGCCGGAGCCCGAGACCACCACGCGTTTGCCTTCGAAGTTGTGGCCTTTCGTCGCTAGCATGCGCTCGACAAAATAGGTCGCACCATATCCGGTCGCTTCCCTGCGCGCTCTTGAGCCGCCGTAGAACAACGCTTTGCCGGTTAGTACGCCCGCCTCGTAACGGTTAGTAAGTCGCTTGTACTGGCCAAACATGTAGCCGATCTCTCGACCGCCGACCCCGATGTCGCCGGCGGGCACATCGGTGTACTCGCCAATATGACGATGGAGTTCAGTCATGAAAGATTGGCAAAACCGCATGATTTCACTGTCCGAGCGGCCGCGTGTATTGAAATCCGACCCGCCCTTGCCGCCGCCGATCGGCATGCCCGTCAAAGCGTTCTTGAAAGTCTGCTCAAAGCCAAGGAATTTAACAATGCCTACATTCACGGAAGGATGGAAACGGATGCCGCCCTTATAGGGGCCGAGCGCAGAGTTGAACTGAACACGGAAACCGCGGTTTATCTGTACCTGTCCCGTATCGTCTACCCAGGGCACGCGAAAGATGATCTGCCGTTCGGGTTCGCAAATGCGCTCGATGAGAGAATTACAGGCGTAATTGGGATGTTTCGAGATAACCCGGCCGAGGCTTTCGAGAACTTCACGCACTGCCTGGTGGAATTCCAGTTCGCCGGCATTGCGTCGCAGCACTTCTGCCAGGATAGGTTCAAGCTTCTCGTCCAAATGCGCCAATCTTCTTCTCCAGTCTCGATTATTGCCTGATTAACAGGCGGCTGACCGGGTGATAGCTCAAAACTTATGCAAAATGGAATAAATTCCGAACGAGATTGGTTTTTCGAGGCGAATATTTTAATGCCTGTAAAATAGACTGGGTGGTCCGCCAGGGTTAAACCGCCAGCAACCGAAGTGAAGAACGCTTTGCTTGACTTCCACGCTTAGCGAGGCCATGTTCAATTCATGTTGATCGAGCCCCCCCAAATTAATCTCAAGCGAGTATGCCTTATCGCAGGCATATGACCCCCGGCCCGGTCGTGTCGCGCCCCGGTCGAGGGGCATAGGCAGCTTTCCGCAAGACGGTTAAAGCAGCCCACAGAGGCGACAATTATCCCATATATTCTATTGACTGCAGCGTTAGATGCGCCGCTCCCATACGTAATGGAAACCAGCAATGGCTCCCGAAAAAAAGACCCACCGCAAGCCGGCCATCGTCGTAACCCGTTACGATCACGAACGGCTTTCACGGCTTGCCGAGTCGCATGCTGCACGCCATCCCAAGGTTTCCGACGAGCTCCTGGCTGAGCTCGACCGCGCCCGCATCGTTGAGGATGGCAAAATCGGCGTTGCCGTAATCCGTATGGGTTCCACCCTACGTTTCACAAGCGATCTGGGCCAAGACCGCACTGTCACGCTCGTGTTCCCCGGAGAAGCAGATATCGCGGCCGGCAAGGTCTCGGTCCTTACTCCGATTGGCGCGGCACTCATTGGCCTTTCCGCAGGGCAGTCGATCGGCTGGACCGCTCGTGACGGTCAAGTCCACCGCCTCACCGTTGAAGCGGTTGAAGCACCGGCTGCAAGCTCCGTAGCTGCCACGGCCTCCGTGACACTTCGGCCCGCATCATGATGCGGTGTCCGCTGCCCTGCCGCCTCTACGTCTGTGGAGGCTGTATTATCGCAGGATAGTCGCCCCTGCGCCGCCTTACGCGGGCAGGGGATCTCCGTTCATGATCATGTGCGTGCTCCAATGCGGAGTAAGGGAGAACTGCGATATGCCTAATGATAATTTCATCCTCACAACGAAGGATTTCACGATTCTGGAGGCGATGTGCGACCACCCGCTCGGCCGCTACGATCTGCTGGTGTCGCTAATCCAGCGCAAGATAGGGAGGGCAGTCGTCGTGTTCCGCGAAGATTTGCCGGGCGGAATTGCTAGCATCAACAGCCGAGTTAGGTATCGCGTCAACGGTGGTGAAAGCGATACCAGAGTGCTTTCCACGGGCCAGGTGACCGCGCCGATCGGTATGTTTCTGCCCATCACTACACTACGTGGTCTGGCTCTTCTTGGGCTTGTCGAAGGTCAGGACATATTGTTGACCAATGCAGGCGGTGTCGACGAGCGGGTTCTGCTCGAAAAGGTGGAATACCAGCCGGAGGCGTCGCGTCGCGAACGCCAAGCGCTCGGTCAAGGCACCGTCCCCGCCCGGCGGCAGCCCCTGTTGCGTGTTGTATCCGGCGACACCAGCCAGACACGTTGTTCAGTTCCCGGCGCGCCGGATGATTACGATGATCCGGGACCGTCGGCCGCTTGAGCTGCTCTGAGTCGCCGAGAAAGACGCGCGCACGACCTGCAGCGCGCGTCTGCAAAAGAACAGAAAGAAGACGAACATGTCGAACAACTCTCCCCCTACGAAGGACTTGCGTCGTGCGGCGTTCATGCAAGGGCTATTCTGGATGGGACTCAGCATGATCTCGTTCATCGGTATGTCGGTCGGCTCGCGTGAGCTTGCGGGCACCCTGTCCATCCAACAGGTGCTGTTTTTCCGTGCGCTTGTCGGCCTCTTCGTTATCCTGGCGTTGGGGCGCGCGCTGCTGCCAGAGTTGCGCAACGGCAAGCTGATCCGGCTGCATGTCATGCGAAATGTGGTGCACTTCTTTGCCCAATATCTGTGGACAATCGGAATCGTGATGCTACCACTCGCTTCAGTCTTCGCGCTGGAATTCACCATGCCGATCTGGGTCGCATTTTTCGCCTTCCTCTTCTTGAAGGAACAACTGACAAGGTCGCGGATCCTTGCCACGGTCGGCGGATTTGTTGGCGTCCTTGTCATCGTCCGTCCAGGCGTCGGCATGGTAGATCCGGCGGCCGGCCTGGTGCTGATCGCCGCCGCCGGCTACGGTCTTTCGCTGATCCTCGTGAAGCAGCTTACGCGTGAAGTTTCGCCGGGCGCCATCGTCGTCTGGATGATCCTCATCCAACTGCCACTCGGCTTCCTCGCCTCTCTGACAGACTGGCGTCCCGTAAGCTTCACCGACATTCCCTGGATGTTGGTCGCCGGCATCGGCGCGCTTGCCGCCCACTACTGCCAGGCCCAGGCTCTGAAACGACTTGACGCATCAGTCGTCATGCCAATTGATTTCCTACGCGTGCCGATGGCCGCCCTTGTCGGCTACTACGCCTATGCCGAAGCCATCGATGTCTGGGTCTTCCTCGGAGGTGGGATGATCCTGTTTTCTAACTATCGTGCGGTGATGGTGGAGCGGAGGAGAGCGATGCTGTGAAAGCGCAGCATCGTAGATATCTGGCTCAAGCATGCCGCATTGAGTTCTGGATCACTTTTTCCCCAATAGCTTTGACGTTTGGCTGACAATTTGTATCTGCATACGCGTTGATATTTTCTGGTCACGGATGCTGCACTCCTGCCGGGGCGGCGAGACGTGGTTCAGCAGCTAATCAGGAACATTTTGCCCCCACATTGCGCGGCACGGCGAGATTAAAGTGATCCAGTAAAAGGGGCACTGATGAAGAGTTTGAGGACGGCCGGACGCATGGAAAGCTTCGCTCTTAACGGAGAGACATCACCCTTTTTGCTTTCGCTAGGAACCACGGCGCTGAGCAAATGCTGCGTGATCACTGACATTCCTTAGACGGCGTCGGGACCGCCCACGCACTCGACCGTCCTTTGCCTCACATCCGGGAAGGCCGCGAGGATATCGAGAATGTTGCACTTTCAACAATGCTCCACCGCTGCTCAACGATCTTGGCATACTGATCTTGCAGCGAGCCCGCCAGATCATGATGAAAGGCGTCTCGCGTTTCGAGTCCGTACAGAGCTTGCCCCAAAGACTGTAATCTGCCTTGTGCCGCTGCAGCGCCCGGGCCAGAAACCGATACATGGTGCTGCTGCTCGACGGCTCCTTCAACATACGTCCGAAGGGCTGATCTGGCCTGATCACCTTCAAGACCATAGCTTCTGAGTCCAAGATCCAGAAGGATAAGCTTCGTCGCAAACGTGTGGACGCTCGCGTCGACGCTTTCGAACGTGTTCTTAGATGAATTCATGATGAGCCCAAAGGCCAGTGACGCGACGACCACAAAAATGTTTGCGACAAGCCTCACAACCGTGTTGGTCTCGTCGTCTCGATGGCGAGCGGGCAGTTTCGGATATAAAAATAGGACCAGCAGGGACGCAAAGGTCAACAGCACCGCTACCCCAACAGAAAAGCCAATTTCCCTCACATCCATCCCCCGTGTTCGAAAGGAAGGTAGCCTATGCCCCATCTGATTGAAATCTTGCTTCCCATAAACGTTGAGAATGACCATGAGAATCCATAGTTCTCTTGCTCGTGGAGGATGATAGCAACGACTAAAAGTCGTTCATTAACTTATTCAGCACCGTCTTCGCGCAAGAGGCGATGCATCGCGCTATAGAGCGCCAGATGAGGGTGAGGATCATCAATAAAAGTCGATATTGCTGAGCGCAACGACAATTGTGCGATCCGCAAATAGGGTCTGCTCTACCGGATCGTGGTTAAACGGCTTGCTCGTTCCAGCAGGATTTCTGGCAGTCAGGGCGGATAACAATTGACCCAATGTGGCCAGTTCAAGATCGCTTCGACATCGTCACGTCCTCAGCCAAGCGTTGTCGCAGGCAAAAATTTGTCGCTTGATTTAGACGATGGTATCGATCATTGGCGTTTGTGTATCGTTTGTGAATACGGCCACTCGCAGCAAACCGGTTGATGTTGATCTTATGAAACCTCGTAGTCTCAGCGTTCTGGTCATCGATGAGAATCGCATTCGTGCGTCAATCATCGAAGAGGGCCTACGCGAAGGCGGCTATGATGAGGTAACGTTGATCGAGGACATGCATGGCCTTGCGCGACGAATTTCCGAACTCAATCCTGACGTCATCGTCATTGACCTGGAAAACCCGAACCGCGACATGCTGGAGAGTTTCTTCCAGATATCGCGCGCCGTGCAGCGCCCGATTGCTATGTTCGTCGACAGATCCGATGAAGCTTCCATCGAGGCGGCCGTGGAAGCAGGCGTATCGGCCTACATCGTCGATGGGCTGAAGCAAGAGCGGGTGCGCCCCATCCTCAAGATGGCAATCAGTCGCTTCAATGCATTTTCACGCCTCTCACGAGAGCTGGAGGAAACTCGCGGCGAGCTGGAAAACCGCAAGATCATTGATCGCGCGAAAGGCCTGCTAATGCGTTCGCGCGGCCTATCCGAAGATGCGGCTTATGCGCTTCTGCGTAAGACAGCGATGAATCAGAACCGCAAGATCGTCGAGATTGCCCAGAGCCTTGTAACCGCTGCAAGCCTTCTCGACCCGGGAGCCAACGAATGACGACCAGATACGAGATCACCGCCGGTTTCGTACCGTTGCTTGACAGTGCGCTTCTGGTTGTTGCCAAGGAGAAGGGTTTTGCCGAGCAGAATGAAATTGATCTTTCGCTCATGAGGGAGCGATCCTGGGCGTCGATCCGCGATCGGCTGGCAGTTAGCCATTTCAATGTCGCCCACATCCTGGCCCCAATGCCAATTGCCTGCAATCTGGGTCTGAGCGCACCAGCGCCAGAGATGATCGTACCGATGGCTCTGGGGCTTGGGGGCAATGCTGTCACTGTCTCCGCTGACCTTTGGCAGTCGATTGCCGGCCACGGCGCTAATGCAGATCTCGACGCGCGCAACAACGGCATTGCCCTGCGCCGTGTTATCGAGCGCAGGCAGGAGGGGCCGCTGCGTCTCGGTGTTGTCCACCCCTTTTCCGGACATAATTACGAGCTGCGCTACTGGCTTGCGGCAAGTGGCATCGATCCTGACCGTGACGTCGAAATTGTCGTTCTGCCGCCGCCTGATATGGGGGATGCGCTGGCTGAAAGGATCATTGACGGCTATTGCGCTGGCGAGCCTTGGAACTCGTTCGGCGTTCTGAAGCGGGGTGCGCATCTAGCGACGGTTAAGGCGGCGATCTGGAAGTCCAGCCCGGAAAAGGTATTGGGCGTGAACGCTCGATGGGCTGAGGCTCATCCCGAAGCGTTGTCGGCCCTGATCGTTGCGCTTGATGAGGCATCGCGCTGGTGCGCCCAGCCGGAAAACCATCTAGAGCTGGCGGAAGTTCTGGCGAAGCCAGCATATGTTGGTCGCGATAAGGAGCTATTGCTGCCTGCTATAACAGGAAACCTACCCATCGGTGGCGGTGAGACGCGCTCTGTCAACGATTTCTTCGTGCCGCATGCGAAGGCCGCGACATTCCCTTGGAAGAGCCATGCGCTCTGGTTCTACACGCAGATGGTGCGCTGGGGACAGGTCCGCCACAGTGCCCCATTGCAGCAGATCGCCGCAGAGACCTATCGTCCGGACATCTACCGAGCTGCATTGAACGCGCGCGGCGTTGCCATGCCTTCCGCGAGTTCCAAGGTAGAAGGCGCTTTAATGAAAGAGACGCCTGTCGGCTCATCCGGCGCGCTGAGCCTCGGGCCTGACGGATTTTTCGACGGTAGCCTTTTCGATCCGGATGCGATCGAAGCCTATATTGCCGCGCAAGCGGCCAAGTAGTGTTTAAATATCAGGCCTAAATTTCACGCACTGCACATTTTTTGGCGGTTACCTTGCGCGCGTAACGCAATATTTTTCCTACTTTCGACAGCGCAGCGTGCCAACTCATTGAATCATATGACTCAGGCCCGTCTGGCACGCGTCTTGCTTAGAAATGAGCGGGCCTTCAGGCCAAGAGTTTGGCGTCCAACGAGGGGCGTCTCCAGCAAAGCCGCTGATCAGGATATGCGCACACGTAAAGTGTAGGTGCAGCCTGGCCAGCGGCTTTTTTTTGTTTTTTCAACCCTGATTTGAAGCGGCAAGACTTAGTCGGGCCCAGGAGAAGCCATGTCTGAAAACACGAAAGCTATGTACGCCGGTGAACCAGCCAGAGCTCTGTGGATGTCCACGCTCGCTTTCACAATCTGTTTTGCCGTCTGGACGATCTTCGCCATCATCGGCATTCGCATCAAACAGGACCTCGGTCTCACCGAGGCCGAGTTCGGGCTACTTGTCGGCACGCCGATCCTCAGCGGTTCGATCATACGCATCCTGCTGGGGGTCTGGACCACCCGCTATGGCGGCCGCCTCGTCTATATGCTGACCATGCTTGCCGCTGCCGCAGCGACCTTCCTGCTTTCCTATGCGACCACCTTCACGCAAATGCTGCTAGCAGGCCTCGGCATTGGCCTGGCAGGTGGGTCGTTCGCGGTAGGAGTCGCTTACGTGTCGCCGTTCTTCCCGGCGCAGAAGCAAGGCACAGCGCTCGGCATCTTTGGCGCCGGCAATGTCGGCGCGGCAGTGACCAAGTTTGTTGCCCCCTTCGTGCTGCTTGCGTGGGGATGGCAGAGTGTCGCGCAGATCTGGGCGGCAGCGCTGGTCGTCATGGCGATCGCCTTCTGGTTTACGACGACCGATGATCCTTCATTTCGTGCGCGCCGCAGAAACAGGGCGCCCCGCCGCAGCCTCATGCAGGAATTCGTTCCCCTGAAAAATACCCAGGTTTGGCGCTTTTCTCTCTACTACTTCTTCGCCTTCGGTGGTTTTGTCGCGCTGTCGCTCTGGCTGCCGCGTTACCTAGTTGGAGCCTACGGCTTCGACATCGCCCATGCTGGCATGATTGCTGCCGCTTATTCTATTCCCGGCAGCATCTTTCGTGCCTTTGGCGGCGTGCTTTCCGACCGCAAGGGAGCGCGCAGTGTAATGTACTGGGTTCTCGGTGTGTCGGCGCTCGCCACCCTCGTCCTGTCGCTGCCGGCAAGCAATGCCATCGGAACTTTCGGGATCAAACCCGTGGTCTTCATCGTGGTGATCTTCGTGCTCGGCTTCTTCATGAGCCTTGGCAAGGCTGCAGTCTACAAGCACATTCCGGTCTATTATCCCGACAGTGTAGGCGCCGTCGGCGGGATCGTCGGAATGGTCGGCGGTCTCGGCGGATTCATCCTGCCGATCGCATTCGGCGTCTTAAAAGACCTCACTGGCATGTGGTCGAGCTGCTTTCTCCTCCTCTTCGCCATCGTCGCCGTGTCGATGATCTGGATGCACCTGTCGATCAGGGAGCTGAATCGTAATGCCTCTTCAGTCTCCGCTGTTGCCGCTTGAGGAAAGGGACATCAATGACCGAAAAACTCGTTATCATCGGTAATGGCATGGCGCCGGGGCGTATGCTGGAGCACTTGTTTGAAAAGGCACCTGATCGCTACCAGGTCACCATTTTCAATGCCGAACCGCGCGTCAATTACGACCGCATCATGCTTTCGCCGGTCTTGTCCGGCGAAAAAGAGTTCGAAGAAATCGTCATCCACGGCGATGGTTGGTACATCAAGCACGGCATCACGCTCTACAAGGGCCATCGTATTATTGCGATCGATCGCGGCGCCAAGACGGTTACCTCGGATCACGGCGTTACCGAGAGCTATGACAAGCTGGTGATCGCGACAGGCTCTGTGCCGTTCATTATTCCGGTTCCAGGAAAGGATCTGCCGGGTGTTATCAGCTACCGCGACCTGGACGACGTCGAGGCCATGCTTCTCGCTGCCCAGTCGCGCGAAAAGGCCGTCGTTATCGGCGGAGGCCTTCTGGGCCTGGAAGCGGCGGCCGGCCTAGCCCAGCGTGGCATGGATGTTACCGTGCTACACGTCATGCCGACACTGATGGAACGTCAACTCGATCCCGCGGCCGGTTACCTTCTGCAGAAGGCCGTCGAGGATCGCGGCATCAAAGTGATTTGCAAGGCCAATACCAAACAGATCATCGGCGATGGCAAGGTCGAAGGCGTCGAACTGGATAACGGCACGATCATTTCGGCCACACTCGTGGTCATGGCGGTCGGTATCCGCCCAAGTGCTGGTCTCGCAAGAGACGCGGGTCTTGCGGTCAATCGAGGCATCGTCGTCGATGCCGGAATGCAGACCTCCGATGGCGATATCTATTCGATTGGCGAATGTGCCGAAGTCGGTGGCATGGTCTATGGACTGGTGGCGCCGCTTTACGAAATGGCGCGGATCGTGGCCTCGCATCTGGCTGGCGATCGTTCGCCAGCTTTCGTTCATTCCGATACACCGACGAAGCTCAAGGTCACAGGCATCAACCTGTTCTCGCTCGGCGACTTTGCCGACGGCGACGATCGCGAGGAGATCGTGCTTCGCGACGCCACTGCCGGGATCTACAAGCGGCTAGTGCTGAAGGATAACCGGATTATCGGCACTGTGCTTTACGGCGAAACCGGAGATGGCGCCTGGTTTAACGACCTGAAGAAGAAAGCGACGGACATCTCGCCGATGCGAGAAACGCTGATCTTCGGTCAGTCTTACCAAGGAGGGTCGCCGCTGGACCCTATGGCGGCCGTTGCAGCCTTGCCGGATGACGCGGAAATCTGTGGCTGCAACGGCGTCTGCAAAGGCAAGATTACCTCTACGATCACAGGCAAAGGCCTGACCTCGCTGGACGATGTCCGCGCTCATACCAAGGCGTCGGCTTCCTGCGGTTCCTGCACCGGTCTGGTCGAACAGCTGATGACGATCACACTTGGGGACAGCTATAACCCTGCCGCCGTCCAGCCCATGTGCAAATGCACCGAGCTTGGTCATGACGATGTTCGCCGCTTGATCAGAGCAAAGGGCCTGAAGACCATTCCGGCGGTCATGCAGGAGCTGGAATGGAAGACTTCATGTGGCTGTGCCAAATGCCGACCGGCTCTCAACTACTACCTCATCTGCGACTGGCCAGATGAATACGCCGATGATTACCAGTCGCGTTTCATCAATGAGCGCGTTCACGCCAATATCCAGAAGGACGGCACCTATTCCGTCGTTCCGCGCATGTGGGGCGGCGTCACCAATGCCGCGGAATTGCGGGCGATCGCCGATGTTGTCGACAAGTTTGAAATTCCGCTGGTGAAGGTCACTGGCGGCCAGCGGATTGATCTTCTAGGCATCGAAAAAGAAGACCTGCCTGCGGTCTGGGGAGACCTGGGAAAAGCTGGGTTCATCTCCGGCCAGGCCTATGCAAAAGGACTTCGCACGGTGAAGACATGCGTCGGCTCCGACTGGTGCCGCTTCGGCACGCAGGATTCTACCGGCCTTGGCATCCGCATCGAGAAGTTCATGTGGGGCTCCTGGACCCCGGCCAAGCTGAAAATGGCCGTGTCAGGCTGTCCACGCAACTGCGCCGAGGCAACCTGCAAGGATGTTGGCGTTATCTGCGTCGATTCAGGCTTCGAGATCCATTTCGCGGGCGCCGCCGGTCTCGACATCAAGGGAACGGAAGTGCTTGGCCTGGTGAAGACGCAGGATGAAGCGCTGCACTACATCGTAGCGCTGACCCAGATGTATCGGGAGCAGGGCCGTTATCTCGAGCGCATCTACAAATGGGCAAAACGTATCGGCCTAGACGAAATCCGTCGCCAAATCTTGGATGATGCGGAAAAGCGCAAAGCCTATTATGAGCGCTTCGTCTTCTCCCAGAAATTTGCGCAGGTCGATCCTTGGTCAGAGCGCGTCTCCGGCAAGGACAAACATGAGTTCCAGCCAATGGCAACGGTTGGCTATCCGGCAGCAGCGGAGTGACGGGCATGGACAGCAACTGGACTGATATTGGCGATATTTCGGACATTCCGATGCGCGGCGCACGCTGCGTCAAAACTCTGCACGGCAAGATTGCAGTCTTCCGCACCGCGGAGAACGAGGTTTTCGCAATCGAGGATCATTGCCCTCACAAGGGTGGTCCGTTGAGCCAAGGCATCGTTCACGGCAAGGCAGTGACCTGCCCGCTACACAACTGGGTCATTTCGCTTGAGAGCGGAAAGGCTCTGGGAGCTGATCAGGGCGAGGTGCGCACGATCCCGGTACGAAACGACAACGGCTCGCTGTCGATCGCGGCTGAAAGCCTGATGATGGCGGCGGAATAAGCCATGAGGGAGGTCAAAACCACGTGCCCCTATTGCGGCGTCGGTTGCGGTGTCATCGCCGGTGTCGACGACAGCGGTGCGATCAGTGTCAAAGGTGATCCGGAACATCCGGCCAACTTCGGGCGACTATGCTCCAAGGGATCGGCGCTGGCGGAGACCATCGGTCTCGATGGGCGCGTTCTTGAGCCCCAGATCGGCGGGAAGCAGGCGGGTTGGGCCGAGGCACTGGATCTGGTGGCATCACGCTTTTCGCAAGCGATTGCCGAACACGGACCAGATTCCGTGGCGTTCTATGTGTCGGGCCAGTTGCTGACGGAAGACTATTACATCGCCAACAAACTGATGAAAGGCTTTGTCGGCTCGGCAAACATCGACACCAATTCCCGGCTCTGCATGTCCTCCTCAGTTGCCGGTCATCGTCGCGCCTTCGGGGCGGATACCGTTCCCGGAACCTATGAAGATATCGAGCTTGCCGACCTCGTTATCCTCACCGGCTCAAACCTGGCCTGGTGCCATCCGGTTATCCATCAACGGCTTGCCGCCGCCAAGGCGGCTCGCCCTTCGATGAAAGTCGTTGTCATCGATCCACGTCGGACGATGACTGCAGATATTGCAGACCTTCATCTGGCAATCCGCCCGGATGGCGATGTCGCGCTGTTCATGGGGCTGCTCGCCCACCTCGCCAGTAGCGCAGCGATCGATAAGAATTATGTCGGCGAGCATACGAGCGGATTTGCCGATGCCTTCGCGATCGCAAGCGCGCTTGGGATCGCCGAGCTGATGGACATGACCGGCCTTCCTTCAATGCAGCTGCGTCAGTTCTTCCGATTGTTTGAGGAGACGGATAAAGTCGTCACCTGTTACAGCCAGGGCGTCAACCAGTCCGCCTCCGGCACCGACAAGGTCAGCGCCATCATTAACTGTCATCTCGCGACGGGCCGCATCGGCCGTCCCGGCATGGGGCCATTTTCGCTGACGGGCCAGCCAAATGCCATGGGCGGCCGCGAGGTCGGCGGCCTTGCCAATATGCTCGCTGCCCATATGGCCATCGAAAACCAGGATGACCGCGACCGGGTCCAGCGTTTTTGGGCATCGCCGTCCATCGCTGCCAAGCCTGGCCTAAAAGCTGTCGATATGTTCCGGGCGGCGGCCGACGGCAGGATCAAGGCGCTTTGGATCATGGCCACCAATCCTGTCGTCTCGATGCCGGACGCAGATGCAGTCGCAGCCGCGATTGCTGCCTGTCCCTTCGTCGTGGTCTCGGACGTTCTTGCCCAAACCGACACGACGACGTTCGCCGATGTTCTGCTCCCCTCGCTCGGATGGGGCGAGAAGAATGGCACCGTCACCAATTCCGAGCGGCGCATCTCGCGCCAGCGCGGATTCCTGCCTGCTCCCGGACAAGCACGTCCAGACTGGTGGCAGATGGCCGAAGTCGCGCGCCGCATGGGGTTTGCTGATGCATTTTCGTTCAAGTCCACGGCAGATATCTTTGCCGAACATGCCGCCCTATCGGCATTCGAAAACGAGGGAGGCCGCGATTTTGATATTGGCGCTTATCGAACAATAGATGAGCCGACATATGATAGACTTTCTCCCTTTCAATGGCCGCAGCCAGACGGGGCCCAGCCGAGCACGACACGTTTCTTCGGCAAAGGCGGCTTTTACCATGCTGACCGGAAAGCGCGTTTTATTGCGGTCAGCGTTCCCGTCTCGGACCGGACCAGCGCCGATTTCCCGTTGACGCTCAATACCGGCCGCATCCGAGATCAGTGGCATACCATGACCCGAACGGGCAAAAGTGCCCGGCTTTCCGCCCACATTGCCGAACCCTTTGCCGAAATCCATCCGCTCGATGCAACGGCTATCGGAATTGCCACCGCTACACTTGTCGAGATCGCCAGCCCTTATGGAAAAGCTGTAGTGCGAGCCCTCGTTACCGATCGGCAGGCGCGCGGTAGTCTATTCGTCCCGATGCACTGGAACGGTCAGTTCGCCGCGAAGGCGCGTATCGATGCCGTCGTGGCGCCGGTCACCGATCCTGTTTCCGGTCAGCCAGCCTCCAAAAATGTCGCAGTCGCCGCCCGTCATTTTCCCGTCTCGCACTACGGCTTCGCGATCTCGGTAGCCAAGCCTGCCGCGCCGGACGCAACATATTGGGCGCTAGCGAAGGCCGAGGGTGGGTGGCGGATGGAACTCGCTTTCGAAGCGGCTTCGCAGGATTGGGCCGGATGGTGTCGCACGCATTTCGACATTCCCGGCCATATCGACCCCATCGGCTACTTGGATGCAAAGTCTGGCGACATGCGCCTGGCTTTCTTTGACGGAGACCGGTTGCTGGCTGCGCTATTTATTGCCCGAGAGCCGGTCGGTGTGGCCCGCAACTGGGCAATTGAGCAACTGAAAATTCCTCAAGCCGAAATGCCCAAACGCTTTTCTGTCGAAGCCGGTCGACCAAGCGGTGGCCGTCTCGATCCCGGTGCGACCGTCTGTTCGTGCTTCAGCGTCGGCGTCAATCAGATCGTTGCCGCCATTCGCGGCGGTTGCCACAGCGTCGAAGCCGTCGGCAAGGAATTGAACGCTGGAACCAATTGCGGCTCTTGCCGCGCAGAGATAAGGGGGATAATCGATGGATCTCTTGCAGTTGCAGCCGAGTGATCTGAGCGCCCGCAGGAACCCGACCCGCATGGCGCCGCTTGCCAAGCTCCCGGTGTTCTGGGCTCTTGATAGAAAGAGGGTCTTACTCGCTGGCGGGACGGACGCTGCAGCCTGGAAAGCCGAATTGCTGGCAGCATGTGGTGCCGACGTGTACGTTTACGCACGAGAGCTAAGTCAGGCTTTCGAGAGTCTTGTTCAACGTGACGGCGGACCAGAGGCGGGCCGGTTCTTTCATCATGCCCGAGATTGGTCGCCGCAAGATTTCGATGATACATCGATCGCGATTGGTGACTGTGCAGACGATGAAGAAGCGGCGGCATTCTTCGATGCCGCCTGCGCGGCAGGCATACCGGTGAACGTCATCGACAAGCCGAAATACTGCCAGTTCCAGTTTGGATCGATCGTGAACCGCTCGCCCGTCATCGTTGCCATTTCCACCGATGGTGCAGCGCCCATCCTTGCTCAGGCGATCCGCCGGCGTATCGAAACGCTCCTCCCGCCCTCGCTGAAATCATGGGCGTCGCTGGCACAGACAATCCGCGACAAGGTCAATTCCCACCTGCGCGTCGGCGCACCGCGGCGCGCTTTCTGGGAAAGCTTCGTTGATCGTGCGTTCGGCGCTGAGCCCGCGGTAGGTATCGAAAATGCTCTTCTTGCCGATGCAAGGCACCTCGATGCTGTGTCCAAGTCTAACATCGGTTGCGTCACTCTCGTGGGGGCAGGTCCAGGCGACGCTGAATTACTCACCATGAAGGCGGTGAGGGCGCTGCAGGCTGCGGATGTTATCCTGTTCGACGACTTAGTTTCCGACGAGGTCTTGGAACTAGCCCGCAGGGAAGCCAAAAGAATGCTGGTTGGAAAACGCGGTGGTCGCACGAGCTGCAAACAAGAGGATATCAATGCGATGATGGTGTCGCTTGCCAAGGCGGGCAAGCGCGTCGTTCGTTTAAAATCCGGTGATCCGATGATCTTCGGGCGTGCCGGTGAAGAAATTGCTTGCCTCGAAAAGGCGGGTATACCAGTCGATGTCGTGCCAGGGATCACGTCTGCCAGCGCGATGGCTGCGTGTCTCGGCGTTTCCCTGACCCATCGTGACCATGCGCGGGCTGTCCGTTTCGTCACCGGCCATTCACGTTCCGGTTCTCTGCCTGATGATCTCGACTGGAATCATTTGGCTGAGCAGAAAACCACGACTATCTTCTATATGGGCGGGCGAACGGCAGACGAGATCCGCAGCCGCTTGCTGGCCGCAGGCATGGATAGTCGTACACCGGCTGTCATCGTTAGCGCTGTGACCAGAACCAAAGAAAAGCGCTGGGTGGGTATGCTCGATACATTGGCGGAGGCTGTCGCGCAGATCGGCGTGGATGAGCCGGTTCTGATTGGAGTAGGTCATGTTTTTTGGGACGCCAAAAATACCGATGCGTGGCTACCAAAGCGTTTTCCCTCGCAGAAACGAGAAGAGCATCGCGTTGTCTCTTGAGGTTTTCTACCATCTTTCGCTCAGCCTAGCTATCGCGTTCAGCTGGGCAAGCTTCAAAGACATCTTTTCGAAGACAACCGACCGCGCAGTTCTCTTGTCCCCTTTGACTACACTCGCGACTACCGTTTGTCTGTCGGCATCAGCTTTGGCGCTATCGGTCAAGAGCTTCACGGTTGGCGGCCTGACAATTGCTTTTGGTTTGCTCTTGGCAGCCGAGCTTTGGCGACTGCGGATCGGCTCTCAAATTCGCCCTATATTGGGGACAGTTTTCCTGTTGATATATGTCGCTTGTAGTTAAAACATCGGCGTGGCGTACGGAAAACCTGGTAAACGTAGAAGCCTCTTACTGTGCCTCTTTAGATGCTTTCGAACTTGCATCCGATATTACCTCAACCTCGTCACTTGAGGCCATTCAAATATTCGGAGAGTCTACCGTCAAGGATCAGTTCTCGAACAAGCTGCCCACAGTCCCGTCCCATTGTCATCAGCGTTTGAAATTTAGTATTTTAGAAAGGACCCGCCGGTTAGCGATTAGCTGAGCCTTACGGCCTCTTTCCTAGCGCCGGCTGCTGGAACTTGCACGTACCTCTAAAGGAAGGCCCCGACCCTCATGATCGGACGCCTTCCTGGATGACGGAGCGGCAATCATGCCGGGGGTCTGCCGTCCAGGTGACGCATATTTGAGTCGCCTAATTTACGTCAAGCGGTTTCAAGCATAAGCAGCCGTTAAGCCGCGAGCAGAGACCCATCTGTGGCAGCAAGGTCGATCTTCAGGACGGCGAGGATCTGCGCGACGGTTACCGAATTACAGCTATAGAATACCGTCTGCGCTACCCTTCTGGTGCTGACCAGCCGAGCAGCGCGCAGCTTCGAGAGGTGCTGCGACAATGCTGATTGCGATAAACCCACTCTTTCGGCGAGCGACGTCACGTCCCATTCATTAGCGTGCAGCAACTGCATGACGTGGAGGCGCTTCGCATTTGCAAGTGCCTGCAGAAGCATGGCAGGCGCGGATAAGTCCGGCGCTGAAGGGGGGGTCATATGATCAATATCTCAGTTAGAATGTGATGTAATATTGAATTAATTACCTAATATTGGCCGTCATGGCAATATCTCGGAGCCTTTTTCAAGGCTGTACGCTTGACCTTGCTCGCACTCAAAAGGTGGAGGTGCGCTTTGATCAACGATCTCTGGTACAAGAACGCATCTTTATTGCTTGTCTATCGAGACCTTTATGGATTCGAATGGCGATGCGTGGGTGATTTTCAGGGACTGCAACGCCGATTCGATTATTTGGCCGGGCTCGGCGTGGACGCGGTCTGGTTGTGGGCTTTTCAGACATCGCCGGGCCGTGACGACGGTTATGATGCCTCCGACTATCATAACGTGGACCCCGCTACGGGAGACACTTGGCGACTTTGTAGAATTTACCCACGGCGCAAAGCAGCGTGGCATCCGGGTGGTGATAGATCTTGTCGTCAACCATATCTCGAACGAGCACCCTTGGTTTATCGAGGCCTGCTCTGACAAGAACTCTCAATACCGAGACTGGTACGTCTGGTCGGATAAAAGCCTGCCAATGCCGATGAAGGCATGGTCTTCCCTGGGGTCAGAAACCACTTGCTGCGTTTGGGCCGGACAAGTCGATGCAGCTCTACGATCGTGGGGTCCGCCGTCGATGGGCTCCCATGGGCGGAGATGAACGGTGCCTCAAGCTTGCATACAGTCTGATGCATTCGCTGCCTGGAACGCTGGTTCTGCGTTACGGTGACGAGATCGGCATGGGTGACGATTTATCACTACTTGAGCGCAACTGCGCGCGCGCACACCGATGCAGTGGTAAACGAGCCCCAAGGCGGGTTTACGAAAGGTAACAATCCTGTCCTACTGGTGATCGAGAAAGGGCCCTACGGCTTTGAGCACCTCAACGTCGCCTTCCAGCGCCGCGATGCTCAGTCGATGCTGATCGGTCGGGGGACGTTCGAAGTGCTAGATTGCGGCGACGTGGGGTATTGGCGATGCGTTACGACTGGCGCGACAATGCCGTCGTCATAATTTATAATTTCACGACAGGCCGGTGGAATTCACATTCGATGCTGGCGTTGGCGATGACGGCCGTAATCTGATCGACATAGCGGACGGAACCAACAGCCAAGCAGATGGTGGCGGCAAGCATAATATGGTCATCGAACCCTACGGTTATCGATGGTACCGAGCCGGTGGTCTGGATTACCTCCTGAAACGTAGTAATGTGTGAGTTCTAATCCGCGGGATCAATGGCATTGGGCTGGGATGTTTCAGCGATGCGATAGGCCGTAGGGTTAATGTCGCGCCCAAGATGCGGGTCGACCTCGCTGTCAAAGAAGCTTGGTGGCAAGTCGGCAAAGCTCTTCGGGCATTCATTCATTCATTAATTCGAGCGTGTTAGATTGCCCCGCGCCGCGTGTAAGTATCTAGGCCATAGAACCGTTTCATCACCTCTTGCGAGCTCGTTGGCCTACCGAACAGATAACCCTGAAACTGCCCGCAACCTTCTGCTGATAGACATTCACTTTGAGCCCGGTTTTCCACGCCCTCTGCGGTAACAACGGCCGAAAAGCTTCGGCCTAAGCCTATGACAGCACGTACGATTGCCAGGCTTTCGGGGTATTCTAGTAGTTCAGTAATAAACGATCGGTCAATCTTGAGTTTGTCGAAGGAAAACTTTCGCAAATAGGAGAGACTGGAGTATCCTGTCCCAAAATCATCAAGCGCAATTTGCACTCCAAGGTCTTTGAGATCATTCAAGAGTTGTATGTTATCATTGCTGTCGGCGAGGAACACGGACTCGGTAATCTCAAGTTCCAGTCTATCTGGGGACAAGCCGGACATGGTTAGAGCCCGTGCGACGCTTGCCGCCAGACCAAAGCCGGCGAATTGCTTGGGTGATAGGTTCACCGCCACCTTGACGTCTCGAGGCCAGTTTATCGCCTGGCGACAAGCCTCCTCTAAAACCCATTCACCGATTGGAATGATCAAACCGGCAAGACGTTCCGTGAGATCGACGTGGACGCCTGTATCGAAGCCGTCAAGGCTGCCGAGGGCGGCCCGCAACGGGAGCGCCTCGGGGAATGTGTTCGGCTCCGGCAGGAGCTGGTCACGCTGAACGTGCAGGCGCCTGATGCCGAGCGCACCAACCAGCTGGCGAATGTCGCGAAGAACCGCGAGGAGGCCGTGGCCAGGACGGCCGGCGATGTCATCCTCCAGCTCTATCAGGCAGGGGCCAAGGCGCTTGAACTGCCCGAGTGGGCAAATGCCGGTGTATGCCCGCTGTGCGACAGCGCAGTTGCCCATGACCTTCACAGTCACGTCGGCACGAAGCTCTCCGCATTCACTGCACTCGACGAAGCGACGCAGGCGGTTGGCCTCGAATGGAACCAGGCGGGCTGGGCTGACCTGACAGGACTTGAGAAGCTGTTGGAACCCGATGCCACCAAGCGCCCGATCGCTGCCCTGTCGAATACGGCACAAAAGGGGGTGCTTACCGAGGCGCAGGCCAAGGACCTTGCCATCTGGCTAGGGACGTTGCACGAGCGCGCGGGCGCCCGGGATACGGCGCTCGAGAAAGAGCAGCGTGAACTGGAGATCCTTCCCCAGTCTTCAGTTGAGGTGACGAAGAAGGTTGAGGCGGCCCGCCGGATGCAAGAGAGCCTCGGCAAACTCGACGCCGCACAGACTGACCTTGACCGGGAGAAAGCCCGCGCCGGCCGCGTGTCGCGTTTGAAGACATTTCTGGACCGGGCCTCGGACGATTTCGCGGTGGCAGAGGCGGCGATCAGCAAGGCCGTCTGGCCGCCGTAGAACCCGTATTCAAGACCAACTTCGCGGAGATGTCGTTTTTCGGTGTCACGCCTGAGGTCGTCAAACGGGCCAACAGCGAGGATCTTCAAATCCGCTTGCAGGAGTTCCACGGCCTGGCCGACCTGTCACCCCAGGCGCTGTTGTCGGAAAGCTACCGCAATGCTTTCGCCATCGCGCTCTATCTTGCCGCCGCGTCATTGTACGGCGGCATGCCCAAGTTTATCGTGCTCGATGATGTGACCTCCAGTTTTGATGCGGGCCACCAGCTCTATCTCGTGGAATTGCTCCGGAAAAGCTTTGCCCGGCCGGCCAACCCGGACGGGCTGCAAGTGATCCTGCTGAGCCCCGACACCATGTTGGAAAAGCTCTTCAACAAGCACACTGGCTCCGGCGTCTGGTGGCACCAGCGGCTCGAAGGCAACCCTCAGTTCGCGGTGCTGCCGCAAGCCGGCGCGGTGAACAAGGTGCGTGATCTTACAATTTCAATGTTGCAGGCCGGACAGGCCGACTTCGCCAAAGAGGGAGTCCGGCAGTATCTCGAATATCGGCTGAGCGATCTCATCAGCAAGCTGCGCATCCCCGTACCTGTGGACGTCGCCTTCAGTGACAACAAGCAGCTGGCGGGGGAATTCCTCGGTGCGATCGACGCCGCCGTCAAACTCCACAAGGCGGGGGGATCCCTTATTCTCGAACCCGCTCAGGAGGCAGGCTTGAACGCCAACATGGCGACGATCGTTGGAAACTTCACCAGTCACTGGGGAACAGGCCAGGCTCTGGCCTTCACAGCGCCGGCGCTGCTCGGCGTCATGAACGCGATCGACCAGTATTGCGACTGCTTTACTTACGTCCCGAATCCCGGGGATCCTCGGAAATTGTACAAATCTCTTAGCCAGAAGCTGTGACGAGGTTCATCGCGTCTAGTACTGGCCGTCAAACAGGTTGCCCAGCGCCCGCGTCATGAGAAAAGCCAGTCGTCGGCGCCCTAAATGCTCGGACCGGTCATGGATGTGGCACCGCTGGCAGAACGCCTGGTCATTGTGATCGGGCTGTGGTCAAGGTGCGCCATCGCCAGATAAGCAAGCGATCACGTATCGTCGGGGTGGTAGCAAACGGCAAGGAAATCCCAGGCAGGAACTCGGTCCAGCGATGAGGGCTGACAGCATCCGGTTGCTATTCTCTCTTGAGGCACTCAAAGGAGACGGTCCGATGACGGCTCACCGGACATTCGAGAAGTGGTTGACCGGGTTGGAAAATTTATCGCGAATGTAGCAAGGAATGACGGGGTCACCGGTGCGATTCCTTTCAAGGCGCGAGTTGGCCGTGATGGCTGATCTAAAGGCCGCGTTCCCGGTGCTCGTTCTACCGTTGATGCCAGGCGAGCTTATCTCAGGTTAGCCTAACACCGAGACTTGGGTTGCATGAATGGGCGATCAGCCCTGCGGCTCCATCAGCCTGCTCGACGAGTACATTGGAGGGATTTTTGTTTCTCCTGATAGGCAAGGGATTGGTATAGGGCGTAACCTTGTGGCTCATGCTCTCAGGCTCAAAGGTGAGCTGGAGCTTGAGGTTGACACCGACAATCAACAGGCAATGGTTTGATACCATGAGCTCGGATTTCAGGAGCTCTCAAGCCGTCCCCACGATGATGATGGCTACGCTTTCGAAAATGCGCATCTGCGCTTGATCGGCTGGCGTGATAGGGTGGCGAGAACCGCCGGGATGCAAAGCCGGCGCTTTCCCAGCGCATCTCTATCGAATTTCGCGCTGTCCTTTCACCCCACGCTGCGGTTGCTCGATGCCGTGCTTGGTCGCGTCGTCCATTTTTCGCTTGACAGGAGCGGCCTATGGACTGCTAATGCGCATTAGCTGCTAATACGTATTAGCAGATTGGAGCCTTTGGAAACGGGACCGTGGCAGCAACCAAGCGTCTGACCCAGAACGATATCGCGAAGCTCGCTGGCGTCAGCCAGGCCACCGTTTCCCTCGTGTTGAATGGTGCGCCGACGGCTATCGCGCGCATTCCGGCGGAAACCCGGGAGCGTGTGCAGAAGGTCATCCGCACGACCGGCTATGTCGCAGATCCGATCGCCCGTCGCATGGCCAAGGGTCTTAACCGCATTCTCGGCGTTTTCACCTACGAGCCGGCTTTTCCCAGCGCCCAAGCGGATTTCTTCACGCCCTTCCTGCTCGGCATCGAGGAAGAGGCGCAGCAGCAGAACTACGACCTGCTGCTTTTGACCAGCGCCGGCGTCGGCAACAATCGCAAGATCTTTTCCGAGGGCAACCGGCTACGCATTGCCGATGGCTGCCTTGTTCTCGGCCGCGAATTCGATCGCGCAGAGCTCGCACGACTGGTGGCCGAGGATTACCCGTTCGTGGCGATTGGCCGACGTGAGGACGCCGGCGGACCCGTTCCTTACGTTGGCGGAGACTATGCAGCCGGAACTCGCGCGCTGGTCGAGAAGGCCTGTTCGCTGGGCCATTCGAAACTGGCCTATATCGGACCGCAGGGTCCGGCGGAATCCGTCGCCGACCGCTGGCTCGGATACCAGGCGGCGCTGTCGGCAACAGGCGCGGAATTGGCGGTCCATATCCCCACCGTCAACCGCCCCGCCGAAGAGATCCTCGACGCGATCCTTTCGTCGAGCGCGACGGCTGCCTTCTTCATCGAGCTGGCCGACGCCGTCCGGGTGGAGATCCTGGCGCGCGCGCGTGGAATTTCGGTGCCCGGCGATCTCTCGATGATCGTGCTCGGCAGCCACATCCGCGCCGGACGCAGCGCGGTGCGCTTCACCTCCTACGAAATCCCGCGCGAAGAGATGGGTCGACAGGCGACCGCCATGCTGGTGACCCGTATCGAGACCGGCGGCGCCGACACGCAGATCCTTCTTCCCTGCGAGCCCGTCGAGGGAGAGACACTGGGACCCTGTCCTTCAGATCCAGCACAAAAAACGGATGGTATGACGTGAAAGAGATGCGAGCAGATATTCTTGTCGTGGGTGGCGGTCTTGGCGGGGTTGCGGCAGCACTCGGTGCTGCGCGGGCTGGCAAGCGCGTCATCATGACGGAGGAATACGACTGGATCGGCGGTCAGCTCACCAGCCAGGCGGTGCCGTCCGACGAACATACCTGGGTCGAGCAGTTCGGCATCACCCGCTCCTATCGCAAGCTGCGCCAGGGCGTGCGCCAATATTACCGCGACCACTATCCGCTGACCGAGGGCGCCCGCGCCTGGGGCGATCTCAATCCCGGCGGCGGCTGGGTCAGCCGCATCTGTGCCGAACCGCGCGTCAGCCTTGCCGTTATGAAAAGCATGCTCGCACCCTATCGCGGCGCCGACCGCCTGACGGTGCTGCAACCCTATCGGCCGGTGGCGGCTGACGTCGACGGCGATACCGTCCGGTCGATCACCGTCCGCCACCGCGACAGCGGCGCCGAGATCGTGATTTCCGCCGACTACATCCTCGATGCCACCGAGCTTGGCGATCTCCTGCCGATGACCGGTACCGAATATGCCAAGGGCTTCGAGGCACAATCGGATACCGGCGAGCCGAGCGCGGGGGCGCAGGCGCAGCCGGACAATGTCCAAGCCGTGTCGATCTGCTTTGCCATCGACCACGTGGATGGGGACCAGACGATCGACAAACCGGAAAACTACGACTACTGGAAACAGTACCAGCCGCATTTCTGGGGTGGCCCGATGCTCGGCCTGACCGCCCCGCATCCGCGCACGCTGGAGCACACGACCCGCTCCTTCACGCCCAATCCAGATGACGATCCGCTTCTCGTTGATGCCGACCAGCGCAAGGGTGGCGGTGACGAGAACCTCTGGATCTTCCGGCGGATAGCCGCCCGCAAGAATTTTGCGCCGGGCTTCTACACGTCCGACATCTGCCTCGTGAACTGGCCGATGATCGACTACTTGGACGGCACCATCATCGACGTTTCCGAAGAAGACAAGGTACGGCACCTGAAGTCTGCCGCCGATCTGTCCTATTCGGTCTTCTACTGGCTGCAGACGGAAGCGCCGCGGCTCGATGGCGGACAGGGTTATCGCGGCCTGCGCCTGCGTGGCGACATCACCGGCACCGAGCACGGCCTTGCCATGGCGCCCTATGTGCGTGAAAGCCGGCGCATCAAGCCGGTCACCCGCATCGTCGAACAGGATCTGTCGTTCACGGTTCGCGGCGAAAGGGGTGCTGTCCGTTACCGCGACAGCATCGGCATCGGTATGTACCGAATCGACCTGCACCCCTCGACCGGTGGTGACAACTATGTCGACGTGCCGTCCTGCCCGTTCGAGATCCCGCTCGGCGCACTTCTGCCGCAACGGGTGAAGAACCTGATCCCGGCTGGCAAGAACATCGGCACCACACACATCACCAATGGCTGCTACCGCCTGCATCCGGTCGAATGGAATATCGGTGAAGTCGCCGGGATGCTGGCCGCCTTCAGCCTCGAAAAGGGCCTGACGCCGCATCAGGTGCGGGCCGACGACAAGCACCTTCACGACTTCCAGGCCGCACTGACCCGCGAGGGCATCGAGATCCGCTGGCCCGAGGTTGCGGCCTATTAAGCCACACTACCATCTGTAGCTCGAACCCATCTTTGGAGGAGGACTGGGAATGCCCTATCATCTGACGTTGAAATCGACTGTCTTTGCGCTCGGTCTTCTGGGACTGGGCGGCATTGCCCAGGCTCAGGACGCCGTGAACCTGCGGATGACCATCTGGAGTGCCAACGAGGCACATCTGAAGCTGTTCAACGAGATCGCCGCCGGCTTCAAGAAAGAGCATCCGAATGTCACGGTGGCCTACGAGTCGCTGCCGTTCGATACCTACACGACAGCGCTGACCACCCAGATTGCCGGTGGCAACGCCCCCGACATGGCCTGGATCTTCGAGACCTCCGCCTACGACTTCGTCAAGTCGGGAGCGCTCTATCCGCTGACCGACACGCTGAAGGCGGCGAAGGGCTACAACCTCGAGGAAGTCAGCGCCGGTGCAGCCGAGCGCTGGATGCAGGATGGCACGCTCTATGCCTATCCGTTCTCGACCTCGCCATTTGCGATGTTCGTCAACAACGACGTCATCAAGACCGCCGGTGCAAAGACCCCGGCCGAGATGATCGCCAGCGGCGAATGGACCTGGGAGAACGCCATCGCGACCGCTTCGGCCGTCGGCAAATCCGGCAAGGGCGGCTTGGTCGTCCGCGATTTCAACTACCAGAACTGGCAGTACCTGACCTCGGTCTGGAACGGCTGGGGCGCATCGCCCTGGAGCGAGGACGGCAAGACCTGCAGCATGGCCGACAAGCCGATGGCGGACGCCCTGTCGTTCGTCCACGAAGCCATCTTCACAAAGAAGGCGATGCCCGGCCCCGGCGAGACCGTGGACTTTTTCGCCGGCAATGCGGCGATGACCATTACTCAGATCAGCCGCGCCTCGCTGCTGCCCAAGGACAAGCCGTTTTCCTGGGATCTCGTCCCGCTGCCGAAGGGCCCGGCCGGAGAGTACGCGCTGATCGGCCAGGCTGGCATCGGTGTCATGCAGTCGGGTAAAAACGCGAAGACCGCGGCGGAGTTCGTCGCCTACATGACCAACCCGGAAAACTCGGCGAAGCTCAGCCAGTTCTTCCCATCGGCACGCAAGTCGCTGCTGAATGCCGAGGTGCTGAAGAAGACCAATCCGCTGCTGAGCCAGGTGCAGATCGAAAAGGTCGTAATCAACGGTATCGCCACCGGCAAGGTCATGCCCGGTCATAGCGGCTTTGCTCAGATCCAGCAGATGGTGCGCTCGAACCTCGACGCCATCTGGCGCCCGGAAGCGGATGTGTCCGGTACACTGCAGAAGATCTGCGGCCAAATCGGCCCGCTCTTGAAGCGCTGAGGACATCGTCATGGCTGTCGCGCACCATCATCACGAAACGTCGAAGACCGGCGCACCGCCGCCGTTCTGGACGATCGCGCGGCGCGACAGCCTCGCCGGCTTCCTGTTCATCGCGCCACAACTGATCGGCATCATCACCTTCGTGCTGGTGCCGCTCGGCCTGGTGTTCTGGTATTCGCTGCATGAGTGGAACGTGCTGGCCAACACGTTCACCTTCACCGGCAGCCAGAACTACCGGATGGTGCTTGAAGACACCAACCTTCTCGAGGTGCTTAGCGCCACGGCCATCTTCTCGGTCGGTCTCGTCGTGCTCAACATGTCGCTGGCGCTGCTGCTGGCCGTCCTTCTCAATCAGAAGCTCGCCGGCATCGCTGTCTTCCGCACGCTGTTCTTCTCGCCGGTCGTGGTTTCGCTGGTCGCCTGGACGATCGTCTGGGGTTTCCTATTGCAGAAGAACGGCGGCATCAACGGCATGCTGCTGATGGTCGGCATCGAAGGCCCGAACTGGCTGCGCGAGGACGTGACCGCGATGATCTCGGTCATCGTCGTGCAGGTCTTCAAGAATGTCGGGCTCAACATGATCCTGTTTCTCGCAGCCCTCCAGGGCGTGCCGAAGGAGCTCTACGAGGCGGCTCGCATCGATGGTGCGCCGGCGTTCAAGCAGTTCCGCCGCATTACCCTGCCGCTGATCAGCCCGACCATTCTCCTAACCTCGATCATCACCATCGTCGGTTCGCTGCAGGTGTTCGCGCAGATCGCGGTGCTCACCCAAGGCGGCCCCGGCCTCTCGACCACGGTGCTGGTCTACTACCTCTACCAGCAGGCCTTCCAGTTCCACTATTTCGGCTACGGCTCGACGCTCTCCATCCTGCTTTTCGTCATCGTCGCCGTCCTGACCTTTGCCCAGTGGCAGATGCGCAAGAGGATCGTGTTCTATGAAAACTGACCTGTCCCCGCGCATGCAGGTGACGCTTTACGGCCTGATGTGCGTGCTGCTCATTCCCTTCGTTTTCCCGACCTGGTGGATGGTGACATCATCGATCAAGCCGATCAGCGACATCTTTGCCTTCCCGCCGCAACTGATCCCGCAGAACTATGACTGGACGACATACTCGAAAGTCTTCGAACTGCAGCCCTTCGTGCAGCAGTACTGGAATTCGGCCTATATTGCCGCTGTCGTCACGATCGGTACGATGGTCGTGTCGTCGATGGCCGGCTACGCCTTCGCGCGGATCAGATTTCCATATGCCGACACGATCTTCATGATCGTGCTGCTCGGCCTCCTGATCCCTTCGGAGGTGACGATCGTGCCGCTGTTCCAGATGTTTCTGAAGGCCGGCATGGTGAACACGCATTGGCCGCTGATCCTGGTGCCGATCTTCGGCGCACCGAGCGTGTTCGCCACTTTCGTGATGCGGCAGTTCTTCGTGACGCTGCCGGCCGAACTGGAGGAGGCAGCCCGCGTCGATGGTCTCGGCCGCTTAAAGATCTTCCGCAAGATCGCGCTGCCGCTGGCAAAGCCGGCGCTGGCCTCGGTCGCGATCTTCACTTTCCTGCACTCGTGGAACCTGTTCCTCGAACCGATCGTGTTCCTGTCGAGTGCCGACAAATTCACCCTGCCGCAGGCGCTCACGCAATACACCGACGCCTACGGCGGTCCGATGTGGAACATCCAGCTCGCCGCCGCCACGCTGACGGCACTGCCCGTCCTCATCGTATTCATCATCGCTCAGAAGCAGTTCGTCGAAGGACTGGCGCATACCGGCCTGAAGGGCTGAACAACGGGATCCATTCATGGCTCAGGTCACGCTATCCGATATCCGCAAGAGCTACGGCTCCGTTAACGTCATCCATGGCGTCGATCTCCAGATCAACGATGGTGAGTTCGTCGTGCTGGTCGGTCCGTCCGGCTGCGGTAAGTCCACCCTGCTACGGATGATCGCCGGGCTTGAGACCATCACCGGCGGCACGCTTGATATCGGTAGTCGCATCGTTAACGATCTGGATCCCAAGGATCGCGACATCGCCATGGTGTTTCAGAGCTATGCGCTCTACCCGCATATGACGGTGGCGACCAACATGGGCTTCTCGCTCGAGCATCGCGGCGGGACCAAGGCTGAGATCACAGAACGGGTGAACTGGGCGGCCGGCATTCTCGGCCTTGAAAGCCTGCTCGACCGCTACCCGCGTCAGCTGTCTGGCGGCCAGCGCCAGCGCGTGGCGATGGGCCGGGCTATCGTCCGAAATCCACAGGTCTTTCTGTTCGACGAACCATTGTCGAACCTTGATGCCAAGCTGCGCGTCGTCATGCGCGGCGAGATAAAGTCGCTGCACCAGAAGCTGAAGACCACCACCGTCTATGTCACCCACGACCAGGTCGAGGCGATGACCATGGCCGACCGGATCGTCGTTCTGAACGGCGGAAGGGTGGAGCAGATCGGCGCGCCGCTCGATCTCTACGATCGTCCGGCAAACCGTTTTGTCGCCGGCTTCATCGGCTCGCCTTCGATGAATTTCCTTGAGGGAACGATCACCCCGGCTGGCTTTGCCGCGGCGGGCTTGACCGTACCATTGCCGATTAAAGCGCAACGCCATGTCGGCCGGCCGGCTATCCTCGGAATACGGCCCGAACATCTCCGGCTGGATCCGGCGGGCGTCCCGGCGGAAATTCTGCTGGTCGAGCCGATGGGCGCCGAAACGCAGGTAACGCTGCGGCTTGGCGACACACAGGTCATCGGCGTGTTTCGCGAGCGCGTGGCCCTGTCACCCGGTGCCGCTATCAAGGTGATGCCCGACGCTGCGGCCGTCCATCTGTTCGGTGAGGATGGCGGTCAGCGCCTCGAATAGTCAAACGGACATCACGATACCCGGACGAAGCACAACAGTCTGCGTTTACGTGCGAGACAAGGATGAATCGCGCAGAAGTCGCACTTCAAGGCAGAGCCGCGCCTTTGACCTTGCCCTGCAGAACTAATCCAAGTTGAAGTGAGCTCTGACCCATTGAGAGGACCAGAGAATTGAGCGCAACCGTTTCCACTGCCAACACATCAACGGCATAATGACGGAACACGAGGCAGATACGCGAGTGTCTGAGTTATGCCGATCCGCTGAATTTTTCCGGTTCTCCGAAAGGTGCCGATGGTTCGAATCCCTTCAACACAATCAGACAACCTCAGTGGCGTTTTCAGGGCAAAGCATGCTCTCACAACGCCGAGTGGGCATCAACGTTGCGGCCCCATTTCGTCCGAAGGGTCGCTAAGATGCCAGCGACGCCCGTGCGCCTTCGGCGAACGCTCTCGCATCTGCTGCGGTGAGTGGACGAGAAATGTGAAAGCCCTGAATGAAACGACCTCCGAGATCACAAATCGTTGCCATCTCCGCTTGCGTTTCGATCCCTTCGACTATGCAGTCGAGACCCATGTCATCGGCCATCCTGATCAATGACTTGACGATTTTTGCACTTGCTGCATCATCCTCGATTTTCGTCACGAAACTCCTGTCGATCTTGATCTTAGTGAGCGGCATCGAATGGAGATGCGTCAGGCTCGAATAGCCCGTGCCGAAATCGTCCAAGGATATTCCTATACCTGCAGACCGGAAGGCCTCAGCAATTGCCCGAGCTCGCTCGAGGTCGGTAAGTATTGCGGTTTCGGTGATTTCGAGATCGATACGAGAGGATCCGATGTCGCTGTTAGCAATCAGCGCTAAAAGACGCATCGCGTGATCGCTCGACGATAGGTCTCTCGCTGAAAGGTTGAACGAAAGCCGAATGTGACGCGGCCAGAACCGCGCTTCCTGCAAGGCCATGCTCAGAAGCGTGCGCGTGAGATGGTTGATAAGTCCCAGCCGTTCGGCAACCGGAATGAATTCGGCGGGAGAGACCTGCCCGAGAACCGGATGATGCCACCTCGCCAGAGCCTCGAATGCCGTGACGGTGTTGTTCGCGACATCAAATATCGGCTGAAAGGCAAGTGAGATGTGTTGGTTGACGCTGCCGTCCCGAAAGGCGTGTTCGATCACCGTTAGCCGAGACAGGCTGTGATGGTGCTCCGGCGAAAATGCGACGGCGGTGCCGGGTGCATTTCTTTTCGCCTGATACAGTGCGAAATCGGCCTGATCATAAAGGCGTGTCATTTCTTCCCGGCAAAGCGCGCTGCTTGCAAATCCAATGGATGCACCAACCTCGATCATTGCATCGGCAATGACGAACGGCTCGCGGCACACGCCACAGATTTCCTCCGCAAGCTTTTTCGGTGCAGCGGGATCAGCTGTCTGCAACAGAAAGGCGAATTCATCGCCGCCGAGGCGGGCCACGAGAGCTTTGCCATGGCTTGTCCGCGCGAGCCGCGACGCCAGTTGCGAAAGAAGTTCGTCTCCAGCTTTGTGCCCATGGACATCATTGACAGGCTTGAAACCGTCGAGGTCGATCAGCCCGACATGGATCGGATCGCTTTGAGGTTTCAGTTGACCGATCATTTGCTCGAGACTGCTGAAGAAAAACCGTCTGTTGGCAAGTCCAGTCAGGCTGTCCATGTTGGCGAGTTTTCTGTTTTCCTCGCTTAGGGCCTCCGTCTGCTTTTGCTCGTTGACCAGCTCCAGCTCGCGTTTTTCCAGCGCATTCTTCTTGTTTTCCAGTTCCCTGCGGGAAACAACGAGGTGCGTGAAGTCTCTATATTGTACCCAAAGCACCATGAGCATTGCGGCAGAAACGAGACCGACATCGACCGCCATTGCCATAAATATAGCGTTTCCGGTTAGTCCGAAATAGGCAACGAACGCAATGTTGACGATGAATGTCACGGCCATTGCGGCAGGCAGAAGATGGGTGAGACAGAATATGCAGCCGATGACGGTGATACCCATGTAAAACGCGACATGGCTTTGCATGAAACTGTCACCGTAAGGTGTCAGGCCAATTCCCCAGCCTGCAAATATGCCGGCAAGTACCCAGGCGATCCTGTTCGTCCGGCGCAGCTCAGCTATCGCCTGACTTGCGTTGGCCGCGGGTCTGCGGACACGACGCCCCCACTGCAGCATGCGGACGGTGCAGGCCGCAGTCATTGCCGACGGGACGATGACAGTTAGAAAAAATGGGGCGACGGGCAGATGCGTTATTGCGACGCCCCATGTGTTCACCATGAGGATGAAGTACATCAGCGGTATCTGTTTGGATAGCGCCGTCTGCTGAGCGACCACCAAAGTGGGGTCGTCATCCCGGACAGTGAAGAGGCTTATGATTGAAGAGATCATTACAACGCACGCAAATTTGGATATTTTTTCATGTTCATGCGCGGAACGATGTCATATCCCTCCGAATGACAGCAGCATTTCACCTGCAGCTTAATTTCTCGGAACCCGTGATGCTTAATCGTTCATAAATCGTCGAGAGCTTGGCAAGGTCGGGATGACGCGAGTTGTCGACGTTGGCCATACTTTGGTCTTCGAGGGCGAGTTGTCTTCAAACTTTATTGTCATCATCGATGGGATCGCCTTGCTCGCAAAAACTCTTCGCGACGGTCGGCGGCAGATTGTAGGCATAAAGTTCGCGCCAGGAATCATTACGCCGCCAAATGTAACGAGGCCCATCCATATATCTGCCGCGACAAAACTCGAAATTTGTCTAATTCCCTCTGCGATAATGGACGAGCACGTTCGCGATTCGTCTTTTCTCGCCACTGAAGTGATCAAAAGCATATGTGAGGAATTAGAGCAGGCTAGAGAATGGCTTCTTGCCATCGGTCGAAAAAGTGCGGTCGAGAGACTCGCTAGCTTTTTGATTTTTATTGCGCGCTGGCAATGTGGCGGCGTTAAAGATGGTTTCCGCTTAGAATTGCCCATCTCTCGGGCTGATTTATCAGACTATCTCGCACTAACAATCGAGACAACCAGCCGCACGCTTGGGCGCCTACGCCGCATGCGCGTCATTGACGTCGAAAATGTTCAGACCATTGTGGTCTTAGACGCTAAGCGGCTCGAAAGGCTTTCTGTTGGTCCTGACAATTGAGAATTAGCGGCGACAGGTGCCCCGCCTTAGCCGCCGGTGACGCTCATATGCCTTGACACGGACGGCCGGTTGTTGCGGTCGATGATGAAGTCGTGGCCTTTTGGCTTGCGGGCGATCGCCTCGTCTATGGCGGCGGCCAGATGCACCGGGTCATTGCTTTCGCGCAAGACTTCGCGCAGGTCGGCTGCGTCGTTCTGGCCGAGGCACATGTAGAGCGTGCCGGAACAGGTGAGGCGGACGCGGTTGCAGCCCTCGCAGAAATTGTGGGTCATCGGCGTGATGAAGCCCATGCGGCCGCCGGTTTCGGCAACCTCGACATAACGGGCTGGGCCGCCGGTCTTGAAGGGGATATCCTTGAAGGTGAACTGCTTTTCGAGGTTTTCACGCAGAACCGAGAGCGGCAGGTAGCGGTCGGTGCGGTCTTCCTCGATCTCGCCCATCGGCATGGTTTCGATAACGGTCAGATCCATGCCGCGACCATGCGCGAAACGCATCATGTCCGGGATCTCGTCCTCGTTGAAACCTTTCAGCGCCACGGCGTTGAGCTTTATCTTCAGCCCGGCCTTCTGCGCGGCGTCGATGCCTTCCATGACCTTGGAAAAATCGCCCCAGCGCGTGATTTCCTTGAATTTCTGCGGGTCGAGCGTATCGAGCGAGACATTGATGCGGCGCACGCCGGCATCGAAAAGTTCCTGCGCGAAGCGGGCGAGCTGCGATCCGTTGGTGGTCAGCGTCAGTTCATCGAGATGGCCGGTTTCGATATGGCGGCCGATCGAGCGCACCAGACGCATGATGTTCTTGCGCACTAGCGGCTCGCCGCCGGTCAGGCGGAGTTTTCGTACGCCCTTGGCGATGAAGGCTGAACAGAGCCGGTCGAGTTCCTCCAGCGAGAGCAGGTCCTTCTTTGGCAGAAAGGTCATGTTTTCCGCCATACAATATGTGCAGCGGAAATCGCAGCGATCGGTGACGGATACGCGCAGATAGGTGACCGCCCGACCGAACTTGTCGATCATCGAAGCGATGGCTGCCGCAGGCGGTTTTCGGAAGCTGTTCAGATCTGTAATCACTTTGATATTGTCAGCCTTCCACGCCCTCAAGAAACGCCGCAAGCTGGTCTGTATCTTGCAGGCCGTGAGTTCCTGCCTTACCCATCAGTTCTGCAGGCACTTTCCAGCCCGGATCAACGCCTTCCATGTTCGGCAACTCATGTGCAATGCCTTTGTGGCAGTCGATACATGTCGCCTTGCCGGTCAGAAGATACCGCGTGTGAATTTCGGCCGCGCGTTTTGTCTGCTTGGTAAAGTCCATGGCAATGGACGAGTGGCAGTTGCGGCATTCGAGGCTGTCATTGGCCTTCAGGCGGGCCCATTCGTGCTGGGCAAGCTCAAGCCGGTGATCCAGAAATTTTTCGCGCGTGTTGATGGTGCCGAAAAGCTTGCCCCAGACTTCTTTCGAAGCCTGCATTTTGCGGGCAATCTTGTTGGTCCACTGATGCGGCACATGGCAATCCGGGCAGGATGCGCGCACACCGGAACGGTTCGAGAAATGCACCGTGCGTGTCATTTCCTCGTAGACGTTGTCCTTCATCTCGTGACAGCCGGTGCAGAAGGCTTCGGTATTGGTCACTTCCAGTGCAGTGTTGAATGCACCCCAGAAGATAATGCCGCCGACGAAACCGCCGAGTGTCAGGAAGCCGAGGCTCAGGGTTCCCGCGGGCGTGGAAAGAACCCGCCAGACCCACAGAAGGATCGCTTTGATTTTTCCGATCATTGGCCAGATCCCGTCGGTTTGAACCCAAGTTCACTCATGTCCTTGAACATGTTGGGAACCAGCGGACGCGTGTCGGCTTGAGGTACGTGGCATGCCGTGCAGAAATAGCGACGTGGCGAAACATCGGCGAGCATCTGGCCTTCACGTGTCATGTAATGGGTCACGCTGATCATCGGCGCGCCGGAACCTTCGGTCATTTCGCGCCGGTGGCACGACATGCAGCGGTTGGTATTCACCGACAGCTGATAACCTTCGATCGAATGCGGAATGATTGGCGGCTGATCCGGATAGTTGCGCATCCGTTGTATGTCGTCGACGATCCAGCGCGGCAGTGGCTCCGCACCGGTGTTCTCCATCGGGCTCGGGCGGCCCGATAGCTGCGGAACGGTCTGCGCAATCGCCACCGTGCCCGTTACCAGACACAGGGCGAGCGCGACGAAAGTCCAGAAACGCTGGCTCAGGCGACGGGAAGAATCTTGACTGCGCATTTTTTGAAATCCGTCTGTTTGGAAATGGGGTCGGTGGCGTCGAGCGTGACCTTGTTGATCAGCTGGCTGGCGTCGAACCACGGCACGAAGATCACGCCATGCGGCATACGGTTACGACCCCGGATATCCACCCGGCTGATAATCTCGCCACGCCGCGACTGGATCTTCACCTGTCCGCCCTGGTTGATGCCGAGGCGGCGTGCGTCGTCGCCGTTCATGAAACAGCGGGCGCCCGGAAATGCCTTATAGAGCTCCGGTACGCGCATGGTCATAGAGCCGGAATGCCAGTGTTCGAGAACACGGCCCGTCACCAGCCAGAAGCCGAACTCCTCATCCGGCGATTCTGCCGGCGGCTCGTAAGGCGCGGCGAGGATGACGGCGCGGCCATCCTTCTGGCCATAAAATTTGACGCCTTCACCTTCCTTGACATAGGGGTCGTAACCCTCGCGGTAACGCCACTTGGTTTCCTTGCCATCGACGACCGGCCAGCGAAGACCCCGCACCTCGTGATACATGTCGTATGGCGCAAGGTCGTGACCATGGCCGCGTCCGAAGCTCGCATATTCCTCGAACAGGCCTTTCTGCAGATAGAAGCCGAAAGCTTTGGCCTCGCGGTTCTCATAGTCCGTCGAGACTTCCGAGATCGGGAACTTGTCGACATTGCCGTTCTGATAAAGCACTTCGTACAGGCTCTTGCCCTTGAAGTCGGGGTTCTTGTCGAGGATGTCCTGTGGCCAGACCTCGTCGGTGGTAAATCGCTTGGAAAATTCCACCAGCTGCCAGAGATCGGAGCGGGCTTCTCCCGGTGCATTGACCAGCTGATGCCAGACGTGGGTACGGCGTTCGGCATTGCCGTAAGCGCCTTCCTTTTCCACCCACATGGCGGCGGGTAGGATAAGGTCGGCGGTCATGGCGGTCACGGTCGGGTAGGCATCCGAAACGACGATGAAGTTGTCCGGCTTGCGATAACCGAGATAGGCCTCGTTGCTGTTGTTGGCAGCGGCCTGCATGTTGTTGTTCACCTGAACCCAATAGAAGTTCAGCTTGCCGTCATGCAGCATGCGGTCCTGCTCGACGGCATGATAACCGGGCTTTTCCGGGATGATGCCGTGCGGAATGTTCCACAATTCCTCGGCATGCTTGCGGTGTTCCGGGTTGGTCACGGTCATGTCGGCGGGCAGGCGGTGGGCAAACGTTCCGACTTCGCGGGCGGTGCCGCAAGCCGAGGGCTGGCCCGTCAGCGAGAAGGGGCTGTTGCCCGGCTCGGAGATTTTGCCGGTGAGGAGATGGATGTTGTAAACCATCTGGTTGGCCCAGACGCCACGCACATGCTGGTTGAAGCCCATGGTCCAGAGTGACATGACCTTGGTCTTGGGGTCGGCATAAAGTTCCGCCAGCTGTTCCAGAAAACCCTTGTCGACGCCGGCAAGTTCCGCGACCTTGTCGAGCGTGTATTCGGAAACATGCTTCTTGAACGCCTCGAAATCGATCGGCGTCATTTCGGCCGCTTTGGCCGCGCCGGTTGCCTTGACTTCCAGCGGATGCTCGGCGCGCAGGCCGTAACCGATATCGGTCGTTGCCTGCATGAACTTGGTGTTCTTGTCGATAAACGCCTGATTGACGCGGCCGGTCTGGATGATGTGGTTGGCGATGTAGTTGAGGATCGCCAGATCCGTGCCGGGTTTGAAAACCAGCGGAATGTCGGCAAGGTCCATGCTGCGATGGGTGAATGTCGAGAGGACCGAAACCTTCACATGCTCATGGCCGAGGCGACGGTCGGCCAGACGCGTCCACAGGATCGGGTGCATCTCCGCCATGTTGGAGCCCCACAGCACGAACGCGTCGGCATGTTCGAAATCGTCATAACAGCCCATCGGCTCATCCATGCCGAAGGTGCGCATGAAGCCGTAAGCGGCAGACGCCATACAGTGGCGGGCATTAGGATCGAGATTGTTCGAACGGAAGCCGGCGCGCATCAGTTTGGTGGCGGCATAGCCTTCAAAAATCGTCCACTGGCCGGACCCGAACATGCCAAGCGCCGTCGGGCCTTTTTCCTTCAGGGTCTTCTTGGCCTTTTCGGCCATGATGTCGAAGGCTTCCTCCCAAGTGACGGGTTCGAATTCGCCTTCCTTGTCGAACACGCCGTTGCGCTTGCGCAAAAGCGGCGTCGTCAGGCGATCCTTGCCGTACATGATCTTCGAGAGGAAATAGCCCTTGACGCAGTTGAGGCCGCGATTGACCTCGGCCTCCATGTCACCATGGGTGGCGACGACATGGTTTTCCTTGACGCCGACCATGACGCCACAACCGGTGCCGCAGAAGCGACAGGGCGCTTTCGACCATTTGATTTCCAGCGACGCCACACCGCCGGGCACGGACTGGGCGGCTGCCGGCATGGCGATGCCTGCGGTCGACGCCGCGATCGCAGCGGCTTGGGCTTTCAGCACGTCACGCCGCGTGAGTTCTGCCGTCATCCGACATCTCCTTTTCTGCAATTGTCTGTTCGAAAACCATGTGCGCGGCGATGACATCGTCCATCGCCGAAATTCCAATCAGTGTTTCACCGAGAAAGCCCGAACTCGGACCCTCGATGACGATGACGATCTTGCCGCCGCCGGTGGCATGCACCTCGACACCTTCGATCTCGATGAGCGCCGCCGTCATGCGTTCGACCGCTTCTGGTCGCACGACGACGACCGCGCTCGATATGTGATGCTGCGGCTCACGCATGCGCCCCCTCCCTTGTGTTTGCCGTCATGGTGATGGACCGGGTAGGGCAGACCGAAATGCAGGCGCCGCAGCCGGTGCAGGCATCGGTGTCGAGCACGGGCACGAAAGGCCCGCCCAGCCGCGGCTTGAAGCGGATGGCCGTTGTCGGACACGCATCGCGACAGGCCTGGCAATCGACGAAGTTCAACGCGAGACAGGTGTCTGCAATGACGGCGTGATGGGCAAACGATACGGCCGGCTCGGGCGGGAAAACCCGCTCAGGACATCGCTCCGAACATTGACCGCAAAAAGTGCATTCGCCGGCGCTGAAATCGACGGTCGGTACGCCATCCCGCATAAGGATGACCTGCGTGGGACAGGCTTTTTCGCATTCTGCGCAGCCCGAACAGTTGCGAACGGATTCTTCCGTCACACCGGGTGGGTAATATCCCCGAGCGACCCGCAAAGCGCTGCCTCTCAAAAAGGCGCGACGCGTGGTGGCGACTTGAGCCATGGGGTTACTCCGCAGAATTCGGCCGCGCCGGGGTTATGTCGTGCGGACCGGGTGGGCCGTAGACGATCTGGTAAGCCCAGACCATGAAGCCGTAGCTGGCGACGGTGCCGACCGCGACAATGGGCCAGATGCCGAAAGCCAGCACCACGAAGGTAAAAAGCTCACGGCGTCGCCGTTGGCGGAAACTGGCTTTCTCCGATAGGGTTCTGGTGTCGCTCATGTATGCATCCGCTTGGTATGAATCGGAGGAGTTTGCTCATAGTTTATGCAATGTGCCGTCGGTCATCTTTGACGTAGGACAAGTAAAAATGAAAAATGCTGAATATGTAGGCGTAGCAACCTGTGATTGATTAATTTTTACGATATTTTCGTGATTATAGATCATATTTTGTGCGATTTAAAGATAGTTGAGCTTTTTCAAGCTATGCACGCGGACTATGGTTTCTTGGACATGAAATGACGGATCTTGAGATGAAAATCTTTGTCGTGACGATTTCGGATCGCGCCAGCCGCGGTGAGTATGAAGACATTAGCGGGCCTGCCATCGAGGCGTGGTTGAGCAAGGCGCTCACGACCCCTTACGCACTGTCACGCGTGGTCATTCCTGACGGAGTTGCGAGTGTTCGCGACACACTCATCGACCTGAGCGACCGCCAGCAGGCCGACGTGGTGCTGACCACGGGTGGGACCGGACCTTCGCCACGCGATCAGACGCCGGAAGCAATGGCGCAGGTGCTTGAAAAGGAACTGCCGGGTTTCGGTGAATTGCTGCGTAGAGAAGGGCTGAAACAAACCCCGACATCGATTCTGTCCCGTCAGACTGCAGGCACGCGCGGCAAAACGTTCTTTCTCAATCTGCCGGGCAAGCCAGCAGCGATTGATATGTCGCTAGATGCCGTTTTTCCGGCAATACCATATTGTCTGGATCTGATCGGTGCAGGCCGAATCGAGACGGACGCGGCTGTGGTGAAAAGTTTCCGGCCTGCTGGATGATTATTGCCGGGGTCTGACGCCGACATTACCTTGTTGCATCACAACATTTCAGGTTGTCATGCCATCTTCCGTTCATTGCTGACACCGGAAAAATTTCGCATCGAAGATGACGGGCAGAGTGGAGCGATGACGGGTATGCCTTCCGACGTGTACAACACTTCGGCATCCACGCCGTAAACACTGCGAATTGTCCGCTCATCGAGAATAGCGGCCGGAACTCCACTACCTGCGCATCGGCCATCCTGCAAAAGAAGCAGATATTCGCCATAACGTGCAGCAAGTGAAAGATCGTGCATGATGATAACGACGACCGGGTTGTGTGTCCGTGCGTAAGTCTTCAGGATGTCCAGAACGACAAGCTGTCTGCGAAGGTCGAGTGCGCTGGTCGGTTCATCCAGCAGCAGTATTTCAGGTTTGCGGATCCGCCGCTGGGCCAGCAGCACAAGTTGCTGCTGGCCGCCGGAAAGCGTATCGACCCGTCGGGTCGCCAGATCCTCGATGCCGACAGAGACCATCGCCGCTTCCGCCGCGCTTATATCGGCGGGCCGCAAGGTCCATCCCAAGCGGTCCAGTCTGCCCAGTAGCACGACTTCGAGAACCGATAGCTGTGCTCGCAGGCCGAGCGCCTGCGGCATGAATGACAGTTCTTCACTCGTCGGTTTGCGCCCCTTGTAAGTGCAGTCGCCAGCATGAGCAAAATTACCTGCCATTGCTCCCATCAAAGTGGATTTTCCTGCGCCGTTCGGTCCGCAGATGGCGGTGATTTCGCCGCGCGGGAAAGTGGCGGAAATATTCCGGACGATCGTTTTAGAACCGCGTTCGACCGATATGTTCTGGAGGATCAGGCCTTGATCGTGCGTCATTGACATCCTCCCGCGCCACGGCGCATAACGAGAGCAAACAATACAGGCACGCCGACAACCGCTGTCACGATCCCGACCGGGATGACGGCTCCTTGCGCCAGCAGCTTGGACAGAATTGAAGCGGCACTCACCAGCATTGCGCCGGTCAGCGCCGACACCGGCAGCAATATCCGCTGGTCTTCTCCGACCATGGCACGTGCAGCATGGGGGGCGATCAGTCCGATGAAGCCAATCGTCCCGACGAATGCTACGGATGCTGCCGTCAGCATGGCGATCACCAGAAACGTCCGGCGCCGCAATGCGTGAATGTTCGTTCCAAGACTTGTGGCATGCGCGTCTCCCAGTCGCACGGCCGTCAGTTTCCAGGCGTCACGTGCCAGAAGCGGAACGCTCGCAGCCAGAACGACGGCAAGTACCGCCACGCTTGTCCAACTCGATTTGAGCAGGCTGCCGAATAGCCAGAAGACGATCTGCTGCAGCACTTCCGGCTCTGCAAGATATGCAGCAGTGACTGGCAAGCCTGAAACATGAACATGACCGCGATGCCGGCCAGCACCAGAATTTCGGCATTGGCGCTGCGCCAGCGGGCAATCAGATAAATTAGCCCGCTGGCGACAAGTGTCATGGCAAAAGCCGAGATCGGCGCGATGATCCATGCCGCTATCGGCAGGATGCCGCCGAACATGATCGCCAGAGCCGCTCCAAAACCGGCCGCGGCCGAGAAGCCGAGGGTGAATGGACTGGCGAGGGGATTATCGAGAATGGTCTGCATTTGCAGCCCGGCAATGCCGAGACCCATGCCAACCAATGCGCCCATGAAGGTCATTGGTAGGCGGATCGCCCATATGATGGCGGCTGCGGCCCGGTTGCCACCTTCCGGGCCATCGGCCAATGCTGCGAAAACCTGCGGCGCCGTCAGTTGCGAAGGACCTGTCACCAGATCCACCGCCATGATTGCTGCCAGAAGAATGGCGCAGCCTGCCATCAGGGCAAGCCGCTTTCTAAGGTCCCTTTTATAAAGAGAGTACAGATCCGATTGATGCGTAACAGTGCCCACAGTTATTTGTTCGCATCCAGTTTCATCATGAATGTGCCGTTCGGTGTGACCGGGAGATAGGTACGATAATACTCATACATCTCTGCTTCAGGATCGACATCTGCAAAGAGTTGAGGATGCAGAACCTTGGCGATGTAGCGCAGGAATATGTAATCGTAGAGCGTTCTGGTGCCGCCATGATAGATCACATGGACCTCGCTTTCCCGGACTGCTGGAAGATCGGCCCAGCCGGCGCGTTCAAGGAAAGGGGCAGCACGTTTCATCGTGGTTTCACGGGGAATGTCGAACCCCATCAAAACGGCATCAGGCAGGCTCACCCATTCAGAGGCGGTAATGAAAATGGCGTCCGGTTTGGCCGAAAGCACGTATTACGGGTTGAGAGGTCCCCAGTTGGCGATTTGCCCTTCGGCAATGTTGAGGCCGCCTGCGGCGTCTACAACGCCGGCCCACATGCCTTTGCCATAAGTGTTTCCGAATTCCGACGCGCCCTTTTGGCCGAGTTCGACATACACTTTCTTTTTCTCTGCCGAGGCCTTGGCGACGCGTAGAAGAGTGTCGTCAACGCCGGCTTTGTATTGCTCGGCGAGTTTGGCGGCGCGATCTTCCGCTCCCATGACCTGACCGATGATCAGCGTGCTGGCGACATGTTTGTCGACCGTCTGCGCATTATAATCGACAACCACGAGCGGAATGCCGACCTGCTCGATTGTCTGGGCAGAAGCACCCAGATACTTGTACTGTCCGGCCGATAGGATGACGACATCTGGCTGCGAGGCGATTATCTTTTCTGCCGACATCGTTCCGGCATCGGCATCACCGACGTCCATAAGATCGGCGATCTCAGGTGCGATCTTGAGATAGGCCTCATACTGAAGCGGCCGGTAACCTTTCCAATAATTCAGCGAGATAGCCTTCAGCCGGTCGATTGCAGTCGGACCTGTGATGGCGATGTAATCCTCAAAATAGAAACCGAGCATGACCTGTTCGCCCGGTTTTTCGAGAGTAATCTTGCGACCGAGAATGTCGGTGGTGTCGATCTTTGCATATGTGGTGGACGTGAACGCGACGATGCACAATACAGCGACGCACGCCATGCGAACGGCACGGAGAACGAATTTAAACATGATGATTTTCCGATAACGATGTGGAATCCAGTGCTTTAGGCAGGAGAAAAGCACCTGCCGCAGCTGTGGATGCGAAAGTCTTTCGGCTGATTTTGGCCCGGCGGGCCAAAAGGGTCTCAGCCAGTTTAAGTCATCCAAAAAGGTGGTGCGCGCGGACTGTTGTTCGGCGAGAAAACCCTGCGTGACGGCAAGATGTCGCGTTTGATCTGCTCCACAACCGTGTAAAAGCGTGTCGTCAGGCCCGATATGTCTGCCGGAAGCGGAAGAAGGCTAGATGCAGCAAGACGGCAGGCTTCGCAGCCGGCGGATGCCGTCTTCTGGTGCTGATCATGGCCGTCATGGAGTGGATGTGCTTCTCCGGACGTCAGGCATAATGACGGAATGCTGCCATCGGGCAGCATGCTCTGGTGAGAGTGAACAATCTCCCAACGCTCGGCGGCAGATGGAAGTCGGTGTGAAGCGTCGACCATGACGAATGCCACAACGCATAAAATGCGTATCAGCAGGCGTTCGATATAGGGCAGCCGAGCGTCCATAACGGTCCGTGTCTGGTTGTTCGCTCCGTTAGCTATCGGCGCATTTCCGTTCGCTCAATGCGCCAGATCAAACAAGATGGCGAAATGCCAAGCCGACATGCCGCCATGGAGTTTCATCCGTGATTTTCGTGGACGGCGATCGGCCGCAATCTGTGGGTATGGTAAGGTAAATCGATGCAGCTGACGCTTTTTTCAAATTATAGCCTTCGCTTGATGATGTATGTCGCGGTGTCAAAGGGGCAGCGCGTTACGATTGAAGACGCCTCCAAAGCCTACGACATCTCGCGAGCGCATCTGATGAAGGTGGCGCAATTTCTGGTGCGGGAAGGTTTTTTGCAGGCCGTACGTGGTCGCACGGGTGGCCTGAGCCTGGCGCGGCCCGCTGAGCAAATTGTTGTTGGTAGCCTGGTTAGGGCGACTGAAAACGGGTTCGATCTCGTCGAATGCATGAGCGAACGTGGCTGCTGCAAAATCGGCCAGGTCTGTCGTTTGCGTGGCGTCCTGGGAGAAGCCATGCAGGCCTTCTTACAGGTGCTTGATCGGTATACGCTTGCCGATATGGTCTCCCGCTCTGAAGATTTCGATTTTCTGAGAGTCGCCTGACACGACGACATCATGCGCGCAACGGGTCACCGCGTCTGTCTGGCGAATTGTCGATCCGTAACCGCGATACACGATAATATTCGATTTTTAGAAAATTCGCTGCTGTTTATAGACGGCGCCACCCCCTTTGGTTTTATGACGTTATTTGCAGCGCTTTAACAAAGCGCAGTTCTGATAATACACACCTTAAAAGATGCATCTTAAATACTTGATTTGGATCAACGTTCTTTCTTGAGACCGCCTCTAAACGCGTTCGCGACACCATGGCAACGTGGAGGAAGCGAAAAGCCTTATGTGCGAGCAGTCTCGAAATCCGCTGGAATATCTTTCAATTCGAACTTTCATGCTGGCGGTTTTTGCATGTCTCGTTCTGATGTTTGGTTGGGCTTCGCCCGGTCAAGCAGCCAACCGGTTGCCCACCTATCTTGAAGATGTAAAGCCGAGTGAACTGTTCGAGGGCGCGGATCGTTTTGGGACACCGGTGGGCGAGCCGCCCATCGCTCCTGTCCTTCGCGGCGATGAGGTTTTAGGCTTTGCCTATCTCAACTCGGATTTCTCCAGCTCCATCGGTTATTCGGGCAAGCCTATCCATATCGTCGTTGGGATCGACCAGAAGGGCATTATTCGCGGGCTCAAGCTTGTTCATCACGACGAGCCTATTGTCCTGATAGGTATTCCCGAGGCGAAAGTCGTCGCCTCCATGAACGCCTTGTTGAACAAGGATCTCGGACGTGTCGCCTCCGGCGCTGAAATGCCGCCGCAGGTCGATATCGTCAGCGGTGCGACAGTGACCGTTCTGGTCATGGGCGACAGTATTTCGCGCGCTGCGGTCCAGCTTATCCGGTCCAACCGACTTGGTGGCGATGTCGCGCTCACGAGAGCCGAACCGACGTTTATTCGCAAGCTCGATACCTCGAAATCCGAGATCCGTGACTGGCAGACTTTGATCGGCGACGGCTCCGTGCGCAGCCTGCGCATGACGGTTGGTGAGGTTTCCGAAGATTTTCGCAAGGCCGGAAAGGCCGTGGCTGCAGACAAGCCGGAAACCCACGATCCGAACGACAGGTTCATCGATCTCTACCTTGCGCCTGCCAGTGTTCCGTCAATTGGCCGCTCACTGCTGGGTGATGTTGCCTACGAGCGTCTCGCGGCGCGCCTCAAGCCCGGTCAGTCGGCCATTCTCGTCGCCGGAGATGGTGCCTATTCCTTCAAGGGGTCGGGTTATGTGCGCGGCGGTATCTTCGATCGTATCGAACTGTTGCAGGACGGGCAGGGATATCGTTTCCGCGACCGCAACCATACCCGCGTGCCGGTGCTTGCAGCAGAAGGTGCGCCAAAACTTCGCGAGATCGCACTGTTCGTGGTGCCGGAAGAGTTCACCTTCGACGTCACCCAGTCTTTCGATTTACAAATGCTGGTCCAGCGCAATGCGGAAGGGCGCGACAAGTCTGTCATTCCCTATCTTCTCTCCTACGCACTGCCTGATAGCTACGTCATCGTCGAAAAGGTCGAGAAACGCTTAGAGGCGCAACCGGCGGCCATCAATCCGGTGGTCGAGCACGCTGCCGAAATCCGTGCTGAAGGAACCGTCATCGAAGAAGTGCCGCTGTGGATGCGGATATGGGATATGAACCGTATCAAGATCGGCATCACGGTCGTTGCTCTGCTGATCTTGACCGCGATCTTCTTCTTCCAGGACTGGTTGATGAAGCGTCCGGTGTTCTTCAAGTGGCTGCGTCGGGGCTATCTGCTGTTCGCGCTGGTCTGGCTAGGCTGGTACGCCAATGCACAGCTGTCGGTCGTCAATGTTCTTACCTTCTTCAACTTGCTTCGTACCGGCTTCAATTGGGAATTCTTCCTTTCCGCGCCGCTGATCTTCGTTCTGTGGGCTGCTGTAGCAGCCGGTCTTCTGTTCTGGGGAAGAGGACCTTTCTGCGGCTGGCTCTGTCCGTTTGGCGCGCTGCAGGAACTGACCAACAATATCGCGCAATGGCTGAAGGTGCCGCAGCTGAAATTGCCGTGGGGTCTGCACGAGCGTCTGTGGCCGGTGAAATACATCATCTTCCTCGGCCTGTTCGGATTGTCGCTCTATTCCGTCGCGCTCGCTGAAATATTTGCGGAGGTCGAGCCGTTCAAGACTGCGATCATTCTCAAGTTTGCCCGTGAATGGCCCTTCGTCATCTTTGCCCTGACCATGCTGAGCGCCGGGCTGTTCATCGAACGGTTCTATTGCCGCTATCTCTGCCCGCTTGGCGCCGCGCTCGCCATTCCCGGTCGGATCCGCATGTTCGAATGGCTCAAGCGCTGGGGCGAATGCGGTTCTCCCTGCCATCTTTGCGCCAAGGAATGTCCCGTCAACGCGATCCATCCCGAGGGCCAGATCAATGTCAACGAATGCATCTACTGCATGCATTGCCAGGAGCTCTACCACGACGATCAGCGCTGTCCGCACATGATCCAGGTCCGCAAGAAAAGGGAAAAATTCATGGCTCTTTCATCCCCCGCATCCCGTGGCGAGGCGCCGGCCAGAACGGTCGTTACCCATAACGGCGCGCCGATTGAAAAAGTCTCACCATCACCACTCAGCGGAACAAACTGAAATTTCACAAGGAGAGGACACTATGTCAGAGCAATCACAAAAACCGGGCGTCAATCGCCGGCAATTACTGGGCTCGGCCGCATTTGCAGCGGCCGCCGGAGCCGCAGGTGTCGGCGCTGGGACAGGCCTGCTGGCCGCAAGCGCTTCCCCCGCCCTCGCGCAGGCTGCGGAGAGACACAGCCACGAAGTGAAGCCGGGCGAACTGGATGAGTACTATACTTTCTTTTCCAGCGGTCAGACCGGTGAGGTTCGTGTGGTCGGTTTGCCGTCCATGCGTGAGCTTATGCGTATCCCCGTATTCAATCGCTGCAGTGCCACTGGCTGGGGCCTGACGAACGAAAGCCGCAAAATTCTGACCGAAGGCTTGTTGCCGGAAGAAAAGGAGTTTCTTGCGGACAAAGGCGGCATCTACCTGAACGGCGATTTGCATCATCCCCATTTGTCCTTCACCGATGGCACATATGATGGCCGGTATCTCTTCGCGAACGACAAGGCCAATACGCGGGTATGCCGCATTCGTCTCGACGTTATGAAATGCGACAAGATCATCCAGTTGCCCAACCAGCATACGGTCCATGGCCTGCGTGTGCAGAAATATCCGCGTACGGGTTATGTCTTCTGCAACGGCGAAGACCGTGCGCCGATCCCGAACGATGGCAAGGTTCTCAACGATCCCAAGCAATATCACGCCATCTTCACGGCCGTTGACGGCGACACGATGAAGGTTGCCTGGCAGGTTATGGTCGATGGCAACCTCGATAACGTCGATTGCGATTACCAGGGCAAATATGCGTTCGCCACCTGCTACAACTCTGAGGAAGGCGTCAATCTCGCAGAGATGATGGCGAACGAGCAGGACTGGATCGTCATCTTCGATCTCAAAAAGATCGAGGAAGCTGTTGCCAAGGGTGATTTCAAGACGATGGGCGGAGTGCCTGTCATCGACGGTCGCCATGGCTCGCCATATACACGCTACATCCCGGTCGCAAACAGCCCTCACGGCATCAACACCGCTCCTGACGGCATCCATGTCATTGCCAACGGCAAGCTTTCGCCGACGGCAACTGTTTTTGATGTCAGAAAATTTGATGACCTTTTCGCCGGCAAGATCAAGCCGCGCGATACGGTCGTCGCCGAACCCGAACTCGGTCTCGGGCCGCTCCACACGGCCTATGACGGCAAGGGCTTTGCTTACACAACCCTGTTCATCGATAGCCAGATTTGCAAATGGAGTATCGAGGACGCAAAGCGCGCTTATGGGGGCGAGAAGGTCAACCCGATCCGCCAGAAGCTCGACGTTCACTACCAGCCCGGCCATAATCACACGTCGATGGGACAGACCAAGGAAGCCGATGGTCAGTGGCTGATTTCGCTGAACAAGTTCTCCAAGGACCGTTTCCTTAATGTCGGTCCGCTCAAGCCGGAAAACGATGAGCTGATCGATATCTCTGGCGATGAAATGGTCATCGTTCATGAAGGACCTTCTTTCGCCGAACCGCACGATGCCACGATCGTCCATGCGTCGAAGATCAACCCGGTTCATATCTGGAGCCGCGATGACGCGTTTTTCGCGGATGCGGTCGCCCAGGCAAAGGCAGACGGCGTCGATCTGAAACTCGATGCCACTGTCATCCGCGACGGAAACAAGGTTCGCGTCTACATGCCGTCCTCGGCTCCGGCCTTCTGGCTTGAAGATTTCACGGTGAAGCAGGACGATGAGGTCACTGTCTATGTGACCAATATCGATGAAGTCGAGGACCTGACCCACGGCTTTGCCATCGTCAACTATGGCGTCAACATGGAAATCGGCCCGAATGCGACTGCGTCGGTTACCTTCAAGGCCAGCAAGGCGGGCGTATGGTGGTACTACTGCTCGTGGTTCTGCCATGCCATGCACATGGAAATGAAGGGTCGCATGTTCGTTGAGCCACGGTCGGCTTGATGAAACGTCTCCTGATCAGGATAGCAAGGATGGCGGCCATTATGGTCGCCATCCCGGCCGTTGCGAACGCTGCCGAACGTGTCGTGCCGATTGGTGTCTCTATACAGAGCCAGATCGGCACGGCCGTCGCCGGTGACGTTCTCGTGCTCGAACCGGGCGAGCATGCCGGACCTGTGGTGATCGACAAGTCGATCGAATTGCGCGGCAAGACTGGCGCCGCCGTCGTCGGCAATGGCAAAGGAAGCGTGATCACCATTGCCAGTGCTGGTGTGGCCGTTCGTGGAATTTCCGTCAGCGGTTCGGGGCCAAGCCTCGAAACCCGCGATTCCGGAATCTACGCCGACAGGACGGCGACCGATGCGCTGATCGAAGACAATACCGTGACGGGCAACCTGTTCGGGATCTATCTGTACGGCGCGAAAAATTCGATTGCGCGCGCTAATCGCATCGTTGGCCTCAAAAGCGGCAGGTCGAGCGAAATGGGAAATGGCGTAACCGTCTGGAATGCGCCCGGTGCCAAGGTGCTCGACAATGATATCAGCTTCGGCCGCGACGGCATCGCGACCAATGCCAGCAGAATGAACGTCTTCAGTGGCAATCGCTTCAGCCATCTGCGTTTCGCCATCCATTACATGTACACGAATGACAGCGAGATCAGCGGCAACATCTCTTCAGGTAACTCGGTCGGTTACGCGATCATGTTCTCCAGCCGGCTGAAGATCATGGGCAATGTGTCGCGAGGAGATCGTGACCATGGGCTGCTTCTGAACACCGCAAACGGCTCGCAGATCAGTGGCAATATCGTTCTGGGTGAAATGCAACCCGTCGATCGCTGGCTTTCCGCTGGCATTCAGTCCGGTGAGCACGGCATGCCTGCAAGCGATAGCGACATTGCAAGCGAGACCGAAAATCGACGCCTCGGACCGGAAAAATGCGTTTTCATCTACAACGCCAACCGCAACCGGTTCGTGGACAATCATTTCGAGAATTGCGCCATCGGTATCCATTTTACCGCCGGATCCGAAGGCAACAGCATGAGTGGAAACGCCTTCATAAATAACCGCAATCAGGTCAAATATGTCGGCACGCGCTATCTCGATTGGTCGCATGAAGGGCGCGGCAATTACTGGAGCGACAATCCCGGCTTCGATCTGAACGGTGATGGCATTGCCGACAATCCCTATCGGCCAAACGACCTGATCGATCAGGTCCTGTGGACCGCGCCTCAGGCAAAACTGCTGATGACCAGTCCAGCCGTTCAAGTCATTCGCTGGGCGCAGGCGCAGTTTCCAGCGCTGCTGCCCGGAGGCGTGGTCGATAGTCGCCCACTGATGACGCCTACCTCTGTCGAGAGGAGTACCCAATGACAGCCTTGGTCATTACCACAAGTGTTTCAAAGCAATATGGCGGCGTTGCCGCCGTCAGGGATGTGTCCTTCGAGCTGAATGCTGGTGAGACGATCGCGCTCGTCGGCCATAATGGTGCGGGCAAAACGACGCTTATCAAGCTTATGCTTGGGCTCATCCGTCCCACCAGCGGGTCTGTGACGATGCTCGGCGGCGATCCGGCTCGTGGCGATTTTCATGTTCGCCAAAGTGTCGGTTATCTGCCGGAAAGCGTGTCATTCCACATGGCTTTGACAGGGCGTGAAACGCTTGCCTTTTATGCCCGATTGAAACGTGTCGAGTTTTCCAACGCCGAACTTCTGTTCAAACGCGTCGGTTTGGCTGCGGACGCCGTCGACCGGCCGGTTCGCACCTATTCCAAGGGCATGCGTCAGCGCCTGGGGCTTGCGCAGGCGTTGCTTGGATCGCCGCGCGTTCTGTTGCTGGATGAGCCGACCAGTGGTCTGGATCCGGCACTGCGGCACAATTTTTATGACCTGATCAGCGAACTTCGTGCCTATGGTGCGACCGTACTCTTGTCTTCACACGCGCTGACGGAATTAGAAAACCGCGCGGATCGGGTCATCATCATCGACCGGGGCGTGAAAATTGCCGACGGCACTCTCGACGAATTGCGCCATATCGCAAGCCTGCCGACCAGAGTGATCACAAGGATGTCGGATATGGAGGCCTCTCCAAAATGGTCCGGTGAATGGTGCCGGCAGTCGGGTGGTGCGTGGGAGGTCAGTGTCGATGCGGCAGACAAGATCGCGCTTTTAAAAGAAATCACATCGGAGCCTTCGCTTCTCGAAAGCCTGACGCTTGCCGAGCCGACGCTTGATGAACTCTATGCGCATTTTCTGGGAAGGCAGGCGGTTCGATGAACAATATTCTCACAGTCGCCAGAAAAGAAATTCAGGAAGGGCGGCGCAATCGCTGGGTTCTGGCAACCACGCTTCTTCTGGCAGGACTTGCACTGACCCTGACTTTTCTGGGAAGCGCACCCACCGGTAATGTCGGCGTCAACCAGTTGGATGTGGTGATCGTCAGCCTGTCCAGCCTTGCGATCTTCCTGCTGCCGCTGATTGCCTTGCTTTTGTCGCATGACGCTATCGTAGGCGAAAGCGAGCGTGGAACGCTGCTCCTGCTCCTCAGCTATCCGGTCGGTCGCAGCGAGATCGTAATCGGCAAGTTTTTGGGTCATCTTTCCATTCTGGCATTCTCTACGCTGATCGGCTTTGGCGCCGCCGCCGTAGCGCTTGTCGCGTCCGGAACCGCGATCTCTCCGGCAAGCTGGCATGCGTTCGCCATCATGCTTGGGGCCTCGATCCTTCTTGGAGCAGTCTTCCTGTCCATCGGTTATCTGGTCAGCACTTTGGTGCGCGAGCGCAGCACTGCAGGTGGTGTGGCTATCGGCGTATGGCTGTTCTTTGTGCTGATCTATGACATGGCGCTGCTTGGTGGCCTTGTCGCGGCGCATGGACGTTCGGTGTCGGCACTGCTCTTGGACGGCCTGCTTTTGGCAAATCCGACAGACGCCTACCGTCTGCTCAACCTCGGCTCGGGTGCCGCCAGCACATTGTCAGGCATGGGCGGTGTTGCCGCCGGCAGCAGCCTGTCCGCACCTATCCTGACTGCGGCGCTATTGCTTTGGGCAATCGTGCCGCTTGGCATTGCCAATATCGTTTTCGCAAGGAGAGAAGCATGAAATTGACATTCGCGACCGTGGCTTTGGCCGCCATTTTCCTTGCCGGCTGCAGCCCCAAAGAGAATGCCATCATGCCAGCTCCTACAGCCATGACCGCTGAAGCCATGGGACGATATTGCGGCATGAACGTCATGGAGCATGATGGTCCGAAGGGGCAGGTGATCATGCAGCAGACGGAAGAGGTCATCTGGTTCTCGTCGGCCCGCGATACCGTTGCCTTCACGATGCTGCCGGAAGAGCCGCGCGACATCGCGGCGATCTACGTGTCCGACATGAGCAAGGCGCCAAGCTGGGAAAAGCCCGGCGCTGAAAATTGGGTCGATGCTCGCAAGGCGCATTACGTGATCGAGAGTTCTCGTGTGGGCGGCATGGGTACGGCTGAAGCCGTACCATTCTCTGTGGAGCAGGATGCCATCGCCTTCGCCGCAAAAAACGGCGGTCGTGTTGTCGGCTTCAAGGACATTCCCGAGAATTACATTCTGGGTTCGCAAGTTCCGCCTTCCGATGCTCAGGCTCCCGAAGCTCACGGGGCAGGCGGGCATCACCATGGTTGAGACCATCACACGCCGCAGGGCCTTGCGGATCATGGCGGCGGGAGCTGGTCTGCCGCTCGTTCTGAGTGGAACACAAGCGTTTTCTCACCCCGAGCCTCTAGTCTGGCGTGGGCATGCGCTCGGCGCACCGACGACACTGATCCTGAGCCATCCTGACCGTGATCACGCGGAGGGTCTTGTACGTCAGGTGATCGCCGAGGTGAGCAGGCTGGAGGATATTTTTAGCCTTTACCGTCCGGCTTCAGCGCTCTGTGAACTCAACAGGGCCGGTGCTCTCGCCTTCCCGCCGCAGGAGCTGGTGGATCTGCTGACTGTCTGTCATTCCGTATGGGAAGAAACAGACGGATTGTTCGATCCCACCGTACAGCCTTTGTGGAAGCTGTATGCGGAATATTTTTCCCGAGGCGACGCAAATCCGTCAGGCCCGGATCGATCCGTGCTTGAAAGCGCACGTGAACTCGTCGGCTTACAGCATGTCAGTTTCAACGCGCATCGTATCGCTCTGTCCAAACGCGGTATGGGCGTGACGCTGAACGGCATCGCGCAGGGTTATATAACGGACCGGATTGTCGCCCTCCTTCGGCGTGGCGGTGTAGAAAGCAGCCTTGTCGATATGGGCGAAGTCCGCGCGATCGGTGCAAAACCGGATGGAGCGCCCTGGAAAGTCGGTATCTCTGAAAACCAAAGCGATACCGACATCGACCATTCGGTGTTTGTCATCAACAAGGCTGTGGCGACATCGAGTTCCAATGGACTTCACTTCGATCAGGCACGGAATTGGGGGCATATCATCTCTCCCCAAGGCGTTTCCACAGTGCAGCGCTATCGCAGAATGACCGTCATTGCACCCGATGCAACTCGGGCAGACGCGCTCTCGACCGCGTTTACGCTGATGGAAACGGCGGCGATACAGAAGGTGCTCGCGCAGCATCCCGACGTCGAAGCTGATTGGGCACCGTCCAACCGCGCAAATTAACCGACCAAGGATATTAACACATGGGATCTTTCAGCGTCTGGCACTGGATCATCGTTCTGGCAATCGTGCTCATTCTTTTCGGACGCGGTAAGATTCCCGCGCTGATGCTCGATATCGGAAAAGGTATTCGAGAATTCCGAAACGGCATCAAGGACGATGCGTAGATTGCAGCTCTGATCCCCAAGCACTGGATCGTTTTTTATTGGAGTTTTCCGCGCTAGATTCCCGGCTGGGAACAAGAGCGGAAACAATGAAAGTATCAAATTTTTCGGATGCCCAGAAGTCGTTCATCCTCAAGCAGGGTGATGACGGTGTGCCGGTGGCGTCGCTCTTTGCCCGGCGTGTGGATCAGTGTCTCGTGAAGCTCCTTCATATCAATATTTGCCAGAATGAGGGCAGATGCGGCACCGTTTCCTGTCTCATCTTCGAATGAACCACGATGAGCCGAAAAATTTCTTTTCTCAATTAGGCCAGATCGGTCTCAACGGCGGTGTCTTTCTGGCCGGCGGCATCACCCAGAAAACTGTGGTATTGGTGAAATGAATAATAGTTCGCTGATGTACGCATGCAGGCAGGACGGCACTTTTTCGAAAATCACGCAACTTATCAGAGGCTTATCGAGATGGTATTGCGTGTTGTCGGTTCGAATCCCTTTCAAGGCGACAGGTCAGATAACACAGTTGCCCGTCAGCGTGTGGCGAGCAGGCGGGAGGGAAGTCTAGCGTAGGCTTAAGACCAGCGAGCTGTTCCATATCTTTGCCAAGGGTTGCCGCGCTGATATCTTCGAGGCGATTGTATTGGATTTCGGCACTCGAGTATCCTAATCTGCCGTGTACAGCGCGTGCTGCGGTGCTGCGGGTTCCCCCGAAATCCACGGAGACTTCGATCAACGTTCCAACCAAGGGAGCGCGAACCCATGTCTTCGACAGTACCCAAGGGCCGCATTCATTCCACACTCCGCCATTTCCTCGACAACGAGGCGTCCGGCGGCATCATCCTCATGGTGGTCGCTGCACTTGCAATCGTGACCGCCAACTCGCCGATGGCGGGGGCATACTTCCACGCGCTTCATGTCTATGTTGGCCCGTTGAGCATCCAGCATTGGGTCAACGATGCCCTCATGGCTTTGTTCTTCCTCCTCGTCGGTCTTGAGATCAAACGCGAGATGCTCGACGGTCAGCTGTCCACTTGGAGCCGACGCATCCTTCCCGGCGCTGCAGCGGTAGGGGGCATGCTGTTTCCGGCGCTGTTCTATGTCTATTTCAACTGGAACGATCCGAGAACGCTTCGCGGATGGGCTATCCCGACGGCCACTGACATCGCCTTTGCTCTCGGCGTCATTTCGCTTCTGGGAAAACGTGTTCCTGCCTCGCTCAAGATCTTCTTGGCGGCGCTGGCCATCATCGACGACCTCGGCGCCGTTATCGTCATTGCAATCTTTTATACGGCGGATCTCAATCTCCTTGCGCTCGCAGGAGCGGGCATCGTTACCGGGAATCTGATCATTTTCAACCGCATGGGCGTCAGGGCTCTTTGGCCTTACCTGGTACTCGGCGCTGTACTTTGGGTTCTCGTGTTCGCGTCCGGCATCCACGCGACGCTGGCTGGCGTCGTTCTGGCGCTTACGGTTCCGCTCAAGCTGACGCCCGGCACGCCTGAAGCCACTCATGACGAATCGCCTCTCCACAAGCTCGAGCACAAGCTTCACAAGCCGGTAGCTTTCGTGATCGTGCCGATTTTCGGATTTGCCAATGCTGGTGTTTCCTTTGCCGGGATCTCTACGTCGGTCCTGACGGAACATCTGACCCTCGGTGTCGCCGCCGGTTTGCTGCTAGGCAAACTCGTCGGCGTTCTGGGCACGGTCGCTCTTCTGGTTAAGCTGGGCCTTGCCGACCTGCCTGCGAGATCGACCTGGGGTCAGATGGCGGGCACAGCTTTGCTGTGTGGGATCGGCTTCACGATGAGCCTGTTCATCGGCCTGCTGGCATTCAACGACCCGGCGGTGCAGGATCGGGTGAAAATCGGGATACTTGCGGGATCGGTAGCCGCTGGCGCGATAGGTGCCATTGTTCTGGCGATGACAGGCCGTCGCGACGACGATATGATAGAAAGACTGCAGGAATGACGTCACGGTGAAGGGTTTCTTACGCAGCTCGCGCGCCGCATCTGCGCGACGCGGATCGGCGCTGCGTCGATAAGATACTGGGGATCATTGCCTCCAGTATGCTGACGGTCATGATCTTTTCGCGAGGTAAGGGCCTGCGCCGCCGGCAGCCCTATCTGGGTGGCAATCCGCGGCGCGGCCCTTCACATCACCTTGCAGCCGGCACTACCGGTCTATGTCAGGTCACTGTTGTTCGGTGTTCGAAGCTTTTAACGTCATGACGAGCGCGAATGGCACTCACGAGCTCGCTCGACGTCGGCTTCCCCGCTTTCGTCTTCCAGCGCAGTTCGAACACGACTTCCTCGTGATGCGTATCGATCGGACGAATAGCGATAAAACAGGCCTCGGCGCCGGGCGGCAGCGACGGAGCAATGTCAGGGAGCTTGTCGCCCGCCGGGACTTTTATACCGACCGATCCCTTCTGCTCGCTGGATAACCAAAGACCGAACGCCTTAAGCGGAGAAAGCGTGACAAAAGCGATCGCCGAGGCTATAGCGCCGACGATCAGCTGCCCACCGCCGAAACACAGACCGACGGCCGTCATCAGCCATAACGTGGCTGCAGTCGTGACGCCCGTCGCGACATCGCCACGCCGGAGGATCGCACCGCCACCGATGAAGCCAACGCCGGTCAAAATGCCAAGCGGCAACCTCAGCGCGTCCATCGACCCATTCGCTGTCTGACTTGTCGACAAAAGCAGATTGGCCTGAATCATCGAGATGCAGGCCGCCAGCCCGACCAATACCGTGGTCCTGAGGCCTGCTGCATGGCCGCCCCGCTCCCGGTTGATGCCGATAAGGACGCTAGCAACCAAAGTGGCGGCAATCCGCAAGCCAATATCCGGCCAAGTGGGTGTGATTGGCATCAGCTCGTCGAAGAATTTCATTGGTGTCGTCGTTCGGGCTTTGATTGGACAAATGGGCGCCGAGGTGTATCAGCGCCACCGGATTTATCAGTGATGCGCATGGTGCTCGTTACGCTTTCGCGTTGCAGCAGCTTTCTTCGCCGAGGCGGATCGCTCTTCCTTCGTCCGTGCAGCAGATGCCTGGCCTCCTTTGCGGCCGCCGTTTTCCGAGGACGTATGGCTTTCGGCATGACCGCGACCGGAACCGGATTTGTTACCGCCACCACTCTCCTTGTTCACGGTCGCCCAAGCCCGCCGTTCGGCCTCTTTCTCCGGGACGCCGCGATCCTCATAGCCTTCCTCGATGTGTTCAGCTTTTCGTTTTTGCTTGTCCGTGTAAGCGGACTTGTCGCCACGGGGCATGGAACATCTCCCTAAGTTCGTCAGACGCAAAAATAACTGCGAAACCCAGACGAAGTTCCGCGATGAGAGCCTGAGCAAGCAGGATCAAATGCGATCCTTGGCGCAACAAAAAGATGCCCTAATTTACTTGGCCGGCGGAGACATTCGCCAGCCAAAATCAGGAGGAGATCTGATGAGTAGAGAGGAAATCAGCAGACAGGCCTATTCACGTTGGGAGGCGGAGGGCCGGCCGGATGGTCAGCATGAGCGTCATTGGCGCGAAGCTGAAGAGGCAACGCAATCGAGCGCCCTGCCGCAGACCTGGTCTTCCGATCACGCTGGAGGGGTATCGCAAAGAACGAAAGCCTCGAAAAGCAAACCGGCAAAGCCGGCCCGCAGCGGAGCAAAAGCGAAGCCCGGCGATCAGGCGAACGCTATATAGTCGCAAAGAATTTACAGGCCATCCGCCCGGCAGCGACATGTCGGGCGGATACTGATACGAAGTCGTTGCACGTCAATCTATCGTGAATTTTCATCCGCGCCGCTGGTGTCGGTCGGATCATAGTTCAGATCGAAGTCTTTTTCTTTTTTCTGGCCGGGCGGGGTGCGATTGACGGTCGCATCCTCGGATCCCGTCACGACAGTCGGCTTGGCACTATGAACGCCAGTGGCCTTCCGGTCCGCTTGCGACGGCGCGTATTGGCCCTTTGCATCATCTTCCGGTTTGCCCATGGTCTCCTCCTGTTGCTGGATTGCTGATCAGAGAATCGGCTTACCGCCCGTGACGGCAATGGTCGCGCCGGACACGTAGCTGGAGAGCGGATCGGCGAGCATCACATAAGATGTTGCGAGCTCCGCCGGCTGGCCCGGCCTCTGCATCGGGACCTGCTTGCCAAAGTTCTTCACCTTCTCATCCGGCATGGTCGATGGAATGAGCGGCGTCCAGATCGGGCCGGGCGCGACAGCGTTCGCACGGATGCCCTTGTCGGCCAGCATCTGTGCAAGGCCTGCCGTAAAGTTCTGGATCGCGCCTTTTGTCGTCGCGTATGCGAGAAGATGGGGGCTTGGGCTATCGGCATTGATAGATGCGGTATTGATGATCGAGCTGCCCGGCTTCATGTGGGGAACGGCCGCCTTCGTTAGGTAGAACATCGCGTGGATGTTCGTCCGGAAAGTCACCTCCCATTCCTCGTCGCTGATATCGCCAATATCGGAGAAGCTCGCCTGGTGTGCAGCATTGTTGACAAGAATATCGATCCCTCCGAGCTGCGAGACGGCCCTATCGATGATTTCCTTGCAGTGCGGCGCGTACTGGATATCACCCGGGATCAGGATCGCCTTGCGGCCGGCCTTCTCGACCCAGGCCTTGGTCTCCTCGGCATCTTCATCCTCGTCCAGGTAGGAGATCAGCACATCGGCGCCTTCGCGCGCATAGGCGATGGCAACGGCCCGGCCGATCCCGCTATCGCCACCGGTAATGACTGCCTTCTTGCCGGCAAGGCGCCCTGAACCTTTGTAAGTTTCTTCGCCGTGATCCGGGAGCGGCGACATGGCACGTGTTGAGCCGGGCATTGGCTGACGAGGGGTATCAAACGGGGGAGTCGGGTAGTTCGTCATCGCTTTTCCTTCCTGTAAGCACCTTCCAATCGTAACCGGCCATCAGCACTCTTAGTCCGGCGTTTGAAATGGCGTGATCGCGGACGGGTCGCAGACCCGTTTCAGAATGTGGAAAACCGACGGCGCAAGCGGAATGTTCCAAGCGTCTTCAAAGAGGCCGTGACATAACCGGGAAGCGTCCTAAATTATTGGCCGAAACGTGTTTTAGGACAACGAATGGAGGCCCCGGTGACAACACGCATCCTGATCGTCGACGACGAGCCTCTGATCGCGCTGACCGCGGTCGATATGGTGGAGGCGCTGGGATACGAGGCAATCGAAGCGCATTCGGGAGCCGAGGCCCTCGAAATCCTCGGCAACGGGCAGAAGATCGATCTGTTGATCACGGACCATTCGATGCCCGGGATGTCAGGCGCCGAGCTGGTGCGTGAGGCGCGTCTGATCAAACCTGAACTCGCCGTCATGGTCTCCACCGGCTATGCGGAATTGCCAGAAGGGTTTGAGGAGGGGACACAGTTCCTCAGCAAGCCTTATTCCGAGCTCGATCTGTTTGCGAAAATCGAGGCGGCTATTCGCTAGCTTCAGCACAGCAGGGAGAGGCAATCGGTCTCTGGCAGCCCCCTCTTCGGGAACCTGGCCGTGAATTGCGGGTTCAGCCGATGGCTCAAAGTCGGAGAGAACCATGACCCTCAAGGCAATCGCATTCAACGGAACGCTGAAATCATCTGGTGGCGACCCCTCTTCCACCGATCGTCTGCTCGCATTGATCGCCGACGGACTGAAGAAGCATGGTATCGACACCGATGTCATCCGACTGGCCGACCACAACATTTTGCCCGGCGTTACCTCGGATGAAGGGGAGGGGGACGCATGGCCGGCCATCCGCGAAAAACTGCTTGCGGCCGATATCCTGATCGTCGGCACGCCAATCTGGATGGGCCAGACGTCATCGGTCACCAAGCGTGCGCTTGAGCGCATGGATGCTTTCCTTTCGGAAACCGACGATCTGGGTAGGATGGTCTCCTATGGCCGGGTGGCGGCGGTAGCGGTCGTCGGAAACGAGGACGGTGCCCACAACGTCTCCGCGGACGTCTATCAGGCCCTGAATGATGTCGGCTTCACGATCCCGGCAAACGCCGTGGCTTACTGGGTCGGCGAGGCAATGGGCAGCACGAATTTCGTGGACCTGAAAGCGGTCCCTGACACCGTCACCACCATGGTCGATATGCTGGTACGCAACACGGTTCATCTGGCGGGCTTGCTGAAAGCCAGCCAGTATCCCGGCGAACAGAAGGATTGATCGGATGTCTGGAGGCAAGCCCCGGCTGGTCGGGTTGAACCATATCGCGCTCGAGGTTGGCGATATCGAAGAGGCGCTGCACTTTTACGGCAGCATTTTTTTTTCGACCTGAGAGGGTCACACAAGGATGGCGACGGTCGGGTGGTGATGGCATTTATCGATCTGGGCGATCAGTTCATTGCTCTGAGCCGAGGACGCCATCAGCGTCCGGATCAGGATCGGCATTTCGGTCTTGTCGTCAATGATCGGAGTGCTGTGCGTGATCTCGCGATCAAAGCGGGCGCCAAAATGCTGGATGGAGATTTTCTCGACTTCCTCGACCCCTGGGGTAACCGGATCGAGGTGGTCGAGTACGGCGATTTGCAGTTCACCAAAGCACCTGATGTTCTGCGCGGCATGGGCCTTCACCTGCCCAAGTCCGAAAAGGCGCTCAAAGAGCTCCACAGTAAGGGAATGGGCTGAGACCTATTCCTGGCCAGTCTTGATCGGCACTTTATCGAAGGTGCGCGTGCGCGTGTGCATAGGAGAATCTGTGGTGTGGAACGTCGAGATTATCGAAGTAGGTGGGAAGTTCATTGTGAGCACCGTCTACAATGCTGACATAAAAGATATGGAGTTCGAGAGCGAGGGCTTTGCGAGGCTCTATGGGCGGAGCCAGCGTGTACAAGCCGGTCGTTCATCATTTATCTCAGGCTGCCTCCTCTTCGATCGCGAGTTCTTTCAGCAGCGAATGGATTTCGTCGCCACTCAGCCGGGAAGGGTCGAATCCGCTTGATGCACCAATATCGGCAAACCGCCTCGCGTGGAAGTCCGAGGTGCCGATAAAGCCCATTGCCCAGTTCGAGAAAGACCGGTGATTGATCGGATCTAGCGCAAGCAACGACACATCCCCGTGGCGCTCGTCTTGCTGTATGCGCTCGAACGCGGCCTCGACCTTGTCGAGGGGGCCCTCCAGCACCTGGGCAAAGCACCCGGCGTTGAAGAGGAGCGCCCCGGTTATTCCGTCGCGTCGGTTGTTTATCCGGCTCTTAGCTGGATTTCCTCCACATTCGAGGCGAAGAGCGCTTGATCGTGAGCGATATGGTCGCGGCTGTATTAAACGAGCCGGTACATGCTAACAGCCATTGTTAAATCCTTTTGTCCAAATCGTTTCCCGCCAGGAAGACAGGGATTTGATCAGTGTCCATCGGCCGGCCGGTAAGGTATCCCTGCACGTGCGTGCAACGCTCTCCGCGGATACGAGCCAATTGCTCGGCAGTTTCGACGCCCTCGGCCGTGATGGCCATGCCAAGACTGGTGCCGAGACTTTTTTCCGTCTGTACGCAGACGATCAGCAGTTCCTCACGATCGATCGCAAGGGTGAGAGTGGTTAGCCGGGAACAAAGCTCGCCGAGCAAGGTTCAGCTTTCGAGATCGCGGCTGTGTCAACCGGACGCGACAGGGATGGTGGACGCATCGGTTTTTCCGGTTTCTCGATGCGGGCAACGAAGCGCCAGGCGAGCACCCAACCTGTCCAGCTGCGGTCTTGTCACTCGCGGCTGTTCATTCGTTCAGCCGTCACGTTCAATCGACGAGGAGACCTTTATGAAAGCTCTAACCTGGCATGGTAGTGGAGACATTCGCTGCGAATCCGTAGACGATCCGATTACTCAGGACGATCGTGACGCAATCATCAAAGTGACGAGCTGCGCAATCTGCGGATCAGATCTCCATCTCTACGGTGGATTCGTGCCAGGCATGCACGCAGGTGACGTCATGGGGCATGAAACGATGGGTGAGGTCGTCGAGGTGGGACGTGGCAATTCCAAGCTCAAGGTCGGCGATCGTGTCGTGGTGCCATTCACGATTTCCTGCGGTGAGTGCCGTCAGTGCAAATGGGGGCATTTCTCGCTTTGCGAACGATCAAACCCTTCGGGCGCTATGCAGGCCAAGCAGATCGGCTACCCTACCGCCGGACTGTTCGGCTATTCGGAAATGTACGGCCGCTTTCCCGGTGGCCAGGCCCAGTATCTTCGCGTGCCTTACGCCGACGTCGGCCCGATCAAGGTTCCGGATGGTTTGAGCGACGAGCAGGTCCTGTTCTTGTCGGACATTTTTCCGACAGGCTACATGGCGGCTGAAAATTGCGACATCAAGCAGGGCCAAACGATCGCCGTATTCGGTTGCGGCCCAGTTGGCCTGTTCGCGATCAAGTCGGCTTTTTTGCTCGGCGCTGAACGCGTGATCGCCATGGACTGTGTTCCGGAACGGCTGGCCTTAGCGCAGGCCTCGGGTGCGGAAACTCTAGATTATACTGACGAGGACCTCCAGCAGCGGATCCTTGACATGACCAGCGGCAAAGGTCCGGACGCTGTAATCGAGGCCGTAGGGATGGAGAGCCATGGTGTGGGCGGAATGATGGAGACGATGCAGTCAAAGCTCACATCGACCGAGCGTCCCTATGCATTGAGCCAGGCGATCCTCGCCTGCAGGCCGGGCGGTACTGTCTCGCTTCCGGGCGTGTTCGTCGGCCCAGCCGTTCCAGCACCGCTCGGAGCATTTGTGGGCAAGGGCCTAACGCTGAAAACGGGCCAGACGCATGTGCAGCGCTATCTCGAGCCGCTGATGAACATGATCGCTGAGGGAAAGATCGATCCTTCATTCATTATCACCCATCGGATCGGACTTGAGGAAGGGCCGGACGCCTACAAAAAGTTCCGCGACAAGGAAGACGGCTGTGTGAAGGTCGTCATCCGGCCGAACGGCTGACCGCAAGGGCGGTGCGGGGCGAAGATTTCAAGCCAAGGGCGTACCGGTAGAGAACAGATTTCAGAAGGAGAGCCGACTATGACAGATAAGAAGCCTGACCCAACCAGCGATGCTGCGCGAACTGATCCAAAGGTTGCGGATCGCGAGCGCGAGGAACTCAGAAAAAAAGCTGAACAAGGTTTGAAAGATGCATCCGGCGATCTGCCAGAAGACCAGATCTAGCATGCACCTGCCACTGCCTTCAGCCGTTATCATCCTTCCGATCAACCCAGACAGAGCCTACGGCCGGCAATAGCACCACAACGATCCGCGACACGTTGGATACCTGCAGGGGGCAGACCTCGCCGTCGAGACATCTCGTTCAGCAGCACGAAATTCGACAGCGGATATCTTCGTTCAGTCCGCCTTTGCAGGAAACACAGTGGGTTCAGTGCCGTTTGGCGGTGACGTGTGTCTCATGAATTGGGCGGGCGCCAGGACGCCCCGTTGTAAGGCGAGATCGAAGTTTCGGCGGACATTGACGCTAGCCAGACCCGTGCAGTCCAGCGGAGCCTGGGCGCTGGCGGGGCGATCCGGGTGTCTGGGGGATGGCGGTCGAAACAGTCGAATAGTGCTTACGGGGTCAACAATTCGCCGACGACGTCGCTCTCGATGGTTCCTCAATATACCTACGACTATGCCCTCCAGTCTCGTCCGAGTTGTCTCTCATATTCTAGCTCGGGAATGCCATAAGCCTGACCGGCAATATCCTCCAGCTTTTGCCGGTCGCGCACAACGATCAAGCTACGCTCCGCTTTGATTGCCCCTGTTCCCTCAAGCTTGTGGAGCGCGTCAGTCACGCTTGGACGGCGAACACCAAGCATGAGCGAGAGGAAATCGTGGGTCAGTGGCAGTTGGTCGCCCAGACGATCCTGGCTCATGAGAACCCAACGTGCCAGACGTGGTTCGATTTCGTAGCGGCTGTTTGCCAAGGCCGTCGCCGCAGCCTGGATCAGGAAGACGTGGGCATATTTCAGCAGAATGTCCCGAAGAGAGCGACTGGTGTCGATTGCCGCGCGGAGTGCTGAGATCTCGATCCGAAGCGCTGGGCCGCCGCATTGCATGAAGGCATAGTGAGGTGTGCTGTCGACACCGAGTATTGCCGGGACTGCCGAGAATCCTTCCAATCCTATGCACCCGACCTCGGTGCGCTTGGTGCCATCGCTACCAGCGATCTCGGAAGACAATCCGCCCTCGAAAAAGAACACATGGCGGAACGGCTCATACGAACCGAACAGTATTTCTCCTTGGGTCAACATGACAGGCTCAAGGTGCTGACGCAGGGCCTCCGTGTCGCTTTCTGGAAGCATCGATAAAAGCTTGTTCTTGGTCCAGGTCATGGGCGCTCCGGTGTCTGTCTTCGGTCTTCGCGGGCATGAATATATGGCATTGCTTGGCAACTTCCACGCTTTGCAAGCTTTGTGCCTCGAGGGAAACTTATTCCATCACGCGGAGTTCGGTCCGATGTCTGCAAAAGGAGAGGTCGATGCCGCGATACTATTTTCACATCCGTAACGGCGAGGATCTCGCTCGGGATCCCGAGGGCGCAGAGTTCGCAACTCTTGATCTAGCCAGAGCCGAAGCCATCAAATCCGCTCGGGAACTATTGTCACAACGCGTGCTACGCGGAGACCTGGTCAATGGTGAATCCTTTGAGTTGACCAGCGATGACGGGGTGGTAGCCGACATCGTCAAGTTCAAGGACGTCATGCGGTTGGCATAGGAGATATCCCTCGTACGGTATCGGACAGGCCAAAAACCTGAGGAACTATCATCTCATCCTCTGGTTGGGCTAACGTCTCCAACCGAAAGGCACTTCCATGTTTATGAGAGTAGACCAACTGCAGGCGGAGCTACCAGCGCCGAAACAGGCCGATCCGAATGCCGCCGCAGCCCTTCAGGAACTGCTCGGCGGAAAATACGGCGAGATGTCGACGCTCGGCAACTACATGTTTCAGTCGTTCAATTTCAGGTCCAAGTCGAAACTGAAGCCGTTCTATAGCCTCGTCGCCAGCATCACGGCTGAAGAGCTTGGACATGTGGAGCTCGTGAGCAACGGCGTTGCGATGCTGAATAACGGGCCTGATATTCCCGATGGCGACGTCGGTGACGGCGGAGACATCTCCGGCGCGCCCTTCGAGGATATGAAGGATATCAGACTCGCGGCAGCGTTTTTGTCGGGCGGCGGAGGTGCAATGCCGGTTAATAGCAACGGCGCCTCCTGGAACAATGACTTCATCACCACCACTGGCAACGTCGTCATCGACCTGCTTCACAATTTCCATCTCGAATGCGGCGCACGCCTGCACAAACTGCGCGTCTATGAGACGGTGACTGATCCGACAGGGCGGGAAGTGTGCGGCTACCTCTTGGTGCGCGGTTCTGTTCACGCGCATGCTTATGCGCTCGCCCTGCAGAAAATCACCGGCGTCGACATCAAGAAGTTCCTGCCGACGCCCAATATTCCGCTCGACAAGATACCAGAATGCCAAAAATACCTTGATGAGGGATCGCATCGCCGGCTCTATACCTGGAGCCCGAACGACTACAAGGAAATCGCCGGGATCTGGAGCAACGACGAAGTAGCACTCCCTGGAGATCCGCCGGGCGAGCTTGAGGTTGTCGACGGGATGCCCGATGGGGGCAAGATCCAGCAGCTTGTTGGTGTCCCCTCGGCATTCACCCCGGATTACGCTCCGGAGGAAATGTTCGAGATCGCCGAAAAGCTCTACAAGAAATCTCGGTGATTTCGAGGGGCGCGGGTCACCGCGCCCCCTTCTCTTTAGATGGTGACATCATGATGGGCAGATGGCGACACCTCTGCATCGATATGCAACGAATGTTTGCTGAGGATACGCTCTGGCATGTGGAGTGGATGAACCGGGTGCTTCCGCAGGTCGAGGCGGCGGTAGAGTGGTCGCCGGACAAGACAGTATTCACGCGCTTCATGCCGCCGCAGAACGCCGCTCAGGTCGCCGGAGCCTGGAGGAAATACTACGACAAATGGGAGGACATGACGCTGGAGCGAATGGACATCGGGTTGATCGATCTGATCCCTGAGCTTAAACGCTTCGTGCCGCCAGCGATGGTTTTCGATAAGGCGACATACAGTCCCTGGATCGGTGGACGACTACATGAAGATCTAAGTCGCCACGGTGTCGAAACGCTTGTCATATCCGGTGGCGAAACCGATTTCTGCGTAATGGCAACCGTGCTTGGTGCAGTCGATCTCGGCTATAAGGTGGCGATACTGTCTGACGCGGTCTGCAGCGGCGCCGATGACACGCATGACGCCGCTCTCAGGCTTTTGGGAGACCGGTTTTCTATCCAGCTTGAGGTTGTTTCAACGGAGGTGTTCCTCCGCAGTGCGAGCCGGAATGGCTGATCGATTCAATAATGTCGGATCCCTGCATCAGGTCTCTTCTTCCCACGGGTCGAGTTGGCTCGCTTTGCCCTGTTCCTCTTCCCACTCGGCACTCGCCTGCCTCCAATGCTCATGATCTTGTCCATGGGGACGGCCGGCTTGGTCCCAAAGTTCATACGCGCGGCGGGTGATCCATTCTTCTCGATCATTGTTCATCTAATCCTCCCATAACTACGAACCAAACAAGGTCCGGACAAGAGGCCCGGACCTTAAGCCGTTATGCGGCCTGCTTGGCGCCCTTCGGATTCACCGACGTCTCGCCAAGTTTCGTGAGGAGCTCATCAGTTTCCAGTTCTTCCTGGAGGTTCGCGTCGAGCAGCGCGACCGCCTCCTTGAGGCCGAGCTGCCCAGCCCAGCTCTTCAACGTGCCGTAACGAGCGATTTCGTAGTGTTCCACCGCCTGCGCTGACGAAATCAGGCCGGCATCAAGTGCAACGGAGCCCTTGAATTCGTCGATGATTTCTTCGGCTTCAGAGATGATCCCCTGGATGGCCTCACAGGTCTTTCCGCGTGCAGGCTTGCCGATCAGTTCGAACACCTGCTGCAAGCGCTCGATTTGACCTTCGGTCTGCTCCTTGTGCTTCAAGAACGCGGCCTTGCCTTCTTCCGATTGCGACGCACGCGCCATTTTCGGAAGCGCCTTCAGGATCTGCTTCTCGGCGTAGTAGATGTCCTTGAGCGTATCGAGAAACAGGTCGTCCAAAGTCTTCTCTGCCATGGTCATTCTCCTCGTAAAGGGTTTGATCCGCACTGCGCAACTTGCGATGCCTCGTCATAACGGATTGTTTCCCGCGCGGTTCCTCCTGAGAAGCGTTCAAGGACCTCGGTGTGCCCGACCGTACGATGCCGTACAAACCCGGAATCGATGGCTCCAGTTTGACAGATCTGGGGAACTTCCGACGGCACGTTCCGTTACTGGTTGCCAACAATCACAGGAGGATAGGCCGATGGTCACCATGGTTGGAAACGAGAGCACGTTCGACAAACTGATCAAGGATTTGATCTATCTGGAGTACGATGCGATCGCGGCTTACGAGTCGACGATCGAGCGCCTGGACGACAAGACGTTGAGCGCTCAAGTTGCGTCGTTTCGCGATGATCACCTCCATCACCTCTCCACCTTGAACGAGATCGCGACGAAAGCGGGCATCGAAGCGCCGACTAAGGGCGACATGAAGCAGATGCTGACCACCGGCAAGATCGCGCTGGCCGATCTGATGGGTGATGCGACGATCCTCAAGGCCATGAAGACCAACGAGGATGACACTGTGACGGCCTATGAGCGGGCATCGCAGCACGAAGACGCGCGCCCGGAGACCAAGGCATTTTTCATGAAAGCGCATCAGGACGAGGTGCGGCATCGCACCTGGTTCGAAACGACAGCCACAGCGCTCTGAAGCTTGCGTGCCAATCACTGGAATGACCGACCCATGGACACCGTCTGGAGGTCGGCAAATGAGGAAACACCCCGATGAAAAAGACCCTACTCACTGCTGCACTCGTCATGAGCGCATCCGCCGTTTTTGCCCAGTCGGCCACTGAATCCACTGGCGTGAACTCCGTACTCGGCGTCGCACCGAAAACGGAAGACTTTATCCTTCAGGCGTCGGCCAGCGACGTGTTCGAGATCGAGTCCAGCAAGCTCGCGCTGCAGAAGGGCGACGATGCCACGAAAGCGTTCGCTCAGCAGATGATCACTGATCACGAGAAGACCACCGCAGAGCTTAAGGCGTTGCTAACGAGCGGCAAAGTCCAGGGAAACCCTGTTACGGCGCTGACAGACGATCACAAGGAAGAAGTCGATGATCTCGCCAAGCTTGAAGGCGCAGAGTTCAACAAGGAATATATCGACGATCAGGTCGAAGCTCATGAGGACGCCGTCGATCTCTTCAAGCGCTACGGCCAAGAAGGCGAAAACGCCGACCTGAAGGCTTGGGCCGCGAAGACGCTTCCGGCTCTTGAGCATCACTATAAGATGGCCCAGGATCTCGACAAGTAAGCCATGCTGATTGCCGGGAGACGGCAGTCGTTTCCCGGCGTGCCAAAGTCAACGTGCGGTAAGAAGGCCATGACCTAGATCGAGACAAAGCTCCGGGCATTGAGACTTCTTGACGACTTTCGTTTCGCGGGAGGACGATGGGCTCTGGCCGGCTTTGCTATTCGTCGTCTACCAGTCTTTGTTGCCGGCTCACATCGGTCATCGCGTTCTGCCGATCGAGATATCGCTCCACGTCGCCGCCACGAGCCTCCTTGATCTCGGCGACGGTGAAACCTTCGGCTCCGGCACTCTCTACCAAGACTTTCGCCTGGTCGCGGAAATCGGCCTTGTCGTCATGCAAGCCCGGGGCTCGAATGATTCCTGTACTCGATCGTCCAGCCACTCAGCGATACCAGCCATGTTCTTTTCCTTTCTGACAAAGGTCCCAGGCGGATGCTGGAAATGCAACATTCGTTTGCTGTTGGGAGGGTCAAGGCGCCAGACATTCATCGCAAATGCCGCAGCCATCTTCGTCCATCATGGAGCGCGGGCGCTGGCGACAACAACAAGCGCAGATAGCCGTTTCGCACTCGGTGACATGCTCTGGCGGCAAAATTTCCACATCAGCGTCCAAAACTCCGTCGCTGGCTAAGTCGTCCATCTCGATGCTCCCAAGTCGAGGATTGGGCATCGAAATAGGATGGGATTTGCGACGAACAAGACGCCATCACATTCGCTCGAAAAATTTTTCCAAGAGGTCTTGAACGGAGAAATATGCGAAACCAAATCGATCGGCGCCGACGGCCCAGTGAGGGGGTCGGTTAACCGAGGAAGCGGATAAACCGCTTCCTTCCATGTTGCTTTACGGAGGATATGGTTATGAGAACTGAACTTGATTTCGCCCCGCTGTACCGCTCGAGCATCGGCTTCGACCGTGTGTTCAACCTGCTGAGCAATACGCAGCGCCTCAATGCAATCGATACTTGGCCCGCCTATGACATCGTCAAGACCGGCGAAGACGACTATCGTATCACGATGGCGGTGGCCGGCTTTGGCGAGGGCGATCTCGATATCACCCAGGAGCGCAACGTTCTGGTCATAAAAGGCGGGAGAGCCGAAGAGCTGCAGGGCGAATATCTCCACCGCGGCATTGCCGGTCGTTCGTTCGAGCGGAAGTTCGAGCTTGCTGATCATGTCAGGGTGGAAGGTGCCGATCTCCGACACGGCTTGCTGACGATTAGCTTGAAGCGCGAGGTGCCGGAAGCGATGAAGCCCCGCAAGGTTGAGATCGGCCAGGGATCGTCCAACAGCGAACCGCTTCGGTTGGAAACTGACCGTCAAGTTGCCTGAGCAAGAACCGGCAGTCGGCGAGGTCATTCGCTTGATAGCCCTCAAATCATGATCGGGTGACGTTCGACCAAGGTCTTGTATCACCCATAGCACCGCCGGCCTCAGCGAGGCCGGCTTCCCTTTTCATGCAGAGCAAAGAAGGAGGCTCCGATGTTACTCGCTCTGTTCGATAAACCGCTGTACGCGCAGCGCCGGTACTTTGTGCAGGAAATCACGGGGCTGGATGACGTGTTCGACTTTCTCGACGATTGGCCACAGGAGAAGCGCAACCTCGCCTATGAGACGCTTATCCGGTACTGCCGAGAGGCGGCAAACGGTCGCTGGCCCATCGACGCGGTTCGCGAGAACTTTCGAGTGTTTCTGAAGCAGAATGACAAACTTGCCGAACTCGAAGATGTCCCGCCGCATCTACGGCGTGACACGGGCGCCAAGATCGGCGGAATGTAAGTTGCCGGCCTAGCTTACCGGTGCCGGAATAAAACCGGCACCTTGATTATCATTACCTAAAACACACCTATCGCGGTAATGCACCTGTCTTCGGAGGATAGATGGTAGCGGAACCCTACACAGTCGATGATCCCGAAACCCGCCTGGCGCTGTTTGACTTCGCCTTCGAAAATGCCCCGATCGGCATTGCCCTTGTAGACCTTGAGGGGCGAATCATTCGCGGCAACACCGCTTTCGCCAAGCTGCTATCGCTTCCTCTCAAGAAGGTGCTCGGTAAGCATTTCAAGGATTTCACCCACCCGGACGATATCGAAGCGGACCTGATCCTGTTTCAGCAGGTGCTGCAGGGAAGGCGGGACGGCTACACGATCGAAAAGCGTTACCTGCGGCCATTCGGAGAGATTGTCCACGTCCTGATCCACATCGCTGCGATGCGCGATCGTCAGGGTAAGGTCGTACGCTTCATTTCGCAGATCGAGGACATCACCCGCCACAAGGACCATGAGCGTCAGCTCGCCGAGCGGGCAGCGCAGCTTGAGCTGGCGCTGGAAGCCGTCCGTGGTGGCTTCTGGCAAATGGATATTTTGACAGGCAAGTTTGAGACGTCAGATCGGCTGGCGCAGTTTATCGGTGGCCCGACGGCCGCACGGCTCGACCTTGAGCGCTACGTCAACAGGGTCAACGTGAACGACGGCGCCCAGGCGGATCTGACGCCGCTGATTGCCGGAAAGCTCGATCAGAATGTTGCCGAGTATCGTCTCGACACAGTTCACGGCGAACGGTGGATGCGCTGTGATCGCCGGCTTTTGCGCGACAGCGACGGTCGTCCAGTCAAGATCGTCGGAATGGCGATCGACTTTACCGAAGATCGACGCCGGATCGAGATTCTGGAAGAGACAGCGCGCACGGATGCCCTGACGGGGCTGCTGAACCGCCGTGGACTGTCGATCGAATACGTCAGCCTGCAATCTGCGGATGGCTTTGCCATTCTCGCACTCGATCTCGACGGCTTCAAGCAAGTGAACGATGCTCATGGCCATGCGATGGGCGATATTGTCCTGCAAACGACTGCTGCGCGCCTGACCTCCGCCATCAGAGAAAACGATCTTGTGGCACGCACAGGCGGGGATGAATTCGTCGTGGTTGTCGCAGGTGGTCGAGCCGCAGGCGAGGCCGCCGCCGAACGCATTCTCGAGCTGATGCGCGAGCCTATCGCGATCGCCGAGGAAAAAGCTGACGTCCGCACGAGCATCGGCGGGATCTGGACGCACGCAAAGCGTGATGTGACGGAGCTCCTGAAAGAGGCCGACGCACTTCTTTACGATGTGAAGGCGGCCGGAAAAGATGCCGTCAGATTTCAGTCGACATCCCGGACAGTTGGATAACCGGGATCATTATCGGCACCAGGGATATCAATCGGTTCCGCATCGGTGACGGTCGGTACTATTGCGCCAGGCAAAGACCTCGATCGTTGTGCTCGACGGACTGCGAGGTCGTTGTAACGAGACCTTAGCTCAGACATGTCGTACTCGCCGCTGATCCAAAGCTCGACCCATCCCACGAACTCGGGGTCATCGTCGATGGGCGTTCCCCGCAACACAGCCTTGGTGCGAACCTGATCGAAAATCATTCGCCGTCTGTCGCTGTCGATCACCAGACCATATCTCCCTTGATGAAGGCGTCTAGAGAAAGACCGCGAGACCTTCCGTATTGACGACATAGATGAATTCTTCCCATGCTTCGTGCGCAGATGCGAAGGATTCATTCCATTCGGTGACCTGGTCTTCTAAGCTTGTGACCTCCATCCGCCAATCATCACCGGCTGAGGGGCGGAAGATTTCCACAATGACGGTGATGTCGTTTTCAGTGTAGCGGCCGGAGAGTTCTGAGCGTTCGCAGGAGGGAAGATCTGTCTGGGTCATGGGTCTGGCACTGTTGATCGGCAGGCTCAAGATTACCGGAGGACGTCGAGTTTTTGCAAGCCGGCTAAGAGGCAAATGGCGCCGTTTTGATTCCAGCAAAAGTTGATGTAGACATCTGCCGCCATCCAACACAGCGTTCCATGCGCATCCCAGGTCTTCAACAGCCATATGAAAAAGCCTCAGCGTAGTTTCGTCGTCGAATACAAATCCGGTCGTCGAAAACTCGACAGCAAAGCACCGAGCTCCATCTGGGGCGATCTGTATTTGAGGTCCGTGGCCCGCGATGTCGAGGTTGTTTTACCTGTCCAGAGCGAACCTTCCAAGCCGCGGGATACGTCAGCACCAGCTCATATCCCTGAACAATCCGCCCCGACCTCAGCAAGCATCGACATGGTCGACATTGCTGGTTTGGAGGTTTCAACCGATGATGTCAGCGCAGCGCCGGAAAGGGCTAATGAGCAAGACATTGGCGCTGCTGTGCCGGCGATACGTCGGCGCAAGTCGGGACGGGCTGTCAGCGAGCGCCGATCGCCTGCTGGACGGCGGCTTCCACAAGACCGCAGACAAACACCGGTCGAGCAAAATGAACCGGATGATCTCGAGCAGCTCGAGGAAGAGAACCGTCTTTTAAGGACGATGCTGGCGGCAAAACTCCGCAAGGAAAATTCGTGGCTTCGAGAGCGCCTCCAGCATCGATAACGGAGGGCGGTCGCAGACAGGCCATTTGATCCTGTAAGTTGATCGGCCGATCCTTCGACGGAATCTCTCAAATCCACGGGTTCTTGCCGATAAGCCCGCCTGCTTGCTCAACTCATTTCTTCGAGACCGCTTTCAGCTTCGGTTGATACAGGCGTCGCCTGGCATTCGACCGAAGAGCATTCCGGAGATCTTTGTCCGTCATCGCAAGATCGAACCATTCCGGATCGAAATGACCACCACACCAGCGAATGGTCTCTTCGAACTCCGGATCATCCGGGTCGGCGATGATCTCGAGAAACCGCTCGTAGCCCGACACGCCGCCAACATCTTCAGGAGGGCGCGCTCTTTCGCCGGCAATACAGCTGCCTTGTTTCGGCGTAGTCGCGAGCGTCAAGAACTCCTCGATCGCAATGGTGTGCCGCCAGCCGTCTCCGAAATCATAATGGTAGCTGAATTCTGCGCCTTGCTCGAAATCCAGAAGGCGAACCTCCGTCTGATCGAACACTCGGGGATCCTCGTCAGTCGCGTCTTCAGTCAGGATCTCGACGTCGCCATAACGCAGACCGCCGATGCGAAACTCATAAAGGTGATAGTTCCACCAATTGAAGGCGGCCTGGATCCCAAGGTGCAACTGTTCCAGGTTCCAATGAACCGGCAGGATCAAGCGGCGCCAGATGTCCGGATTGATCTCGTCGATAGAAACTCTGATCTGCGCGGCGTTCGGAGCTTTGAACATAGCACGAGTGAACAAGGATGACGGTGGCCCGTCAAGAGGTTATTCGTGGCCACTTGCCCACGCAGCTTGATCCTTGCTTAGGCGGTGCCGGAGCTTGCCACGTTCAGAGTTTGTTTTGCCCCGGTCACGAGCGCGACAACAGCCTGACGAGGCAAAGGCCGGGATAAAAGAAAACCCTGAAGATCGTCGCAGCCGAGACTTTCAAGAGCCGCTCGTTGCTCCACGGTCTCTACACCTTCTGCGGTGATCTTGAGGCCCTTCGCTCGTGCCATGTCGATCATCGCAACAACCAGCGCTCTGCTATCGCTGCGATGCATCTCGTCAACAAAGGACTTGTCGATTTTAATCCGGTCGACCTCGATCTTTTGCACGCGTGAAAACGAGGAATAGCCGGTTCCGAAGTCATCAATAGCGAAACTAACGCCAGCTGCTCGCAGCATCGAGATTGTTCGTTCGAGCTCGCCCCGGTCGTCTGCGGTCGCCGTTTCAGTCATCTCGATTTCCAGTCTGGCCGGGCTTACCTGCCACTTGGCCAGAGCTGTCAAAACGCGCAGCGCGTAGCCAGGCGATTCAAGTTCAAGCGTAGAAGCATTGACTGCCACCGAGATGTCAGGAAGCTCGGCCAGCGTCCTGCATGCGTCTTCCAACACAAATGCACCGATGTCGCTGATAAGGCCCATCTCTTCGGCCAGAGGAATGAACTGATCGGGACTGATATAGCCAAGTGTCGGATGGTTCCAGCGGGCAAGAGCCTCCAGCGAGCAGAGGGCCCCACTATTTGCAGCAAACACCGGCTGGTAGAAGGTTTCAAACTGGATCCGGGTCTCAACCGCTGATCTTAGATCGTTTTCCAACGCTCTACGCTTGCGCAACAGCTCGTCCATATGCTCCCCGAACAGCGCGTAAGTATTCCTGCCGGCGGCCTTGGCGTGATAAAGCGCTATATCGGCCTGGCGGGTCAGTTCAACCGGATCGCAAGAGCCGGCTGCAAACGCCACGCCGACGCTTGCACCAATAACGATATGCGCCACCTCGATCTCGAAGGGCATTCTCAGACCATGAACGAGCTTTCTGGCCAGTTCCTCGGCGTTCCGCGCGTCGTCGCCCTGCAGCAGGATCGTAAATTCGTCGCCTCCTATGCGGGCTATGAGAGCGTTAGGGAGAAGGTCGCGCATACGGGTTGCGGCCGAACTGATCAGCTTATCGCCAACCGGGTGGCCGAACGTGTCGTTGACAGCCTTGAAGCGATCAAGATCTACAAACAAGACGCAGTGCAGCTCGTCGGCCTGTGCGTTTGGGAGCCTTCGATCGAGTTGCTCGCCAAAGTGACCGCGATTTGCAAGACCTGTTAGTGCATCGTGAGAGGCTTGATGCCTAAGCTCGGCGCGGCTCGCAGCCAAGCGCTCCGAGCGACGCCAAATTGCGCGTCCAGCCAAACTGGTCCCCGCAAACAATGCGATGAACGCGAGCATGAGGGCAGGGGTAGTGGCCTCAAGTACGTGCTGCCCAGGTCGAAATGGTTTCCAACGGAAATAGCCGAATACCTGTCCATCTCGGGCAATCAGCGGTACGAAGGCGATGTTGCGTCCTGTCGGCTGTTTTGCCGCAAATTCTAGGTCAGCGAACTCATATTCTCGGCCGATCACTGCGGGCAGATCACCGTCGAGATAGCGGACTGCCACGTGTAGCATCTCTTGGCCAGGAATTTGCTCAAGATTACCAGTGTCCGACACGATCGGCTTCACACTAACGATCGCGGGTCGAAAGCCCACATAGGCAAGATCCGCTTCTCCTATCGATAGGATCGTGTCACTGGTGCCTTCGGTATCTCCGACAGACAGTCGCGCCTGGAGCATTTTGGCAAGCGGCAGATAGGCCTTCTGAAAATCGCCGGGCGTTGGAGCATGGTCTGGATCTGATGAGAACTGGTATAAGGATGAAAGGTCAGGCCTCAGGATTAGCGCGGCGTCGTGGCCGAAATAGCTGTGCATCCAGGAGCCAAGGTTCGCCTCGATCCATTCGAGGTTCCCGCTGGTTGCATTTCTGACGGCATCGTCCCAAACCGTTGCGCTTTCCTGATCATTCGCAACGCCAACCTTTAGCTTCGCGACCGTGAGCGTGACGAGATCGCGTTGCCGAAGCGCCGCGACTTCATCGGTTCTTGCTGCCGCCCAAGTCAAACTGATGAGAAGCAAACCACAAAGCGCCAAGGAGGCACAAAACGGCAAAACCCATCGTAGAAACCACTGTGATTGAAGCTGCATTGTCATTCGCGGGCCGTCATCCTTTATTTGATGAGACGGTAAAACAGCGGCTGTTAAAACGACGCCAAGCAAGTTGGTTAGAAGCTGGTTAAAGGCCCTGTGTACGCTAACGTACCAGTGCGATCGGCCGCTTGAAGTGAGAACTCTTTATGGGCTGAGGTAAGCTTCGAGCAAGCCTTGATTCGCAGAAGGCCTCGGCAGCTCTAAAGCCTGCGAGAGCCCAGCGACGATCATGAGGATCGAATGACTTTCGATGTTGAAATAATCCTTGACTGGCAACAACGGGGAATAAACGCCCGGGTTCTGGGTCTCTCTGCAAGCGAAAATCCAGTAATGCCGTATCTTGAAAGAACAGAGTGTCCCCAAGAGAGGGATGGCTGGCTGCAGAGAGCAGAGGCGTGGGTGTTCGGCTGGAATATCGAGAATGCGGCACGTGCCTTTCAGCAACCGAATTGCTTGTTTCGCGGCAGCTGATCGTGCTCATCCTGAACGGCGACGTGGTCCAGCAGAGGAGTATCGAACTGCTGGTATCACCATGAGGGTGGCCGAAGGAATTTCTCGCTGCTCCGCCACGGGCCTCAGCAACCGACCGACGGAATAGTGACGATCAAATCATCGGTCTGCGCTCAGAGATGGCCCAAGTCGTTACGATTATAGCGCGCTTAATGCTCGGAAACACAGGTTCGCTTCCGATCGAGAACTTGAACAGCTCGGCTCCCTACCGAGCTAGGATAATGTTTTAAGGATCTCGTTGTAAGATGATGGCGTCTCCCTTGTCACGGCACACCTTATCGATTTCTTTGTAGCCCAAGCGTTCAGCGAGACGAAGTGATAGAACGTTTCCCACAGCAATAAGACATGCTGTTGGCTGCCTGTGATCGCGCTCGAACCAATGCTGCACTGCTTGCGCTGCCTCGGTCGCATATCCGCGCCCATGGAACCCGCTTTGAAGAGTCCAGGACATTTCAATATTTGTGTCCGCTCGGCCCAGCGGGCGTTCGAACACCGCAAACCCTACTTTGCCTGCGTAAGTGTTTTGCGCGCGTTCAATTATCGAAAATTGCCCGAAACCCATCAACTGCCAGTGCCCGACGTCGCGTAAGAGCCTGGTCCAGATTTCGCTGCGGTTGAGCTTGCCGATCTGTCGTAACACAGGCTCTTCCGAGAACATCTCGATCATAGGCTTGAAATCGGAATAAATCGGCGGACGAAGAATAAGACGAGGTGTTTCAATCATGCTCTGTCAGTTCTATTTTACGAGAGTTGTGGCCGGGTATGATCATTCTAACGGGGAGAGCTAAAGTCCTCACCTGTATCTGGCATCCCGCTGGGATTGCTCGCGCCGAACCTATTGGCAAAAGAGGCGGTTCGTGAGGGCGAAGCTATGATCCGGCTGCAGAACCGGATGGGGAAAATTTAGCAAGATGGATGACATTCGATTCTGTGTCGGTTGCCTCGAAAACTGTATAGCCGTTCCGGCCGCGCCGCTTGGTCTCGTAGAGCGCGCGGTCCGCGCTGTCCAAAAGGATCTCAGGGTTTAACCCGGACGGACCTCGTGAAACGATCCCGATGCTGACCGAGAGAGGCACCTGCAGGGCGCCCCAATGCAGCGGCGTGCTCCCGACTTCGCCAACGATCCGCTTGGCGATAGCCTCAGCGTCGTTCACATCTGCGCCAATCATCAACAGACTGAACTCGTCTCCTCCAAGACGAGCAAAGACATCGCCCTGTCCCAACTGTCTCGTGATCAAATCTGCCACATGCTTCAAGGCAGCGTCACCTGCCGCATGGCCATATTTGTCGTTGATCGTTTTAAAGCTGTCGAGATCAAACAGGAGCAAGCTGAAACCCTGCCCACCGTGCGCCGTTTTGCAAACACTGCTCAGGTGCTTCATAAAAAGTCTGCGATTGGCGATCCCTGTCAGCTCATCCTCATTTGCCAGGCGCTCGACTTCAGTGCGCAGCCGTTCGACTGCCGAAATGAGAAATCCAAAGTTCCAGACGACCGATGCGAACAGGAAGATCAGTAGGTCAATCGACGCAGCCCGATATAGTTGGAGACCAGGCGCTGCGCCAATCACGATCAGAACGTTGCCGCCGGCGATCACGATGTGGGACAATACGCCTGCCAACATGGCTATGCCGGCGACGACCGCTCCGAGATCCCTTCCGTGTATTCGCAAAAGATAGGTGGCGGTTAGCATCAGCGGTATCGACTGTGCCAGCGTGTAAACAGGATTGCGGCCATACCACATGTGGAAAGTCGCGAGCATGGCCAATATGCTGCCAGCGACTAGGATGGAGGTTCTCGCTCCTTGAACTTTGTCACCGTGAAACTGACGCGTGCCACACAGGTCAGATAGAATCCCAGAATGATAAAGCCATTGCCGGCAACTGTGTTGGCGATGAGGCCACTCTCCCCTTGCACAGAGAGAGCGAGCCCACCAATTACACCTGCCGCGCTACCGGCAAGCCAATAGCGCGGAGCTAGCAGATCCTTGTACCGATAGGCAATCATTCCCCACAGCATGCTGTGTGAAAGATTGAGCAGCAGGACGACAACGAACAGCGTGAAGAAATCCGGCATACGGCATCCTGTTTAGAGACCGGATGACGGCTACATGCGAGGGTTAAACACCGGATGGAAGATTTAAGACGTATTTGACTGAACGACCGCTCAACCGCCGGCTGGCCGCTGTCTTGACGCGCTGCCGCCGAGAAAGATCCCGTTCCACCCCCCCCACGAAACAAGTCATCTCGTGCAGCCTTCAGATATCCGGATAGCAATGGCACGCCGGCCGTCCTGCCCAAAAAGGGTCTGGTTTACCATTGACACAATGAGCTTGTGCCAGGAGCGTGCCATCAAACTTTCGCGGAGGGAGTTAAGGAAATGGTTCAGTCGATCGTGGAATTGCGCAATATGGCGGCTACGGAGGCAGCAGTTGGTTGGGCTGGTGGACACACCATTGTCGTTGATAGGCCGGAAGGCAAGGCCGGCGGGTTGGGCCTAGGCTTCAATGGCGGGCAGCTCCTCGGTCTGGCAGTCGGAGGTTGCTACTGCAACGACCTTCGCTATATTGCCCATGACCTCGGTGTCGAAATCGGAGACATAGCCGTGACGGTTCAGCTGGAACTTGATGGTGCGCCTCTTGTTGCCACCAACGCCGTCCTATCCGTGAGATGCACGACACTGGATGGGTCTGACCCGCAAACCTTGATCGATCGTGCTTGGTCGATCTGCACGGTAGCAAATTCCCTTAATCGTGGCGTACCGACGACGCTAACGGTATTCTGATTGCTTGATATCTTACCGGAGATAGAAAATGTTCACCCATATCATGATCGGCAGCAACGATCTGGAGCGAGCCAGAAATTTCTACGACGCCACGTTGGTTGCGCTGGGTGGCAAGCTCGGCGAAATGGATGCGAGAGGCAGGCTGATCTACGTCCACGAGGGTGGTCGGTTGATGATCACGAAACCAATCAATGGAGGGCCGGCGACCGTAGCTAACGGTGGAACGATTGGTCTTGGGGCCGCGAGCGCCGCTCACGTTCTAGCGTGGCACGAAGCCGGCATTACGCACGGTGGCGAAGCGATCGAGAGCCCTCCCGCGGAGCGTCCGAACGGGTCATTCGTCGCGTATATTCGCGATCCGGACGGACATAAACTCACGGCACGGACGCAACCGACGGGATAAGATCGGCGACCCCGACGCCTGCAGAGCGCTTCATCTGCGTCCCTTAGGTGTGAAATCGGACGAAGGAACCGTCCTCCTCGTTTTGAAGGGTGCAGCCATAAGGTCCAAGCTTCGCGAAACTTACCAATCATTGCAACGCTCTCGCGGCTGTGTCGACCCGACGCCTTTGCGCTCGCGCCGGACTAAAGCGCGCTGAAAGCGTTGATGTCAGCGCTGGCTTGCTCCCGGACTAGAAATACGTGTTTCCTTTCTCTTAACTTGGCTGGTTTGGCGAATCGATGGTTCCGTGGTTTGTTGAGAGCCTAGGTTCTCACTGCTGCGAGGTTGAGTCAGCCGACATAGGGACAGCCTGCATGGCTGCCGCCAGGAGCTCCTCGCGATCGCGCATGCCTCTATTGAACAGTCTGGCGACGGATGCCGTCAAGCTCCCGATCGCGACCGGATCTTTGACAATATCTCTCGCTCGAGCGATCTCCTTGACAACGCTGGCGCACAAACGTGCATCTTCTCTCGAAATGGGCTCGGGCACTCTTTAGTCTCCCAAAATGGCCCACCCCGGCGGATGGGGCGGGCCTGTGAGTGATTAGAAATCCATGCCGGCGCCAGCGGGCAGCGCCGGAGCGGCGTCTTTCTTCGGCTTCTCTGCGATCATCGCTTCTGTCGTGACCAGCAGGCCAGCGACCGAGGCTGCATCCTGCAGTGCAGTGCGCACCACCTTGGCCGGGTCAATGACGCCCTGAGCGTAGAGATCACCATACTCGCCGGTCTGGGCGTTCCAGCCGAAGGAAAGGTCAGTCTTTTCGCGCAGCTTGCCGACGATGATCGAACCTTCCGCGCCAGCATTCTCGGCGATCTGGCGAACGGGCGCCTCGATCGCCCGGCGGACGATGTCGATCCCGACGCGCTGATCGTCGTTGGCTGTCGGCAGACCGTCCAAGGCCTTCACCGCGCGCAGCAAGGCAACACCGCCGCCCGGCAGGATGCCTTCCTCGACAGCGGCACGGGTCGCATGAAGGGCGTCATCGACGCGATCCTTCTTCTCCTTCACCTCGACTTCGGTCGATCCGCCGACACGGATGACAGCAACGCCGCCCGCGAGCTTGGCAAGACGTTCCTGCAGCTTCTCACGGTCGTAGTCTGAGGTGGTCTCCTCGATCTGGGCGCGGATCTGCGCGACGCGACCATCGATCTCGCCCTTGGAGCCGACACCATCGATGATGGTGGTGTTTTCTTTCTCGATCGCTACCTTCTTGGCGCGACCCAGCATGTTCAGCGTGACGTTCTCCAGCTTGATGCCAACGTCTTCGGAAATGACCGTGCCACCCGTAAGGATAGCGATGTCTTCCAGCATGGCCTTGCGGCGATCGCCGAAGCCCGGAGCCTTGACGGCCGCGATCTTCAAGCCGCCGCGCAGCTTGTTGACGACGAGCGTCGCGAGCGCCTCGCCTTCCACGTCCTCGGCGATGATCAGCAGAGGTTTACCGGACTTCACCACGGCTTCCAGCACCGGCAGCATCGCCTGGAGGTTGGAGACTTTCTTTTCATGGATGAGGATATAAGGCTCCTCGAGCTCGACCCGCATTTTGTCCTGGTTGGTGACGAAGTACGGGCTGAGATAGCCACGGTCGAATTGCATGCCTTCGACGACTTCCAGCTCTGTCTCGGCGGTCTTGGCTTCCTCGACAGTGATGACGCCTTCGTTGCCGACCTTTTCCATCGCTTCGGCCAGATACTTGCCGATCTCCTCGTCGCCATTGGCCGAGATGGTACCGACCTGGGCGATTTCGGAATTGCTGGTAATCTTGCGAGCGTTGGCTTTTAGCTCTTTAACGACTGCATCCACGGCGATATCGATGCCGCGCTTCAAGTCCATCGGGTTCATGCCGGAGGCAACCGCCTTGGCGCCTTCCTTGACGATGGCCTGGGCAAGAACGGTGGCCGTGGTGGTACCGTCGCCGGCAAGGTCATTGGTCTTCGATGCCACTTCGCGCAGCATCTGGGCGCCCATGTTCTCGAACTTGTCTTCGAGCTCGATTTCCTTGGCGACCGAGACGCCGTCCTTGGTGATGCGGGGCGCGCCGAACGACTTGTCGATGACGACGTTGCGGCCCTTCGGACCAAGCGTTACTTTGACAGCATTGGCGAGCACGTCGACACCACGCAGCATGCGTTCGCGGGCATCGGTGTTGAATTTGACTTCTTTCGCAGCCATTTGTTCACTCCTTCAATAGGCAGCTTTTTGACTGATGAGCGGGCGTACCTAGGCAGCCTGCTTCTGTTCGGCCTGGGCTTCGATGATACCCATGACGTCACTTTCCTTCATGATCAGCAGGTCTTCACCGTTGATCTTGATCTCGGTGCCGGACCATTTGCCAAACAGGATGCGATTGCCGGCCTTGACGTCGAGCGCCTGGATCTGGCCAGCTTCGTTCCGGGTGCCGGAGCCGACGGCGATGACTTCGCCTTCCTGCGGCTTTTCCTTGACGGTATCAGGGATGATAATCCCGCCTTTGGTCTTCTCCTCAGAGTCGACCCGGCGTACGAGAATGCGATCATGCAGCGGTCTAAACGACATGTTTTCCTCCATGGACAAACAAGATGACGTTGATCCCCCGCGCCGAAACCGGATGACCGGCCCGGACGGGTGCGAAGCCTCTTTGAGCGTTTCGCGCGAAAAATTTATTTTCGAGATTTTCTGATTTCAAGAGGGTGGACAGGAAAAATTGGCACTCTCGGGTGATGGCTGCTAACATGCTGTAAAGGAACGATAATCGAGGTGGCGAGTTGAAAAAAGATTGATGCCGCAGCACACTTGCGTCATCCTTCTGCCTGTCATGAAAAGGAGATGAAGCATGCAGTTTTCGTCGGATCTTGAGCGGCAGCTCAACGGTTATGGCCTTACCACAGCGCATATCCTCTATCGTATTCCCGATTTCGAAACCGTCCTGCAGAGCTATGTCTGGCAGGATTACGACCTTGCGCCAGATTTCCCAGAAATGCGCAAATTCCTCGATTTCTGGCAGTCGTCTCTGGATGGGCCGCTGCATTCGGTTCGCTACAGCCATCAGCGCCTGATCGGGCCCAACGAATGGCGGCGCGTCGACGGTGAATTCAAGCTGCAATGAACCTTGAATTTTATTTTTCCACTTCCTAGCTCACCCGGCGATCGGGGCTTGATGAGCCCGGTCGCTTGACCACGTGTGTATGGAGTGAGACCCGAATGGAAGAAAACATCAAAATCATCAAGAGTGCGAGCGTCCCGGTAAGGGAGGAGATCATGGTGGATTTCGCCCGCTGGCTTGAGACCGCCTCACAGGAGGCGCTCGTCTATGGCGAAGGGCGCTTTGCCGTGATGTCTGCGAATATGGCAAACGCAATACGGGTCAATGCAGACGAACTTGCACGTGATAATCCGGAGGCGGCCGAGCGTGTCCTGCAGCAGGCCTGCGCCATGATATCGCAATTCAAAGCTGCCTATCCCCATCGTGTCTTCAGTCGGTCCGTCCATTAAACCGAGGCCCCCGGCGGATTGAATTCCCATGCTTCGCAGCAATCATGGAGCGCCTGGCCCAAGGCGATCGCTATGTCGTAGATGGGAGGGCTCTTCTCATCGGTACCTGGAGATCATGCATTCACGGCGCCAATAGCGAGCGAGCGGTAAAAACGCCACTTTGACCTTGCAGCGCGGATAGAATGCCGAAGCGGTCGTACGGCGTCGAAAAGGGTGCAATTTTTTCTGTCGCAGATCTTGAATCCGAAATTCGGCAAAACCAAATCGATCGCCGCCAGCCGCTGATAAAGGGCTGGCATCGCCGGGAGCGCTACGTGTAGCATCCCGTATCCATGTTGCTTCAAGGAGGATATGGCTATGGCAACATCTTATGATTACGCACCTCTCTACCGCTCGAGCGTCGGCTTCGATCGGGTGTTCAATCTTTTGGAAAATGCCCAGCGCGCCCGCTCGATCAGCGACTGGCCGCCCTATGACATCGTCAAGACCGGCGATGACAGCTACCGGATCTCGATCGCGGTGGCGGGCTTTGCCCAGGACGACCTCGATATCAGTTTCCAGTCCAATCTGCTGACGGTCGCCGGCAAGAAGCAGGAGACCTCAACGGATGGATACCTGCATCGCGGCATTGCCGGGCGTCCGTTCGAACACCGCTTCGAACTTGCCGACCATGTCCGCGTGAACGGAGCGGATCTGAACAACGGTCTCCTGTCGATCGAGCTTGTCCGTGAGATCCCTGAGGCCTTGAAGCCGCGCAAGATCACGATCCAGAGCACACCCGCTTTGACCTCGGTCGCTCCAGCGCAGATCGAGGCGCAAAAGGCGGCTTGATATCTACATAATCCGCTAAATCAGGGCGCCGCTGGTACGGCGCCCGTCAACATTCCGGGTTTGGGAAGGAGAGAGCTATGAAACCCGATATGTTCGCAAAGCCTGTCACCATTCTCGTCGGCCTGGGCTTCCCTGCGGAAGTTCATAGCGTCATGGACGCCTACCGACACCTTGTCGAGTGGCCGGCCTCGTTCAGAGACACGGTACACACCGTTGCCATGAAAGCATGCCAGGCGGCGCTTCGCGGCGAGATCGAAGCGGAGACCGCGCGCGGCCTGTTCGCAGCCTTCGCGGAAAAGCATGAGATTCTTGCCCCTGATACGTCCGTGATCGCGGCTTCTCGCATGCGGGGCAACAGCGGTCCCCATGTGCAGTGAGGGTGGCCTCATGAGAGACATCAGGTTGCAGCAGGTGGTCGGCACTGCAGTGGCAATGGGGCCGACAGTTCTGATGCGAGGAATGCAGCTTCGACGGCCAATCGATGTCGTGAAAGCGCCATCCCTGTCGATCGATGATAAACGGACGATCCTCGCCGCCTGGGCTTCCGATTTCTCTGTGGTCGAGTCGAAGCCGGCGCTTCGGCAATTGCCCGGAACGCCAGAGGCTGTCCAGATCAACGAGATCCAGTCAGCCCTTATCGAACTCGATCGGCGATATCAGTCATAGAGGGTGGCGTGGGTATCGACCGGTCGGGCATTGGAATGTTCGACCAACCCACGTCCGCCTATCATCCGTCGAAACCGGACGGAGTTCGCACCTTCGCTTCGAACTCAAAACTCGTCCCAGCCGCCCGATGATCCGGCCGCCACCTTGGCCATCATCCGGCGGGCCGGCGATGCCACGGGCCTATGGCTTGCATTTGCCACCGCAATTTGGCGCGTTGCGAGGCTTGGGGCATCGGCACCAAGCTGGAAGCCCTGGATTGGCTCACGCAGCTTCGCCGTCTCCTGAGCGAGCGTCGCGCTGGCGGCATTGGTCTCTTCCACCATCGCGGCGTTCTGCTGCGTCACCTGATCCATTTGATTGACGGCGGAATTGACTTCGGACAGGCCCGTCGCCTGTTCCTTTGCCGAACTGGTAATCGCTTCCATGTGCTCATTCACGGAGACGATGTTCTGCTGGATCGTGCGCAAGGCCTCGCCAGTCTCGCTGACGAGCTTCACGCCTGTGCTGACCTCGTCACTCGAGTTGCAGATAAGCTCCTTGATTTCCTTTGCGGCTTGAGCGGATCGCTGCGCAAGCTCACGCACTTCCTGTGCCACGACGGCAAAACCCTTGCCGGCCTCGCCGGCGCGGGCCGCTTCAACGCCTGCGTTGAGTGCGAGCAGGTTCGTTTGGAAAGCGATCTCATCGATGACACCGATGATGTTCGAGATCTGGTTCGATGAATTCTCGATGCGAGACATCGCGCCAACCGCATTGGCGACCACCTTGCCGGAGCGCTCCGCGTTATCGCTTGCGGTGGCCGCGGCATGACGGGCCTCATCCGCGCGCTTGGCAGCATTGCTGACATTGACGGTGATCTCATCAAGCGCCGCAGCGGTTTCCTCAAGGGACGCCGCCTGCTGTTCCGTTCGCCTGGAAAGATCCTCCGCGCTCTGGCTGATCTCGCGGGTTCCCGTGTCAATCTGATCAGTCGAGTGTGCCACAGCGCCGAGCGTATTGCGCATCTGGCTCAGCGCCTCGTTCATCGTGCGCCGAAGTCCTTCGAAATCCGGCGCAAACGGCTGGTCGATGTTGAACGATAGATCTCCTTGGGCAATCTTGGTCAGTGCTTCACCAAAGGTATTGACGGCATGAACCCGCTCGGTCACATCGGTTGCGAACTTCACGACTTTGGTGACCTTGCCCTTGGCGTCCAGGATCGGATTGTACGAGGCATTGATGACGACCACCTTGCCGTTCTTGCCATAGCGGGTGAATTCGGCTGCCTGAAATTCGCCTCGGCGTAACGCGTCCCAGAATTGCTTGTACTCAGGAGATTTCGCGTAATCTGGATCAACCAGCATACTGTGGCTACGGCCCTTGATCTCGTCCAGTCGATAATCGATCGCCTTGAGGAAGTTGTCGTTGGCCGTGACGATCTCACCTTCGGTGGTGAACTCGATGATGCCCTGAACACGGCTGATCGCCACCATCTGGCCTGCGAAGTCCAGATTCTGCAGCCTTTCCTTTGCATTGGCCCATTCAACGACAAATCCGGTTGTCTTCTGTCCTTCGAGCAGAGGCGTCACGATCAGGTCAAAAGCGCGGTGACCCACCCAGATCGTTGCCCTGTGCTGCGTCTTCAGGGCAGCCAGCATGTTGCGCTGGTGAGACGGGTTCTTGTGAAAGATGTCGATGTTGCTCCCGACAAGCTTGGCAAAGTCGAAGCGAGGCAGCTCTTTCTTGAGATCCGCCTCAGCCTCTTTAAGAAGCTCCATGACCGCATCGTTCATGTAGCGGATGTTGAGACCCGCGTCGGCAATCATGATGTTGGCCGTGATCGATTTCAGCGACTTCGTCTGCATCCGCGATATGTTGGAACTGCCGAACATCCTGTACGCCCCCTAGGTTCAGTGACTGCACGCGCCTCTCCGGTGCCCACGTTTCCGCACAACACGGCAGAGAGTGCTATATCTAGTAAAGCATGAACATAAATGATTAAAAATTTAGCAAAGACGTAGTTACAACGGCCACCTTCGCTGTAACGTTCGCTTCCGCAGTCGGCTGCGGCGCCGCGTTCAGATTCACGGAAAACCCTTTCAACGCTTTGATAAGAATTCCCGCTCATTATCACCTTCCCGGATCTATATTGCGTGCCGGTCAGCAGTTCTGCCGTCGAGCCGGTGGTTTCGCGTCAGCTCGGCGGCATTCTGCCTCCGCCAAAGGTAACGGTCGTCTCAGTGCAAGCGTCTACTTTTCGGGATACGCACAGACCTGCGCAGGCCGTGGCAAAGAGCTGGTATTTGACACAGGTGAATTCCGGCCCCTCCATAAAATTCGGTAGACGGCCACTATAATTCTGAAATCTTACGTCGCTGCTTGCGATGATCTATTAAAGCGGCAGGGGAACAATTTCTTACTTTGCGCATTGCATTGCATAGCCGCGAAACGTTCGCGGGTAAGAGGTGCGAATTGTGATTTCGGCAGACAAATCGAACCTCGCTCAAGCTTCGGCGTCACGGCGACGCGTGCTGATCGCCGAAGATGAAATCCTTATCCGGATGGACATAGCAGACACGCTTCGTGGGCAAGGCTGGGAGGTCGTAGAAACGGGAACGGCGGGCGATGCCCTTGCCGTTCTGGCGCGCGACCAACAGTTCGAAATCGTGCTGACCGATGTTCATATGCCCGGTGCCCCCACAGGCCTGGACCTGGCAAGGATGGTGAAGCGGTCCTATCGTCACATCAAGGTTGCCGTCATGTCTGGCCAGCATCGACCCACCGATGATGACCGGCATCTGTTTGACTTGTTTCTGCAAAAACCTGTTTTGGACCTCGTAAGCGCTTTATCTCCGCTGGCGGGCAACATCGATGACTGACGAGCCAGCATCCGAAACGATCCTCCTCGTCGACGCCGATCCTCTACAGCGCTCGACCGTTGGTCAGTATCTCAGAGACTGCGGGTACCGGGTCATTGAAGCGACTGATGCCGCGGAGGCAATCACTGCTCTCTCTCATCAAGATATCGAGATTTTGGTGACAGACATAGCTTTGCGCGATGCGTCCGGGTTCCAGCTTTCTGCAAAAGCCAGGGAAATCCGACCGGATCTCACGGTGGTGGTGACACACTCGGCTGAGCGAACCGCCAAGATCGCCGGCGACCTTTGTGAAGATGGTCCGCTCGACCACCCGCACCATCCCCAGCAGCTTGTCGACCGCATCAAGCGATTGCGACGATCCTGACGGTGCAACTGACATTGCGTCAGGTTCGTTAATGAATATGGTCGTGGTCGCTCCATTCCGTTTCAAGCGGCGCCCCGATTATGCAATTTACGCCCAAAACATCGTAATTTAGTTCGACTTCGCCCCGAAGATGGCCAGATGACAGCGCTTCGATCAACCGAGATCCGAAGCCTTTACGGCTCGGAGGCTGGACCTGTGGCCCCCCGGTTTCTTTCCACAACAGAGTGAGTTTTGCCTCTGATACGTTCCATGACACAGTCACCTTTCCCGAGTTCGCTCCCAAGGCACCATATTTCGCGGCATTCGTAGCAAGCTCGTGCAATATCAGCGTGAGGGCGACCACGGCCTTGGGTGAGACGTCGACATCAGGCCCACTGATCTCGAACTGCTCGGGCGGATAGGGAGACAGCGCCTCGGTGACTGCCGCGCGAAGGCTGGCAGCTTCCCAACTTCCTCTCGTCAGCAGGTCGTGCGCTCTGGCCAGGCTTTGTAAGCGGGCGTCAAAGGCTGCCCTTGCGGGTTCGATGTCCGGCACGCCGGCAAAAGTTTGACGAGCGATCGCGGCGACCGTCGCAAGTACGTTCTTCACACGATGGTTCAGTTCGCCAATCAGGAGATCCTGAACACGCTCAGCTTCTTTTCGGGCCGTAATATCGCGGGCAATCTTTGAAGCCCCGATGATCCTGCCGTCTGCGTCATAGATGGGTGAGACAGTCAAAGAAACGTCCAGGAGCCGTCCGTTGCTGTGCCGCCGGACGGTCTCGTGGGTTTCCACCCGCTCTCCCGCCTTGATGCGGGCGATGATGCGAGCCTCCTCGTCGATGCGGTCGTCTGGAACGAGAAGGGTGACAGGCCTACCAACGATTTCCTCGGCGCAGAATCCATAGAGCTTTTCGGCGCCACTGTTCCAATCGGTAACCGTCATGGCGAGGTCAATACCGAGGATCGCATCTTCCGACGAGGCGATGATTGACGCCAGGCGCTTGAGTTTTGCCTCGTAGCCAACCCGTTCCGTGGTTTCATTCACGATGCAGAGCACCGCGAGCACCTGGCCGTGTTCATCGGAAACGGGCGAATAGGAAATGTCGAAGTAGACTGTTTCCGGCACGCCGTGTCGTTCGATGTAGAAGGGCCTATCCTTGGCAACGATTGTTTCGCCGCCTTCTCGAACTTTCAGCAGAAGCGGCTCCAGGTCGTCCCAAAGTTCAGCCCAGTTTTCTTTCGCCGGCCTCCCTAAGGCTCTCGGGTGCTTGTTCCCGATCGATGGGGCATATGCGTCATTATAAACGGCGGTGAAGTCATCCCCGCAAAACATCACGATCTGCGCACCCGACGGAATTACGATGTCAACCGCACACTTCAATTGGGGCGGCCACGACGACATCGGTCCAAGGCTGGTGCTTACCCAGTCGTGGTTGCGAATAATGCCAGCCATCGAGCCGTGATCGGGGGTGGCCGGATCGTGATTATGCATTGAAAGCCCTCTCGCCCTCCATTTATTTGAGAGCTTCCGATCAGCAAGTCAACGCATATCGCGGTGAAAATTTTCGGCAGTTTCAAGCGTAAAGCTCATTTGCTATATGGTGTTAGCGCAACAGACCGTCCGGGTGACAGATCGGGGATTGGATTACGCTCAAGCCATGGGTTGGATGGAGAACACTCGGCTCGCGGACCACATCGCTCAACACCCCTCGTCCGAAAACAATGGCGGTGGCACGCGCAATATTCTTGTCAGACAGAAAAAAACAGGCCGCCGAGGTTATTCGCGGGCGCTACGACGCTTTAGACCCGATCGTATGTGAACGATGTCAGGAGGCTTGTGACGAAATTGCTCGCCTTCTCTTTGACGAGAACCTCGGTCCACTCGTCAGTTCCCCGCAACATCAGCCCGGTGTAGATACTGTCGACGGCAGCCTCTTCGATCCGCTTGATATGAGCGTGAAACGAAGCTTCGTCGCCGGATCTGTAAAGGTCGCGAACGACCATTCTCAGAATTTCCTGGATCGCAATTTGCCACGCGGTGTTGATCGCCTGAAGTTCACTGGTTTTATCGCTCATCGGATCTCTTGTGATTTCTGGCCGGTCTCGCCGCAGGCGTGTGCCTTGGCGTCAGGCACAAAAAAAGGCCAGGCAATCTGCCTGACCTCGATTGGTAGTTGCTTTCGACAGTGCCAGTACATCCGTGGTCAAAGGAAAGCAGTTACCGATTATACAGCCTGCAGATTGCAGGCGGACATCTTGCCCGACTTGTTGTCGCGCTCGAGGTCGAAACCGATCTTCTGGCCTTCGACGATTTCGCGCATTCCGGCGCGCTCGACGGCAGAAATGTGCACGAAGGCGTCAGCGCCGCCGTTGTCAGGCTGGATAAAGCCGAAGCCCTTGGTGGAATTAAACCATTTTACGGTGCCAGTGGTCATGATGAACCCTTTCATAGCAATAGAGACGACCGCAACGCAAGGCATTGCGGATGATGATAACGATCGTTTTAAAGGGAGGGTTCGTTCAAAACGCGGTGCCAGTCGCGTGGTAACCAAAGCTCGGCAAGAAAAAATCGATAGCTCAGCTTATAGGCATTTGAGATTGGGACGTCAACGTTTTAGTTTTCTACTGTACTGACCAGTGAAGAATTCCCTTCAATCCTTGCGAAACTCACATCCCCCGATCGTGACCGGTTTCATCAAAATTCAAAGGGCATGTTGCATAAGCCATGGCCACATTGAAGTTTTTTGAAAGGCAAATATAAGATCAAAGTGGCTCTTCCCTGAATGATGGGCGCCATCGATTTCAATATGCGCCGCGCACTTTACGGAAGACGAACATGCCCAAACAGAAGAAATCCACTGTCGTTAACACCGGAATCGCCGGATTGAACGAAATCCTGCGCGGAGGGCTTCCTGCATCAAATCTTTACATGCTTCAGGGGGCGCCGGGATCGGGCAAGACCACTGCCGCGTTGCAGTTTTTGCG